>NZ_JAYEZL010000007.1:0-123120 GCF_037031165.1 Halobacterium yunchengense | reverse complement strand
CCCAGTCGCCGGAATCGTCGCTGTCCGTGTCGGAGTACTCCGCCCAGTACTCCTGGACGAACCGCTCGTCGTTCTGGTAGAGGGTGCGCAACATCCCCGGCCACGGGTTCTGCACCGTCAGGTAGCCGGCTTCACCCGCCGACACCTCCTCGCCGGCCGCGTCGACGACCTGGGCGTCGACGCCGGGGAGCGGCGGGCCGGCCGACCCGGGCTTCATGTCGTCGAGCGCGGGCAGCGTGGTGACCATCATGCCGCCGGTCTCGGTCTGCCACCACGTGTCCACGACCGGACACTCCTCGTTGCCGACGTGCTTGTAGTACCACTTCCAGGCGCGCGGGTTGATGGGTTCGCCGACGGTCCCGAGGAGGCGCAGCGACGACAGGTCGTGGGCCTCCGGGTACTGCTCGCCCCACTTCATGAACGCCCGGATGGCGGTGGGAGCGGTGTAGAGCTGGGTGACGTCGTAGTCCTCGACGACCTCCCAGAGCCGGTCCTTCTCGGGGTAGTCCGGCGTCCCCTCGTACATCACGGACGTGGTGCCGAGCGCGAGGGGGCCGTAGACGATGTACGAGTGGCCGGTGATCCACCCGATGTCCGCCGAACACCAGTAGGTGTCCTCGGGTTTGACGTCGAGGACCGCGTGGCTCGTCCACGCGACGTAGGACAGGTAGCCGCCGGTGGTGTGTTTGACGCCTTTCGGCTGGCCGGTGGTCCCGGAGGTGTACATGAGGAACAGCATGTCCTCGGCGTCGCGGGCGACCGGCTCGACCTCGGCGCCCGCGTGCTCGCGCACGAGAGCGTCGTAGTCGTGTTGGTCCCCGCCGAGGGAGTGCTCGAAGCCGTCGTCCCCGAGGCGGTCGACGACCACCACGTCGCTGACCTCGTGGTCGACGCCGCCCAGGCCCTCGGTGGCCTTCTCGAAGTGGTCGAGGGGGTCGCCCCGGCGGTAGTAGCCGTCGCAGGTGACGAGGTACTCGGAGTCCGCGGACTCCATGCGCGTCGCGAGGGCGTCCGCGGAGAAGCCCGCGAACACCACCGAGTGCGGTGCGCCGATTCTGGCGCACGCCAGCATCGCGACGGGGAGCTCGGGAATCATCGGCATGTAGAGGGTGACGACGTCGTCTTCCTCGACGCCGAGGTCCCGGAGCGCCGCCGCGAACTCGTTGACCTCCCGGTGGAGCTCCGCGTACGTGTAGGTACGCGTCTCGTCGGTCGGTTCGCCCACCCACTCGATGGCGGGTTCGTCGCCGCGGTCGGCGAGGTGGCGGTCGAGGCAGTTCTCGCTGGCGTTCAGCTCGCCGCCCGTGAACCACTCGTAGAACGGCGGGTTCGAGTCGTCCAGCACCTGGTCGTAGCCCTCCCGCCACTCCAGGAGCTCCGCGGCCGCCTCCCAGCACTCGGGCCACTCCTCGGCGAACTCCTCGCGTACGTCGGGGTCGTTCACGTTCGCCTGCTCGACGAACGACGCCGGCGGCTCGAAGATCTCGCCCTCGGGGAGGCGGGCTTCGAGTTCGGCGTCGGACTGCTGGTCTACCATGTCCACCACTACCGTTTCACACGTTCCTGTTAAGTGGCAACGCTAATTATGCCAACCGTCCGCACGCCAGTAATTTATCCGAGGGTTCGGCGGCTACGCCGCCGCTCTCCGGCGGTCACCGCGCGGAGTGCGTCCGCCGCCCGGGTACCGGGTCGACCGAGTGTTGCCGCAGACTCGCGTTCGCCTGCACGGGGTCACTAAACAGTTAGCTGTCGGCGCCGCGGCGTCACTCCGCCGGCCACGACGGCGCGCCCCCGACAGCGTCGTCGTCGGCGAAGAGCGCCGAGAGGAGCTTCTGCTGGGCGCGACGCAGGTGGTTGTGCAGCGTCGGCGACGTGATGCCGATGGCGTCGGCGAGGTCCTCGGCGGTGCTGCCGCGCGGCCACTCGAAGTAGCCGGCGTGGAACGCCGCGCGCAGCACCGCCGCCTGCTTCTCGGTCAGGGCCTCGTGGAGGGACGCGCGGAACGCCGCGGGCGACTCCTCGCGCCGGCCGCGTTCGCGCTTGGACGCCAGCTCGGTGCCGGGGAACGCGTCCTCGAGCGCGGCGACGAGGCCGCGGACGTCGACGTTCGTCGCCACGTCGCCGACGACGCGCTGGCGGGCGGGCGTCGCGGTCATCTCGCGGACGGCGGCGCCGCGCTCGGTCAGTGACCGCGCGAGGTCCGCGCCCGTGACAACGACCTCGAGGAGCGCGTCGTCGCCGTAGTCCCGGACGAGCCGGCAGTCCGCGACCGCCGACTCGTCGGCCAGCCACGACAGCACGTCGCCGGGCGCGGCGTCCGCGACGCGCACGAAGTACAGGAGCGCGTCGTCGCCCGGGACGACGCCGTCCAGCGAGAAGGCGGCGCCGTGCTCGGCGGCGGCCCGCGCGAACAGCGAGGCGTCGCTGTCCGTCTCGACGGCGACCTCGAGGACGGTGTCAGCGAGCAGGAGCTTGCGCTGCTGGACGACCGTGACCGCGCGCCCGACGCGCCGCCCGAGGTCCGCGAGCAGGTCGCGCTCGCGGTCCGCGAACGCGCCGTCGGCGACCCCGACGCCGAGGGCGCCGTAGGTCGTCTCGCCGTCGTCGACGGGGACGACAGCGGCCGCGTCCAGGTCGCTCCCCGCGACCCAGGCCCCGAGCGCGCCGTTCCCGACGCCGCGGGTCGTGCGGACGTCGCCGTTCGCGGTCGCCGCGGCCACGGCACCGTCGCCGGCGACGCCGACGTCGCCCGTCGACGCGCCGGCGGCGTACGTGACGTCGAACTCGTCGCCGGCGCGGCGCGCGACCCACGCGACGGCGTACGGGTCGCCGTCCACGAGCGCCTCGCAGGCCGCCGCCTCGACGCCGCCGCGCGTGGCAGCGTCACCGACCGCCTCCCCGACCGCGCGCACGCGGTCCAGCGCCGCCAGGAACCGCTCGCTCGGACCGGCCGCGCCGTCGTCGCGCGGTCGCTCGGGCGCGAGCGAGGAGTCGGCGAAGGCGGCGGCGACCGCCTCGCGGTCGGGCGCCGGCGCGAACTGGTCGAGGCTGCCGAGGCTCGCCCAGCCGCCGACCGCCTGCACCGCGCGCGCGTCGACGCCCTCCTCGGCGAGCAGGCGCCGCGCGAAGAACCGCCGGAGCGCTCGCGTCGAGACCGCTGCGAGCGCGTCGTCGCCGGTGCGGTCGGCGGCGCGGTCGCCGACCTCCCCGACGAGCATCTGGACGCGCCGCGGCGACACCGACACGAGCGGCTCGTCGTCGGCGACGTCAGCGGTCCGCGCGTACTGCCGGAGGTCGTGTTCGACGTCCGCGGGCAGGTAGGCGGCGCGCGCGACGTCGCCGTCCTCGTCCCGCACGTCGAGGAAGAAGTGCGTCGCGCCCTCGCGGTCGACGGTCGCGACGTCGGCCGGCCGGACGCGCGCGAGCTCGGCGGGCCGCAGGCCGACCTCGCCCGCGAGCCGCACGACGAGTTCCTCGCGGTGCGTCTCGGTCGCGCGCCGGAGCCGCGCGTAGTCGGCCGCCGACAGCGCCGGTCCGTCGCCGCCCATGTTTCGCGAACAGACGAAATCCCGAAACTAAAGTGTTGTGAGACGCCGGTATCTGGGACCGAGTCCGAATTGAAGCGAGCCACGTACCGGAGTTTCTTGGTTTCGCTTCGATAGAATCTCTCGAAACTAACGGTCGCGGTCGGCGAGCGCGGACTCGAGTTCGCCGACGACCTCGGGGTTGCGCAGCGCGCTGGTGTCGCCGAGGTCCTCGCCGCTCGCGACGGCCTCGAGGAGCCGCCGCATGATCTTCCCCGAGCGCGTCTTCGGCAGCTCGGGCGTGAACACCACGACGTCGGGTTCGGCGACGGGCCCGATGGCGTCCGCGACCGCGTCCGCGACGTCCTCGCGCAGGTCGGCCTCGGCGGCGTCCTCGGCGGCGGAGACGTACGCGTAGATGGCCCGGCCCTTCAGGTCGTGGGGGCCGCTGACGACGGCGGCCTCCGCGACGCCCTCGACGTCCGCGATGGCGGCCTCGATCTCCATCGTGGCGAACCGGCGGCCGGAGACGTTCACCACGTCGTCGACGCGCCCGAGCAGCGTGACGTAGCCGTCCTCGTCGACGGTCGCGCCGTCCTCCGTGCCGTACGCCCACTCGAACCCGGAGAGGTCGGGACGCGCGGGGTCGTGGTCGGCGAACCAGCCGTCGTCCTCGACCATCGACAGCGGCATCCCCGGCCACGGCCGCGTGAGCACGAGGAAGCCCGTCTCGCCGGGGTCGACCGGGTCGCCGGCCGCGTCCACGACTCTCGCGTCGACGCCGGGGAGCGGCGGGCCGGCCGACCCCGGTTTCATCGTGTCGACGCCCGGGAGCGTCGTGACCATCATGCCGCCGGTCTCGGTCTGCCACCACGTGTCCACCACCGGACAGTCGCCGCCGCCGATGTGCTCGTGGTACCACTTCCAGGCGCGCGGGTTGATCGGTTCGCCGACGGTGCCGAGCAGCCGGAGGCTCGAGAGGTCGTGGGCCTCCGGGTACTGCTCGCCCCACTTCATGAACGCGCGGACGGCCGTCGGCGCCGTGTAGAAGACGTCGACGGCGTTGCGCTCGATGAGCTCCCAGACGCGGTCCTTCTCGGGGTGGTCGGGCGTGCCCTCGTAGAGCATCGTCGTCGCGCCGACCGCGAGCGGGCCGTAGACGGTGTACGTGTGGCCGGTGATCCACCCGATGTCCGCCGAACACCAGTGGGTGTCCTCGGGTTCGAGGTCGAGGACGGCGCGGCTCGTCCAGGCGGCGTGCGCGAGGTAGCCGCCGGTCGTGTGCCGGACGCCGGTGGGTTCGCCGGTGGTCCCCGAGGTGTGGATGAGGAACAGCTGGTCGGTGCTCGCGCGCGGCACGGGGTCGACGGTGGCGCCGCGGTACTCCGTGACGAGGTCCTCGTAGTCGTACTCGTCGTCGCCGAGGGGCGCGTCGTCCCCGAGGCGGTCGACGACCACGGTCGCCTCGACGTCGTCGTCGAGCGCGATGGCGGCGTTGTCCGCCTTGTTCTTCTGGTGGACCGGCGCGCCCCGGCGGTAGTAGCCGTCGCAGGTGACGAGGTACGTCGAGTCCGCGGCCGCCATGCGCGTCGCGAGGGCGTCCGCGGAGAAGCCCGCGAAGACGACGCTGTGGGGCGCGCCGATTCTGGCGCACGCCAGCATCGCGACCACGAGCTCCGGGACGACGGGCATGTAGAGGGTGACGACGTCGTCCTCCGCGACGCCGAGGTCCCGGAGCGCCGCCGCGAACTCGTTGACCTCCCGGTGGAGGTCGAGGTAGGAGTACGTCCGGGACTCGCCGAGGCGGCCCTCCCACGTGAGCGCGACCTGGTTCTTGCGGTCGCCGAGGTGGCGGTCGACGCAGTTGTGGCAGGCGTTCAGCCGGCCGCCGTCGAACCACCGGAACGGCGGCCGCTCGCCGCCGAGCACCGCGTCGTAGTCGGTCTCCCAGTCGAGGAGGTCGGCGGCCGCCGCCCAGCAGTCGGGCCAGTCGCCCTCGAAGCGAGCGCGGACGTCCGCGTCCGTGACGTTCGCCTGCTCGACGAACGACGGCGGCGGCTCGACGCGGTCGCCCGAGTCGACGCCCCCCTGGCGCTGGTCGTCCCCTGCCATCGAATCGACGTACGGGCCGGCGGGATTAAACGTTCGGCCTTCACGTTTACACCGTCACCGTCCGTCCGTCGACGCATGAGCGTGGTCGCGGAGGTCGCAGTCCCCACGAGTTCCGTCGCGATGGCCGAGACGCTGACCGAGGCCCCGGAGACGGTCGTGGAGGTCGACCGCGTGGTCGCCCACCCGGGCGGCGGGCTCACGCCGTACTTCTGGGTGGCGGGCGACCGCGACGCGACCTACGCGCGGTCGTCCGAGGCCGCGTCGACGCCGGTGCCGCCGTCCGGCCGACCCGGGCGGTCGGCCGCCCCCCGTTCGACCGGTTCGTCGCCGTCCGACCCCGCCGCTGCGTCGACGGCAGCGCCGCCGTCGGCCGCCTCCGTGCTCGCCTTCTCCTCGGCTCCGTCCGCGCTGGCCTCCTCCTCGGCCTCGCTCACGCTCGCCCCCTCGCTGGCCTCCTCGGACGACACCGGGTCTGCCGCCACCGCGCTCTCGCCGTCGGTCCCGCCAGCGCTCACTCTGCCGCCCGTGACCGCGGCGAGCACCGACCCGGCGTCGATGCCGCCGTCGCGCTCGGCGGGCGGCGACGGCGGGTCGTACGCCACGACGAGGTCGTCGCCGACGGCGTAGAACCGCCCCGTCTCGGGGTCCTCGACGACGCCCGCGTCCGTGTCGATGGCGAAGTCCACGAGGTCCGCCAGCGAGTCCGCGTCCGCGCGCGGCCGGTCGCGGACCGACGCCGGCAGGCGGACCGACACCACCCACTCGTCGAACTCGTCGCGCTCGCGGCTGTACTCGAGGTAGTCGCGCTCGGCCGCGGAGAGCGCGAGCGCGTCACGGCGGTGAGCGACCGCGAGCGCGCCAAGGCCGCCCGCCCCGAGCATGAACAGCAGCGGCCCGCCGAGCGCCCAGAGCGGGCCGTACTCGCGCTGCACGGTCACGGTCTCGGCGGTCGTCGCGGTCTCCGAGGTGCTCCCGGGGGACTCGACCGCGTACGTGTCGCCGTCGACGCTGACCGGGAGGCGGTGCGTGAGCGACTCCGTGACTTGCTCGCCGCCGGCCGTGCCCTCGGCCGTGACGGTCGCGGCGACGAACGCCTCCGTCTCGCCGGGCGACTGCCCGAGGGACTGCTCGATCTCCGCGCGGCGGTCGGCGAGTTCGGAGGCGTTCAGGGAGAACGACACCGACGCCGACTCGCCGGACGCGACGCCGTCGGCTGTCGTCGACGCGAGGTCGACGCGGTCCGTCCAGTAGACGGTGCCGTCCTCGACGGCGCGCACGACGAGCGCCGTGTCGACGGCGAGGTCCGCCGAGTCGCCCGCGACGCTCGTGTACTCGGCGGCGAACTCGCCGTCCAGCACGGGCGTCGCCCGCACGAAGTACGTCTCGCGGTTCTCGAGGGTCGCGCCCTCCTCGAAGACGGGGTTCTCCCGGGTGACCTCCGCCGAGTGGTCGAACTCGCCGGAGACCGTCCAGTGCGCGCGCTCGGACTGCTGTTCGGTGGTCCCCGGCGCGACGTGCGCGGTGGCCGCCGCCCACCCGCCGACGACGACGCACGCGGCGAGGACGACGACCAGCACCGGGGACCACGACGACGCGACTGCGCGTACCTCCAGCCCCCGCGTCCCCTGACCCATGCCCGCCTCTGTGTGACGGGGGAGCATAGAAGTGTCGGTCAGTCGACCTGAGTGTCGGGCCGCCCGGCGGCGTCACCACAGGAGCCGTCGGACGCGCGCCCACAGCGACCGCTCGTGCCGCGTCGACCGGCGGCGCAGGCGGACGCGACGCCCGCCGAGCAGCGCGTTCCCGAGCAGCGCGACCGAGCCGGCCAGCAGCGCGTCGACGGCGAGAACCGGCAGCCAGGGGTGAGCGTCGTGGAGCGCGTCCAGGACCGGCACCGGCAGCACGGCGAGGTAGCGGTGCTCCGCGACGAACCGCCGGTAGTAGCCGGTGTCCTCGGGCGCCGTCAGCGTCACGTCGACCGTCTCGGCGCTCCGGCCGGCGACGCGCTGGCGCTCTGGGTCGACAGCGACGCCGTCGCTGGCCGGTTCGACGTACGTCACCACCGGGACGAGTCCGGCGTTCGGCACGCGGTACTCCCGAGTCGAGGACTCCCCCTGCCGGACGACGGTGGGGTCCTCGGAGTCGAACTCCGCGCTCACCAGGCCGAACTCCTGGGTGCCCGCCGGCACCACCATCGCCGCCGTCGCCGCGACCACGAGCATCGCCGCGAGGGCGGCGACGATCAGACCTGGCGAGACGCCCTGCGAGCGGCTCCGGTCCCTGCTCCGGTCACGCGCCGGCCCGTCGCCGGCCAGCAACAGGTCGACGACGTACAGCAGCACAGACAGCGCGAGCAGGAGGTACGCCAGCCCCTGAGTGCCGAGCAGGGACCGCGTCCCCGTCGTCGCGGCGAGCTGCCGCTGCGCGTCCGCGAACGCGCCCTGGAGGGCGACGACGCCAGTGCCGAGGTCCGGGATCACGACCACCTCGCCGCCGACCTGGAGCGCCTCCGCGACGACCTGCGCGTCCTGCACGGGCGGCTCGTCGCCGTCCTGGTCGGTGAACGGGTTCGCGTCCCCGCGCGTGATGTACCCGCGTTCGGTGACGTCGACGACGCGGTGCGTCGTGAGGCCCCCGCCCTGGATCTCCTCCGCGCGGAACACGACGACGTCGCCCTCCTCGACGTCCCCGGAGACGGCCGACGGGACGGCGACGAAACCATCGCCGGGCTCCATCGTCGGCTCCATGCTCCCGGTCTCGACGTACCCGAGGAGGACGGGCGTGCCGACGACCTGGCCGACGACCAGCGACACGACGACGAGCGCGACGACGGCCTCCGCGGTGACGGTCGCGACGCGGCGGAGCGACGGCACAGTTACCCGGCCCGACGTGTCAGACCACCAAAAGTCCTCGGTCGCGGTGAGCGTGCGAGTCACTCACCGCCGGACGCCTCGAACGCGCCGAGTTCCAGCGCGACGTACGGCACCGAGAACCCCAGGGAGAACCCCAGCAGGTGCACGTAGAGGTTCACCACCACGCCGTCGCCGCCGACGGGCGCCGGGAACCCGACGGCGAGGTAGCCGGCGAACACCACGCCGGCGAGCACGCCGACGTCGAGCCACCCCGTTTGCGCGAGCAGCGACTCCGCGCGGCCGCCCGCCGGCGACGGCGTCGCGTCCCGCCACGCGCTCCGGGCGGACGCGACGTAGCCCGCCGCGACGACCGCGCTCGCCGCCGCGATGCCGGCCGCCCACCGCCCCGGGGGGAGCGCGAGCACCGCGACGGCGGCCGTCGCCGCGAAGAACACCGCCGGCGCGTGCCGGACGCGCACGCGGCCGTCCAGTCGCTGACGCGCGTACGCGACCACCACCAGGCCGAGCAGCCCCTCGAAGGCCATGTTGACGCCGGAGAGCCCGTACCCGAGCGCGTCGTCGCCGACGACGAGGTTCAGCGCCGAGAGGACGGGCGGGAACGCCACGAGGTAGGTCGCGGCGGCGGCGCCGAACAGCCGCCGGTGTCCCGCGAGCGCGGCGAGCACGTACCCCGAGCCAGCCAGCAGCGCGAACCCCAGGACGTTCGCCGCGAGGTGTTCGACGCCGAAGTGCACGACGTGGTTCGTGTACGCGGTCACCGCGGTCGGGTCGTCGTACGCGAACGCCAGCCGCCGCCGCGTCGCCGGCGGCAGGAGGAACACCCCGCACGCGACGGCGGGCACGAGCGCGAGCGCCGCGGCGTCGCGAGCCCGCACGGCGTCTGCCAGCGCCGCCCGGACGGACTCCGTCTCCCCGAAGGCCCCCATACCGCCTTCTGGTCTGTCGGCCGACAAAAACCTACTCCCCGCTGCCGTCCCGGGCCGCCGGCGCGGGCCGCGTCACCTGTCGGGGCGGGGCCGCCGCCGCACGAGGAACAGCGTCGCCGCGACGATGCCGAGGAACGCCACCAGCCCGAGCAGCTCCGACAGCCCGAACCCTGCGGCCTGCTCCTCCCGGTCGTCCTGCGCGTCGGCGACGCCGTCGGCCTGCTGGCCCGCCCCGTCTGCGGGCTGGGTGGTCGCCGCCGGGCCGTCCGCCGCGGACGCGTTCACGCTGAACGTTCCAGCCGCGGCGTCGCCCACGCCGACCGCGTACTCGCCGGGCTCGGACTCCGAAACGGGCACGGTCACCGTCACGGCGTCGCCCGCCGGCACGGCCACCGCGCGCTCGGCGACGACCTCGCCGTCCACGGCCACCGCGACGGTCCGCTCGCCCGCCGCCGCGCCGTCGTTGACGACCGTCGCCTCGACGCCCACGGCCTCGCCCGGCGCGACGCTCGTCCGGTTCAGCGACGCGCTCTCGACCGCGGTGCGCGCGCGGTCCGCGGCCACCACGAGCGTCGAGAACCCCGGCGTCTCCGCCTCGACGTACACGCGGCCCGCGCGCTCGCCGGTCACCGAGACGTCCAGCTTCGAGAGGTCGCCGCCGTCCTCGCGGTACACCGCGAGCGCCTCGCGGTCCACGTCGCGCGACTCGAAGTACGCCGCGTCGACGCCGAACCGCACCGTCGCGTTCGCGACGCTCCCGGCGTCCACGGACACCGCGGCCGCCCCGAGCGGCTCGGCGCCCTCCGCGACCACCAGCGACCGCGGCGACTCGTCGTCGCTGCGCTCGACGCCCAGGGACAGCGACCCGCCGCCGTTCCGGACCCGGAGCTCCTCGAGCGTCAGCGTCGCGCCGTCCGCGCTGTCGAGCGCCAGGCTGCTCGCGTCCAGCGACAGCGTCTCGCCCTCGGCCGCGCCGAGCGCCGTGAACCGCCGCGAGTCCGGCGTCGGGGAGCGGGACTGCAGGGAGACGCCGTCGAACTCGAGGGAATCCGCATCCTCGTCGGTCTGCTCGGCGGTCTCGGGCTCGGCCGCTCGAGCGTGCACGGTCACGTCGTCGAGGCCCGCGTCGTCCACCCGGCCGGTCGTGTCGACTGCCACCGCGACGGCCACCGTCTCGTTCGGCGCGAGGGTCACGTTGCTCCCCTCGGACTGAATCGGCTCGCCGTCCACGCGGAACGTCACCGCGTCCGAGTCGTGGGTCAGCCAGACGTGGGCGTACTGCGAGCCAGTGTACCGCACGCGGAAGGCGTCATCGATGGAAGTTACGGCGTCGGGATTGACGCCCTCGCCGTCGAGGTCCGGGTTCGACGCCGACAGGTCGACGACGAGCTCGCCGTCCTCGAGGGACGCGTACTCGCTGCTCGGCGCGAGCTCCACGTCCGCGCCGACCGCGTCGACGTCCTCGGCGAACAGCGGCGCCGCCACCGACGGGAACGCGAGCGTCCCGGCGACGGCGAGCGCGGTCGCGAGCGCGGCGACACGTCGGCGGTTCGTCATGTGAATCGATCTCCGTGGCGACACGGTCGGCCAGCGAGCCCCACGCCGGCGTGGTCAGCGCCTCCTTTCACTGACACGACTGTAGTATTGAGACGCCTGAAACGCATCAGGGACAGCCTGCCACGCGCGGTTCGGAACGACCGGTCGGCGACTGACGGCGAGACTCACGGTCGCCGCCGGCTACGCCCGAGCCGTAATCGTGATGGAGCCACCCGCCAGTTCGTCTTCCGGGTCGCGCGCGTCGACGCGGACGCCGACGGGCATGGAGCCACCGGTCGAAATGCCGGGACCGACGTATCCTTCGTCCCAGTTCGGGTAGCTCGTCACGCCGTCCCCGTAGGGGTAGAAGTCCCAGCGGCCCGGTTCGCCCAGCCCGGTCTTGTCGACGCCGAGCCGCACGAACTGCGTGCCGTGGTTCTCGACGCGGAACACCGAGTCGAACCGCGACAGCGCGTCGTCGTTCACCCCACTCCCGGCGACAGTCGCGTCCTCGTCGAAGTTCAGCACTAGTTGGTCGGTGCTCCCCACGTTCGAACAAGTGGCGTACTCGCCGTTCCCCAGTGAATCGGGAACTACGAGTCCGAGCAGCGCGTCCGCGTCGTCGGCCACCTCGACCGAGAGACTCCGGTTCGCGCTCACGCTCGTGAACGCGCCAGTGCCAATTGCAGCCGCCGAGGTGGCGGCGAGTGATCCGACGGCAGCGAGGACGTTGCGTCGTTGCATGAGTTCGACCCCTCGTGGGAGAGCCACCGGCGGAATCGAACAGTTCGTCCGACGGGAACCAAAGTCCCGCCGGGGCACTCCAACGTGGGCGACTCATTCCCTCAGTACTCGGATTCAGCCACCGCCTGAATGGTCAGGTCCATCGGGAAGTCAGACGGATCGAGGCCACTCTCGCCTCCGGTGTTGAACGAGAAGCCGATCTCGTCCATGGTCTCTCCGACCGGAACGAGAATCCGTTCGGGAATCGGGTGGTCGGGTGCACCGGTCTTGCCCTGGCTGCCTTCCCCCAGACCAACCGTCGGCTCAGCTGGACCGGGGCTGGGCTCTCCAGCACCCTCTTCGACGTTGGCGGGGTAGTCCGAGAAGATGCCGACCCCGTCCGGGATGTCCTCGACTTCGACGAAGACGTAGACGTCCTGTGTCCCCTGGTTCGTGATCTGGAAAACGTCCCGGATGATGGTTCGAGCGTCGTCGTTCACGCCGTCGCCGTCGACGCCAGTTGCGTCCTCGTCGAAGTTGAACTCCAGCGTACCGCCAGTCTCCTCGGCGTACGCGGCGTTCGATCCGTCGCTCGGCGACAGGCCGAGCAGCGCGTCTGCGTCGTCGGCCACCTCGACCGAGAGACTCCGGTTCGCGCTCACGCTCGTGAACGCGCCGGTACCCATTGCGGCTGCCGAGGCGGCAGCGAGCGATCCCACGCCAGCGATGAACTTGCGACGTTGCATGGTCGAGTTCGCCCGTGAGGGCGGATGCCCAGCGGCGGAGTCGAACCGCCGTCCGCGCGAACGCGGAACTGCCTGTCTGGGTCGTCAGTCGTCTGGCTGGTCGGCGACGATCGTCAGCGTCTCCTCGAACTCCCCGACGTCGGCGCCGACCGTCCGAATGCGGAATCCCACGTCGACGGACTCGCCGACGTCCAGGAGTGCC
The DNA here is from genome assembly GCF_037031165.1 of Halobacterium yunchengense. Classification (NCBI taxonomy): domain Archaea; kingdom Methanobacteriati; phylum Methanobacteriota; class Halobacteria; order Halobacteriales; family Halobacteriaceae; genus Halobacterium; species Halobacterium yunchengense. Next base: position 110,478 of record NZ_JAYEZL010000007.1, on the reverse strand, counting down.
GGGTCGTCGCGGAGAGCGGTTTCGTCGTCGTCCTCGACATCGTACAGCTCGACCTCGAGTTCGGAGTCGGTCTGGTGTTCGGAGTAGACCGTCACTGGCTGGGTCCCCTGGTTCTCGATGCGGAGGAGGCCCTCCGTCGGCTCCTCGGTCGAACTCTCGTCCGCGTCCCTGTCGAACTCGTACACGGAGTCGGCGCCGAGTCCGAGTCCATGGTCGTCGACCTGTTCCTCCATACTCGGGAAACTGAATTCGACCTTTTCGGGGGTACCGTCCTCGGCACTCCGGAACCCACTCCCAAGTTGCGTGAGGGCGAGCAGGGCGTCGTCGTCGCTCGCTACCTCGACCTGTAGTCGCCGGTCAGCACTGACGCTGGTAAAGGCGCCGGTGCCGAGGACGGCGCTGCTCCCCGCAGCGGTCGCCCCGAGCCCGGCCAGGAAGGTGCGTCGTTTCATGATTTCTGGTGACCGGCGTGGCCGGTGACTCAGGCCTCGTCCTCGGCGACAGCCTTGATGACGATGTCGTCGTCGTATTCGAGTCCGGAGAGGTCGCCGTAGGCGAACATCGAGACGTCGACGTAGCCACCGGGCGCGACCTTCGGAGCGGCCTCGTAGCCTCCGGGGTTCTGATCGTCCTCGTCGTCGTCCGGGTCGTCGGGATTGAGGTTGCTATTGGCCGAGAACGCGCCCTGGTTGAGGCCGGCACCCTCTCCATCGTTCTCGATGTCACTGGAGTCCTGAACACCGAGCGCCACGCGCGGCTCGGACGGGAGGTTCTCCGCCCACACGTACACGTCCTGCGTGCCCTGGTTGGTGATCTTGAGGAGGTCGTCGATGGTAGTCGTCGCTTCGTCGTTGAGACCCGTACCCCCTTCAGCGCTGGAAATGTCGATGGAGACAGTGTTCCCTTCCGTGGTCACGTACTCGCTGTTTGCCGAGTCGTCGATGTCGTCGATGCCGAGCAGCGCGTCTGCGTCGTCGGCCACCTCGACCGAGAGACTCCGGTTCGCGCTCACGCTCGTGAACGCGCCGGTACCCATTGCGGCTGCCGAGGCGGCAGCGAGCGATCCCACGCCAGCGATGAACTTGCGACGTTGCATGGTTCGATTACCTCGTTGTGCGCTCCCCTACGGCACCCACCAGGCGGGAGCGCTCACTCGACCCCACAAGCCCTATGGAAGTAGTATTGACACGACTGAGAGAGTTCAGCGGTAGTCTATCGTTCGTCAGACGAGTGGATGACAAGCTCTGAGCAGCACGGCAGTCCCAACAACCCCCGCCTGACCGACCGTCAGGTCACTCCTGAGGCGGCGAAACTGGGGGTTGCTATCGCGATACGTATCTCGAATCCTACCGGGTAATTTAGTCCTAGAACGGCGTTATCATGCGGTTACCGACGGACGGCAGTTTCGTTCGGCGCGCGAAGATAAGTTAACTATCGCCAACACTTATGGCGGATTAGCAGCTACCTACGCCCGTTGTGTCATCGGTATCACAGCATCGGGGGCGGGGGGAGCCCTCAGAGACGGCGGAGGAACAGACCGACACCGAGGGATCGACGGACGATCTCTCCGAGGACGAGCTGTTCGACGTCCTCGCGAACCGGCGGCGGCGGTACGCGGTGCACGCGCTGAAGGCCGAGGGGGAGACGGCCGAGCTCGGCGACGTCGCCGAACAGGTCGCCGCCTGGGAGTACGGCGTCGACGTCGAAGCGGTCTCCTACGACGAACGCAAGCGCGTGTACACGGCGCTCCAGCAGTCCCACCTCCCGATGATGGACGACGCTGGCGTCGTCGACTTCGACAAGAACCGCGGCACCGTCGAACCGACCGCGGCCCTCGAGGACGTCGAGGTCTACATGGACGTCGTGCAGGGCCACGAGATCCCGTGGAGCGTCTACTACCTCGGGCTCTCCGGGGTCGCGGCGTCGCTGACGGCGGCCGTCTGGCTGAACGCGTGGCCGTTCGCGCTGCTGTCGGACGTCGCGTGGCTGGTCGCCGTCGTCGCGATGTTCGCGGCGTCCGCGGTCGCGCACACGTACTACTCGCGGGGACAGCGCATCGGGGAGACAGACGAACCGCCGGAACTCGGGTGACCATGAACGCTCGACGCGCGGCGAGCGTCGTGCTCGCGGTCGCCGCGGCGGCAGCGCTCGCCACGGGGTCGCTGGGGTTCACGAGCGCCAGCGCCGAGCGCGGCGTCCAGGTGAACGTCGTCGAACCCGAGGACGGCTACGTCGGCGTGCAGGCCTGCGAGAAGGCCAACGGGAGCGGCGACGGTGCGAACCCGGTCCGCGTCTGGGTGACGAACCAGTACACCGCCCAGTTCACCGTCGAACGGATCACCACGGACGCCGGCGACGAGTTCACGCCGAACTCGAACAGGGGGACGCTCGACGTCGGCGAGCGGGAGTCCTACGAGCCCCTGGACGCGGACAGCGAGCTGACCGTCCACGTCTCTGAGGGCCTCACGGCGACGGTGAACGTCCAGGTCGACCAGAAAGGCGACTGTCCGACGAAGGGCGACGGTGGCGACCCCTCGAGCGACGAGAAGCGCGGTGGAGACGGCGACGGTTCGCAGTAGTGCCGCCGGAGCGGCTGCTCCGCGAGTGACGGCGTCGGGCAGCGGTCACGGCAGTCTGCCCGGGCGGCCGTCCTGCGACCCGGTCGCACACCTCGGAAAAGCTTATTGTACGGGGGCAGAATTTACCGAGTGCACCGGCTCGGAGCGCCCGAGCCAGCGAACCGGGTGACAATCCGATGACCACCACACTCCACGCGACCGACATCTCCTCCCCACAGGGGGAGAGTCCGTCCACCGTGGGGTTCGTGGTCGCCGGATACCGCCCGAACGCGCAGTCCGCGTCCACCCTCGCCGCGTGAAGCGGCGACGGAACCCCGAGGGGGACGCGGTCCGCCGTCGAACGCCGCCGACGGCACTGCGCGTGCTTCTCGTGGGTCCACCGGGTGAGCGCGGGCTGTACTCCCGACAGCCCGTGGCCGCCAGCCAGCCTGGCCCGAGTTCGAGTCTCGGCGGGAGCCTATGGCAGCAGCTTGCCAGCGAGTCCGCCTCGTGGCGGACCTCACGATGAACGTCCCGCGCGACGCCGCCGGCGACCTCGAGTGCGGCGCGCAGAACGTCCTCCGCGGCGTCGGCGCCGTCGACACCGTCGAACGCGTCGACGTCACCGCCCTCCAGCCGCGGCTGAACGACCTCCAGGTCGAGGCGACGGCGACCGTCGCCGTCGCGGCGCCTGACACCGACGCCGCTCGCGACGCGCTCGCGGACGGCTTCGGCGTCGCGGCCGTCGACGTCGTCCAGGTCGACCACGCCGACGCCGGCGCGGACGCGCCGGTCGAGGAGTACGGCTGAGGTGGCGGCGCGTGCCGCGTCCCCTCGCGGTCAGTCCCGCCACTCGAGGACGGTCGCCGACCACGTGTAGCCGGTGCCGGCGGCGAGGAAGAGCACGACGTCGCCGTCGGCGACGGTGCCGGCGGCGAGGCCCTCGCGGAGCGCGAGCGCCTGGTCGACGCTCTGGACGTGGCCGTACTCGTCGAGGTAGTGGTGGCCGTCGTCGCCGAGGCCGAGTTCGCCGACGAGCCACTCGTGGAACGACCGCTTCATGTGCGTGACCGCGGCGAAGTCCAGGTCCTCGCGGGCCAGCCCCGAGCGCTCGAGGGCGTCGTCGGCGACCGACAGGAAGTTCGGGCCGCTGACGTCCGCCATCCGGTCTTTCATGTCGTCGCTGGTGACGGTGAGCGCGTGCAGGCCCTCCCCGATGGTCCGCTCGCTGGGCGGGTTCCGCGAACCGCCGGCGGGCATCACGACGTCCGCGGCGAAACTGCCGTCCGTGACGGCGGCGCTCTCGCGGACGGTCGCGCGAGCGCGGTCGCCGGCGTTCCGCTCGAGCACGTACGCGGACGCGCCGCTCCCGAAGTTGAACATGAACGAGGCGTCCTCGTCGCCGTAGTCCACGAGGTCCTCCTCGCGGCTCGCGGCGACCAGCAGCGCCGAGTCCACGTCGCCGGTCTCGAGTTGCGCGCGCACCTGGCGGAGCGCGACCGGGGCGCCCGCGCAGAGCGTGTAGCTCTCCGTCGCGTACGCGTGCTCGGCGCCGAGGCGGTCGGCGACGTTCGCGGCCGCCGACCACACGACGTAGTCTTTGTACTCGCTGCCGTGGTAGAGCACGAGGTCCAGCGACCCGGGGTCGACGTCGGCGTCAGCGAGCGCCTCCTCGGCGGCCGCCACGCACATGTCGGTGGCGTGGTCGTCGTCGGGCGGACACACGTGCTTCTCGCGGACGCCCATCTTCTCGGTGACGACGTCGACGGGGATCCCGCTCTCCGCTGCGACCGCCTCGCCGGTGACGACCCGGTCGGGGACGTACGTCCCGAGGCCGGTGAGACAGACCGTCATCGGCGGAGGTTGCGCAGGTAGACCGGGAGCCGTTTCGCGACGGTGCCGCCCATGCGGTCGCGCAGCCAGCCGAGCAGGCCGCCCGGCACGTACAGCACGAACACCACGAACACGACGCCGAGGTACAGCGGCGCGTGCCCGTTCAGGAACACCTCGATGCCCTCGCCGAGCGTCAGCCCGCCTACCAGCGGCGTCTCGACGACACTCGCCGGCAGGTACGCGCGCAACAGGGGCAAGAGCCCGCCGCCGCTGCCGGTCTTCGAGAGGAACTCGACGACCGCCTCGTTGAACAGCCAGCCGTACAGCGGCCCGGCGAGCGTGCCGAACCCGCCGATGATCGAGGCCAGCAGCGCGTCGCCGCTCACGAGGAAGTACAGCGAGTTGTCCGGGGAGACCGCGCGCCGGAACCCCGCGAACAGCGCGCCCGCGACGCCGGCGAAGAACCCGCTGACGGCGAACGCGGCGAGCTTGTACCGGTAGGTGTCGTAGCCGACCGCGCGGGCGCGCTCCTCGTTCTCGCGGATGGCGACGAGCACGCGCCCGAACGGCGAGTGCACCATCCGCTGCATCGCGAGGTAGCTCGCGAGCACGACTGCCCCGACCATGTAGTACGACACCTCGGTCGCGCCGAGGTCGAGGAACAGCCACCGGAGCTCGTCGCCGCGCAGCGGCCCGATGGCGAAGTTCAGGGCGTCGACCCCGGGGACGCCGATCTCGAAGCCGTTCGGGTGGAGGTCGTTGCTGACCGCGACGCCGTCCCGGGGGTTGGAGCCGAGGTACTCCCAGTCCCGCATGAAGACGTACATCACCTGCGCGAACCCGAGCGTGATCATCGCGAAGTAGACCCCGGAGAGCCGGAAGGACACCGACCCGATGAGCAGCGCGAGCGCCGCCGCGAGCAGGCCGGCCAGCAGCATGCTCACCACGAACGGCGTGTCCGGCGGCAGCAGCGGGACCTTGCCGTTCGCGACGAGGACGACGAAGTACCCGCCCGTGCCGTAGAACGCGGCGTGGCCGAACGAGAGGTAGCCGGTGTACCCGGAGATGAAGTCGAAGCTCATCGCGAACAGCCCGAAGTAGAACACCGCGATCATCGTCTCCGTCCGCGGGAGGAACGCCTCGGCGACGCCGCCGAACCCGACGGCGGTCACCACCGAGTACACGAGGGGGTAGGCGCCGAGCGCTCCGACCACGAGCAGGTGGGCGACGTGGTCGCGTGCGTACCGGCGCACCCAGCTCGCGTCCGCGTCGGCCGCTCGCTCGCGGCCGACAGACTCGGTGCTAATGGCCCCCCACCTCCGCGAGCCCGGAGATGCCCTGCGGGCGCACGACGAGGACGCCCACGAGGATGAGGAAGATGGTGAGCTCGGGCAGCCCCGAGAACGTGACGATGCCCTCGGTGAACACGTGCGTCATGAGGGCGTCGACCATCCCGACGAGCAGCGCGGCGATGACCGTGCCGCGGAACGTGCCGAGGCCGCCGACGATGACGACGACGAACGCCGGCAGCAGCGTCTCCGACGCGAGCGGGACGCTGGCGCCCCACGCGGAGTCCCACATGAGGAGCGCGCCGGCGAACGCGGCGAGCGCGGAGCCGAGCGCGAACACGACGGTGAACACGCGCCGCACGTCGACGCCGAGCGCGGCCGCCATCTCGTCGTCCTCGCTGCCCGCGCGCACCATCAGCCCGTACCGGGTGCGGTTCAGGAACGCCCAGACGGCGACGACGGTGAGCGCGCCCCACGCGAACTCGAACAGCTCGAAGTTCGAGACGCTCGCGCCGAGCACGCCGTACGTGTCGCTGAGGAACGCCGGCTTCGTGCCGAGCGCCTCCCGCCAGTCCGTGCGCGGCTGCATCCCGTAGAACAGCACGACGATGCGCGCGAGCTCGTCGATGACCAGCGTCACGCCGAACGTCAACAGGATCTGGTAGATCGGCGGCCTGTCGTAGAGCTTCCGGATGAGGCCGACCTCCATCGCCGCGCCGATGCCGCCGACCACGGTGGCGGCGACGACGCCCGCGACGAGGAACGTGCCGACCGCCGCCCAGCCGGTGCCCGCGAACGTCACCATCACGAACGCGGCGACGTACGCGCCGACCATCGTGAGCGCGCCGTGCGCGAAGTTCAGCACGCCGAGCAGCCCGAAGATGAGGGTGAGCCCGAGCGCCATCATCGCGTACAGGCCGGCCTTCGCCAGCCCCGAGACGAGGATCTCGAGGAGCGTCCCGAGCGCGCTCATGCCGACAACCTCTCGAAGCGCTCGTCCTCGGTGGTCACGCCCGCCGTGCTGCCCTCGTCGACGACGGTGCCGTGGTCGAGCACGTAGAACCGGTCGGCGAGGTCGAGGGCCAGCGGGAGGTTCTGTTCGACGAGCAGCAGCGTCGTGTCCTCGGCGACGTCCTGCAGCGAGGCCGCGACGTCCTCGACGATGAGCGGCGCGAGCCCCTCGCTGGGCTCGTCGACGAGCAGCAGGTCGTTCTCGCCGACGAGGCCGCGTGCGATCGAGAGCATCTGCTGTTGGCCGCCGGAGAGCGTGCCGGCGTCCCGGCCGGCGAACTCCTCGAGGTCCGGGAACGCCGCGAAGGCGGTCTCGAGGCCGGCGCGCTCGTCGCCGCCGTCGGGGACCGCGAGCCGGACGTTCTCCTCGACGGTGAGGTGCGCGAACACGCGGCGGTCCTCGGGAATCCACCCGACGCCGCGGTCGGCGACCTCGTGGGTGTCGAGGCCGACGAGGCTCTCGCCGTCGTAGCGGACGTCGCCCTCGCGGGGCGGCGTCAGCTGGAGGACCGACCGCAGCGTCGTCGTCTTCCCGACGCCGTTGCGGCCGACGAGCGCGACCACCTCGCCGCGCTCGACCTCCAGGGAGACGCCCTCGAGGACGTGGCTCTCGCCGTAGTACGTGTGGACGTCCTCGACGTCCAGCAGCGTCACGCTACCCCCTCGCGTTCGTAGCCGCCGAGGTACGCCTGCTGGACGTCCTCGTCGTCGCGGACGGCCGACGGCGGGCCGTCGGCGATGACCTCGCCGCGGTCAAGCACCACGACGCGGTCGCTGACGTGCATCACGATGTCCATGTTGTGCTCGACGAGCAACACGGCGTGGTCGGTGGCGACGTCCTCGATGAGGTCGACGATGCGGTCGACGCTCTCCGAGGAGACGCCGGCGTTCGGTTCGTCCAGCAGGAGGACGTCGGGGTCGCCGGCGAGCGCGATGCCGACCTCGAGCTGGCGGGCGGCGCCGTGGCTGAGGTTCTGGGCTGCCTCGTGGGCCTGGTCGGCGAGGTCGACGCGCTCCAGGATCGCCCACGCCGCCTCGTAGTGCTCGTCGAAGGCGGTGACGTTCCGGTGGAGGCGGCGGCCGGTGTCGTCGCCGGCCTGCGCGGCCACGCGGACGTTCTCCAGGACGCTGGTCGTCGGGAAGACGTTCGTGATCTGGTACGACCGGTGGACGCCCAGGCGGGCGGTCCGCGCCGGGTCGGCGTCGGTGACGTCCCGCCAGCCGTCGCCGTCGCGGAGTTCGACCGCGCCCTCGCTGGGCGCCAGGGTCCCCGTGAGGAGGTTGAAGAACGTCGTCTTCCCGGCGCCGTTCGGCCCGATGAGCGAGCAGAGCTCGTCCCCGCCGAGCTCGAAGTCGACGTGGTCGACCGCGACCAGGCCGCCGAACCGGCGGGTCAGGTCACGCGTTCGCAGCATCTACAGCGAGCAGCCCATCTGGTCGCTGTCCGCGGGGATCGTCGACGCCTCCCCGGAGACCGTCTCCAGCGGCTCGGTCGGCATGATGGGCGCGTTCCAGTTGTCCGCCCACTCGTCGCTGGTCGGCGTCACGCCGGCGACGGTCATCGACGAGCGCGCCTGGTTGTTGTACTCCTGGAACGTGTACGCGTCCTCGCCCTTCGGCGTGTCCGCGACGGTCATCCCCGTGAGCGCGTCGATGAGGTCGTCGGGCTGCGTGGAGCCGGCCTCCTGGACCGCCTGCACGATGGCGGACGCCGCGGTGAACGTCCCGGAGCTGAACAGGTCCGGGACCTTCCCGTACGTCGACGTGTACATGTCGACGAAGTCGCTGTTGACGTCGTTGTCGTACTGGTTCCAGTGGTAGCGGGTCGTGAACGGGCCGGCCTTCACGCCGTCGAGTTTCTCCTCGGTGAGCGGCTCCCCGAGCACCTGCTTGAGGGTGTCGCCGAGCGCGCCGGTCGCGATCTCGGTGGCGAACCCGCCGAACAGCCGGAACGAGTAGTCGCCCTGGAGGAACTGCGCGAACATGTACGGGAGCGTCGAGACGGTGAACCCGCCGACGACGCCCTCCGCGCCGGCGTCCTCGGCCTGCTGGAGGAGGCCCTCCCACTCGCTGTAGCCGCTCTCGACGAAGCGCGTGTCGACGATCTCGACGCCCGCGTCGCTGAGCACGCTCTCGTAGTTGTTGACGACCGCGCGCCCGAACGAGTAGTCCGCGCCGAACAGGTAGACGCTGCCGACGTCGGTGTTCTCGGCGACGTACTTCCCGCCGCTGCGGGCGTCCATCGCGGTGTTCTCGCTCGCGCGGAACAGCTGGTCCGAGCACGTCTCCGCGTCGTTGGTCAGGTCGGCCGCGGCGGCCGGGCCCGCCACGTACGGGACGTCCGTCGCCGTCAGGACGTTGTTCGCCACGCGGCGCGCGGCGCTCGAGGACGCACACCCGAACAGGACGTCGACCTCGTCGTCGCTGACGAGGTCGTTCGCGACGGACTGCGCGGTGTCCGCCTGGAACTTCGAGTCGCGGACGACCAGTTCGATCGTCGTGCCGTCGACGTCGACCTCGTGGGTGCCGGTCTCCGGCTCGGCGATGGGGTCGGTCTCGCCCTTGTACGCGAGCCCGGAGAGGAACCCCCACAGCGAGTGTTGTCCGTAGTACGCGATGTCTCCCGACAGCGGCTGCATCACTCCGATTTTCATGTTATCAGGACCGCTTGAACCACCGAGGCCGGCACAGCCCGCGAGGCCGGTGAGGCCAGCGGCGCCTGCCGCGCCGACCGTCTTCAGTACGTTCCGCCGTGACGTGCCAAACTTCGGCATGTCACGCTATTCTGTTACGCTTCCTGCAAATACGGCCGGGTTAACATGTGAACGACCGCCGGCGCGCCGACGCCGGACCGACGCCGGGACCTCACTCGAGGTCCTCGATGGCGTCGATGACGCGCTGGATCATCTTCTGTTCGCCCCGCCGGAGGTTCTTCGAGACTGCGGGCTTCGAGACGCCGAACCGGTCGGCGAGCGTCCCCAGCGTCGCGTCACGGGGGTTCTCGTAGTAGCCGTCGGAGACCGCCGCCTCCAGGGTCTCGCGTTCGACGTCCGAGAGGTCCCTGCAGCCCTCGATGAGCGTCATCGCCGCGCCCGCGTTCTGCACGAGCCGGTGGAGCTCCGCGTCGTCGGTGTCGTCGCGGCCCACGACGTCGTACTCGTGGTTGCGGTCCAGCGCGGCGAGCGCGCCGTCCGCGTCGTCGGGCTCGTCGAACCCGACGTGCCAGGTCTCCGTGCCGTGCTCGGCGTAGAACGGCCCCGTGATGTAGCCGTCGTGGGACTGCACCACGTCCATCGCCGCGGTCGGCCCGACCACCGTCCGGAACTTCGCGACGTTGTCCACCTTCGAGAACAGCTCGTACTCCGCGACGCCGTCGTGGTCCCGGACGGCGCCCAGCCCGGACTCGAGGGCCGCCCGGTCGGCGGCCTCCGCGACCCACCGCACCTCGGTGCGGTCCGGCCCCGCGTCGCAGTGCACCGAGGAGAACGCGACCTCGTGGCTGTCGCTGGCGTGGACGAACGGGCAGTCGTACTGCTCGACCTCCACGCTGACGTTGATCATCGTCCGTGTCCAACCTGACTCTGTTCGAGGACCGACAAAACGTTTACCCCGTCGCGCGCCGGCCGGCCCCGCGAGCGCGTCACGCGCCCGAGACCGGTCGGCCGGCCCCGTCAGGCGTCCTCGGCACCGAAGGCCTCGCGGACCGCGTCGCGGTCGATCTTCGACGGCCCGCTCGTGGGCAGTTCGTCGACGAACGCGAGGTGCCGCGGGTGCTTGAAGCCCGCGAGCCGGTCGTCGAGGAACGCCTCGAGGGCCGCGAGCGTCAGCGACTCGTCGCCCTGCACGACCGCCTTCCCGACGGTCCCCCAGGTGTCGTCGGGGACGCCGACGACGACGACCTCCTCGACCTTCGGGTGGTCGGCGACCGCGTCCTCCACCTCGGGCGGGTAGACGTTCTCCCCGCCGCTGACGAACATGTTCTTCTTCCGGCCCTCGACGTAGTAGTAGCCGTCCGCGTCCCGGCGCGCCAGGTCGCCCGTCGACACCCACCCGGCGGAGACGCCGTCGGCGGTCGGGTCGTCGACGGGCGCGGCATCGAACGTCTCCGCGGTCTCCTCGGGCGCCCGCCAGTAGCCGGCGGCCGCGTGCGGGCCGCGCAGGAGGAGTTCGCCGACCTCGCCGTCCTCGACCGGCGTGCCGTCCTCCGCGACGACGCGCGCGTCGACGTGCATCGCCGGCACCCCGACGCTGTCGGCCTTCTCGCGCGGCCAGTCGTCCGGCATCGCGAAGTTGTTCGGCCCGCACTCGGTGAGGCCGTAGCCCTGCGAGAGGTCGACGCCGCGGTCCCACCACGCCTCCATGACCGCGCGCCGGCACGGCCCGCCGCCGCTCTTCGCGAACCGCAGCGACGAGAGGTCCGCGTCCGGCCAGTCGTCGTGCTCGGTCACCATCCGCAGGACGGCCGGCACCGCCACGAGCACGCTCGCGTCGTGGGCCTCGACCAGCGACAGCACCTCGCCGGGGTCGAAGTCACGCGCGATGACGACGTGCCCGCCGACGTGGAACAGCGGCATCGTCAGGACGTTCCAGCCGCCCGTGTGGAACATCGGGAACACCATCGGCGTCGCGTCGCCGGGGCGCAGCCCCCACGCCGTCACCGTGTTCGTCGCGTTCCAGACGACCGAGCCGTGCGTGAGCACCGTCTCCTTCGGCGTCCCCGTCGAGCCGCCCGTGTGCAGGAACATGAACGGGTCGTCCGGCGAGCGGTCCCGCGACCGGTACGGCGAGTCGTCGGCCGGCACGGCGCCGCCGAACGCCGGCGCGTCGTGGTCGCCGTCGGTCGCGAGCGCGAGCACCTCGGGGCGGTCGTCACCGTCCTCGACGTCCCCCAGCGCGTCGGCGACGTCGCCCTCGAAGCGCTCCTCGACGACGACGAGTTCGGGGTCGACGGTCCCGAGCAGCGCCGCCAGCTCCGGCGGCGCCAGCCGGTGCGAGAGCGGCGCGAACACGCCGCCGGTCTTCCCGCACGCGAACACGAGGTCGACGAGCGCCGGGCGGTTCCGGGAGACGACGGCGACGCGCTCCCCGTCGGCCACGCCGCGGTCGGCGAGCAGGCGCGCGGTCCGGTTCGCGCGCGCGTCCAGGTCCGCGTACGTCCACGTCTCCCCCGTCGTGGCGTCCGTGAGCGCGGGCGCGTCGGGCGACAGCGCAGCGCGGCGCGCGCTCCAGTCGCCCACCCAGTCGCCCGCCTCAGACATCGTCGAGGAACGCGAGCAGGCGGTCGTTCACGCGGTCGCTGTCCTCCACGAAGAAGAGGTGCGGGCCGCCCTCGACGAGGTCGAGGCGGCTGTCCGACAGGCGCTCGTGGAGGACGCGCGCGTTCTCCACCGGGAGCACGCGGTCGGCGGTGCCGTGCATCACGAGCACCGGCAGGTCGACGTCGCCGAGGCGGTCGCTGGCGTCGAAGGCCGCGACCGCCGCGCCCTGCGCCTCGCGGGCGTGCGGCGGCGCGTCGGACGCCAGCCGCCAGTCCACGATTTCCTCGACGACGTCGGAGTCCGCCAGCCGGTCGGTCATCGCCGGCTCCATCTTGTACAGGACGGCCTCGCGCTCGTCGAGGTCCTCGGGCACGTCGAACATGCGCTCCTGGGTCTCCGGCGGCGTCGGCACCGCGACGTCGCCGCCCGGCGACGTGCACAGCAGCGTCAGCGAGCGCGCACGGTCGAAGTCCAGGGCGTACTGCAGGGCGATCATCCCGCCCATGCTCGCGCCGACGACGTGCGCCTCCTCGACGCCAGCGTCCGCGAGCACGGCGTCGAGGTCCGCCGCCAGCTCCGCGATCGTGTACGGTCCCTCGGGCGCGTCCGAGTCCCCCGTGCCGCGGTTGTCCGGCACCAGGACGTCGTAGTCGTCGGCGAGCGCGTCTCGCTGCCAGTTCCACATCCAGCGGCCGTACCCCAGGCCCTCCACGAGGACGACCGTCTCCGCGTCCCGCGGCCCGTCTCGCTCGTAGGCCAACCGGACGCCGTCGCGGGAAACCGTCTGCATACCCCTTGCATGCGCGGACGCCGCCTTCAACCCCCTGTTTCACATGTTAACCACGGGAATTTCGGGGACGCGGCGCCGACCGACTCCCATGCCAGTCGCGTCCGTCGGCGACACCGCCGAAGCGTCCATCGCCGTCACCGAACAGACCATCGAGGCGTACGCCGACCTCTCGGGCGACCACAACCCCATCCACGAGGACGACGAGTACGCCGCCGAGACGATGTTCGGCGGCCGCATCGCCCACGGCATGCTGTCGGCCGCGCCCATCAGCGCCGCGCTCGCCGCGCTCCCCGGCGACGTCGTCTACCTCTCCCAGGACCTCGCCTTCGAGAACCCGGTGTACCCGGGCGACACCGTCACCGCCGACGTCGAGGTCGTCGAGGACCTCGGCGGCGACCGCGTCCGCGTCGAGACGACCGCCGCGACCGACGAGACCGTCGTCTCCGGCGAAGCAGTGGTGCTGTCCGTCCCCCACGAGTCGTAGCGAGCCGGCACGGACGACTACCGATTACTGGCCGTCCCACCCCAGACGACCACCGATACTGGCCGTCTCGCCCCAGGCGACTACCGGAACTCGCCGTCGCGCCGGGGGTCGTCCGCGAACCCCTCCCGGTCGCTTCGCTCGTCCGGCAGCACGCCCGGGTCCGCGCTCCCGACCGCGGTCGGGTCGGGCTCCGTGAGGAAGTCGTGGAGGTCCGGGATGTCCTCGAGCCTCGGGCCGACGTCCCCGCTCGGCGGCACCGGCGCCGGACCGCGGTCGTCCCGCGAGCGCCCGCCCGTCGACGCACCCTCGCCGCCGCCGTCGAGTTTGGCTTCGATGCGCGCGACCGACCGGTCGAACCCCAGGCGCTCGTAGCGGTCGCGCGCGGCCTCGAGGTGCGTCAGGCGCTCGCCGTCCCCGTCCGCGAGCGTCGCCTCGCGCTCGCGGCGCTGGCCGACGAGGTGGTCGCGCAGCTCCGCGAACCGGCCGTCCGGCACGCCCTGGTCGCGGAGCGCGTCGAGCGCGTCGTCCAGCACCGCGACCGCCGCCTCGTGTTCGCCCGCGGCGGACAGCCGGTTCGACTCGACGACCGCGCGGCTGTACGTCGGCTCCCATGGGTCGAGGAAGTCGTACTCCGACGCGAGCGCGCGCGCCGCGTCGAAGTGCGCGACGGCGAGCGCGTGGTTGCGGCCGCTGCGGTGCCGGTGACCGGCGGCGCGGTGGCGCTCGAAGCGCGCCCGGCCGACCACCCAGTCCAGGTCGATCGTCGCCGCCGCGGCGGCCGCGCCCTCGTGGCAGAGCTCGTCCGCCCGCGAGTCCGTGCGCGCGACCTCGCCCGTCCAGTAGAGCGCGTTCGCGAGCACGTACGCGAACACGTCCTCGGACTCGCCGGCCGCCGGCAACAGGGCGTCCCGCCACGCCGCGCCGCGGTCCCAGTAGTCCGCGCGCTCGGCGGCCGCCTTCGCCGCCGCGAAGTCCTCGTGGTCGACGCCGGCCGCCCGTCGCGCGACACGCTGTCTCGCCGCCGGCACGCCGCGCGTCCGCGCGACTTGCGCGAGGTAGCACGCGAGGAACCGGCCGTCGCCGCGGTCCGCGAGGGCGGCGACGTCGAAGCCCAGGTCGGCGAGCCAGCGCCGCGTCGCACCCGGGGAGTCGTGCGCGACCGCGGTGGCGGCCGCGAGCGCGTCCAGCACGTCGACGTCCCCGATGCCAGCCACTTCGTCCAGCCCGCCGACGAGCGCTTCGACGTCCTCGGCGTCCGCGAGTCGCGGCCCGGCGGCGGTCGTCGCCGAGACCCGCACGAGGTCGTAGCGCGCCGCGTGGAGGTCGTCGGCGGCGGTCCCGCTCGCCGCCGCGAGCGCGTCCACGAGCGCGACGACGCCCTCGACGTCCAGGAACGTGCCGCACGCGAAGACCGCGGGGACCGCGCCCGCGAACGCACCGAGCACGGCGCGCGCGGCGTCCTGGTCGCCGTCGAGCGCGGCGGTGAGGTCGTCGTCGAACCCGGGGCCAGCCACCCGGAGGACGGTGGCGTCGGCTCCCGCTCGCAGGCGCACGCGCGCAATCCCGGTGCCCTCGCCGACGCGCAGCCAGACCGCGCCCTCGCGTTCGACCTCGCAGCCGGCCGGCGCGTCGACCGCCGCGTCGCCGGCCGAGCCCCCGCCCGGCAGCGAGAGCCGGTAGCGGCACTCGCGGTCGCCCGCCGCGAGGTCGTGGTCGCCAGCGACCCGCTCGACGGTCACCGCGGCGTCGCCCAGCGGTCGCGTCCAGCGGAACTGCCGGGTCATCGACGCCCCGTACGCCGCGCGGCCGCTTCAGCGCACGGATTCCGCGCGGCGCCAGTTGGAGTCACGCCGCGCCGAAGTGCCGGCGCGTCCGCTCCCCGACGGCGCGTCGCAGCGCGTCCGCGTCGACGCTCGCCCGGTCGCCGAAGAGCCGCGCGTACCCCTCGCGCGCGACCAGTTCGAAGACGCGCTCGGTGACCTCGTCGAGGCCGCCCGTCGCCGCGGCCGCCGCGCGGTCGACCCGTTCGGCCGTGACGAGCGCGTCCGCGGCCGCAGCGGCGTCACCGAACGGGGCCGCCTCGGCTGACACGTCGCCGGTTCCGTGGTCGCGTCCGTCACTGACCACGCCGTCGCGCCGGTCGCCGTCGAGCGCACAGCGCAGGAGTCCGCGGTCGCCGGTCTTGTTCCTGACGACCACGCCGGCCGCCTCCCCGTCGCGGTACGCCGAGGGCGGGCAGTCGTGGCGCGCGGGGTCGAAGTCGGCGCCGCGGACCTCTTTCGCGACCGCCGGCAGCCCGGCGAGTCCGAGGCGGTCAGCCAGCGCGTCCACGGCGTCCGGCGGCAGGAAGCGGTCGCCCTCGGCGTCGTGGACGTCCACGAGGAGGAACGGCGGCACGCGCGCCCAGTCGTAGTCGAGCCCCTCGAAGCGAGTGGCCAGCCCGAAGAACGTCGCCGTCTCGACGTCCGCGAGCGCCGCGCGGAGCGCGTCCCGGTCGAAGGACGCGCGGACGTGCCGGAGCGCGGCGCGAAATCCCGGCGGGGGGTCGCCGCCGAACGCCCGGTTCTCGTCGCCGAACGCCAGGCGGCCGGACTCGCGCAACTGGACGCGCAGCCAGCCGCCGGGGACGTACTCCTGCAGCCAGAGGTGGCCGTCGAGCAGCGACGCGGGCGCGTCGGCCACGTCCACTGGGGGCGGGAGGGTTCGCATCGACGGAGCGTTCACCGCCGACGCCGGTAAGCCTTCGCCCCGCCCGGGGGCCGTCGGACGCGACCACGACGGACCAAACCACTTAGGCACACCGCCGAAGGAGCCGGAGTGACACGGTACGGACGAGGTCGGGTCCGATGGCGAGCAAGAACCGACACACCGACGGCGTCGTCGAAACGTGCGACGAGTGCGGCCGTGAACGCCCTCACGAGGTGGGCATCGAGCTGCTCACCGAGAGCGACGACGGCGACCGCGAGAACGCCGCCTTCTCGCGGGAGCCCTACCGCGTCGCCGAGTGCCAGGCCTGCGGCGAGACCACCACCACCCGGATGAACGACGCGTGACGCGGTCGGCGGCCGGGCTGCGACCCGTCTCTCGCGCGCCGACCGACGCCGCCTACTGACCGTACGACTCGAACTGCTCTTCGACGGCCGCCAGCTGTTCGGCCGAGAGTTCGTCGGGCGTCCCGTGCTGGCGCGCCTGCAGGTACACCCGGCAGAGGTTCTCCACGACGTACGTGTTCTCGACGGCCGCCGCGAGGTCCTCGCCCGTCACCACCAGGCCGTGGTGGGCCAGGAGGCACGCCCGCGAGTCCGCGTCCGCCATCTCGTCGACGACGAGTTCCGCGAGGTCGTCCGTACCGTAGGGCGCGTAGCCGGCGACGGGCACGCGGCGACCCACCGCCGTGATCATGTAGTGGACCGGCGGCAGCTCCTCGCCGAGCACCGCCAGCGTCGTCGCCCACGTCGAGTGCGTGTGCACGATGGCGCCAGCGTCCAGCCGGCGGTAGATGCCCGTGTGCATCGGCACCTCGCTGGTCGGCGCCATCTCCCCGGCGACGACCTCGCCGTCCAGGTCGACCACCGGCACGTCCGCCGGGTCGAAGCCGTCGTAGGGGACGCCGGTCGGCGTCGCCGCGAACTGGTCGCCGCGCCGCACGCTCAGGTTCCCCGTGCGACCGGGCGTCAACTCCGCCAGCGTCGGTGCGTACTCCGTCACCGCGACGCGTTCGCGAGCGAGCATTACAGTACCACCTCCAGAACCTCGCCGAACGCATCAATCTGGTGGTCGGGCCGCCGATTGCCCGTCTCGCCGTCCGCGACCCCGTTGAACAGCACGGTCGTCAGCCCCACCGCGTTCCCGCCCGCGACGTCCGACGCCACGGAGTTCCCGACCATCACCGCCTCGCTGGGCCGCCGGTCGAGCTGCGCGAGCGGCAGCGTGAACATCACGCTCGCCGGCTTCTCGCTGCCCGTCTCCTCGCTGGTCACCACGAGGTCGACGTACTCCTCGACGCCGAGGTGGTCGATCTTCTCCAGCTGGATGCGCGTCGTCAGGTTGCTCACGACGGCGACGTCCACGCCCTCGGCCCGTAGTTCCGCGAGCGTCGCCTCGACGCCGTCGAACAGCTCCATCGTCTCCACGTACGTGCCCCAGTACGCCTCGCCGAGCGCGAGCGCGTCCCGCGCCTTGTGGGTCCCCGTGTGGAACTCCAGCGCGCGCTTGAAGTACAGGAACCGCTCGTGGGCCGACGCCGTCCCCGCGAGCTCGCGTTTCACCTCGCGTCGCCCCTCCATGTAGAGGTCGTCGAAGGCCTCCCGCGAGAGGTCGTAGCCGCGGTCCCTGGCCGCCTCGAACGCCGCCGTCTTCCCCGCCTCGTTGCACTCCGGGTACGAGTACAGGGTGTCGTCGAGGTCGAAGAACACCGCCTCGTAGCTCATGGCCCCGCATTCACCGGTCAGGGTGTTAGCAGTCACGGTCGCACCCACTCGCCGAGTCCGGAACGTCCGCGCGGCCCACAGCCGGCCGCACACGCGCCGTCCCGGCACGCGAGCGCGCCGCTCCGACCCACTGATTTATCAGCCAGCCAATCGAACGCCACCCTGGGGAGTGATACCGTGAAACACACCGAACCTGCGGGCCCGGCGCTCTCGCGGCGGAGCGTACTGAGACGCACCACGCTCGCGTCGGTCGCCGGCCTCGCCGGCGTCACGGGACTGTCCGCGTCCGCGGCCGCGCAGTCCTGTGACGCCGTCGTCCCGGACGACTACGCCAGCATCCAGGCGGCCGTCGACGACGCCGACGCCGGCGACACCATCTGCATCGAACCGGGGACCTACGAGGAGACCGTCAGAGCCGACGAGGAAGTGACGCTGCGCGGACGCACGGCGCCGAACGGCGGGAACCCGGCAACCGTCGACGGCTACGTCTCCGTCGAAGCGGACGGCGTGACGATCCGGCGCCTCCGGATCACGGCCTCGGAGACGTTCGACGGCGGGACGTTCCCCGACCCCTTCGGCGTGCGCGTGACCGCCGGCGACGTCCTCGTCGAGGACAACCTCGTCGAGGGGTTCCGCGCGGACCTCGGCGACGGAGCGGGGAGTTTCACCGTCCACGGCGTGCAGGTGTTCGGCGCGTCCGGCGCCGGCGCCAGTGACGTCACCGTCCGCGGCAACCAGATCCGGGACGTCCGCAGCGACGGCGGCGACGAGTGGCCGGAGTACGGCGGCGTCGCCGGCGTCAAGATCCAGGCCGGCGCCGACGGCGCGACGGTCACGGACAACGAGATCACCGACCTGCACTCGGCGGGCTGGGCGTACGGCGTCGTCCTCGCGACGTCCGCGAGCGCGCCCGGCGCACCGACCGACGTCACCGTCGAGGACAACGACGTCTCCGAACTGAACGACGGCACCGAGTTCGACGTGTTCACAGGGGCGGACGACGGCCGGAGCGCCGCGCCGTACCCGGGCAGCGCGGTCGCCGTCGACACCGGCGCGGACGCCACCGAAGCGACGGTCCGCCACAACAACCTCCTCGCCCCGAACGGCGTCGAGACGAAAGACGACGACGGGACGCTCGAGGCCACCTGCAACTGGTGGGGTGACCGCTCCGGCCCGACCGACGACGACAACCCTGACGGCACCGGGACGTGGGCACTCGAGCGCGGCGACGCGTCCGCAGACTACACGCCGTGGCTGAACGCGCCGTCGCCGGCGCGCTCCTGCGTCGGCGGCCAGACGAACGGCAACGGCGCCAGCGGCAACGGTAACGGCAACAACGGCAACGGCAAAGCCAACGGCAACAACGGCAACGGGAAGGCCACTGGCGCCAGCGGCAACGGCAAAGCCAATGGCGCCAACGGGAACAACGGCAACAACGGCAAGGCCAATGGCGCCAGCGGCCGCGGACGCGGCCCGTAACTCGCGGCCGCTCGTCCCCGTCTCGGCGGCGGCACAACGAGGGAATCCCGCGACAAGCGACGCGCCCGTGGCTGGTCGACGGGCCGTTCGGAGAAGTGCTCGGTCGGGGATTTGAACCCCGGTCATCGGCTCGAAAGGCCGAAATGATTGGCCGGACTACACCAACCGAGCGAACACCGCTGTACTGCGGCACTCGAACCGAGTGGGCGGGGACGTATAAATTTCACCAAACGGAGCGAGGCGTGTCATCGCCGGGGGACGTCGACCGAACCGTGTTCGACCAGCGCGTGACAACGCTTGCAGAGAACGACGAGGTTGTCGAGGTCGTGTGCGTCGGCCGGCGTCTTGTCCTCGGCTTCGTGGAACGCCCTGACGGGGACGACGTGGTGGACGTCCAGTTCGAGGTCCGTCCCGTCCTCGCAACAGCGCTGGCAGACCTCGTCGCGGTCCAGGGCACGCTCCTTGGCGACCGCCCACCCGTCGCCGTACCGGCGGTAGTAGCCGCCCTTCCAGTTGGGATTCCGCGCCCCCGTCATCGCCTCGCTGATACGAGCGCGGGTCTCACTGGACTTCGACGTGCCGGACAGCGCCTCCGAGATGGCGGTCCGCGTCTCCTCGTCGAGTGAGCGGCCTCGCTGGGCCTCGGAGATCGCCGCCCGCGTCTCATCAGTGAACTCTCGGCCCCGCATCGATTCCGATATCTTGTGCCTCGTCTCGTCGTCGCGGGACTCGCCGTACAGGCCGTGGTGTTCGCCCTCGACGGCCCTGGTCTCGATGTCGTGGCGGGCCATCCACTCGCGGATGCAGCGCGGGGAGACGCCGCACTCGTCGGCGATCTCGGCCTGCGTGCGGCCGTCGCCGTGGTAGCGGTCGCGCAGCCAGTCGGCGTCCCGGTAGCGGCGGCGCACGCGAGTGGGTCACCGCGTGCTGGCAGAAAAAGGTACGGTGGGAGGCTACTCGCCCTGGAAGTCGGGGTCGCGGTCGCTGGTGAACGCGGCGATGCCCTCCATGAGGTCCTGGGTGTTCATGAGCTGGCCGAACGCCTGTGCTTCGGCCTCGAGACCGGCGTCCGTGGACTCGCGGCCGGCGAGCATCGCGCGCTTCGTGTACGTCTGGGCGATGGGCGGGCCGGCGGCGAGGTCGCGGGCGAGCTCCCACGCGCGGTCCTGGAGGTCGTCGCTGTCGACGACTTCGTTGAGGAAGCCGTACTCCTCGAGGTCGGCGGCGTCGTAGCGGTCAGCCGTGAAGATGATCTCCTTCGCGCGGCCCTCGCCGACTATGTGCTTGAGGCGCTGGGTGCCGCCCCAGCCGGGGAGCAGGCCGAGGTTGTGTTCGGGCTGGCCGAGCTCCGACCGCTCGCTGGCGACGCGGAGGTCCGCGCACGTCGCGAGCTCCATGCCGCCGCCGAGGCAGTAGCCGTCGATGCCGGCGACGACGGGGACGTCGGCGGCCTCGAGCTTGCCGAACGTCTGCTGGCCCTTCCGGGAGAGCTCGACGGCGTCGAGGGGGTCGGCGCTGCCGGCCATCGAGGTGACGTCGGCGCCCGCGGAGAACGCCTGTTCGCCGGCGCCGGTGAGGAGGATGGCGCGGACGTCCTCGTGGGCTTCGAGGGCGTCGACGGCGTCGGCGAGCTCGTCGAGGAGGTCCGCGCTGATGGTGTTCATGCGGTGCGGGCGGTCGAGTTCGACGTGGCCGACGTGGCCGTCGACCTCGACGGCGAGGTTCTCGTAGGCGAACGCGTCGCCGCCGTCGTCGTCGTCGCTGCCGTGGAACGGTTCGTCCGCGCTGGCGCGGCGTTCGAGCTCCGCGCTGGGCTCGTACCGGGGCGCGCCCGTCTCCTCGTGGAGGTCATCGAGCGTCTCGTAGAGGTACTGGATGCCGGCGTCGTCGGCCATCTTCGCGGGGCCCTGGGGGTAGCCGGCGCCGAGCATCACGGCCTCGTCGATCTCGTCGGGGTCGGCGACGTCGTTGCCGACGAGCTTCGCGACCTCGTTGGCCATCACGGCGGTGAGGCGGTCGGCGACGTCGTCGCGAATCTCGTCGGTCGGAACCTCGGCGCCGCCGTCGTCGTAGTCGTAGAACCCCTCGCCGGTCTTCTTCCCGAGTTCCTCCGCGTCGACCTTCTCGACGAGCAGCGGGCACGGCTCGTAGGCGTCGCCGAGGACGTCCTGCATGTAGTCGAGGACGTCGTAGGCGACGTCGACGCCGACCTGGTCGGCGAGCTCGAAGGCGCCCATCGGGAGGCCGATGTCGTACTTCGTCGTGGAGTCGACCTCGGCGACGGTCGCGACGTCGTCGTGGACGAGCCACGCGGCCTCGTTCAGCAGCGGCACGAGCACGCGGTTGACGATGAACCCGGGGGAGTCCTTGCGGACGCGCACGGGCGTCTTCCCCATCGCCTCGGCGAGGTCCTCGGTGAGGTCGAGGACGTCGTCGTCGGTGTGGTCGCCGGCGATGACCTCGACGAGTTGCATCCGCACGGGCGGGTTGAAGAAGTGCATCCCGCAGAACCGCTTGGGGCGCTCGGTGACTTCGGAGAGGTCAGTGATGGAGAGGCTGGACGTGTTCGTCGCGAACACGGCGCGGTCGGGCGCGTGCTGTTCGAGTTCGCGGTAGACGTTCTGCTTGATGTCCATCTTCTCGGGCACGGCCTCGACGACGAAGTCGACGTCCGCGACCGCCTCCTCGAGGTCGACGATCGGCGTGACGCGGTCGAGGGCGGCGTCGGCCTCGTCGTCGCCGATCTGGTCGTTCTCGGCGAGCTTGCCCAGCGACCACTCGATCTGGTCGTAGCCGTTCTGGACGAACTCCTCGTTGATGTCCCGGAGGTGCACGTCGAACCCCGCGAGCGCTGCGACTTCCGCGATGCCGTGGCCCATGTTGCCTGCGCCGAGCACCGCGATGGTTTCGATGTCGTCGACGTCCATGCGAGTAGGTCCAGCGGGCGCCCCGTTGAAGCTTTCCCTCTCGCCGAGTGTGAACGTCTCACGGGTTTACACGCGTGGAAACGGCCGCCCGGTGACGGCCACGCGAAACGACCTCGCGGTGGCGGGGGTCCGCCGTTACGAGCGCGCGCCAGGCGCGGGACGCGAAACGCACTTCACGGATTGTCGACAACTCGGCCGCATGGACGACACCGGTCGCGCAGCCCTCCTCGGTCTCGGCGTCGGCTTCGCCCACACCGTCGTGCGCCTGTTCGCCGTGGACGCGGGCACCAGCGTCCCGCCGGACGGCGTCGTCAGTATCGCGGTCCAGTCGCTGGTCGCCACCGGCCTCCTGCTCGCGGTGGTCCCGGGGGCCGCCCTCTACGGCGCGGCGCAGTTCGGCGCGCCGGTCGAGGACGCGGTCCGCCTGGCCGCCGCCGTCGCTGTCGGTACCGGCGTCGCCGTGGTCGCCAGCTACCCGGTGCTGTCGCCCGCGAGCCAGGGCGTCGCGGTCAGTGACGCGTTCCGGCTCCGGCTGTTCGTGGCGTTCGCCGTGAACGCGGTCGGCCCGGCCGTGCACAGCGGCGTCGGCGCGCTCGCCGGGTTCCTCCTCGCGGCCGTCGACCGCTGACCGGGGCTGGCGGCGAGCGGGGAGCGAAACGCGTGTATCCCTGCGGGCCCTGGCTCCGGGCGTGACCGAGCCCTACGACGTGCTCCGCGAGGACCCCGAACTGGCGTCGCTCGTCGACGAGCACGGCGAACTCGCGCTCGAGCCGGCCGAGGACCCGTTCCGGCGGCTCGTCGTCTCCATCGTCCGCCAGCAGGTGTCGATGGACGCGGCGGCGGCCATCCGCGAGCGGCTGTTCGACAGCGTCGCCGTGACGCCCACCGGCGTCGCGAGCGCGGACTCCGGAGCGCTCCGGTCGGCGGGGCTGTCCGGGCGGAAGGCCGAGTACGTGCAGAACGTCGCCGAGGCGTTCCTGGAGCACGGCTGGGACCGCGCGTACTTCGCCGGCCTCGACGACGACGCGGTCCGAGAGGAACTCACCGCGGTAACGGGCGTCGGCGACTGGACCGCGGAGATGTTCCTCATGTTCGCGCTCGGCCGCGAGGACGTGTTCCCGGTCGGGGACCTCGGTATCCGGAAGGGGATGCGGGCGCTGTACGGCGAGGAGCTCTCGCGGAGCGGGATGCGCGACGTCGCGTCCCGGTGGCGGCCCTACCGGTCCTACGGGTCGCTGTACGTGTGGCGCGCCTACGAGGAGTAGCGAGAGCGCGCGGCCGGGTCGTCAAGCGAGGGCGCACGCCCTGGCCGTCAGTCGTGGCGCGCGGCCGGCCATCAGGCGGCGACGCGGCGCCACGCCCAGTCGGCGAGCAGGCCACCCACGAACGCGACGCCGACGCCGACGGCGAGCCCGGCGACGCCGACGCCGACGGTGACCGCGAGGCGGTCGGTGTCGAGGCTCGTCCGGCCGAGCTGGACCGCGACCGCGGCGAGCACGACGCCGAGCATCGCCACCGGGAACGCGGCGACGACGCCGACCGCGAGCACGGCGGCGAGCACGTAGCCCGCGCCGAGGACGACGTTCGCGGCGGCGGTGCGCGCGCCGAACGCGTACTTGCCGGCGACGCCGCCGCTGCCGTGGCACATCGGGATCGCGCCGAGCGGGACCGCGAGGAGGTTCATCGCGCCCATGCTCGCCGCGAGGTCGTCGGCGGTCGCGTCCGCGTCGAAGTACTCCTCGAGGAGGAGCGCGGTCGCGACGGCGGCGTTGCCGACGGACATCGCGAGCTGGCCGACCGCCGCCTGCACCGTCGCCGCGCCGGTGACGTCCGCGACCGACGGGAGCGCGAGCGCGAACGTCGGCACGGTCACGGCCGGGACGCCGACGTCGGCGAGTGCGACGCCTGCGCCGACCGCCACGACGGCGAGCGCGCTGGCGCGAACGGAGACGACGGCGACCGCGAGGCCGACGGCGACTGCGAGGGCCGCGAGCCCGGGGTTCGCGCCGCCGAGGCCGACCGCCGTCTCGAAGAGCACGAGCGCGACGGCGAGCTGGACGCCGCGCACGACCGGCTGGCCGACCGCGTCGCTGACGCGGCCGAGCACGCCGAACGACCCGGCGAGGAAGAGCGCGCCGCCGGCGAGCAGGCCCGCGGCGGCGAGGCCGCTCGCGGACAGCGACCCGGCGATGGCCAGCGCCGCCAGCGCCTTCATCGGCTCGACGGACACCGGGACGCCGTACCGGACGCCCCACGCGACCTGGAACACGCCGAACCAGACGAGCACTGGCGCGAGGGCGACGTCGGAGAGCGCGGCGAGTGCCACCACGACGGGGACGGCCGTAACCGAATCCCCTACCGCGCCGGTGACCTCGCCGGCCACGTCGAAGCCGGTCGGCCAGCCGTGTACGTGCTCCGAGAACGCCATCAACGAGTGGGACGGGCGCCCCCCGCAAGAAACTGGCGCGTGCCCGTCCGTCGTTCCCTCGTCGCGCAGTCGTAACCGTAGGAGGTTACTCCTCGCTCTCGGACGGCTGGTCGGCGTCCGAGCGCCGGCGGACGTCCACCTGGTAGTGCTGGAGGATGTCGCGGCCGAGCAACAGCGGGTACTGCATGTGGCCGCGGTCCTCGAGGGAGGCGGCGACGGTGTGGCGGTCGCCGGCGACGCCGACGACGATGTCGACGACGGGCCGCGCCTTCCCGGACTTCACGCTCCCCGAGCGAACCTTCGTCATCGACTTGATCGGGCCGGCGCCGATCTCGGCGGCGAGCCGCGTGTCGATGCTGGTGCGGGCCGCGCCCGTGTCGGACTTCGCGAGGACGCGCTGCGTGCCGCTCGTCCCGGAGACGAGGACGTCCTCCGTGTACCCGATGGTCGCCATCTCCTCGGGGGGCGCGCGCGGCGTCGGCGCCGTCGTCGCCGGCGTGGAGTCGTCGAGGACGCCGGACAGCGACGCGACCTGGTCGTCGTCGACGTCGCCGCCCGCCGTCTCGATGGCGAGTTTCGCGATGCGTGGCGCCGGGCTCACGCCGGTCGCCGCGAACAGCCCCTTGAAACCCGCGGTGGGGTTGACCTCGAGTAGGTGCCAGCCGTCGTCGCCCTCCACGAGGTCGACGCCCGCGTAGTCGAGGCCGACCACGTCGGCGGCCTCCAGGGCCATGTCCGCGGCGTCCTCTGGGAGGTCGTCGACGCCCTCGACGTCGCCGCCGAGCGCGACGTTCGTCCGCCAGTCGTTCTCGGGCGCGTACCGCCGCATCGTCGCGACGATGTCGCCGTCGACGACGTACACGCGGAGGTCGCGGTGGCGGTCGCTGTCCCGCTCGACGAGCTCCTGGAGGAACGCGAAGCGGTCGCCGACCCTTGGGTTGACCTGCTCGTCGGCGGCGATCTTCCACGTGCCGCCGCCGTGCGTGCCGATGGCGGTCTTGTAGACGACCTCGTCGCCGTACTTCTCCTTCTCGGCGTTCAGGCGGTCGGAGTCGAGCGCGAGCGTCGCCGCCGGCAGCCGGACGTCCGACCCCACCATCGCCGTCGCGGTCGCGAACTTGTGGAACGCCGTGAGGACGTTCTCCGGTCGGTTCAGCGTCGGCCGCAGTCGGCTCAGCGAGAGCGCGAGGCCGAGCAGCTCGGCGGGCTGTTCGGTGTTCGACAGCAACAGCCGGTTCGCGATGACGTCGACGTCCGGGTCGAGGGTGGCGCCGTCGTCGGTGACGTCCACGCAGAGGTTCTCCTCGCGCAGCCAGACGCCGTCGTGGCCGAGCGCCTCGACCGCGTTCAGGATCGCCTTCGTCTCCTTGCTGTTGTGCAGGCTGAGCACGCCCACCGTCACGGAGTCGTCCATTTCCCTGAACAGACGGACAGCGCCGACTAAACGGTGCCGGTAGTGGCACTGGCGGCGGCCCGCGCGCCGGTTGCCGTCCCCACCCCAGTTTTACGTGTCCGCCGCCAAGCCGGGGCCATGACTGACGGGGCGTTCACGTACAACGGCGGCCGGGTGGACCCCGGGGAGCGCGCGGACATCCGGTACAGCATCAGCGAGACGTACCTCGGCGACCCCGTCCGCATCCCCGTCTCCGTCGTGAACGGCGAGCGCCCGGGGCCGACGGTGTTCCTGTCGGCGGCGAGCCACGGCGACGAGCTGAACGGCATCGAGGTGGTCCGCGAGGTCGCCCACGAGTGGGTGCACACGAACCTCCACGGCACGCTCGTCTGCATGCCGGTGCTGAACGTCCCGGGGTTCGTCACCCAACAGCGCTACCTCCCCGTCTACGACCGCGACCTCAACCGCGCGTTCCCCGGCCGGGAGGGGTCGACGAGCGCGAAGCGGATGGCCGCCCAGATCTTCGAGAACTTCGTCGCGCCCTGCGACATCGGCCTGGACTTCCACACGTCGACGCGCGGCCGCACGAACATGCTGCACGTCCGCGCGGACATGGACAGCGACGACGTCTCGCGGCTCGCGCGGTCGTTCGGGTCGAACGTCCTCATCGACAGCGAGGGCTCGGAGGGGACGCTGCGACGCGAGGCCACGAGGGCCGGCGTCCCCACCATCACCGTCGAAATGGGGGAGGCCCACCGGTTCCAGCGGCCGCTCATCGACCGCGCGCTGGACGGCGTCGCGAGCGTGCTCGCGGAGTACGGCGTCTACCCGACCGAGCCCGTGAACTGGCCGGGCTGGCGCACTGTCGTCACGCGCGACCAGAAGACGTGGATCCGCGCGGACGCCGGCGGCCTCGTGGACATGCACTACGAGCGGGGCGACCTCGTGCGCGAGGGCGACGCGATCTGCACCATCTCGAACCCGTTCAAGACCGAGGTCGTCGACGTCCCGGCGCCGTTCACGGGACTGCTCGTCGGGAAGCTGGAGAACCCCGTGGTCTACCCGGGGAACCCGCTCGTCCACCTCGTGGAACTGGACGAGCGGACGCGGCGCGCGTACGAGCGCGAGCGCTCGGGGACGATGCCCGAGCGCCCGGACTAGCCCCGATCGAGAGCTTGCGGACCGACCTCCGGTCGCGTCTCGAGGACGGTCTGCTCGGCGGCTGACCTGTCACGTCCACTCGCCGCCACGGTGGGCCTCCGCTCACCGGGAGCGAGCAGCACAGTGACGCCCGGCAGCCAGGAGGGCCGGTCTCGCGGCCGGTGTCTGGCCGCCGCGTCGCGAGAGTGTATCCTCCGTAACAATTTAGCGGGGCGGCGAGAGTGTGCGGTACATGCGCGAGCGAAAGCCGGACGACGACCTCCTCGAAACACTCGTCGGTCGCAGGGACGCGCTCGCGGCGCTGTCCGGCGGCTCGCGCAGCCGCAGGGAACTGGAGGCCGAACTCGACGTCTCGAAGTCGACCTGCCACCGGATCGTCCGCGCGCTCGAGGAGCGGGGGCTCGCCGAACGCGTCGACCACGAGTGGACGCTCACCGGGCTCGGCGACGTCGTCGCGACGCGCACCGCGTCGTTCCAGCGAGCGGTCACCGCCGCCTACCGGCTCGAACCGCTCGTCGACGCGTTCGCGTCCGCGGCCGTCGACTTCGACGTCGAACTGTTCGCTGACGCCACGCTCACGCGCCCCCAGCCGGACACCCTCTCGCCGCCCATCAACCGGTACCTGGAGCTGTACCGCGAGGCGGACGCCGTCCGGACCATCGACCGGACGTCGTTCGTCCCGCCGCTGTACTTCGAGAAGCTCTACGAACTCGCGGAGGAGGGGGACAAAACGGCGGTCGCGGTCCTGCCGGAGTCCGTCGTCGAGACGCGGTTGACGGAGTTCCCGGACATCCACCGCGCCGCCGCGGCGACCCGGGAGCCCGCGTACCGCATCCACGACGGCGTCCCGTTCGGGATGACGCTGTACGACGACGACCACGTGGCGCTGCGCGCGTACGACGACGAGTCGGGCGCCCTCCTGCTGTTCGCTGACACGGACGACCCGGACGCCGTCGCGTGGGCCCGGGACGTCTACGACCACTACTACGAGGAGTCGAAGCCCCTGAGCGCCGTCGACGGCGTCCCGGACTGGTCGCCGGACGCCATCTGACTGCCCGACGGCGGCGGCCACCGCGCGACGAGCACTCGACGGCCGGGCCGCCGACGCCCCCGGCAGCAGGTCACGACGACAGTCAGTCCGGGTTCCCTCGCGCGGCCGCACCGCGTGCCCGTGTAGTAACTTCTATGTGCGGAGGGACCCCACCGTCTGAATGGTATGAGTCAGTCGTACGACCGAGGCCTCATCGAGGACTTCGGCCGGTGGCGGGAGTTCACGGCCGGGATGTGGGCCTGGGTGTTCCACAAGTTCACGGGGTGGGTGCTCATCGGGTACCTCTTCACCCACATCGCCGTCCTGAGCACGTCCATGCAGGGTGCGGCAACGTTCAACGACACCATCGGCGGCCTCGAGGGGCTGGCGCTGGTCCGCCTGATGGAGGTCGGTCTGCTCGCGGTCGCCGTCTTCCACATCCTCAACGGCGTCCGCCTGCTGTTCGTGGACCTCGGCGTCGGACTGGAATCGCAGGACAAGAGCTTCTACGCGTCGCTCGTGCTGACCGGCGTCATCGTCGTCGCGAGCGTGCCGACGTTCGTCTCGGGGGCGTTCTGACCATGGCGGAACGCTACTCCTCGTTCCGGTCCGGGTCGACCGCGTGGCTGCTCCAGCGCGTCACGGCGGCGTTCCTCGTCGTCGTGCTGGCGTTTCACTTCTTCAATCTCCACTTCGTCACGCACGCCTACGAGATCGAGTTCGCGGGCAGCCAGGCGCGCATGCAGAACGTCGGCTACTACGTCACGATGGTGCTGTTCCTGCTGACGGGCACGTTCCACGGCGTCAACGGCGTCTACAACGCGCTCGTCAACCAGGGCATCGACGGCGTCCAGAAGCGCGTCGCCCAGGTCGTCCTCGGCGTCGCAGCGCTCCTGCTGGTCGTCCAGGGGATTCGCGTCGCAAACACGCTCGCGGGGTTCTAACATGAGTACGCAGACACCCGACACCGAGACGGACACCGACGCGGAGGCCGAGGCGGAGACCGAACAGCCGGCCTCGACGTCGCCACAGCAGCGCCGGATGGCAAAGAAGCGCGCGCGCAGGGAGCAACGCGAGCGCGACGCCGCCGAGGCGGCCACCGAGATCGAGGGGGAGACGGTCGAACTGAAGGTGTTCCGCTACGACCCCGAGATCGAGGGCAAAGAGGAGCCGCGGTTCGACTCGTTCGCGGTCCCCTTCGAGAAGGGGATGACCGTGCTGGACGCGCTCATCTACGCCCGCGACGAGTACGACTCCAGTCTCACCTTCCGGCACTCCTGCCGGCAGGCGGTCTGCGGGTCGGACGCGTTCTTCGTCAACGGCCGCCAGCGGCTCGGCTGCCAGACCCAGATCGCGGACCTCGACGCGCCCGTCCGCGTCGAACCGCTCCCCCACCAGGACGTCGTGAAAGACCTCGTGGTGGAGATGGACCACTTCTACGACCAGATGGAGGCCGTCGACCCGTTCTTCGACCCCGACGACCTCCCCGAGGGCGAACTCGAGGAGCAGCGCCAGGACCGCCAGAACCGCGAGAAGATCAAGCTCTCGACGCGGTGTATCTGGTGTGGCGCGTGCATGTCCTCGTGTAACATCGCCGCGGGCGACAACAAGTACCTCGGGCCGGCGGCCATCAACAAGGCCTACCGGTTCTACATGGACGAACGGGAGGGCGAACAGAAGCGGCGGGAGCGCCTGGAGATCATCGAGCAGGAACACGGCGTCTGGCGGTGCCAGACCCAGTTCTCGTGTACGAACGTCTGCCCGAAGGACATCCCGCTCACCGAGCACATCCAGGAGCTGAAGCGAGAGGCGGTCAAGCAGAACCTCAAATTCTGGTAACATGTACGAGCACGACGTAATCGTCGTCGGCGGCGGCGGCGCGGGACTCCGCGCGGCCATCGCCGCCCACGAGGAAGGCGCAGACGTAGCGATCGTCACGAAACTCCACCCGGTGCGGTCGCACACCGGGGCGGCGGAGGGCGGCATCAACGCCGCGCTCCGCGAGGGCGACTCCTGGCAGGACCACGCCTACGACACGATGAAGGGGTCGGACTACCTCGGCGACGCGCCCGCCGTCGACACGTTCGCGCAGGACGCGCCCGAGGAGGTCATCCAGCTCGAGCACTGGGGGATGCCGTTCTCCCGCGAGGACGACGGCACCGTCAGCCAGCGGCCGTTCGGCGGGCTGTCGTTCCCGCGGACGACGTACGCGGGCGCGGAGACCGGCCACCACATGCTGCACACGCTCTACCAGCAGGTGGTCAAACGCGGCATCGAGGTGTACGACGAGTGGTACGTCAGCCAGGTCGCGGTCACCGACGAGGACGACCCGAACGACCGCGAGTGCCACGGCGTCGTCGCCTGGGACGTCCAGTCCGGCGAGGTCGCCGGGTTCCGCGCCAACGACGGCGTGATCCTGGCGACCGGCGGCCTCGGGCAGGCCTACGACCACACCACGAACGCCGTCGCGAACACGGGCGACGGCGTCGCCATCGCGTACCGCGCGGGCGTCCCGATGGAGGACATGGAGATGATCCAGTTCCACCCGACGACGCTCCCCTCGACGGGCGTGCTGATCAGCGAGGGCGTGCGCGGCGAGGGCGGCATCCTCTACAACAGCGAGGGCGAGCGCTTCATGTTCGAGTACGGGTACGCGACCAACGACGGCGAGCTCGCGTCCCGCGACGTGGTCGCGCGCGCCGAACTCACCGAGGTCCAGGAGGGCCGCGGCGTCGAGGACGAGTACGTCTACCTCGACATGCGCCACCTGGGCGAGGAGCGCATCGTCGACCGCCTGGAGAACATCCTCCACCTCGCGGAGGACTTCGAGGGCGTCGACGGCCTCGAGGAGCCGATGCCCGTCAAGCCCGGCCAGCACTACGCGATGGGCGGCATCGAGGTGAACGAGCACGGCGAGACGTGCATCAGCGGCCTGTACGCGGCCGGCGAGTGCGCGTGCGTCAGCCTGCACGGCGGCAACCGCCTCGGCGGGAACGCGCTCCCCGAGCTGCTCGTGTTCGGCGCGCGCGCCGGCCGGCACGCCGCCGGCGCGGACATGCCGGAGCCGAAGATCGAGACCGGGCCGCGCGAGGACTTCGAGCGCGAGGACATCGAGCTCCCGGTCGGCGAACCGCGCACCGGCGAGGCCGAAGCCGCCACCGACGGCGGCGCGGTCGACGCCCCGGACTCGGCGGACCCGACGGCCGTCGTCGAGGCGGCGGCCGAGGCCGAGCGCGAGCGCATCGAGACGCTGCTCGAGCGCGAGGACGGCGTCAACCACGCCGACGTCCGCGCGGACCTCCAGGCGACGATGACGGAGAACGTGAACGTCTTCCGCGAGGAGGGCGGCCTGGAGCAGGCGCTCCGGGACATCCACGAGGCCCGCGAGCGCTACCAGGACGTCTACGTCGCGGACAAGTCCCGGACGTTCAACACCGACCTCCAGCACACCATCGAGACGCGGAACCTCCTCGACGTCGCGGAGGCGATCACGATGGGCGCGCTCGCCCGGGACGAGTTCCGGGGCGCGCACTGGCGGGCCGAACACCAGGAGCGCAGGGACGAGGAGTACCTCAAGCACACGCTCGTCTCCTGGAACGACGGCGAGCCCGAGCTCTGGTACCGCCCCGTCATCCTCGAGGGCGACGAGCAGACCTACGAGCCGAAGGAGCGCTCGTACTGACGGCGCCGGCGCGTTCCGCCAACCGGCCCGAGGGTTCTTCTGTGATGCCGCGGCCAGCAGTGGCCGTGACCTGACCGCGAGCGCGGGCTCGGCGAGCGAACGGCACCGCGCCGACCTGCGAGGCCGACGCGAACGCGGTGTCTGTCGGCCCAGCGAGCGGGCGGCTCAGACGCCGAGCCCGTCCAGCAGGTCGAAACCGACGCCGAGGTGACGGACGAGCCGGTACCCCGCCCAGATGCCGACGATCCCCATGACGCCCGCCAGCGACGGCGGCGCCGGAATCGGGATGCGGAGCGACGCGAACACCGCGCCCACGAGGACGCCGGTCAGCGTCGCAGCGACAACGAAAGCGACGTTCATAGTCGTCGCTGACGGACGCCGGTCGCAAAAGGACCGCGGAACGAGTCTGACGGGCGCCAGTCGCAGAAAGACCGCGGAACGAGTCAGTCGCTGCGGTACTCCTTGCGGAAGCCGCGGAACTCCGTCCGGTGGGCCTCCTCGTCGGCGAGGACGGTCACCGCGAGGTCCTCCGTCACGGGGTCGTCGGCCTCCCTGGCGGCGTCGACGAGCGCGCGGTACGTCTCGATGGCGTCCTCCTCCGCGTCGAGGACGCCCTCGATGACCGAGAGGACGTCCGTGGAGTCCTCGGGCGGCTGGAGGCTGTGCTGGCGGGCCTCGAAGTCCGCGGACGCGGGCGGCGCCTCGTCGAGCTGTTTGAGGCGTTCGCCGAGCTGTTCGGCGTGCCCGAGCTCCTCCTGGATGTCCGCCTGGAGGGACTCCTTGATCTCCTCGGCGCGCACGCCGTCGAGGACGATGGAGTTCGTGAGGTAGTTCATCACCGTCTCGACCTCGTCGCCGTACGCCTTCCGGAGGAGGCGCGTGACCTCGTCACTGGTCATGGCTGTGAGTTCGACGCCCGGCCGTATAGAACTACCCGCCGATTCTCAGTTGGCTGTCACCCGCGCCGCGTCAGTCGCCGCGGACCCGCCGCATGTGGCGGACGCGCTCGTCGAGCAGTTCGCGCGTGCCGATGTCGGTGCGCACTCGGAGTCCCTCTGGGAGGTCGCCGAGCGCGGCCGTCGCCTCGGCTTCCGCGTCCGGGATCGAGGAGCCGAACCCGGTGACGGCGTACGACCGGGAGGTCGTGGTGTAGACGCCGTCCTCGCGGGCGTCGACGCTCGCGTAGAACAGGTTCGCGTCCTCGAAGGCCGACTCGTCGACGGTGACCCGAGTGCCGCCCTCGGGGTTCGTGGGGTAGCCCTCGGGGACGGCGTACTTGCAGACGGTGGCGACGTCCGCGAACTCGAGGTCCGGCAGCGGGTCGCCGTCGCGGGCGGCCGTGAGCACGTCCAGCAGCGGCGTCTCCATCGTCGGAAGCGTGTTCAGCGCCTCGGGGTCGCCGAAGCGCGCGTTGAACTCGACGACCTTCGGGCCGTCGGCGGTGAGCATGAACTGGCCGTAGAGGACGCCGCGGTACGAGGGGAGGCCGTCGACGACCGCTTCGAGCGTGTCGACGCAGGCGTCGTACTCGTCGTCGGTCATAAACGGGAGCGTCCACTCCGTGTCCGTGTAGCTGCCCATGCCGCCCGTGTTCGGGCCCTCGTCGCCCTCGTAGGCGCGGCCGTGGTCGTGGGCTGCGGGCGTCGGGCGGACGTCGCCGTTCGCGACGAACGCCTGGACGGTGACCTCCTCGCCGACGAGGCGCTCCTCGACGACCCACTCCTGGTGGCCGGCGGTGCGGACGTAGTCGGCGGCTTCGGCCTTCGACACCTGGTCGCCGGTGACGCGGACGCCCTTCCCGCCCGTGAGGCCGGCGGGCTTGACCGCGACGTCGCCGTCGACGGACTCGACGTAGTCCGCGGCGGCGTCGGAGTCGTCGAAGGTCTCGTAGTCGGCCTGCCCGGGGACGTCGTGGTCGGCCATGAACGCCCGCTGGAAGGTCTTGTCCGTCTCGATGCGCGCGTCCGCCTGCTCGGGGCCGAACGCGTAGACGTCCTCGGCGTCGAGCGCGTCGACGACCCCGGCAGCGAGCGGGCCCTCCGGGCCGACGACTGCGAGCGTCGCCTCCACGTCGACGGCGTAGTCGACGACTGCGTCGGGGGCGCTGGTGTCGAGTTGGCGGAAGTCGTCGGCGAGCGCGTCGACGCCCGGGTTTCGGTTGCCCGCGCAGGCGTACAGCTGGCAGTCTCCGGCGAGCGCGTCGGCGATGGCGTGTTCGCGGCCGCCGCCGCCGACGAGCAGGACGCGTTCGGTCATACCCGACGCGAGTGCGCAAGCAAGTGTAAATCTTCCCCCTTCACTCTCCGAGGTTATCCTCGTTCTTGCATACAACTGGTCGGTCGGGCGGCCGCCCGTGCCGAGTCACCCCGGGCGGTTCTGACCTGCAGCGGGGGTGGCGTTCCGCGTGACGGGGGTTTTACCGGCTGGCGGCCCGACGTCCCCGTATGACCGCGCCCACCGACCGGAACCGGCTCGGCGACGCCGCCAGCCCCTACCTGCGCCAGCACGCCGACAACCCCGTGCACTGGCAGGAGTGGGGCGAGGACGCGTTCGCCGCCGCCGAGGAACACGACGCCCCGATCTTCCTCTCGATCGGCTACTCGGCGTGCCACTGGTGTCACGTTATGGAGGAGGAGTCGTTCTCCGACCCGGAGGTCGCGGACGTCCTCAACGAGCACTTCGTCCCCGTGAAGGTCGACCGCGAGGAGCGCCCCGACGTCGACTCGCTGTACATGACCGTCTGCCAGGTCGTCCGCGGCGGTGGCGGCTGGCCGCTGTCCGTGTTCCTGACGCCCGACCGGGAGCCGTTCTACGTCGGCACGTACTTCCCGAAGCACGCCACGGGCAACCAGCCCGGGTTCCTGGTGCTCCTCCGACGAGTCGCCGACGAGTGGGAGACCGACCGCGGGGAACTGGAGGACCGCGCCGACCAGTGGATGAGCGCCGCGACGGGCGAACTCGAGTCGCTGCCCGACCCCGTCGAGGCCGGCGACGAGACGCCGCTGTTCGACGCCGCGGACGCGCTCGTGCGCGCCGCCGACGACACCCACGGCGGGTTCGGGCGCGCGCCCAAGTTCCCCCAGACCGGCCGCGTCGACGCCCTCCTGTGCGCCCACGACCGCGCCGACGCGGCGGACACGCCCTACGGCGGCGCCGCGGAGCGCGCACTCGACGCGATGGCCGACGGCGGCCTCTACGACCACCTCGGCGGCGGCTTCCACCGCTACTGCACGGACGCCGACTGGACGGTCCCGCACTTCGAGAAGATGCTGTACGACCAGGCGACGCTCGCCGCCACGTACGTCGACGGCTACCGGCTGTTCGGCGACGACCGGTACGCCGACGTCGTCCGCGAGACGCTTGCGTTCGTCGACCGCGAACTCGGCCACCCCGAGGGCGGCTTCTACGCGACGCTGGACGCCCGCAGCCCGCCCGTCGACGACCCGGACGGCGAACAGGAGGAGGGCGCGTTCTACGTCTGGACGCCCGACCAGGTCCGCGACGCTGTCGCCGACTACGCGGACGCCGCGCCGAGCGACCACGACGACGAGGTGCTCGCGGACGCGTTCTGCGAGCGGTACGGCGTCGACGCGGCCGGCAACTTCGAGGACGGCCGGACCGTCCTGACCGTCTCGGCGAGCGTCGACGAGGTCGCCGACTCGCTGGGCGTCGACGCCGCCGACGCCGGGACGGCCATCGAGGCCGCCGAGGCGCGCCTCCGCGCCGCGCGCACCGACCGGCCGCGACCGGCGCGCGACGAGAAAGTGCTCGCCGGCTGGAACGGCCTGATGATTGCCGCGTACGCGGAGGCCGGACTCGCACTCGACGCCGACGACGCCGAGCGCGCCGCCGACGCACTCGAGTACGTCCGCGGGGAACTCTGGGACGGCAGCCGGCTCTCGCGGCGCGTCATCGAGGGCGACGTCGCCGGCGTCGGGTACGCCGAGGACTACGCGTACCTCGCGGCGGGCGCGCTCGCCACCTACGAGGCGTCCGGCGACCACGACCACCTCGGGTTCGCTCTGTCTCTCGCGGACGCCCTGCTCGCGGAGTGCTACGACGCCGACACCGGCGCCCTCTACGAGACCCCGGAGTCGGTCACGGACGTCGGCGTGCGCTCCCAGGACGTCGCCGACGGCCCGACGCCGTCACCGGTCGGCGTCGCCGCCGAGACGCTGCTCCGCCTCGACGCGTTCGACCCGGACGCGGGCTACGCGGCCGCCGCCGGCGCGATGCTCGACCGGTACGGCAGCCGCGTCCGGGACAGCCCGGCCGGTCACCCGACGCTGGCGCTCGCCGCGGACACGCGCGCCGAGGGGCTCCTGGAGGTCACCGTCGCCGGCGAGCGACTGCCCGAGGAGTGGCGCGAGGCGGTCGGCGGACGGTTCCTGCCGCACCGCCTGCTCGGGGTGCGGCCGCCCACGGCCGACGGCCTCGGCGAGTGGCTCGAGGACCTCGGTATCGCCGCGGCGCCCCCGGTCTGGGCGGAGCGGAACGCCGACGACGGCGAGCCCACGGCGTACGTCTGCCGGCGCGCGTGCTCGCCGCCGGTCACCACCACCGGAGAACTCGCGGAGTGGCTCGCCGAGTTCCGAGCATAGCCCGGTGGCTCGCCACGTTCCGAGCATAACCGGGTGGCTCGCCGCGTTCCGCGCCCGAGCGGTCAGTCCTGGAGCTGGTCGGCGAGGTAGACGGCGGCCTCGACGCGCTCCGCCTCGACGAACCGCGCCAGCTCTTCGCCGTCGCGCTCGACCACGATCGTCGGAATCAGGTCGACGCCGTACTCCTCGACCTTCGGCCCGACCTTCTCGCCGTCCTCGCGCTCCACGGGGTACTGTTCGACGTTCTCCACGTCGGCCGCCTCGAGCGCCGCCGCGAAGTCGGGGAGCTGGCCGCGGCAGTCCCCACACCAGTCCGCGCCCCACACGCGGACCGTCGTCTCGTCGTCCAGCGCGGCGAACGCGTCCACGACGTCGGGGTACGAGTCGGGGTCCCACGCCGGGTTCGGCTCCATCGTCTTGAGAGTCATACCCCGGGATTGGCCGCCGACCGGCAAAAGGCCCGCGCTCCCGGCGGCGCCTCCGGTCGCGACCGTCGGTGGCTTCATCGGGACTGGCCGCGTCGGGAGCGGCATGTCTGTCAGGCTCCTGTTGCGCGCCGAGGGCGCGACCGCCGCGGCCCTCGCCGCCGCCGCGTTCCTCTCGCTGGACGGCGCGTGGTGGCTGTTCCTCGCGGTGATTCTCGCGCCCGACCTCGGAATGCTCGGCTACCTCGCGGACGCACGCGTCGGCGCCGCCACGTACAACGCGTTGCACACGTACGTCGGCCCGCTCTCGCTCGGGGAGTCGGCGTCGCCACGGGGACCGACCTCGCCGTCCTCGTCGGGCTCGTCTGGGTCGTCCACGTCGGCGCGGACCGCGCGCTCGGCTACGGCCTCAAACGCCCGGGCGGGTTCGCCGACACCCACCTCGACGCCTGAACCCGGCAGGCTCTGTCGCGGCCCGCCACACGTTTAGGGGGGTGCCGCGTACGGACGGCCAATGAAGGACAGCATCCTCGAGACCGTCGGGTCGCCGCTCGTGCGCGTGCCGGCACCCGAGGGCGCGACCATCGCGGCGAAGCTCGAGGGCTTCAACCCCGGAGGGTCGGCGAAAGACCGGCCCGCTCGCGAGATGGTGCTGGCGGCCGAACGCGACGGCCACGTCTCGCCCGGCGACCGGCTCGTCGAAGCCACCAGCGGGAACACCGGCATCGGGCTCGCCGTCGTCGCCGCCGCGCGCGGCTACGACCTCACCATCGTCATGCCGGCGTCGATGAGCGAGGAGCGACGCCAGCTCCTGCGCGCGTACGGCGCCGACCTCGAACTCGTCGACGGCGACATGGAGACCGCCAACGAGCGCGCCGACCGCATCGCCGAGGCCGGGGGCGGCTACCGGGTCGCCCAGTTCGAGAACCCGGCGAACCCGCGCGCGCACTACCGCACCACCGCCGAGGAGATCGTCGAGCAGGTCGAGGGGCGCGACGTCGACGCGTTCGTCGCGGGCGTCGGCACCGGCGGCACCATTACCGGCACCGCGAGGCGCCTCAAGGAGGAGTACCCCGAGATGTCGGTCGTCGCGGTCGAACCCGAGTCGAACGCCGTGCTCTCGACCGGGGAGGCCGGCGAGGACGACTTCCAGGGCATGGGGCCGGGGTTCGTCAGCGACCTCCTCGACCGCGACGTCGTCGACGCGGTCGAGACCGTGTCCGTCGAGGACGCCGAGGCGACGGTGCGCGGCCTGGCGCGCGAGCAGGGCATCCTCGTCGGCCAGTCCAGCGGCGCAGCGTACGTCGCCGCCCAGCGCGTCGCCGAACGCGTCGCCGAACCGGGCCTGAACTGCCCCGAGGTCTCCTTCGACGCCGACGACCTCGCGGACGCCGGCCTCGACGAGGACGCGCTCGCCGACGGCGGCGAGGCCTACGACGACTGCCCGCTCGTCGTCACCGTCTTCCCGGACTCCGGCGAGCGCTACCTCTCCGCCGGCGTCTTCGACGAGTAGCGGGACTCAGCCGCGGAACTCGTCGTCGGTGACGCGCACGACGAGCGTGTCCTCGACCTCCCGGAGGTCGTAGTCGGGGCGCTCGCCCTGGACGCGCGTGACGTACATCGGTTCGACCAGTTCGCCGTCGGCGACCCCGTACACCTTCAGTCGGGCGTCCGTCTCGGGCGCTGGAAC
Source organism: Halobacterium yunchengense (assembly GCF_037031165.1). Classification (NCBI taxonomy): domain Archaea; kingdom Methanobacteriati; phylum Methanobacteriota; class Halobacteria; order Halobacteriales; family Halobacteriaceae; genus Halobacterium; species Halobacterium yunchengense. The sequence goes on along the minus strand of NZ_JAYEZL010000007.1, from coordinate 72,009 downwards.
GTCGCCGTCGCGGACCCTCCTGGCGAGAGCCCGGGACAGCCACTCCTCGTCGCTCACCGACGGCTCCAGGACGAACGCCTCGTCGGCGAGCCGCACCAGGTACCAGTTCAGGTCGTTCAGCAGGGAGACGGCGGCGCCGAGGCTCACCGTGTCAACGGCGACGGTGTTCCGGTACGGCGAGCGCACGTCGTAGGTCGCCAGCGCGCGGCGCGCGGTCTCGTAGGCGAACAGGTCCGTGCGGAGGTCGGCGTCCTCGCTGCCGAGGATGCAGACCCTGGTCACGCCGGCACCACCTCGGCGCGCTCGGTGTCGCGAGCGACGGCGTCGGCCCACTCGAAGAGGGCGTCGGGTTCGTCCGCGAGGACGCTCTCGAGGGGGGCCGCAGTCAGCGGCTGTCTGGGCGCGAGCTGGTTGCAGCCGACGTCGATGGTGGAGTCGCGGTACGTGCCGATGTCGCGGGCGCGAGCGACGATCTCCTGTTTGTCGAGCGCGAACAGCGGCCGGTGGACGGGGAGGTCGGTGGCGCGGTCGACGGCGGCGAAGTTCGCGGCCGTCTGGCTGGACTTCTGGCCGAGGGACTCGCCGGTTACGATGCCGGCGGCGCCGACGTCCTCGGCGACGCGCTCGGCGACGCGGTACATGAACCTGCGGTAGGAGAGCATCCGCGTGCGACCGGTCGCCTCGGCGAGGCGCTGGACCGCGTCCCCCGCGGGGGCGACGCGGAGGTCGAGGTCGCGGCCGGGCGCGTACGCGGCCAGCCGGCGGACCGTCTCCTCGGCGCGCGCGAGGTGGTCGGGGCCGCCGTACGGACCGAGGTCGAGGTAGAGGGGGACGACCGGGGAGCCGCGCTTCATCGCCGTCCAGGCGGCGACCGGGGAGTCGATGCCGCCGGAGACGAGGGCCACCAGGGGCGCCTGGCTGCCGAGCGGGAGGCCGCCCGGGCCGTCGCGTTTCTCCAGGAAGACGAACGCCTCCTCGTCGCGCACTTCCACGAAGAACGAGAGGTCGGGGTCGTCGAGGTCGACCGCCGGCGCGACGTCGTCCTCGACGGCGTACCAGACGGCGTCGCCGCCCTCGCGGTTGACGTCGTGGCTGGTGAACGCGTGGTCGCCGGTGCGGCGCGCGTCGACGGCGTACGTGCCGCCCTCGTAGTGCTCGCGAGCGGTCTCGGCGAGCGCCCCCCGGATGGCGTCCAGGGTCGGCTCGACGCTGACTGCGGGGCTGGCGGAGACGACGCCGAACGTGTCGGCAGCGGCGTCGGCGGCGGCGTCCGGGTCCGACGTGCGGACGACGACGCGTCCCCACTCGCGTTCGACCTCGCCGTCGACGCCGCGGTCGGCGAGCATCGCGCCGACGTTGTCCCGGAGCCGCCGCTCCATGCCGGCCTGCACCGAACTCGACTTCACGCCGACGTCGCCGTGTCTGACGAGGACGGCGTCGGCACCGGGCGGGAGCATAGTCGTTGCAAGCCGACGCGGTAGTAAACACCTATCGCCTCGGCTACCGTCGGTCGGCGGTCAGAACACTCGCAGACCGGGGGTGAGCCGGACCGGCGCCGCGTGAATCGAGCAGGCGGCGGCGTCGTCAGCGAGCCGGCGGGCCGCGCTCCCGCCTCGGCCGGACTCGCGCCGGTAGTTCAGGGCACGGCGAGGGATGGTCGCGGTCTAGTACTTGAACCTCCGCTCCCGCGGCGAAGCCCGCGTTCAGAAGGTCGCGAGTTCGCCGTCGATGACGCGCTGGGTGACGTCGGTGATGTTCGCGAGTTCGGCGTCCACGATGGCCCGAATCCGGGGTTCGACGTCGCCGAGCGCCGTGTCGCCGTCGGTGACGACGTGGACGTCGGCGACGTGGGGCTGATCGATGGGGCGGCCGATCTGGGAGAGCAGGCGGACGCGGAGGTCGCGGATGCCACTCACCTCGGCGACGACGCTCTCGGCGATCTGCGTGGAGACGAGGTTGTAGATCTTCCCGATGTGGTTGACGGGGTTCTTCCCGGAGGTCGCCTCCATGCTCATCGAGCGGTTCGGCGTGATGAGGCCGTTCGCGCGGTTGCCGCGGCCGACGCTGCCGTCGTCGCCCTGTTCGGCGCTCGTGCCGGTCGTGGTGAGGTAGATGGAGCCGGCGTCGTAGTCGTCGGCGGTGTTGACGTGGACGGTGACCTCGCGGTCGGTGTACTCGGTGGCGATGTCGTGGACGTGCTCGCGGATGGCCTCGATCTCTGCCTTGTACGCTTCGAGGTTGGGGACGTAGGTGTCGACGAGCGCGGCGGCGACGGTGAGGTCGATGTGGTCGTTCTCGCGTTTCCCCATCACCTTGACGTCGGCGCCGACCGCGGGGTTGTCCGCGCCGTACTCGCCGTTGAGGGAGTGCTCGGTCTCGTAGACGATGCGCTCGGTCTCCGTGAGGGGGGCGTGGCCGACGCCGAAGCTGGTGTCGTTGGCCATCGGGACGCTGGGGCCGTCCTCGACGAAGACCTCCTGGAGGTCGCCGGAGCCCTCGCCGAGTTTGACGTCGACGACGACGTCGGTCTCGAGGTCGAGGTTCGGGAGGTTCTCGCGGAGGTAGTTCCGCGCGGCCTCGAGCGCGATGGACTCGACGGGGATTGTGTGTTCGGTGCCGTCGTCGTCGACGTACTCGCTGGTGGCGCGGCCGACGACGAGGATGTAGATGGGTTCGGTGACCTCGCCGCCGCCGAAGTCGGGCGCGGCGGTGCCGGCGACGAGCTGGGTCTCGTCGGTGTTGAAGTGGAGGACTTCGCCGACGCGGTCGAGGTACTCGCGGGCGAGGCGTTCGCAGACGTGTTCGGCGATGCCGTCGCAGATGGAGTCGGGGTGTCCGAGCCCCTTTCGCTCGACGATCTCGACGGCCTCGTCCTCGACGGCGCCGCGGTCGAGGGACTGCACGCGGATATTCCGGTCGGTCATTGCGCGAGTGTTACCCGCCTCCGCTTCTATAACTTGCGAAAACGGAGACGAGCGGAAATATGCTCCTCGCGCATACCCCGGTGGTCGGCTGGCTCGCCTACGCCGCGTCGAGTTTGAGTCCGAGGTAGGACGTGCGGACCTGGTCGGCGGGGTCGAGGCCCAGCCGACGCAACACGTCGTAGGCGGCCTCGCGCGCCGCCGCCACGTCGGCCTCGTCGGCGACGTCCGTCTCGACTTCGACGTACTCGCCGACGTCCTCGACGGCGTCCAGCAGGACCGTGAACTCGCCGACCCGGTACCGCTCGCGGAGCTTCCGCACCGTCGCCGCCGGCTCGAACCCCAGGCGGCCGAATATCTCGCCCAGCGCCTCGCCGCTGTCGACGCCGGTCTCGAACTCCTCGCGGGACTTCGACTCGGCCTCCAGCAGCGGCCCCTTGTAGGTCACGCGCGACTCGCCGGGCCCCCCGTCCTCGCCGTCCAGGACGGCGTCGACGGCCCCAGACGTCTCGCCCGCGGCCGCCGGGTCGAACGCCGCGGTCGCCGCGGCGGTCCGGCGGACGCGCAGCGCCTCGTCCGTCTCGGCGAAGTCCCGGTGTGGCGCGTCGAAGTACGTGTCCGCCTGCGCCACCGTCTCCGCGCGCTCCACGCCCAGGGCCGCGAGCGCTCCCCGCACCGCGTCGTGGTCCGCCGGGACCTTCACTTCGACCTCGTACATGCGCGAGTCCTCGCCGCCGCCGCGGAAAAGCGCGACGCTTCCGAGCACTCAATAGTGGTACGGTCGGCTCTTAGCAGGGGTTATCTGCGTGCGAGCCGACTCACCCGACGAAGCAGGATGGCTACCGACCCACCCCAGGACGCCGCCGAGCACGCCCGGCTGGACCACCGCCCGGAGCCGCTGGAGGCCACCGTCGTCCGGTACGAGAACGGCCCCGACCGCTGTACCGTCTCCCCGCGGGACGTCGACCGCGACCGACAGCTCACCGCGTGGCTGTCCGTGAACGCGGCCGCGCTCGTCGCGCTCGAGGAGACCCGGTGACGGCCGCGCGGACGGCCGCGAAACGTGATTCTTAAGGGTGGAACGGGAGTCCGTAGGTGTATGAGCGACGAACCCGAGGCCGAGACCACCGACGAACCCGAGGCCGAGACCACCGACGAATCCGAGGCTGAACAGGACGGACTCCAGGAGGGCGACTTCGTCGAACTCGCGTACACCGCCTACACCGTCGACGGCGGCGAACTCGTCGACACCACGGACGAGGAGGTCGCCGAGGAGGAGGGCGTCGACGCCGAGGGCCAGGACTTCTCCCCGCGCACCATCGTGCTCGGCGAGGGCCACATCTTCGACGCCGTCGAGGACGACATCATCGGCAAAGCGGTCGGCGACACGGGCACCGTCGTGGTAGAGCAGGCGTTCGGCGAGTACGACGAGGACGAGGTCCGCACCGTCTCCGCGAACAAGATCCCCGAGGACGACCGCTACCCCGGCGCGCACGTCGACGTCGACGGCGAACACGGCCACGTCGAGGCCATCATCGGCGGCCGCGCGCGCGTCGACTTCAACCACCCGCTCGCCGGCGAGGACGTCGAGTACGAGTACGAGATCGTCGACGAGATCGAGGACACCCTCGAGAAGGCCCGCGGTCTCCTGAAGATGTACTTCGACGTCGACCTCGACATGCACATCGAGACCGACGAGGTCGAAGAGGAGGTCACCGAGGAGACCGACGACGGGGAGACCGAGACCACCACGGAGACCGTCGAGAAGGAGACGCTGTACATCGAGCAGTCCCCCCAGCTCCAGTTCAACCAGCAGTGGATGATGGGCAAAGACCAGATCCTCAACCAGGTCATCGACATGCTGGCCGTCGACCGCGTGGTCGTCCAGGAGATCATCGACGGCCAGGACGGCGGCATGCCCGGGATGATGGGCGGCGGCATGGGCGGCATGGGCGGCGAGGACCTCGGCGACGTCGAGGACGCCCTCGAGGACGCCGACGTCGACGCCGACGAGATCGTCGAGGAACTCGACGTCGACGAGGAGTAACCGCCTCGGGGCAGTCGAGCACCGACCCGACCGACTGCGTCGACTCGTTCTGCGGCGCCGGCGACCCGACAGCCCGCGGCTCGGCGTCGATGGGTGGTGCGGGCGGTCGATTCGGGCGCGTGGCTGCCGACCGACCGGGACAGGAGCGCCGCCGACCGGGACAGGAGCGCCGCCGACCGGGTCAGGCGATGTCGCGGCTGGTGTCGACCTGCACGCGCTCGCCGAGGTTGAGCTTGATCGAGGAGTCCGGGGCGTTACCGCCGCGGAACTTCGGCACAGTGAGCAGCGTCTCGACGTCGCCGTTCTCCTCGCTGACGCGGAGCCGGAACACGACGTCGGCCATGTGCTCGGTGGTGCCGCGGAGCGCGGTGTCCTGGCCCGTGTCGAGGCAGTGGAGGACCGCGACGCCGCCGACGTTCCGCATGTGGTTGCCGAGTTCGTTCAGGAAGTTCTCGTAGCGGCTGCGGTCCGCGCGCTCGAGTGCGTCCGCCGGGTCGACGATGACCGTCGACTCGGTCGGGACCGACCGGAACGCGCGCCGGGCGTTCTCGAGGGAGTCCGCGCCCGGGATGTAGCCGATCTCGGGGTCGCCCGTCGGCGCGTTCGTCGCCTCGAAGGCGTCCCGGACGGCCTGCTCGGTGCGGTCCGTGGTGAGGTACAGCGTGGGGCGGGGGCGCGTGAGCTCGTACAGCAGTAGCTCGCCCTGGCTGGCCGGCGGCGCCTCGTACGCGACCACCGTGCCGGCCGGGACGCCGCCGCCGAGCTCCCGGTCGAGGACGTCCACGCCCGTGGACAGCCGCCCCTCCATACCCCCTCACAGGGACGTGTGGCGGTTAAGTATTTGGCCCGGCGCAGTCCGCGACTCGCGCGTACGCGGCGGCCGCGTCGCGGTCCGCGAGCGGGTCCTCGACCGCTGGAACGGGGACGGTCGGCGCGCCGGCGGCGTCCTCGAGCCCGCGGGGCGCGTCGGCCGACCGCGACACGGCGAGCGCGCGCACGGGCGTCCCGACGGCGCGCGCGAGTTCGGCGGTCTTCACGGCGTCCTCCACGCTCTCGCGGCCGCGCGTCGCGACGACGACGCAGGCGTCCGCCGCCCGGACCGGCCGCGCGGCGGCCTCGCTCGCGCCGGCCGGGCAGTCCAGCAGCACGGGTCGGTCGTCCGGGAGGGCGTCGAGGGTCGCGGCGAGGGCCGCGCCGTCGGCGTCGCCGGCCGGCAGGACGTCCACGCCGGGGACGACCGGCGACTCGTGGGCGGCGGCGACCGGGTTCTGGGCGTCGACGCCGGGGTCCCGCGGGACGCCGGCGCGGACGTGGAGGTTCGGCGCGTCGAGGTCGCAGTCCGCGACCAGCGGTCGGCGCCGCCGCTGGACGAGCGCGCCCGCGACGCCGAGCGCGGTGGTCGTCTTGCCGCTGCCGCCCTTGCCGCCTGCCACTGCCAGCACGCCGTTGGGTGGCCGCGCTCTCGCACTTGAACCCTCGGCCGGCCGACGTGGGTGGCCGGTGTCTCGACCTGTCGAGCGCGTGGCCGGTGTGGTGTGTCCGGACGGTGTGAGCGTCGGTGGCGGTCGACGCCGCGGCCGGGACCCGAGAGATTTACGCCCCCTGGGGACGCGTGCCTACTCGATGCGTCACGACCACCTCCTCACCGCCAAACAGCTCTCCCGGGCCGACGTCGAGACGGTGCTCGACCGCGCGGCCGCCTTCGACGCCGACCCGGGCGCCGCGCGCGAACTGCACGCGGACAAGCTCCTGGGGCTGTGCTTCTTCGAGCCGAGCACGCGCACGAAGATGAGCTTCGAGACAGCGGCCAAGCGCCTCGGCGGCGACGTCGTCGACATGGGGTCAGTGGAGTCGTCGTCAGTGAAGAAAGGCGAGTCGCTGGCGGACACGGTCCGCGTCGTCGAGGGGTACGCGGACGCGCTCGTGCTCCGCCACCCGAAGCAGGGCGCCGCGAAGATGGCCAGCGACTTCGTCGACGTCCCCGTGTTGAACGCGGGCGACGGCGCCGGCCACCACCCGAGCCAGACGCTGCTGGACCTCTACACGATCCGCGAGCGCGCCGGCCTGGACGGCATCTCGGTCGGCATCGTCGGCGACCTGAAGTACGGCCGGACGGTGCACTCGCTGGCGCACGCGCTCACCAACTTCGACGTCCGCCAGCACTTCGTCAGCCCGGAGAGCCTGCGCCTGCCGCGCTCTGTCAGGTACGACCTCCACGAGGCGGGCGCGCAGGTCCGCGAGCACGAGGACCTCGACGCGGTGCTCCCGAACCTCGACGTGCTGTACGTGACGCGCATCCAGCGCGAGCGGTTCCCGGACGAGGAGGAGTACGAGGCGGTCGCCGGCGAGTACCGCATCACCGAGGAGACGCTGGCGGCGGCCGACGACGACCTCGCGGTGTTGCACCCGCTGCCGCGCGTGGACGAGATCGCGCCCGAGGTCGACGACGCGGACGCGGCGACGTACTTCGAGCAGGCGCACAACGGCGTCCCGGTCCGGATGGCGCTGCTCGACCTGCTGCTCGGCGAGGGGGGTGATCGAGCATGACGGACACCGACACGGAACTCCGCGTCTCGAAGATCCGGAGCGGCACCGTCGTCGACCACGTCACTGGCGGCGAGGCGCTGCACGTGCTCTCCCTGCTGGGCATCGACGGCAGCGAGGGGACGACTGTCAGCCTCGGCATGAACGTCCCGTCCGAGCGCCTCGGCCGGAAGGACGTCGTGAAAGTCGAGGGCCGCGAGCTCAGCGACAGCGAGGCGGAGGTGCTCTCGCTCATCGCGCCGGAGGCGACCATCAACATCATCCGCGACTACGACGTCGTCGAGAAGCGCCGCGTCGAGCCGCCCGAGGAGGTGACCGGCGTCCTCGTCTGCCCGAACCGTGACTGCATCACGAACGCCGGCGAGCCCGTGGAGACGGCGTTCGCGGTGCTCGAGGACGGCCTGCGCTGCGAGTACTGCGGCGAGATCGTGCGCGAGGACATCACCGACCACCTCCGGGACTGACCGCGCGGTCGGTGCGTCGCCGCCGACGTGTTGGGAAGGAATCACAGACGCGTGCCGCCCCCGCAAAGCGTTTAGTGCCGGCGCGCGAAGCTGTCAGGTATGGCAGGGAAACTCCTGAAAGCGGTCGTCGTGCTCGCAGTCATCGCCCTCGTCTGGAAGTTCGTCCTCGGCGGCGACGAGGCGCCCGAACCCGAGGAGGTCGACCGCATCGACTGACGCCGCGGCGCCGAGCGCGCCGCCGACGCACCGCCCGCCGACCACCTGTTCTCGTCCGGCCGCGCCGGGAGCGAACGACTTACCCACGGCCGCGGCCAACGCCCGTCCATGTACGGCGTCGTCACGCGGAACGCCGAGGAAGTGGAGTGGCCGGAGTTCGACCGCGCGTTCTACGAGGTCAAAGACGTCACCGGCCGCCACACCGACCCCGTCGAGGACGCCGTCAACATGGTGTCGTGCTTCGGGGACAACGCCACCGCCGGCACCGAACCCGACCTCGTGCCCGTCGACGACGAGGGCAACGAGGCGACGCGCGAGCGACCGTACTTCGACTGGTCGTACGTCTGCCCGCTCGCGGCGGACTACCGCAACGGGCTCCTGGAGGTCGTCGAGACGTGCACGGAACTCGCCGAGGACGTCCGGCTCGACGACGTCGGCTTCCCGCGGGCCGAGTACTGCCACTGCGAGCGCTGCGAGACCGCGTTCGCGGAGTCCGACGTCGAGGACTGGTACGACTGGCGCGCCGACGTGATCACGGAGTTCGTCGCCGACGCCGCCGACCGCATCCCCGGACGGACGTACCTCACGCTGTACCCCGACCCCTACCCCGGCCACCTCTACGAGCGCTCCGGGCTGGACGTCGCCGCGCTCGCCGAGCACGTCGACGAGTTCGTCGTCCCCCTCTACGACACCGCGTACGGGACGACGTACTGGCTGGAGACCATCGCCTCGGGGTTCGCGGACCTCCTGGACGCGCCGTTCAGCGTCGAACTGTACGCCGTCGACGTCGACGTCGAGAACCTCGTCCACGCCGCGGAGGTCGCCGGAGAGTACGCCGACGACGTGTTCTTCGGGTACGAGGCGAGCAACGCTCGCGCCGCGCTCCGGCGGATGGACGCCGAGTCCCGCGAGGGCGAGTCCTTCGGCCCCCAGTAGTCAGTCGCCGTACGCCTGGCAGCTGATCCGGTAGTACGCGCCGTCGTGTTCGGCGACGAACGACGCGTCCCGGTCGTAGCGGGTCGCGGCGGGCGCGTTCACGTACGGGCAGCGGACGCCGCGGTCGTCGAGGAACCGCGCGGCCGCCGACTCGCCCGCGTACCCGCGCAGCGACAGCCGACAGACGCCGTCCTCGCGGGGGTCGCAGGCGGACGCCGCGAACAGGTCGGCGGCCAGCCGCGGCGCGTCGTCGAAGTCGGCGACGGGGTCGTCCGTGCTGTCCGCGGTCGTCGGTTCCGCGACGACGTCGTAGCCGCCGCCCCAGCCGAGGCCCACCGCGAGCAACACGAGGAGGAACGCGAGCACGGGTGCGGTCCCGGCGAACGCCGCCGTCGTCGCCGGTGCGGTGTCCGCGGCCGCGAGCGCGGCGACCGCGGCGACCCCGAACGCGAGGTACGCGACGACGACGGTCAGCAGACCGACGACGCCGACGTACGCGGACACGAGCAGGACGGCGGCGAGGAGCGCCACCACTGCGACGGCGCCGGTGGCGACGCGCCGGCCGTGGACGCCGGCGAGCAGTTCCACGGCGACGACCGGGACCGCCGCGGCGAGCGCGCCGCCGACGCCGAGGTGGACGACGGTCGCCGCCGTGGTCGCCGTCCACGGGCCGAGCAGCCGGTAGTAGGCGTCGTAGACGACCACCTGGAGGGGCTGGAGCACGGCCAGCGCGGCGACGGCGGCGACCGCGGTCGGGACCGCGCCGGACAGCGCGGCGGCGGCCAGCGTCGCGGCACGGGACGGCGAGTCGGGGCGTCTCACGGGGGACCTGCCGGCGGTCGCCGGCCGAGTGGTCGCCCTGTCGCGGCCCGGGACGAAGTGTCTTTGGGCTGCCAGCTGTGGGCCGGTCGCTCAGAGCTCCCGCCGCAGGCTCCGGAACTTCACGTCGAACCCCTGGCTCCGGTAGAACGCGTTCGCGGCGTCGTTGTCGACGTGCACGGAGAGACTGACGTACTCGGCGCCGCGGTCGCGGCCCCACGCGGACAGCTCCTCGAGCAGGCGGCCGGCGACCCCCTCGCGGCGGCGGTCGCCGACCACGTAGAGGCCGTCGACGTAGCAGCGCTGGCCGCGCGAGTACAGCGCGGGCGAGTCGGCGACGCCGCCGGAGACGAACCCGACCGGCCCGGGGTCGTAGGCGACGAACATCGTCCGCGCGTCGTCGTCCAGCCACCGCGAGCAGTCCTCGGCCGCGACGGCGTCCTCGGCGAGGTCGCTGAACGCGGGGTCGCGGGCCTCCGCGTCGCGGTACGCCGGCCGCAGCAGCCGGTCGACGACGGCGGCCCGCTCGCTGTCCGACGGCACGCGGACGTCCATGCGCGTCCGGACCCGTCCGGCGACCGTAAGTCCTACGAGAGCGCGCGGTCCCGCCACCGCTGGAGCTGCCCGCGGTCGCGGGTGTCGTCGGGGAAGTCGGCGAACCACGCGGCAGCCGAGATCTCGCCGTCCGGGTCCCGGACCTCGAGGTCGGTGTCGTCCGCGCACGCCTCGAAGACCGGGAGGACGCCCCACGACGAGTAGCCGTCGCACGCGAAGCTGACCGACGTCACCATCGCGAGGCCGTCGTAGGTGGCGTCGACGCCCGCCTCCTCGTGGAGTTCGCGGCGCGCCGCCTCGCGGAACGACTCGTCGCCGTCGACGCCGCCGCCGGGCAGCACCCAGAGGTCGACGTCCTCGTGGCGCACGAGCAGCACGTCGCCGTTCTCCCGGTAGACGGCCGTGTGCGCGCCGAACGGCGCGCCGGTGCGTTCGACGCGCTCGGCGAGCGTGCGGAACCGCCGCCGCGACACCGTCCGGTGGCGGTCGAACTCCAGGAAGTCGTCGTGGGACGCGGTCAGCGCGTGGTACGCGCGCTCGGCCCGCTGTTCCGCGCGGCTCGCGAGGTACCAGAGGTCATCGACGGGCATCGGCCTGCGGTCTCGGCCTGCGGCTGGCGGACGCTGCGAGCGGGGGGCGTGCGGTGGTCATGCGCGGTACTACGGCGGACTCCCACGTTACCGTTACGGAGACCCGAAACCGGGTCCCTTTTGACCGGGCCGCCGGAACAGTGGTCCATGAGCTTCGAAGAAGACGACGAGGTCGTCCTCCACGACAAGCACAGCGAGTTCGACGGCGAGACCGGCACTGTCACGCAGGTCGTCGAGACGATGTTCGGCGAGCCGAACTACACGGTGAGCTTCGAGGACGGCCAGGAGGCCGGCGTCCCCGAGGACAGCCTCGAGCTCGCGGACGGCGACGAGGACGACGCCGACGACGAAGACGAAGACGAGGAGTAGGGCGGTTAGTTCTGCGGTTCGGGGTCGGTCGCGAAGCGGCGCGTGGCGCCCGCGAGAACTAGAGGTAGCCGAGGTCCTCGAGGCGCTCGTTGATGTCGAGCATCTCGACGTCCGTCGGGTCGACGCCGCGCTCGGGGAGGCGGTCGGCGAGTTCGGCCTCGAGGTCCGGGTCGTCGACGCGGCGCAGTTCCCGGGGGTCTTCGGCGAGGTCGTAGACGCCCGGCGGCCAGTCGCGCTCGGGGTACTCGACGTACTTCGCGTCGCCGTAGCGGACCGCGCGCGCCCAGTTCCGCTCGCCGTGCAGGGACGCCCCGCAGGCGCGCATGTACGCGACGCGGTCCTCGACGCCGGGTTCGATGGGGTCGCCGTCGGTCTCGTGGTCGACGCCGAGCGCGTCCAGGATCGTCGGCAGAATATCTATCTGCCGGACCTGGGCGTCGACCGTGGACGGCTCGACGCCCGGGCCGGCGAGCACGAACGGGACGTTCGCAGTGAAGTCGTAGACGTTCTCGCCGTGGCCGTTCTCAAGGAAGTGGTCGTGGATGTCGGGCCCGAACCCGTCGCAGTAGCCGTTGAGTCGCTCCTCGAGGCCGCGCGTGTCGACGCCGCCGTAGTACCGGACGGCGTCGCGGACGGACTTCGCGAGCAACCGCAGGGGGTTGTCGCGGTGGGTGACGCTCTCGCCGTGGTCGCCCACGAACGCCACCACGGTGTCCTCGGGGACGGCGTCGACGAGCGCCTCGACCTCGCGGTCGAGCGCGGAGAACGCGCGGCCGTACGGCGTCTCGCCGTACGCCGGGCTGTCGTACTCGTCGGGGACGCGGACGTCCTCGTGGATCTCCCAGAGGTGGACGAACGCCGCGAACGGCTCCGGCAGGCCCGCGAGGCGGTCGAGCGCGTCCTCGCGCCAGTCGCTGAACATGTCCTCGTCGCGGTCCCGGCACTCGTAGACGTCGAACCCCCTATCGAGGCCGGTCTCGGGGACGAGCGGCCCGGTCGCCATCGCCTCCGTGTGGTAGCCGCGGTCGCCGAGCACCGACGCCATCGGCTCGACGTCGTCGCTGAGGCTGCCGCGGCGCAGCGACTGGATGCCGTTGACCTCGCCGTACGCGCCCGTCAGCAGGCTCGCGACGGCGGGCGTGGTGGTCGTCGCGGTGGCGTACAGCTCCGTGCACTCCATGCCGCGCTCGCGCAGCGAGTCGAGGAACGGCGTGTCCACGGCGTCCCGCCGAAGGAAGTCCTGGCGGAGGCAGTCCACGCACACCAACAGGAGGTTCGGGCGGTCGTCGGCCCGTCCGTCCGCATCGTCGCCACGCAGTTCGTCCGCATCGTCGCCACGCAGTTCGTCCGCATCGTCGCCACGCAGTTCGTCCGCGCCGTCGCCACGCAGTTCGTCCGCGCCGTCGGCTGCCGTCTCCCCGGGTGCGTCGGTCACGTTCGGTACCCCAGGTCTGCGAGCCGCTGCTCGATTTCGGCCTCGTCAGTCGGTTCGTCGGCCGCCGCGTCCCGTTCGGCGGGCTCGCGGGTGCGGTCGTCGGTCGGCGACACCGCACACCACGGCACCTCGCGCAGCACGGGGAGGTCGACGCCGCCGGGGTGGCCGTAGACGCCGCGCTCGCCGAACGCGTTCCCGTGGTCGGCGGTCACTATCGCGCGGTCCGCGTCGAGGTTCGCGAACAGCACGGCGAGGTCCGCGAGGACGAGTTCGAGGTTGCGCCGGTACGCGGTCCACGCCTCCTCGACGCCGCGGCGGCCGAACCGGAGGTCGTCCCAGACGGAGAGGTCGGTCTCCCCGAACCGGTCGAGTTCGATGCCGCCGTCCGCGTCGCCGTCCTCGGCGGCGGGGATCGACGGGAAGTGCGGTTGCATGTAGTGGACGACCATGCGGTCGGCGTCGCCGTCGCGCCACGTCCGGATCGCGGCGTCGGTGACGGGCCGGGGCGGAATCGTCCCGAGGTCGTCGTCCCACGCGTACCGCCACACTTCCTCGACGGCCCGGAACCGGCCGGCGTCCAGTTCGCTCGCCGAGAACGGGTTCCCGGTCACGTACGCGAGGTCCCGGAGGGCGTCGTCGCTGGCGGCGCCGAACACCTCGGCCAGCCACTCCTCCGAGGAGCTCGCGGGCGACGTCCGCGAGCCCGGTCGGTCCGGGAGGAAGTCGTGGTCGGCGTCGGCGGCGACCTCGCGGAACAGGTCCGCGCGGCACGCGTCCAGGACCACGAGGACGTCCCAGTCGGCGTCCAGGACGGGGTCGGCGGTGGTCGTCGACGTCACGGCGTACCGGACCAGGGCTGCGAACTCGCGGACTGCGGCGGCTGGCCGGTACCGGAGGTTGCGGGCGACGTTCGCCGCCTGCCCGGCGACATCAACCATCGATGGAGTCGGCTCGCTGGCGGAACATTTTCGGGCGGTGCTCGGTGCGTCGGTGGTCGTGCGCGGAGAAAAAACCTCCCATTCGGGGCAGAGCGCCACCGGCTCCCACGCACCGGTTTCCCCGCCGAGCCAGCGGAGCGCCGACTCGGACCGATTTCCCCGCCGAGCCGGGAGCGCCGACTTCGATGGATTGATTCGGTCCGGGGTGTCACTCGCAGGCGTGCAGCGAGAGGACTACGTCGCGACGCTCGCCGGTCTCGCGGCCGCGGCGGCCGTGTTCGCCGTCATGTTCTGGCTGGTGGACGCCGAGGAGGTGTTCGCCGCGGCGCGCAACGCCGACCCCGTGCTGCTCGTCGGCGTCGTCGCGACCATCCTCCTGTGGAACGTCTCCTGGGGGTTCGCGCTCTGGAACGTCCTCTCGGCGCTCGAGGTCGACGTCCCCCTCCACAACGTCCTGCTCGTGCAGGCGGCGGGCGCGTTCGCGAACCACGTCACGCCGTTCGGACAGGCGGGCGGCGAACCCGTCACGGCGTGGCTGCTCACGAGGACCGCGGACACCGACTACGAGGTGAGCCTCGCGTCCATCGCCAGCCTCGACGCCATCAACGTCGTCCCGTCGCTGGCGTTCGCGTCCGGCGGCGCGCTGTACTTCGTCGCGACGACGGCCACAGACGGGAAGCTCGGCTGGATTCCGGTGTTCGTGCTGGTCGCCGCCGTGGGGCTGCCGCTGCTGGCGTTCGTCGTCTGGCGGAACCGCGGCCGCATCGGCCGGCGGCTGTCCGTGCTCGGGCCGCCCCTCCACCGCGTCGCGAGCGCGATTCCCGTCGTCTCCGTGCCGGACATCGAGACCGTCAGGGAGCGCTTCGTCGGCTTCGCGAACGCCGTCCAGCGGGTCGCGGTCTCCCGCGAGCGGCTGGCCGCCGCGATCGGCTGTTCCGCGCTCGGGTGGGCGTGGCAGGCCGTCGGCCTCTGGGTGACGTTCCTCGCGCTCCAGAGCGCGATTCCCGTCTACGTGCCCTTCTTCGTGTTGCCGCTCGGGAAGGTCGGGTCGCTGTTCCCGACGCCGGGCGGCCTCGGCGGCACCGAGGCCATCAACGTCACGCTGCTGGCGCTGCTGACGCCCGTCAGCGCGTCGACCATCGCCGCCGCGGTCACCATCCACAGCGTCGGCGGCTACCTCCTGACGACGACCGTCGGCGCTGGCGCGACGAGCGTGCTCGGCGTCCGCGAGTGACCGACGGCCGCGTTCGGGTCCATTTATGTCCGTTCGGTCCGCAGACCCGGTAGTGACTACCGAACCGAGCGGCCGGCCGCCGAAGGTGGCTGTCGCGCACTACTGCGAGGGCGCCGGCCACGCCACGCGGATGCTGGCGGTGGTCGAGGAGCTCGAGGCCGCCGGCTACGACACGGTCATCGCGGGCGGCGGCCCCGGCGTGAAGTTCGTGGAGGCGAACGGCTACACGGAGTACGAGCCGCCGGACGTCGACTTCGTCGGCGACTACCAGGACGGCAACCTGCTCGCGGTGCTGCGGAACAGCGCGCCCGCCGTCTACGAGCGCGTCGACCGCTACCGGGCGTGGTTCGACCGCGAGGTGCCCGCCCTCCTGGTCACGGACGACATCTCCGCTGCCGTCGCGGCGACGCTGCACGGCCAGCGGTTCGTCTACGTCTCCCACGACCCCTCGGGGTTCTACGACACCGCCGTCGAGCGCGCCGGCGCGTGGGTGCGCAACCGCCTCGCGCGCCGCGGCGCCGAGCAGTTCCTGCTGCCGAAGGTGTGGGACGGCGCGCCGACGATCCCGGGCGCCGTCGAGATCCCGCCGATGGCGCAGCTCGCGACCGGCGAGCCCGCGGACGTCGACGTGCTCGTGGTGCCGTCGGCGTTCAGCGTCGACCCCGACGAGCTCGCCGACCGCCTCGAGGCGCGGGGGCGGTCGGTGACGCTCGTGGGCGGCGACGACTGGGAGACCCAGGAGTCCCTCCAGCCGTTCGTCGCGGGCGCGGACCTCGTCGTCTGCAGCGGCTACTCGACGGTGATGGAGTGCGCGGTGGCGGGCACGGCCTGCGTCGTGGTGCCCGCGACGAGCGAGCAGCGCGGCGTCGTCGACGCGCTCGCGGACACCCCCGGGTTCTACGCGGCCGACTCCATCGCCGACGTCGAGGCGCTTCTCGACGACGCGGCGCCGCCAGAGCCGCGCGCGAACGGCGCCGCGCGGGTCGCCGAGGTCGCGGCGACCTACCTCCCGGAGCCCGACGGCGGCGCGCGAGCGGACGCCACGGGGGACTGAGGACTCGAGGTCGCTGCGCTGTCGGTCTCGACGCTCGGCGTCGCTGCGCGCTCACACTGCGAACTCGACGTCACTCCGCGGTCGCGCTCGCGCAGAACGCGGCGCCGTCACTGGTCGAGTTCCAGCCACGGGACCTCCATCAGCACGGGGATGTGGGTCTCGATGTGGTGTTCCCAGACGCCCTGCTCGCCGAACGCCTCGCCGTGGTCGGCGGTGACGACGACGTCGCCGTCCAGGGAGTCGACGAGGTCCGCGACGCCCTCCAGGGCGATGCGTAAGTTCTCCTCGTGGTACTGCATCGCCGTCTCCCGGGTGCCGTCCGTGAACACGCCGCCGAGCCCGGTCTCCAGCCAGAGCCCGAGTTTCATCGCGAGGTTGCTGTCGTCGAGGACGCTCTCGACGCGCGGCCGCACCGCGTCCCCGACAGACGACAGCAGGCCGCCGCCGTCGCCGTCCCGCTCGCCCTGCCGCCTGATGCCCTTCTGTATCTGCCTGAGCTTCTGGCCGCCGCCCCGCGAGAGGAAGGGCGCGTGGGGCTGCATGTAGTGGATGACCGTGCGCTCGGCGCGCTCGACGACGTCCTGGTTGTCGTGGAACGACGCCGCGAGGCTCTCCGGCGGGATGGTGCCGAGGTCGTCGTCCCAGCCGTGCTTCCAGACGTCGACGACCTCGCTGATGTGGTCGTCGGCGCTCCACTCGTAGTCGCAGGACGCCCCCCACTTGAGCTCGTTCAGGGGGATGCCGAGGCTGTTGATGAAGGGGTTCCCGGAGAAGTACGCGATGTCGTGGCTGCCCGTGAACGTCCGGTACGCCCACTCGGGCGTCGACGACCCGTTGCTCCAGCGCTTCTCCAGGTCGCCGTCGAGGTACTCGTCGTAGACGTCGCTGAACACGTCGTACCGGCAGGCGTCGAGGACGACGCAGTAGTCCCACTCGGACTCCAGGAAACGCTGGTCTCGCATTCGGTTCTCCCCTCGGGGTTCTTCGCGTCTCCAAGTAGTTCTGTCGGTCCGTTGCACTCACTGACGGCGCCCGCCTGCCCCCAGTGGCGACCCTTTTAGGCGTCCGTCGACTACGTGCACGCGATGAGTAGCGTCCCGTTCCACTACGTCGACCTCCGGGCGTTCTGCTACGCCACGGAGGACGAACAGCGCGTCCGCGAGGCCCTCCAGCACTTCCTCCCGGAGGACGTCGAACTGGAGCGCGCCGAGACCGAGGGCCACCTCGGCGACCGCATCGTCGTGCTGTCCGCGCGCGTCGAGCGCGCCGACGAGATCCGTCACGTCCTCGACAGGCTCCGGGCTGGCGCGGACGTCGACCGCGTCCGCGAGGAGCTCGACCAGCGCGTCGACGACAACTGCTCGCTATTCGTCCACCTCGACAAGCAGGCGGCGTTCCGCGGCGTCGCCGAACTCGGCGACGGCATCGCGCTCCGCGCGAAGGTCGAAGCCTACCCCGCGAACAAGGACGCCGCCGTCGAGAACGCCCGCGAGGCGCTGTCGTAGCCCGGCGGCCCACACCGGCCGTCGCCCCGTGCGACCGCGCGGCGAACGCACGCGTTTTTACCGCTGGCGGGCGAACCCGGAGTCGTGTACGAGGCGGTCCACGCCCACCCCGACGGCGACAGCACGGTCGCGCGGTTCGCCGCGACCGCGGCGAGCGTCGGCTACGACGGCGTCGTCGTGCGCAGCGACGCCGACGCGCGGCCGAAGTACGACCGCGAGGCGGTCGTCGACGAGTACGGCGTGGACGTCGTCGACGGGGTGGAGCTGGCCGCCGACGACCGGTCGCACGCGAGCGGCGCGGTCGGCCACCTCCGGCAGTCGGCGACGGTCCTGGTCGTCCGCGGCGGCACGCCGGGCCTGAACCGGTTCGTCGCGGAGTCGCCGCGCGTCGACGTGCTCGCCGGCCCGATGCGCGGCGACGGCGACGTGAACCACGTCGTCGTGAAGGCCGCCGAGCGGAACGCGGTCCACCTCGAGTTCGACCTCTCGCGCGTGCTGCGGGCCAGCGGCGGCGAGCGCGTGCAGGCGCTCAGGGGCCTCCGGAAGCTCCGCGAGCTCGTCGAGCACTACGACGCCCCCTACGTGGTGAGCGTCGACCCGGCGAGCCACCTCCACCTCCGGGCACCCCGCGAACTGCTCGCCGTCGGCGAGGAGGTCGGGTTCACCCGGGGCCAGATCCGGGCCGGTCTCGAGGCGTGGGGCGGCATCGCCGAGCGCAACCGCCACCGGCAGTCCGGGGAGTTCATTGCGCCGGGCGTGCAACGAGGCAGACATGAAGAAGACGCTTGAGGAGCACGCCGCGCGGTTCGACGACGTGGCCGCGGAGTACGACGAGGACAAGAGCGCGGAGTACAACGAGTGCGTCGCGCTCGTCCTCGAGCACGCCGCGCCGGCGAGCGACGACGTGGTGCTGGACCTCGGCTGCGGGACCGGCGCTATCGCGCTCGGGCTCGCCGAGGACGCCGGCCGCGTGGTCGGCCGGGACATCAGCGAGGGCATGATGGACCAGGCCCGCGAGAAGGCCGTAGAGCGCGGCCTCGAGAACGTCGAGTTCGGCGAGGGACGGTTCCGCGAGCCGAACGCCCCCGACGACGCGAGCGTCGACGTGGTGACGTCGAACTTCGCGATGCACCACCTCTCCGACGACGAGAAGCGCGAGGCGATCTCGGTCGTCGCCGACCTCGCCCCCCGGAAGGTCGTGCTCGGGGACGTGATGTTCTTCGGGGAGCCCGACCCAGCGGAGCCGTTCTACAGCCCCGAGGTCGACGACCCGGCGACGGTCGGCGTGCTCGCGGACGCGTTCACGGACGAGGGCTACGCGCTCACCGCCGTCGAGCTGGTCCACGAGCAGGTCGGCGTGCTCGTCGCCGAACGGCAGTAAGCCGCCACGCGGGGACTCCCAGCCATGAAACACCTCCCGAAACACCTCCGCCCGCGGTGGCGGTACCTCGCCGTGGAACTGGAGGCGTGGCCGGACGCCGACGTCGCCGAGGGCGACTTCCAGCGCAGCCTCTGGTTCGCCGCCCAGAACCTCTTCGGGGACGCCGGCAGCGCGGACGCCGACCTCCGCGTGGTCGCCTTCTCGTTCGCGGAGGGGACGGGCGAGGCGCTGGTCCGCGTCCGACACGGCGAGGTCGAGCGCGGGCGCGCGGCGCTGGCGTGCGTCGACGCCGTCCGCGGCGACCCCGTCAGAGTGGCCGTGCGCGGCGTCTCCGGGACGATGCGCGCCGCCGAAGAAAAGTATTTAGGACGGCCGAGCGAACCCGCAGAGGAAGCGACCGTCGCGTTCGCGGGCGAGTCCCGGCGCGCCGTCCGCCGGGGCGACCTCCTCGACGTCGACTGCGAGGGCTCGTTCGCGGGCGCGACGAACCTCGATCTCCAGTAAACCATGCAAGGGCAGACCCAACAGCAGGCCTACGACCGCGGCATCACGATCTTCTCACCGGACGGCCGACTCTACCAGGTCGAGTACGCGCGGGAAGCCGTCAAGCGCGGCACGCCGTCCATCGGCGTCCGCACTGACAGCGGCGTCGTCCTCCTCGTCGACAAGCGCATCAGCTCGCCGCTGATGGAGGAGGCGTCCGTCGAGAAGATCCACAAGGCCGACGACCACATCGGCATCGCGAGCGCGGGCCACGTCGCCGACGCCCGCCAGCTCATCGACTTCGCGCGCCGCGACGCCCAGGTCAACCGCCTGCGGTACGACGAGCCGATCGGCGTCGAGACGCTGACGAAGGACATCACCGACCACATCCAGCAGTACACGCAGGTCGGCGGCGCGCGCCCGTTCGGCGTCGCCCTGCTCATCGGCGGCGTCACCGACGGCGAGCCCCGCCTCTTCGAGACCGACCCGTCGGGGACGCCGTACGAGTGGAAGGCCATCGCCATCGGCGAGAACCGCTCGTCGGTCCAGGAGTACCTCGAGGCGAACTACGACGAGTCCCTGACCCTCGACGAGGGCGTCGAACTCGCGTTGCGCGCGCTCGGCGAGATCCGCGACGGTCTCGCGCCGGAGGGCGTCGGCGTCGCCACCATCGACGCCGAGACGGGCGCGTTCATCGAACTGACCGACGACGAGATCCGCGAGTACCTCGCCGAACACGGCCTGCTCGCGGACGAGGACGGCGACGAGACGGGCGACGGACCGGCCGACGAGAGCGAGGAGTGACGTCCCCGGTAGCGCGAGCGTGACGCGCCCGGTAGCGCGAACGTGACGCCGCCGCGTTTCGCGGCGTCGGGAAAAGGGCTTTTAGCCGCCCCCGCCGAACCCCCTGGTATGATTTCACTGGACGAGGCGGTGACGGCTCGCCTGGAGACACACGGCGAGCGGTTCGAGGTGCTCGTGGACCCGGACGCCGCGCTCGCGATGAAACGCGGCGAGTTCGAGGGAGAGCTCGAGGACGTCATCGCCGCCCGCGACGTCTTCGAGAACGCCTCGCGCGGCGACCGGCCGGCCGAGGAGGCCCTCGAGGAGGTGTTCGGGACGACGGACCCCCTCGAGATCATTCCGGAGGTCATCGACCGCGGCGAGATCCAGATCACGGCCGAGCAGCGCGAGGAGATGCAGGAGCGCAAGAAGCGCAAGCTCATCAACATCATCTCGCGGAACGCCATCAACCCCCAGATGGACGACGCGCCCCACCCGCCGGAGCGCATCGAGAACGCCCTCGAGGAGGCCGGGTTCACGGTCGACCCGATGGAGCCCGCGGAGAACCAGGTCGACGAGGCCCTGGACGCGCTGCGGCCCGTGATCCCGATCCGCTTCGAGGAGGTCACCGTCGCCGTGCAGCTGCCGCCCGAGCACGCGGGCAGCGGTCAGGCGAAGCTCCGGGAGTTCGGTGACCTCGACCGCGAGGAGTGGCAGGCCGACGGCTCCTGGGTGGGCGTCATGACGTTCCCCGCCGGGATGCAAAACGACTTCTACGACCTCGTGAACGAGGTCTCGTCGGGCGAGGGCGAGACCCAGATCATCAAGGACAAGGACGAACTGGAGACGCGGTAGGCGGCGCGGACTGGCCGACACCGGACTGGACGAATCCAGCCTGGTCGACGGCGGACGGGTCGGCACCAGCCTGGTCGGCGGACGGGTCGGCGTTACTGGTTCGGTAAGTCGGCGTTACTCCTTCGGAGCGTCACTGGACCCCGTTCGGGGGCCTGCGTCACCCCTTCCGGAAGCCGAGCAGGAAGCCGCCGGTGAAGCCGGCGCTCACGGAGAGCGTCGAGAGGATGGTGTTCACCCACGACGGCGGCGTGCTGGCGTTCGCGGCGGAGGTCAAATCGAGCATGCCGGCGGTGAGGCGGTCCCAGTCGACGGTGAGGATGCCGCGGGACTCGAGGAACTTGAACAGCGCGAGCTCGAGGCCGACGATGACCGCGATGAGCTTCGCGACCTTCTTCGCCGCGAACCCGATGACGGCGCCGATGCCCGCGCCGCCGCCGAACTCGAGCCCGAGCGAGGTGAGATTGACGTCTGGCATGGTCGCTTCTCGGTCACCAACTGGTAAGTCTCTTTTGCCGCGCCAGGGGCTTAAGTAGCGGCGGACCGTACGCTGGGGCAAGTGACCGGAACACAAGCGACGGCCGTGGTCGCCAAGCGCGTCGACGACGGCGACCCGGAGACCGCCGAGATCCGGGACCTCGTGCGCGCCGCGGGCTACGAGGTCGCCGGCGAGGTGACGCAGACGCGGACCGCGGACCCGGCGCTCCAGCTCGGCGAGGGGAAGGTCGAGGAGCTGGCGGTGCTGGTCGAGGAGACGGGCGCCGAGCGCGTCGTCTTCGACAACAGCCTCGGCCCCTACCAGACGTACAACCTCGGACAGCGGCTCCCGGGGGACACGGAGGTCGTCGACCGCTTCCGCCTCATCCTCGACATCTTCGGGCAGCGCGCGCAGACGCGGAAGGCCCAGCTCCAGGTGGAGCTGGCCGAGCTGCGGTACGAGCTGCCGCGCGCGGAGGCGAAGACGAGCCTCGCGAAACGCGACGAGCGCCCCGGGTTCATGGGCCTCGGCGAGTACGACGAGAGCCGCGAGCAGGACATCAAGGCCCAGATCAGCCGCATCCGCGAGGACCTCGAGAACATCGAGAAGACCGAGCGCCAGCGCCGCGAGACCAGGCGGGAGTCGGGGTTCGAGCTCGTGGCGCTGGCGGGGTACACGAACGCGGGGAAGTCGACGCTGCTGCGGCGGCTCGCCGACGACCTCGACGTCGACGAGAACGAGGACCTCCACCCCGACCTCGACAGCACGGCGGAGTCACGGGACCGGCTGTTCACGACGCTCGGGACGACGACGCGCCGGATGGAGCTGGACCGCCGGGACGTCCTCGTGACCGACACGGTGGGGTTCATCAGCGACCTGCCGCACTGGCTCGTGGAGTCGTTCAAGTCCACGCTGGAGTCGGTCTACCAGGCCGATCTGGTGTTGCTCGTCGTGGACGCCAGCGAGTCCGTCGACGACATCCGGGAGAAGCTCGTGACGAGCCACGACACGCTCTACGAGCGCAACGAGGCGCCGATCGTCACCGTGTTCAACAAGGTGGACGAGGTCGGCGACGACGAGCTCGCGGAGAAGGTGGAGGCGCTGTCGGCGCTCGCGCCGAACCCGGTCGCGGTGAGCGGCAAGGAGGGGAGCAACGTCGCCGCGCTCCGGGACCGCATCGACGAGGAGCTCCCCGACCGCGAGCGCGAGACGCTCGTCCTGCCGATGACCGAGGACACGATGAGCGTGGTGTCGTGGGTGCACGACCACGCCCACGTCAGGGACGTCGACTACGGCGACGACCAGGTCGTCGTCGACTTCGAGGCGCGGCCGCCGGTCGTCGAGCAGTCGCGCGCGAAGGCCAGCGACCTCGTCGCGGAAGCCTGACGGCGCTCGTTCTGCCGGGGCGAAGACAGTGAGCCCGTCAGCCCCGGGTCAGAACAGGGCCCTCAGCCCCGGGTCAGAACAGGGCCCTCAGCCCCGGAGCAGGGCAGACCCCTCAGCCCCGGGTCAGGGCAGTTCGATGGTGCGCGTGGCGTCCTCGGTCGTCAGGACCCGGAAGGGCGTGTCCGCGGGGGCCTCGTCGGGCGACAGGTAGCCCACGGCCCACGCGGTCACCGCCTCCTCGGAGTCCAGCGAGACGTCGACGGTGGTGACGACCGTCCCGTTTGCGTCCGGGGTGTCGGCGCGGATCTCGATCTCGTAGTCGCCCTCGGGGACGGTCACGTACTCGGAGGCGTTGCCGAAGCTGACGTTCTCCGCGAGGACGACGTCGCCGTCGTCCGCGGTGATGTCGACGGTCGGCGCGTCCGGCGAGAGGTGGGCGACGCGGACGGCGGCCTCGTCCTCGTCGGGCGTCAGGGCGTCGCTGGCGTACACGCGCGGCGTGAACGCGGTCGAGGCGTTCTCGCTCACTTCGCCGGATGCGGCGATGGTCGACGCGGTCCCGCGCTCGGCGGTGACGTTGCCCTCGAAGACGACGGCCTCGCGGTCGTCGGCGACGGTGATGGTGACGTTGTACGTGCCCGCGGCGACCTCGAGGTAGTCGCTGACGTCGCCGAACTCGACGTCGTCGAGGACGCTCTCGTTGTCGACGTAGACGTCGACAGCGGGCGCGTCGGGCGAGGCGTGCGCGACGGAGAGGTACGCGGCGTTCTGCGGGTCCACGTCGTCGTGGTCGGACGCGTCGTCGTGGTCGGACGAGTCGGCGAGCGCGCCCGGTGCGGCCGCGGCGCCCAGGGAGGCGCCGGCGAGCAGGACGGTCGCGGCGAGCAGTACGGCTGTCAGCGTTCGCGGTGACTTGGGAGCCATCACTGTCGTCGAGACGCCCCGGACGGCTTTCGTTATTTGTCGCCAACAACACGTATCAGTACGCTTAGTTCTTCGACCGGCGTCGGTAAGGTCGGCACCGGCGACGGCCCGCGACAGTAAGCACGACGAATCGGAGAGCGTGCTCGGACCCTCGCCGGACCGCCTCGAGGCGGCGACTGCGGTGAAACTGTGGGGCAGTAAGCCGCCACGAGTCGGACCCCAGGAGAGTAAGCCGCCAGGAGTCGACCGAAAGGCGACCGTACCGCCTCGCGGAGGCGGCCCGGGCGGCCGCCGGCAGGCGCGCCGCCGGGGCGCCGCGCCGGCGACCGCTCACTCCAGAACGCGTTTCTCCTTCGCGACGACCTCGACGCCCTCGATCCGCGTCCCCGGATACTGTCCGTCGTCGTCCTTCTCGGCGGCCTTCACCATGTCCCAGACGACGTTCAGCCCCGTGGTCACGCCCTCGAGGGCCTCCATCTCGCAGCCGGTCTTCCCGGTCGTCTCGACGGCCACCGCCAGCACCACGCGGTCCTCGCGCACGTCGAAGTCAGTCTCGACGTTCGTGATCGGGATCTGGTGGCACATCGGGATCGTCTCCCACGTGTGCTTGACCGCCTGCACGGCGCCCACTCTGGCGGTCGCGAGCACGTCGCCCTTCCCGATCTCGTCGTCCCTGATGGCGTCGGCGGTCGACTCGGAGAGGTGGATCTCCCCCCTGGCGACGGCGCGGCGCGCGGCGTCGGGCTTGCCGCCGACGTCGACCATCTGCACGTCGCCCTCGTCGGTCGTGTGCGTCAGGTCGTCGGCCGGCTCGCTGGTCGCGGCCCCGCCGCTTCCTCGCTCCGAGGCCTCCCGCTCGTCGGCCTCGCGGTCGTCGCTACTCATCCCGACCACCCCACAGCGCGGCGGGGAGCGCGTCCAGGAGGTCCGTCGCGAGCAGGCCGTACCCCCGTTCGTCGACCACCTCGTCGCCCGCCGCGCCGTTCGCGTACGCGGCGACGCTCGCCGCCTGCAGGGGTTCGAGCACCGACAGCATCGCGGCCGTCGCGCCGGCGAGCACGTCACCGGTGCCCCCGACGGTCATTCCCGGGTTGCCCGTCCGGTTCACGCGGGTCGCCTCGCCGTCGGAGATCACGTCGTAGGCGCCCTTCACGAGGAGCGCGTGCCCGAGATCGGCGGCGAACGCCTCGACGGCGTCCGCGCGCTCGCGCCAGTCTTCAGCTTCGGGACCGCCCATCTCGCGGAGTTCGCCCTGGTGGGGCGTGCAGACGAGGGTCGCGTCCGTCTCCACGTCCGGCACGACCTGGAGGGCGTCCGCGTCCACCACCGCCGTCCCCTCGTAGCCGGCGAGGAACTGCCGGACCGCGGCGAGCGTGCCGTCGGCGTCGCCCAGCCCCGGTCCGAGAACCACGACGTCCATCTCGCCGGCGCGGTAGAGGAGGTCCTCGACGTGCTCGGGCAGCAGGCGCGTCCCGACGTACGAGTCCACGATGAGGTTCTCGCTGTACCCCCGGATCGGCTCCACGACGCTGTCCGGGACCGCGAGGTACGCGAGGTCCGCGCCCGCGCGCAGCGCCGCCTGCGCGCTCAGCGCCGGCGCGCCCGTGTACGGCCCGCCGCCGACCACGAGCACGCGCCCGAAGTCCCCCTTGTGGGCGCGTGGGTCGCGTGCCAGCGACTGGAGGTCGCCGGGCCCGACGAACAGTTCGGCCGCCTCGGGGATGCCGATGTCCGCGACTGTCACGTCCTCGCGGTCGGCGAGCGCCGGCTTCACGTCGTGGAACGTCACCACGCGGTCGGCGTCCACGGCGACGCCCGGCGTCTCGCCCGAGTCCGCGTCCACCCCCGAGGGGACGTCCACCGCGACCACGGTGCCGTCGGTCCGGTTGATCGCGCGGATCGCCGAGGCCTCCGGCTCCCTGGGCGCGCCCGCGACGCCGGTGCCGAGGACGGCGTCGACGACGACGTCCGGGTCGCCGAGGTCGAGCGCGGCGGCGTCCTTCACGACCTCCGTGGGGAGTTCGGCCGACTGGAGCGCCTCCCAGTTCTCGCGGCTGACGTCGCTCCCGATGGACTCCGGCCGGCCGAGCAGGTGGACCGCGACGTCGTAGTCGTCCAGGAAGCGCGCCGCGACGAACGCGTCGCCGCCGTTGTTCCCGCGGCCGGCGACGACGGCGACGCTCGCGCCCGGGTCGGCGGCGTCGCGAACCGCGTCGGCGACGGCGTTCCCGCTGGACTCCATGAGCTGTTTCTGCGGCACCCCCAGCGCGGCCGCGTTCCTGTCGACGGCCGCCATCCGCTCGCTCGTGATCATGGCTCGTCGTTCGCGGGCGGCCGCCGTAAAAACTCCGCGTGCGGGGGGCGGGTCGCAGTCGTTCCTACCGCCGGACGCGGAACCCCTCCTCGCCCTCGGGGTCCCCGTACTCGACCTCGACGCCGTCGACGCGCGCTGCGGGACTCCCCTCGTGGCACCACTCCACCATCGCCTCGACGGCCTCGCGGTCGCCCTCGAACACCGCCTCGACCCGGCCGTCCCGGAGGTTCCGCACCCAGCCGTCGACGCCGCGGTCGGTCGCCGCCTCGCGCGTGTTCGCCCGGTAGTAGACGCCCTGGACCTTCCCGGAGACGAGCACGCGAGCGCGCGTGCGTTCGCTGTCGCCCATGGCCGGGAGTGTGCCCGCTACCGACTAAATATTACGGCGCGGGCCGGCGTGCGGTCGTCACGGGACACGGATTGGCGGGCGGTCGTCACGGGACACGGATTGGCGTGCGGCCGTCACGCGGCGTCGCCGCCCGAGCGGAGGTAGTGGAAGAGGTACGTCTGCGTGTAGCCGGCGTACGGGCCGAGGCGCTCGCGGATGGCCCGCGAGGTGGCCGCGTAGTTCCCCTCGTCGCAGTCCGGGTAGTGGTCGGCGATGGCCGAACGGATCCACGTGTCGAGCGGGACGGCCTCGAGGTAGCCCAGCGAGAACAGCAGCACGCAGTCCGCGACCTTCTCGCCGACGCCGACGAACCCCGTGAGTTCCTCCCGGGCGAGTTCGTACGCGCGGCCGCGGACGTCGCGCTCCGTGAGGTCGCCGCCGGCGACCATCTCCGCGGTCCGCTGGACGTACGGCGCGCGGTAGCCGAGTTTCAGCTCCCGGAGCTCCCGTTCGGTCGCCGCGGCGAGCGCCTCCGGTTCGGGGAACGCGTGGACGGTCTCCCCGCCGAACTCGACGCGCTCGCCGTACTCGCGGCGCAGCGCCTCCTGCATCGCGAAGATGCGCTCGACGCGCATCTGCGCCGAGCAGATGAACGACACCAGGCAGCCGAAGAACGGGTCGCGGACGATGCGGAGGCCGTCGTAGGCGTCCCAGGCGGCCTGCGCGAGGTCGTCGTCGGTGGTCGCTCGCCTGATCGCCCGGAGGTCGTCGTCGAGCCCCAGGAGTTCGCGGACGAGCGGGGCGGCGTCGGTCGTCGACCGCCACTCCACGGCGTCCGCGGTCTGCCGGACGTCCACGACGTCGCCGCCGACGACCGTGCGGTACCAGGCGTCGCCGCCGGACGCGCCGTCGGTCTCGTAGGTGGCGCCGTCGGGCCGCCACCAGCGGTAGGTCTGTCCGCTCTCAAGCGTCGCCTGGACGTCGACCGCGCCCGGGACGTCCGTCGTCGGAATCGCGCCTCGCTCCATCCGGACGCGGGTACGTCGGCCGCCGGGAAGTGGGGTTCGGTTCCGGGCCAACCTTCTTCTACGTTGCCTGCGAACACGTCACGTAGCTATGGACTGTAGGGTGGTGGTCGAAGCCGCGGTCCCGGTCTACGACGTGCAGTCCGCCGACGAGGCCGTCCGCATCGCCATCTCGAAGACCGGCGAGATGCTGAATCCGGACCTGAACTACGTCGAGATCAACATGGGCGAGCGGTCCTGCCCGCACTGCGGCGAGGCCATCGACCCGGCGTTCGTCGCCGCCGACGAGAGCCTCGTCGCGCTCGAACTCGAGATGACGGTGTTCAACGTCGAGCGGGAGGAACACGCCTCCCGCATCGCCCGGAAGGAGATCGGTCAGCGCCTCGAGAACATCCCACTCGAGGTGCTGGTCGTCGAGGAGATCGTCGAAACCGACGAGGAACAAGAGGAAGAAGAGGAGGAGGAAGAAGGGGAGGCGGCGGACGATCCCCTAGAATCTCCCGGGGACTCGCCCGGGGACTCGCCAGGCGACTCGCCCGGGGACTCGCCAGGCGACTCGCCCGGTGACCTGGACGACGGCGCCGACCTCGACTCCGACCCGGCGTTCCGACCGGACGAGTAGCCGCCACCCGACCCCGGGCCACCACTGCAATTCCGTCTCCGGCTCGCGGAGCGCCAGCGTCCCCCGAGTCCAGAGATCTGCAGGGACCGCCGGTCCGAGCAGCCGTCCGGGCGCCGAGGCCGTCGCTGGGCGGTGCTGTGTGCAGTAGTCGGCGCGTCGGTCGCTACGTTAGTCGGCAGAAGCGGGAACGGCGTCCTGTTCCTCGGCTTCGCTCATCGCCGAGGTGATGCCGCCCGCGAGCGCAAAAACAGCCGCCTTGTGGTCGGTCTTCGACTTGTGGATAGATGTGGGTCGTACGCCGAGAGAGTCGTACTCGTCGAGTGGGATCTCGTCGTTCTCGCACTCCTCGTAGTAGCTTCCGACCTCTGCCAGGAGGCCGTGCAGGTGGATGAGCTCCTGTTTCTTCATGACACCAGCCTCTAACGGGCACGGGGTTATAGTATTATCCTGAGAGGCGTTACCACGCCTCTACGTCCCACAGGCGGCCGTTTCGGGCCTCGGCCGACCCCGCTTTTGAAAGGCTTTTGTGCGGGCCGCCACTTCTGTCCAGCATGGACTACGAAGAGCAACTCGACCGCGCGATGGAGCAGAAGCCCGACGTCGCGGGCAGCGAGAGCCGGTTCGAGGTCCCCGAGCCGAACGTGCGCGAGGAGGGCAACGTCACCGTCTACGAGAACTTCCAGGAGACCCTCGACCGCCTCGGCCGCGACGAGGACCACGTCCTGAAGTTCCTCCAGAACGAGCTCGGGACGAGCGCCCAGATCGACGAGAGCGGGCGCGCCCGCCTCACCGGCGAGTTCCGCGAGTCCCGCGTGAAGGCCGTCCTCGACGAGTACGTGGACACGTACGTGACGTGCCCGGAGTGCGGGCTCCCGGACACGAACCTCGAGACGGACGGCGACACCGAAGTCCTGCACTGCGAGGCCTGCGGCGCGCGGTCGGCGGTCTGACTCGCGGCTCGACGACGACTCACCGGAGTCGTACCGGTTCGCGGTCGGCCGACTGGATACCGTCTACTTGAGTCGCTTCAGGTTCTCGAGGTCGCGGTCCGTGCGCATGAACTCGGCGGTGCGTCGCGTCGCGTGACAGTTCGGACAGTTGAAGTTCTCGTCGTGCGTGGGGAGCTCGCTGGGCGTGCTCTCCCAGTGCTTCTGGCATTCAGGACAGACCAACTGCACGTACGCCTCGTGCGCCATGTCACGGATTCGGACGGCTGTGGGGAAAAAGGTTGAGGCCCGCCCGCCGAATTGCTGGGGCGACGTCCGCGCAGACGCTCCCAGGACTCGCTGGACCGGCGACCGCGCGGTCAGTCCCAGGTGACCCACAGTAAGAAGAGGATGGCGGCGGTCTCCAGCAGCCGCAACACCATGAACGCCGTCGCGGAGATCGAGGGGAGGCCGGTGAACCACGCCGTCAGCACGTCGTGGACGGCGAAGTAGTAGAGGCCGAGCGCGTTCTCGCCGAGCAGCAGGACGCCGAACAGCAGCAGGCCGAGCGTGTGCTTCGACCGGATCTGCCGGTAGTTGCGGACCCACACGCTACAGAGCGCGAGCAGCAACACGACGTTGAGCGCCATGGCCGCCCGCGTGACGTCCGCCCAGACGGTCATCTACACCACCGTTGGCAGGACCGACAGTTATACGCTTTCCCAAATTCGGCCGATTTTCGCCGGGTTCCGTGCATCAGTCGACCGCCTCCGTGTCGTCGATGATCTCCTCGACGGTGTCCCAGTGGTCGCGCGCCTCCTCCGTCGGCAGGTAGACCGCGCCGTAGTCGTCGCCGCTGGACTCGACGATGTCGTTGTCCACGAGCACGTCGAGGTGGTGACGAACCGTCTTGTAGTCCAGGTCGAGGTCGGCCGCGAGCTGGTTCGCGTTCCGCGGTCTGTCGGCCAGCGCCCGCAGCAGGCGGACGCGATTCGGGCCGCCGCGCGTCCCAGTCAACACGTACCAGAGCGCGGCCTCCATCGGGTCTGCCGACGCGGCGCACTCACGTAAAGGTACCCGACGGCGAACGACGCGCCGGTACTGGGGCTCCGGCACTCGGTTCCGCCGTCGTCACGCAGCGGACACGTGACCGGGCCGGCGGCGGGGCCTCACACGGTGAAGAGGTGACCCGAGTCCGGGACGTCGAACAGCCCGATGCGGGCGCCGGCGTCCAGCCACGCGTGCCCGTAGGAGAACGCCGCGAGCGCGTTCACCGCGTCGTCGCGCTCGCGGAAGTGCCGCCCGTCCTCGAGGTACGACTGGGCCATCTCCTCGCACTCCGCGGCCGCCTCGCCGAGCGGCGTGTCCGGCGGCGGCAGGCGTTCGGCCTCGCCGAGCGCTTCGGCGAGCAGCCCCTCGTAGCGGTCCACCTTCTCGTGTAAGTCCGCGGCCATACGCCACACTCGGCGACCGTCGGCGTAAGCGCTTGGGCTCGCCGGCGAGCGGCGACCGAACTAAGTCCCGCCCCGCCGACGTCCCGGCCATGCTCCCGTCGAAGGAGGTCCGGGAGCCCGACGCCGGACCGAGGGTCGTCGACCTGGGCGCCGAGGACGGCGCGGCCGTGAACGCGCTGTCGTCGGAGACGGCGCGCGCCATCCTCGACAGGCTCCGCGAGTCGCCGGCGACGGCGTCGACGCTCGCCGACGTGACCGACACCAGCCCGCAGAACGTCCACTACCACCTCGACAACCTCGAGGCCGCGGACGTCGTGACCGCGGTGGACACGGTGTACTCGGAGAAGGGCACCGAGATGACGGTCTACGCGCCCGCCGGCGACCCGCTGGTCATCGTCTCCGGCGACGCCGACGGCGACGAACTCCAGCGCGTACTGGAGCGAGCGCTCGGCGCCGCCGCCGCGTTCGCGGTCGCGGGCGTGGTCGCCCAGCGCGTGCTCGCGCCCGAACCGGGGTTCGTCGGCGGGGAGAACCTCGGCGGGTACGGCGTCTCAGCGCCGCCGGTCGGCGCGGCCGTCTTCGGCGTCGGCCTGCTCGCCGCCGCCGCGTACGTCGTCGTCCGCGCCCGAGCGCTGCGGGCCTGACCCGGTCGCGCTGCCAGCGGCGAACCCGACGCCGAGCGTCACGACCGCGGCGGGCACGTAGACGACGAGGTCGACGAATGCGAGTCCGAACGGCGTCCGTCCGGGGAGGAACGGGAGGGCCGCCAGCGCCAGGAGCGCCGCGCCCCCCGCCCTGTTGTACCAGCGCGCGTACCGGTCGCCGGCGAGCGCCGCGAGGACGCCCGCAGCGCCGAGTGCCGCGTGGACCCCGTCGAGGGGCGCCGACTCGCCCGTGAACGGCGTCCCATCCGGCGCGCCCAGCGGCAGGAGGCCGGCGGCGCCCAGGACGGCGACCGCGACGCCGACGAGCGCGGCGACGACGCGCTGCGGGCTCCCGACGGCGGACCCGGCGCTCGGCCCGGAGACCGTCCCCCGGGCTGCCGTCGGCCCGGTCCGGGAGAGGCGGACCGCGAGGCCGACCCACGCGAGACCGTAGAACCCGGGGCTGGCGCGGACCACGCCACGACCGAGTCCGAGCCCGGCCGACCCGAGGAAGACGTTCACCAGGAGGCTGGCCGGCAGCGCGAGGACGAACGCGACCGCTCCCGGCCGCCCGAGGACGTCCGCGCGGCGGAGGGCGACGGCGAGGAACGTCGAGCCGACCCAGAGCGCGAGGAACCCGCCGGCCGCCACGGGGCCGACGGCGAACACCGCGACGAGCCCGGCGAGCGCCTGCCGGAGCAGCGCGCCGACCGCGAGCAGCGCGAGCCCGACTCCAGCGAGCGCCGCGCCCGCCCGCCCGAACTGCCCCCAGCCGTCCCCGTACCGACGCCTGCACTCGAGGACGCCGAACGCCAGGAGGACGGGTGCGAGCGGCGCGAGCGACCAGACCCACGGGACGGTTCCGTCGAGCGCCGGGACGGCCGCCCACAGCGTCCCGCCGACCGCCGCGGCCGCGAGGTTCCGCGCTGACGCGTCCATGGGCAGCGGTTGGGCGACCCGACACGTGTAGCTTCGGGAGCGACAAACGCCCGTTTGAACCACCGGAGAGTCGCCCGGCCAACACAACCTACAAACGCCGCGGTCGACGAGTGTACGGTATGACCGACGACCCCCGAGTAGAGATCTACACGAAGACGAACTGCCCGTACTGCGAGAAGGCCGAGGCCCTCTTCGACGAGAAGGGCGTCGACTACGTGACGTACAACGTCACGGGCGACGAGGAACTGTTCGCGGAGATGAAAGAGCGCGCGGACGGCCGCGAGACGGCGCCCGAGGTGTTCGTCGACGACGAGCTCGTCGGCGGCTGGGACGACACGCACGCCCTCGAGGAGGCCGGCGAACTCGACGAGAAGCTCGGGCTGGTCACGGACGGCGGGAGCGAAACCTCGGACGAGGATCGAGCCGGAGGCGGTGACGCCGCCGGCGAGGAGGACGTCGTCGAACACCGGAAGCTCGTCGTGACCGGTACGGGCATCGCGGCGCTGACGGCGGGCATCTACGCGGCGCGGTCGAACAACGACCCGCTGCTGTTCGAGGGCGACGAGCCCGGCGGCCAGCTCACCCTGACGACCGACGTCGAGAACTACCCGGGCTTCCCGGAGGGCATCTCTGGGCCGGACCTCATCAACGACATGAAAGCGCAGGCGGAACGCTTCGGCGCCGACATCGAACACGGCGTCGTCGAGGCCGTCGACGACTCCGTGCGGCCGTTCCGCGTGGAGCTGTCGAACGGCGACGTCTACACGGCGGACGCGGTCATCGCGGCGTCCGGCGCGAGCGCGCGCACGCTCGGCATCCCCGGCGAGGACGAACTGATGGGGTACGGCGTGTCGACGTGTGCGACCTGCGACGGCGCGTTCTTCCGCGGCGAGGACATGGTCGTCGTCGGCGGCGGCGACGCCGCGGCCGAGGAGGCGTCGTTCCTCACGAAGTTCGCCGACACCGTCTACCTCGTCCACCGCCGCGACGAGCTTCGCGCGGAGGACTACTGGGAGGACCGCGTCCAGCAGCACGTCGACGACGGCGACATACAGGTGCTGTGGAACACGGAGGCCGTCGAGGTCAACGGCACGCCCGAGGACGGCGTCTCCGACGTGACGCTCGTCCGCCACCCCGAGGGCCACCCGACGGCGAAACTCGACGACGAGGCGACCGAGCAGTTCTCCCTGAACGTCGGCGCGTTCTTCGTCGCCATCGGCCACACGCCGAACACCGAGTACCTCGAGGACACGGGCGTCGAACTCGACGACGAGGGCTACATCCTGACGCAGGGCGGGAAGGGCGGTGGCCAGACGAAGACCGACGTCCCCGGCATCTTCGGCGCCGGCGACGTCGTCGACTACCACTACCAGCAGGCCGTCACCGCCGCCGGCATGGGCTGTAAGGCCGCCATCGACGCCGACGACTACCTCGAGGGCGAGGTCAGCGCGGCGGCCGGCGAGGGCGGCGAGGCCGCGCCCGCCGACGACTGAGCGTCCGGACGCGCGGACCGACAGCCCCACCGGCGGGCCGCCCCGCGAACCCCATCCCTTTTACTCGGGGTGCCGTCCGTGGTGGCATGGACGAAGCCACGTTCACCATCGAGGGCCCGGACGGCAACACGAACGACGTCACCATTCCCGCGCGACTCGTCGAACTGTTCACCGAGGAGGACGACGACTCGCAGGCCCAGGCCGTCGGCGACATCACGCTGATGGCGTTCGCGCAGCGCGCGCACATGCTCGTCCACCACAGCGAGGACGAGCCCACCGAGGAACTGCAGGCCGTCGAAGAGGCGACCCTCGACCAGTTCGAGCAGCGCTTCGGCGTGACGTACGCCGAGGCGACCGGCCACCAGCACTGAAGCGGCCCGCGGTCAGCAGTCCGCGATCGTTCTAGCAGTCGTACTCGAGGAGCACGCCGCCGTCGACGCGCTCGACGCCGACCAGCTCCAGTTCCGGGAAGTCCTCGACGAACCCCTCGCCGTCGGCGAGCGTCGGGGCGTCCCGGCCGCCGATGACCGTCGGCGCGACGTACACCGAGAGGTCGTCGACGAGGCCGTCCGCGAACAGCGAGAAGATGAGCTCGCCGCCGCCCTCCACCATGAGGTCGTCGACGCCGCGGGCCTCGAGTTCGTCGAAGGCGGCCGGGAGGTCGACGCGGTTCTCGCCGGCGACGACGACGGTCGCGCCCGCCTTCTCGAGGCTCTGGCGGTGTTCGAGCGGTTCCTCCTCGGCGACGAGGACGAACGTCTCGGCGGCGGCGTCGAGGACGCGCGCGTCCGGCGGCGTTCGAGCGTGGGAGTCCGCGACGACGCGCGCGGGCTGGGGAGAGTCGCCGCGGTGCTCGCGGTCGGCGACGAGGTCCGGGTCGTCCACGGTCAGCGACGGGTCGTCGGCGAGCACCGTGCCGACGCCGACCATGACGGCGTCGACGCTCGCGCGGAGTTCGTCGACGCGGCGGAAGTCCTCCGGGCCGCTGATGGCGACCTGCTCGCGGCGGCGCGTGGAGAGCTTGCCGTCCGCGCTCATCGCGGCGTTGACGACGACGTGCATACCCGGGGTAGGTCGCGGCCGCGGGAAACCGGTTTCGCTACACGCGCATCTCGTCGCCGTGCGCGCGCAGGTCGAGTTCAGGGCCGGCGCGTCGGTCGCGCGTCGCGCGCGGGAACCCTTTTAGGGGAGGGTGACGCAGTTCTACGTGCATGAACGTCGACGAGCACGCCGAGGAGCTCGCCTCCGACCTCGGTGTAGACAAAGCGGAGGTCAAAGAGAACCTGCAGAACCTCGTGGAGTACAGCGTCCCCCTCGAGGAGGCCAAACGCAGCCTCCGGCGGAAGTACGGCGACGACGCCGGCGGCGACTCCGGCACGCCGACCGCGGTGGACGTCGTGGACGTCAGCCCGGACTCCGGGAACGTCACCGTCACCGCGAAAGTCCTCACCGCCGGCCAGCGGTCGATCCGCTACCAGGGCGACGACCACGTCATCCGGGAGGGCGAACTCGCCGACGACACCGGGAAGATCTCCTACACGGCGTGGGAGGACTTCGGCCTCGAGCCCGGCGACACGGTCACCATCGGGAACGCGAGCGTCCGCGAGTGGGAGGGCCAGCCGGAACTGAACTTCGGGGAGTCCTCGACGGTGAGCGACGCGGAGGACTTCGACGTGCCGTACGACGTCGGCGGCGACCGCGACCTCGCCGACCTCGAACCCGGCGACCGCGGCCGGAACGTCGAGGTCCGCGTCACGGAGGTGGAGACGCGGACCATCGACGGCCGGGACGGCGAGACCGAGATCCTGAGCGGCGTGCTCGGCGACGAGTCCGCGCGCCTCCCGTTCACGGACTGGGACCCCCACGCCGAGATCGAGGCGGGCGCGTCCGTCCGCCTCGAGGACGTCTACGTCCGCGAGTTCCGCGGCGTCCCCTCCGTGAACGTCTCCGAGTTCTCGACCGTGACGGCCCTCGACCGCGACGTCGAGGTCGGCGGACCGACGCGGCTGGCGGTCCGTGAGGCCGTCGAGCGCGGCGGCGCCTACGACGTCGAACTCGTCGGGAACGTCATCGAGGTCCGGGACGGCTCCGGGCTCATCCAGCGGTGTCCGGAGTGCGGCCGGGTCGTCCAGAAGGGCCAGTGCCGCCAGCACGGCGACGTGGAGGGCGAGGACGACCTCCGCGTGAAGGCGATTCTCGACGACGGCACCGACACCGTCACCGTCGTCCTCGACCGCGAGCTGACCGAGGAAGTGTACGGCGGCGGCCTCGAGGACGCGCGCCGGCAGGCGCGGGACGCGATGGACCAGGAGGTCGTCGCGGAGAGCATCGCCGACGAGATCGTCGGCCGGGAGTTCCGCGTGCGCGGCCACCTCTCGGTGGACGACTACGGCGCGAACCTCGAGACCACGGCGTTCCGGGAGTCCGCGGACGACCCGGCCGAGCGCGCGAGCGCCTTCCTCGCGGAGGTGGCCGCATGAGCCAGTCCGAATCCGGCGAGGTGAACCGCCGCGAGGTCGCCTACCGGCTGTTCGCCGCGGAGTTCGAGGACGCCGACTACTCGTACGCGGAGAGCGACGAGGAGCGCGCGCCGAACTACGTCGTGACGCCGACCGGCGCGCGCGTCAACCGCGTGTTCGTCGTCGGCGTGCTCACCGAGGTCGCGCAGGTCAGCGAGGACGTCGTGCGGGCGCGCGTCGTCGACCCGACGGGCGCGTTCGTCGTGTACGCCGGCCAGTACCAGCCCGAGGCCCTCGCGGCGCTGGAGTCGGCGGAGACGCCGTCGTTCGTCGCCGTCACCGGGAAGGCGAGGACGTTCCAGCCGGACGACTCGGAGGTCGTCTACACGTCCATCCGGCCGGAGGCGGTCAGCGAGGTGGACGCCGAGACGCGCGACCGCTGGGTGGTCTCCACCGCCGAGCAGACCGTCGACCGGGTCGCGACGGCGGCGGCCGCCCACGACCGCGTGGAGCGCGGCGACCGCCTCCGCGAGGTGTTGGAGCGCGCGGGCGTCCAGCCGGGGCTCGCGGCGGGCATCCCGCTCGCCCTCGACCACTACGGGACGACGCCGGCGTACCTGGCGGCGGTCCGCGACCTCGCCGTCGAGGCGGCGCGCGTCGTCGCCGGCGAGGCCGACGCCGCTGGCGACCTCGCGCTGAGCCCCGACGAGGGCGGCGACGCCGCCCTGGACTTCGCGGCCGACCTGGACGCCGACGCGGCAGCCGCGGACGAGGCGGCCCCTGCAGGGGCCGTGGAGGCGGAGAGCGAGACCGCTGTGGCCGCGGAAGGCGAGACCGGGGCGCAGGCCGACAGCGGACCCGAAACTGATTCGGAGACAGACGAAGCCCGGCCCGATACAGACGAGGGCGACTCGGGCGCAGTCGACGCCGAGGCTGGCGAGAGCGAGGGCGACGTGCAGGGCTCTGTCGGAGAGCCGGAGGCCGAGTCCGTCTCGCCGGAGCCGGCGGCGGAGACGCCGAGCCCGGGCGACGTCGCCGCCGAGGCCGCGCCCGAGGGAGGCGACGGTGTCGACGACGGTGGCAGTGGCGACGGTGGTGGCGACGGTGGCGACGACGGTGACGGTGGCGACGGAGGCGACGGGGAGCTGTACGAGCTCTCCGAGGAGGAACGCCGAGAGGTCGAGGAGAACTTCGACGTCGAGTTCTCCACCGGCAGCGACATCCCGGACGCGGGCGAGGCCGACGCGGAGACGCCCGAACCGGACGCGGAGTCCGCGACTGCGGCCGGCGGCGAGTCCGGCGACGAGTCCGCGACTGCGGCCGGCGGCGAGTCCGGCGACGAGTCCGCGACTGCGGCCGGCGGCGACGAGACCGGCGAGGGCGACGGCGAGGCCGTCGATTCGACTGCTGACGACGAGGAGGCAGACGAGCGTGCGGCCGACGGTGACGACGAACTCGGCGACTTCACGGCGGAGGACGAGGCGTTCGACGAGTCACAGGAGGAGTCCGATACGACCACGGACTTCACCGAAGACGAGTACGACGAGCCGGCGTCCGACCGCGAGGACGCGGAAGGGGGCGAACCCGACCTCGACCTGGAGGACTACGTCGTCGACCTGATGGACCGCCTGGACGACGGCGACGGCGCGCCACGGGAGGACGTGGTCGCGACGGCCGCGGACGAGCGCGACGCCGACGAGGGCGAAGTCGAGGACGCCATCCAGGCGGCGCTGATGAGCGGGCGGTGCTACGAGGCCGGCGACGACCACCTGAAGGCCATCTGATGGCGCTCGTCGAGCCGGTGCCCGGCGAACCGGCCGCGGTCGCCGACCTCGACGCGGCGGCGACCGAGGGCGGCCGGCGGGCGGGCACCGAGCGCGCGCTCGTCGTCGCGGACTACCACGCGGGCATCGAGCAGTCGCTGCGCCGCGAGGGCCTGGAGGTCCGGAGTCGCGCCGCCCGGCGCCGCGAACACCTGCTGGGGCTCGTGGACGAGACTGGCGCCGACCGCGTGGTGTTCCTCGGCGACCTCGGACACGCCATCGGGACGCCCGAGGGCGCCGAGCACGACGAACTGGACGCGCTGTTCGGCGCGCT
This sequence comes from Halobacterium yunchengense, assembly GCF_037031165.1. Lineage (NCBI taxonomy): Archaea > Methanobacteriati > Methanobacteriota > Halobacteria > Halobacteriales > Halobacteriaceae > Halobacterium > Halobacterium yunchengense. Next base: position 33,794 of record NZ_JAYEZL010000007.1, on the reverse strand, counting down.
CGACGTGCCGGCGACGCTCGTCGTCGGGAACCACGACGGCGGCCTCGCGGACGCGTACGACCTCGCGGCGACGCCGCCCGAGGGCGCGCGGTTCGGCGACGTCGGGTTCGCGCACGGCCACACGTGGCCGAGCCCTGAAGTGCTGGCCGCCGAGACCGTCTGCGTCGGCCACGAACACCCCAGCGTCCGCCTGGAGGACGACGTCGGCGGCAGCCGCGTCGAGCGCGCGTGGCTGCGCGGCCCGCTGGTCGCCGCGCCCTTCGAGGCCCACCACGGCCGCGACCTCCCGATACGCGGCGAACTCGCCGTCTTCCCGGCGTTCAACGACCTCTCCGGCGGCACGTGGGTGAACGTCGAGGGCCAGGGGTTCCTCGCGCCGTTCCTCCCCGAGGCGTGCCCGGACGCCGACGCGTACCTGCTGGACGGGACGCGCCTCGGCCGGTACTGCGACGTCTGACCGCGGGAAACCGGGCGCGGGTCGCAGCCACGGAGCCGGCAACGGCCTTATTCTCGTCGCGGCCCTACCGCCGCGGGATGAGTGAGACGCGTGGGATGGACGCGTTCTCGCACCTCGGCAGCGAGGTCCGCGCGGCGCTGAGCGAGCGCGGGTTCGCGACGCCGACGGAGCCACAGCGCCGGGCGATCCCCGCGCTCGCGGAGGGCCGGAACGGCCTCGTGGTCGCGCCGACCGGGACGGGGAAGACGGAGACGGCGATGCTGCCGGTCTTCGACCAGATCGTCGCCGGCGGCGCGCCCGAAGGGTTCGCGGCGCTGTACGTGACGCCGCTGCGCGCGCTGAACCGCGACATGCGCGAGCGCCTCGACTGGTGGGGGGACACCCTGGACGTCGACGTCGACGTCCGGCACGGCGACACGACCCAGTACCAGCGCCAGCAGCAGGCCGAGGACCCGCCGGACGTGCTCGTGACGACGCCGGAGACCCTGCAGGCGATGCTCACCGGCGAGAAGCTCCGGGACGGCCTCGCGGACGTCGAGCACGTCGTCGTCGACGAGGTCCACGAGCTCGCCGGCGCGAAGCGCGGCGCCCAGCTCTCGGTCGGCCTCGAGCGCCTCGTGGAGCTGGCCGGCGACTTCCAGCGTGTCGGGCTGTCCGCGACGGTCGGCGACCCCGGGGAGGTCGGCGCGTTCCTCACCGGCGGCCGCGGCTGCGAGGTGATAGAGGTGGACGTCACGTCGAACGTCGAGTTCACCGTCCGCGAGCCCGAGGTGACCGACCGCGACGAGCGCGCGAGCAACGAACTGATGACGAGCCCGGAGATGGCGAGCCACGTGCGAGCCATCCGCGACGTCGTCGAGGCACACGACTCCACGTTGATCTTCGTGAACACGCGACAGACCGCTGAGGCCCTGGGGTCGCGGTTCAAGGAGCTCGGCGCGAACGTCGGCGTCCACCACGGCAGTCTCTCGAAGGACGCGCGAATCGAGGTCGAGGACCGGTTCAAGGCCGGCGAACTCGACGGCCTGCTCTGCACGTCCTCGATGGAGCTCGGCATCGACGTCGGCCGCATCGACCACGTCGTCCAGTACTCCTCGCCCAGGGAGGTCGCTCGCCTCCTGCAGCGCGTCGGGCGGGCCGGCCACCGCCGCGACGAGGTCAGCCACGGCACCATCATCACCGGCAATCCGGACGACGCCCTGGAGGCGCTCGCCATCGCGCGGCGCGCCGGCGAGGGCCACGTGGAGACGGCTGGAATCCACCACGGCAGCCTCGACACCGTCGCCAACCAGGTCGTCGGCCTCGCGATGGACTTCGGGGAGACGAGCGCGCGCCACGCCTACCAGGTCGTCACCCGGGCGTACCCGTTCCGGGACCTCGACGAGGCGACGTTCCGCGAGGTCGCCGCGGAACTCCACGCGAACCGCGTGGTGTACGTCGACGAGGACGACGACACCATCGCGAAGTCCGGCGGCACGTGGCAGTACTACTACGCGAACCTCTCGATGATCCCCGACGAGCAGACGTACGACGTCTACGACATGGCCGCCGGCCGCCAGGTCGGGACCCTCGACGAGCGGTTCGTCGTGAACTTCGCCGAACCCGGGGCGACGTTCGTGCAGCGCGGCGAGATGTGGCGCATCACGAACATCGACGAAGAGGAGGAGGAGGTGAACGTCTCCCCCATCGAGGACCCCACGGGCGAGGTGCCGTCCTGGACGGGCCAGGAGATCCCCGTCCCCTACGCGGTCGCCCAGGAGGTCGGCGAGATGCGCGCGGTGGCCGGCGAGCAGTTCGCCGCCGGCGCGGACGCCGAGGGCGTCGCCCGGGAGTTCACGGTCCGGTACCCGACCGACGACGCGACCGCGAGGGGCGCGCTCGAACAGGTCGAGCGCCAGGTCGAGGCCGAGGCGCCGGTGCCGACCGACGACCGCGTCGTCGTCGAGCAAGCCGGGAAGACCATCGTGGTGAACGCGGCGTTCGGCCACGAGGTCAACGAGACGCTGGGCCGCCTGCTCTCGGCGCTGCTCGGCCAGCGCACCGGCTCCTCGGTCGGGATGGAGGTCGACCCGTACCGCGTCGAACTGGAGGTGCCGGCGCGGGTCAGCGCGAGCGACGTCGTCGGCCTGCTCGAGGAGACCGACCCGGGCCACGTCGAGGCCATCCTGGAGTTGAGCCTGAAGCGCTCGGAGACGCTGAAGTTCACGCTCGCGCACGTCGCCGCGAAGTTCGGCGCGCTCAAGCGCTGGAAGGGCCGGGACGGCGTCGGACTGTCGCGACTGCTCGGCGCGCTCGAGGACACGCCCGTCTACGACGAGGCCGTCCGCGAGGTGTTCCACACCGACCTCGACGTCGACCGCGCCGCCGACGTTCTCGACCGGATCCAGGCCGGGGCGCTGTCGGTCGCGGTGGTCGGCGAGCGGACCGCCGTCGGCTCCGGCGGCCGGTCCTCGGGCGCGGAGCTGTTGACGCCGGAGAATGCCGACGCCAGCGTCGTGCAGGCGGTCAGACAGCGCATCAGGGACGACCGCGTGAAGCTGTTCTGCACGCACTGCACCGACTGGGAGCAGGAGACGAAGGTCCGCCGGGTCGCCGACCAGCCCGAGTGCCCGCGCTGCGGGTCGACGCGGGTCGCCGCGCTGTCGCCGTGGGCCGACGACGCCGTGACCGCGGTGCGGGCCGACGACAGGGACGACGAGCAGCGCGACCGCACGGAGCGCGTGTTCCGGAACGCGAGCATCGTCCAGAGCCACGGCAAGAAGGCCGTGATCGCGCTGTCGGCTCGCGGCGTCGGGCCGCGGAACGCGGCCCGGGTCATCAACCGCCACCGCGAGGACGAGGACGACTTCTACCGGGACATCCTCGAGCGCGAGCGCGAGTACGCGCGCACGAAGGCGTTCTGGTAGGGGCCCGACCGCGCGTCGTGGTCCGAAACCGACCGCGCACTGACCGACCGAAAATCTCGACGCACCGGTCGGCCGATAACCGACCGCGCACTGACCGACCGGAACTTGCGGCGCGCCGGTCGGCCGATAACCGACCGAGCGTCCGCGGTCGCGGGCGGTCCACCGGGCCGCGGCGCGGACGGTGTGGCAACGCTACGCAGCCTCACGAGAATTTAAGAGGGCGTCCACGCAACGGGGAGACATGCGTCTCACCCCCCCAGACAGCGGACGGACGGCCCTCCTCGCGGTCGGCCTGTCGGTCCTCCTCGTCACGGCCGGTTGCACGGGATTCATCGGCGGCGAGGGCTCCGGCAGCGGCGACGGCGCGGCGACCGAGCGCGTCCCCGCGGACGCCTCCATGGTCGGCTACGTCGACGCCGCCGGCATGCTCGAGGACGACTCGCTGCGCGACCTCGCGAACGCCGCCTTCGAGGCCCAGGGCCAGTCGGAGTTCTACAGCGGCCCGACCAGCGTCGAGGAGTGGCTCACGCAAGTCGAAGACGAGTCCGGCCTCGACCCGTCGAACGTCGAGAGCATGACGTTCTACGGCACCGAGGGCGAGAGCGTGCCGACGAACGCCCAGCAGGCCGGGGCCGTCATCGAGACGTCGTTCACCGAGGACGAGATCGTCTCAGCGATGGAGGAGTCCGGCACCGAGTTCGCCGAGGAGTCCCACCAGGACACCACGGTGTACACGTACGGCTACCAGAACCAGAACGCGCTCGCCGCGCTCGGCGACGGCGCGTTCGTCGTCGGCGACACCACCGCCGTCGAGAGCGTCCTCGACGTCGACGCCGGCGACGAGGAGGCCCTCGGCGGCGAACTGCTCGCGCAGTTCGAGAGCACCGACGACGGCTACCTCCGGTTCGCCGCCGACGTCCCCCAGGACCAGCTGCCCGCCGACGAGCTCGGCGGGAACTCCCAGGTGGACACCAGCGCGTTCAACGCCGTGACGTACGTCAGCGGGTCGTTCGACACGAGCGGCGACGAGGTGTCGATGCGGATGAACATGATCAGCGAGTCCAGCGACGACGCCAGCCGGATCAACGACGTCGTCGACGGCGCGCTCTCGCTGTACAGCGGCGTCGGCGGCGACGAGCTCCGGGAGGCACTCGAGAAGCTCTCGGTCTCACAGGACGGGGACACGGTGACGGTCACGTACACGGACACGGTCGACGAACTGGAGGACCGCATCGAGGCGATGTACTCGATGAGCGGCTCGGCGTCGGCCACGGGGTCGGCGTCCTCGTCGACGGACGCGACGGACGGCGCGGCGACGACGGCGTAACCGATGGACGTCACGTCCCTGCTCGGCAAGGAGCTGACGTGGGGACGCCACAAGCTCGTCGCGTTACTCGTCGTCCTCGTCTTGCTCCCGGCGGTGTTCTCGTACACGACGTTCGCGTTCCAGCACGTGCTGCCGACGGACGCGCCCGTCGCCGTCGCGCCGGCCGACGACGCCACGACCGAGGAGGACCTCGACATCGCGACGGCGTCGGTGACGCTGTTCAGCGACCCGCGGACGTACGACTCCGAGGCGGCGGCGATGCGAGCGCTGAACCGCGAGCGCGTCTACGCCGTCATCGCGGTGCCGCCCGACCTCACCGACGAGTCGGCTGGCACCGCGCACTTCGACGTGTACGCGTCGGGCAGCGTCGTGCCGTACCTCCAGCCGTCGCAGGCGCTGGCGAGCATCGCCTCGTACACGCTCGAGGACCAGCTGCCGCGGGACGTCTCCGCGACCCGGCACGTCGTCGGCGAGGAGTACGCGCTGTCCTCGTACCTGATTCCGGCGTTCCTGTTGACGCTCGTGTCGCTGGTGGCGCTGGTCTACCTGCCGTACACGTTCGACCAGGAGGCCGCGGTCCTCGACCGCCTGCGCGTGGAGACGTCCCTGCACGCGGTCGTCGCGAGCAAGCTCGCGTTCTTCGGCGCGCTGCTGTTCGTCCCGCTGGCGGTGTTCGACGCGACGACGGCACACGCCGGCGCGGCGCTCTCCGTGCTGACGCCGGGCACGGCGCTCGTGACGCTGCTGACGTTCCTGCTGCTCGGGCTGGTGGCGGCGACGCTGATGGTCGTGTTCCGGTTCGGGACGTGGGGCCGCATCGCGAACCTCCTCGTGATGCTGTTCGTGCTGTCGTTCTCCGGCATCGCGTACCCCGTGGGGTTCTTCTCGCCGGCGCGCCGGTGGCTCGTCCGCCACGTGCCGACCCACTACTCGGCGGTCACCACGAGAGGGTTCGTGCTGCGCGGCGACGCCGTCGGCCAGTACGCCGACTGGCTGCTCGGCCTGGCGGCGTGGGTCGTCGGCGCCGCCGTCGTGTTCGCGGGCGCAGTGGAACTGTACGAACGGAGGGCCTGAGATGACCGGGACGGACACCGGACCCGGGGCACCCGGCCGGCCGGACGCGACGCTCGGCGTCACCGACCTCACGAAGACGTACGGCGACACGAAGGCCCTCGACGCGGTGGGCGTCGCGTGGGGGACGGGACTGCACTGCGTCGCCGGCCCGAACGGCTCCGGGAAGACGACGCTGCTGCGCGTGCTCGCGGGCCTCACGCGGCCGGACTCGGGAGCGGTGACGGCGCCGGACTCGCTGGGGTTCGCGTTCCAGGAGCCGAACGTCTACCCCGACCTCACGGTCGACGAGAACCTCGACGTGTTCGCGTCGCTGACCGGCGGCAGCGAGGAGTGGCGCGAGTCGCTCGTCCAGCGGCTCCGCCTCGGCCCGGAGCGGGACCGCCGCGCCGCGGACCTCTCCGGGGGCTTCGAGAAGAAACTCGACCTCGCGCTCGCGCTCGTGAAAGCGCCCGACGCGCTCATCCTCGACGAGCCGCTGGCGGACCTCGACCCGGCGACGCGGCGCCGGCTCGTCGCCGTCGCGACCGAGTACGCTCGCGACCACTGCGTGCTCGCGTGCACCCACAACCTCTCGGCGTTCCGCGAGGACTACGAGAGCCTGACGGTGCTCGTGGACGGCCGCGTCCGCCACCGCCACGACCGCGCGGAGACCGACGGCGGCCCCGCCGACGCGTACGAACGACTGCTAGACGACGTGGCGACCGGCCGGGGCAACGGTTTTTAACTCGGGCGACGCACGCTCACGTATGGTCGAGGAGACTGAGCGGGACGACATGCTCTGGTACCGCTGCGAGAAGTGCGGGCTGATGTTCGACGACCAGGGCGACGCGCGCCAGCACGAGCAGAACTGCGACTCCGAAGACCCCTCGTACTTGCAGTAGGCCGCCGCGGCCCACGTCACCTACCCGTCGTCCGCGGCGAACAGTTCGAAGGACCGCTCGCCGAGTTCGTCCTCCTCGAACACGAACACGCGTCCCCTCGCCTCGTCCGGGTCGGCCGCCACTTCCGTGGCGTAGCCGTCCGCGCGGACCGTCACGCCCGGGAACAGCTCCTCCTCCTCGCCGGGGTCCAGCAGGACGCGGCCGACGCCCGACGACTCCAGGATGTCGTCGTGGGTCTTCAGGTCGTTGACGTAGACGAGGACGCCCTCGGACTCCGTCGGGTCCGTGACGAGGACGTGGACGTCCTTGCCCGGCCGGCACCGCAGCGTCCCCGCGACCTTCTCAGGGACGCCGTTGTAGAACGCGCGGCGGCCGTCCGTGTACTCGACGTAGACGCCCTCCTCGGCGAGTTCGACGCCGAGCGTGCTCGGCGGGATGTCGTTGCGGGCGCTCATGACCGAGTGTTGCCGGCACGCCGGGAAAAGGCCGCCGTTTGCCCGCCGCGAGCGGGGCGGCCGCCCCGCTTCGGAGCGGTTGCCAGGAACGCCAACCGTAAGTGCGCGCCGTGGCAGGAACACGCATGGACGGCCGCGCAGCAGCGCCCGCCGCGGGCACCGTGTTGAACGCGCTCGCGACCGGCGTCGGCTCGGCGTTCGCGCTCGACTTCGACGTCACCGCGGAGGTATCCCTGGACGCCGCTGCGGACGGCGTGACCGGGACGGTGGTCGGCCACCCGGACGCCGACACCGCGCTCGTCGAGCGCTGCGTCGCCCTGGTGGTCGAGCGGTTCGGCGACGGCGAGGGCGGCACCGTCGAGACCGACAGCGAGGTGCCGATGGCGTCCGGCCTGAAGAGTTCGAGCGCCGCGGCGAACGCGACGGTGCTGGCGACGCTGGACGCGCTCGGCCGCGCCGGCGACGTCGACCGCGAGGACGCCGCTCGGATCGGCGTGCAGGCAGCCCGCGAGACCGGCGTCACCGTCACGGGCGCCTTCGACGACGCGTCGGCGAGCATGCTCGGCGGCCTGACGATGACGGACAACACCGCGGACGAACTGCTGTTCCGCGACGAGGTCGAGTGGGCGGCGCTCGTGTGGACGCCGCCCGAGCAGTCGCTGTCCGCGGACGCCGACGTCGACCGCTGTCGGCGCATCGCGCCGCTGGCGGAGCACGTCGCCGACCTCGCCACGGCGGGCGAGTACGGCACCGCGATGACCGTCAACGGGCTGGCGTTCGCGGCGGCCCTCGAGTACCCGAGCGCGCCGATCGTCGACGCGCTCCCGCACGCCGACGGCGCGTCGCTGTCCGGCACCGGCCCGAGCTACGTCGCGGTCGGCGCCGAGGACGCACTCCAGGAGGTGAAACCACTATGGGACGACAACCCCGGGACGGTCCGGCTGACGACGACGCAGCTGGACGGGGCCCGGACGACATGACACTGGACGAACTGCGCGAGGAAATCGAGGACATCGACCGCGAGATCGTCGACCTCATCGCGCGACGCACGTACGTCGCGGACACCATCGCCGAGGTCAAGGCCGAACGCGGCATGCCCACGACCGACGAGTCACAGGAGGAAGCCGTCATGGAGCGCGCCGGCCGGAACGCCGAGGCGTTCGACGTAGACCCGAACCTCGTGAAGGCCATCTTCCGGCTGCTCATCGAACTGAACAAAGTGGAGCAACGAAATAGCCGATAGGCCGAAAACTCCCGTTTCAGAGTTTCTAACAACATATTAGCGGTTCAAAAGTGGGTTCGCAACCCCCCGCGGCGATTTTCGGATTCGATGAGCAGACGGAAGATTCGGTGTGGATCTGTTGTACACGCGGTCACCAGAACCACTTCGTGCAGTAGCCCGAATCAGTACAGAATGACCGAATCCCGCTACGTACAGTCGGCTGAGTCCTCGTTCCAACGAGATGGCTTGGACATGGCGTCTCACGCGTGTGATTCGGTTGGTTGCGTCGTCTTTCGTGAGGTGAATGATTTGTAGCTATAGTACGCTCCGAGGATTCCTGTCGGTAGAAAAACCAGTACTGGTGGGGGGATCAGCACGAGCACGAGGAGGAGTGCGTGCACGAGCATGCCGACCCCCCAGAGGAGGGTGCTTCGGAGCCACGTCCCGATACTGGCTAGCAGGAATAGACTGCTGAGGACTACTGCGAAGCCAATCATCCACGATGGATACGTGGCGACGTATACACGCGTCACACCACCGGTTTGTGTCGTTTGTAGTGTTGGCGGGGCCGTCCACATGTAGATGGCCGCGAGAAGGAATATTATCGCGTGAAACGCATGGACTCCGGCGAGTGGTTTGATGTGGGACGCCGACCCAGTCGTTCTCTTTGCGGGGTCTGACATGGGTGTGTGGGTGCGGGGGGTGGTTACGGGCCGCCGTTCTTGACAACGAGCGTGTTTGCTACTTTATCGCCTAGGCGCTGTGTCCGGTCCGAGAACGCCGCGAGGATGAATCCGAGGAGGTACATCGTTGGTAGCCCATCGATGACGCGTAAGAGATTTCGGACGATCGACTGGTTGAGGGAGATCGGCTCGCCGGATTCCGTGACCACTTCCAGTCCAAGCATTAGTTTTCCCAACGTTTTCCCCCAGAACGCCTCAAGAACGATGAAATACGCGAACGGAACAGTGAACAGTAAGAGGAGTGCTGTGGGTGAGGGGCGGGATATGAGTATCTGCAGGATGGCTACTACTAATATGCTATCAAAGAGTGCGGCGGCAGTGCGGCGACCGAGGACGTCGTGGTGGAGCCCTATGGGAAGTTCGAGGTTGGCGCTGGTTTCGACTCGTTGATGTTTGCTTTGACGGGCGGCTGGCTGTGCCGGTCCAGTCTTGACTCCGCCGTCTGTGTGGGAGTCAGTTGGCTGCGGGTCTCGGTGTGGGAGGTCTGCCCCACAGTCCGGGCATGTTGTGTGGGTTTCCTGCACTTCCATTCCGCATTCATGGCAGTACGGCATACGCTCGAACCATAACTCTCTCTCCTCTTTGTTATGAACTCAGTTGTAAAATAGAGCAAGAAAATCGGGCACACTTACGAGATTCCGGAGGAAGAGTAACACTACATTTATCTCTCGTATTTTTTAAATTAGTAGAGTATGATACCATTTGTATTCGTACGCTGCGCGGCAGTATTGTGAAAAATCTCTATAACTAACCAAGACGACCGCGAACACACCACGGGTGATAGCATGGATACTCACAGGGACTGCCGTGCCACTCGACGTGGCCTCATCGGAGCAATTGCCACGGTCAGCCTCATTCCACTGAGCGGCTGTTCCGCACTTCAACCACCAAACCTCGAAGACCTCAAAATCAGTCTTGAGGGCTTCGAACGACCGGATATCAACGCAACAACGCTGCTACTCCCGCTCGTATTCGAACTCTGGAACGACGGAGACTCTCGCATCCCAGAATCCACAATCGAATTCGACGCCCTCATCAACGGCGGACATGTTGCTACTGCTGACACCAACACGCCGCCAATTTCCGCGAACGACCTCACGCAGACAACCGTTGACCTCAGAATCGATTTCGGTGACGTCGCCGACCAGACGCTAAACGCAATCCGGAACGGCTCATTCACGCTCACTGCCGCCGGCCAACTGGAGGCCAGCGGTCCCCTTGGATTATTCTCCGATTCACGGTCGTTCCAAGACCAAATCAATGTTGGTTGACTCCCCGTTTCTCGTTGAAACGCTGGGAGACAGTTCGTGCGACTGGCGTCGAACGCGGTCGCACATGGACAAACCCAACGTTGCCACGCCTTCGATGACAACGGCGACACTTCCATCACTCTCCGCACAGTCCCCATTCAGTCATTCCTGTGGACAACGTGACTATCTAGGGGTGTCACGTGGGACAGACCCCATCGGGCGGGAAGCCTTTCCTCGAATCAGGTTAGAAGTCTTCAAGCGCCTTTACGATCTCAAACGAGAAGTTGACAGATGAATAGAACAGGTCGCCATTTTGGGAGCATTTCTCCTCGCCGTCAATGGTCGTACAGACCTCGGTGTCGAGTCTCCAATTAGCAGTCGGGGTGTTTTCGTGAGCCTGCTCAGCGGCGGGCATAATGATGAGGTCGAAAATGGTGCGGAACGTCCCCATGCGCGACGTAAACTCGGATTTGGAGACGCCATCATTGTTGTATAATTTCACGGTATCTGCGGCCGCGCTAATGAGAGTATAGTAAGGTTGAGAGTTGTCGTACGACGTGTCCGGAAGCGAATCATACAGGCCGCGGTCGCCTTCGTGCAGGGCCTTGGCAGCGGTTCGGTAGCGTTCTCGGTCGATGGCGAATTGACCTTGTTCGAGGAGGGACATTGAAGCGTGAAACGCGGCTGCAATATCCGTGAGTGCACCGTATGGCAACCCGAAGGGATTGGCAACGGATTGCACCAGCTCCTCAGCTTGATTCAGCATTTGTTCGGCCATACTGGCGGATACATCGGCGGCAGATGTTTCCCACGGGTCAGCCATGGCAGCGAGGACAGCGGCGGTTTGTTCTTCTGGGTCAGTGTCGTTGATGTCTACTTCGCCTGCATCGTCGCCGTTACACCCGGCAATAGCGGCGATACTCCCGGTCGCTAGGGTCGTGAGAACTGCACGACGGGTCCGGTCGGGCGAGTGGTTGGAGGCTTCCATAGACATGGGTAGACCATCTCATCGAGTGGGACCATTGCTGGGCAACTACTTTGTTAATAATCCCGAACTGTTTGGTTGGTCAGCTTAAGAGCTGAGCTGAACTGGACCTTGACCGTACCGGACACGAACCTTACGTAATTCTCCTCTCGTCAACACGCTGCTTGGTACGTAACTGATTAATCCGGACGATGCTCATGATACGCATCCAGGGTCAACAGCAAGAAACCAACCGCCACCCCGAAATATTGGTTTTATTACACTACACAGCTACTGACCTATTCTGGGATGGGGCTGGTAAGTACAGACGAGCAGTATATCAGTTAGTGCAAATCCGGCGTGTCACTGGGGACAAAGCATATTCTACAAGAAATTCTTCTGAGACATATGGACTTAAGTTGGGCCCTCCTCCTTGTTGTCGCTGTCCTCGTCATGGGGTATGGTCTTTACACTGTGTACAATCTCTCAAATTTCCTCGGAGACTATCTCCGTTCCTGATAACCAAATTCGGGCGTTCTCGCTTCCGTCTACTCGATGCATTCGCCTACGTACACATCGGCTGTATTAACCTCGTACTCGTCCGAAGGAATCTGCGTCAGTCTCCCCTGTCCGGATACATGGGAAGTTACGCGACGCCGCCGGACTGGACTGATTCCGGCACGAGGACGCCGACACAGCAGCTAAACTCGGGGACGCCCTCTCGGGGCGGCCGGCTGGCGGACGTCGATATCGACGCCGTCGAAGCGGTGCGTGACGTGCGCGAGCGGCGTCAGTCCTCGTCGGTCGGTTCGAGTGGGACTCGTTCTACCTCGACGTCCTCGTAGTCTCTCTCGGAGGAGAGGACGTCCATCCCTCGTGTTTCCGCAGTCGCCGCGTGGAACGCGTCGAACGGCGTCATTCCCTCGTCGTAGTAGTTGACGGCTTTCAGGACGACCTGTTTCTCTTCTTCGTCCCGCACGGGGACGAGTTCGAGGAGGTTCGCCACCAGCGGTACGTAATCGAACTCGTAGCGTTCCCGGGCGAGGAGGAGTTCGAGGTACGAGAACGGCGACGTTTCGACGTCGTACTCGGCGAGGGCGTCCTCTGCGGAGCCCTGTAACCAATCGGTGTCTTTGGCGAGCGCGAGCAGGAAGTCCGTCTCGACGTACACCGTCATCTGTCGCCGCCGGCTTCCTGAGCCTCGTCTTTCGCCTCGGCATCGATGTCCTCTCGAATCTCATCGACGGACGAGTCGTGAAGTTCGCCTGCGGCCTCGCGAACAGCGGTGAGTGGATCGTCCGCGACCGGTATCAGTTCGATTCTGTCCTCGTACGTGACGATGTGGTACTTCTGGCCGTACTTCTCGCGCACCTCCTTCGGGATGTACAGCCGCCCCTGTCCGTCCGTCTCTGATGACATAGATGTGTATAGAGTGTCACAGGCAAAGAATCTTACCACTATCTCGTTCCAGATGGTCCTACCAGTTCGTTTCAGTAGCGTGTATGGTGGATTTCGTCCATCTGAACAAGGTCGAACAGCGGGAGAATCGGTAGAATCCGAACCCACAGTCGAGGGACGCTATCGCGGCTGAACCTCAGTCGAGTCCGAGACTCAGGTTCAGTGCACCCTCTACGTCGCGCATCGTCTCTTCGTCGATGCTGCCCGCAGCCGAGCGAATCCGCTTCTCGAGAGAGACCGCTCGAAGTTGGTGAGACGGATCGACGAATCGTTCTCGTGAGGGGACCTCTCGGCTTCGACGAACACCTCGAACGGGTAGTCTCGGTACGTGCCCGTTGCGGGTGCGACGATGGTTCTGGTCGAGACGAACGTCTTCGTCGCCAGTTTGACCGACGAACCTGCCCGAGGAGGCAGTGCGACAGAGCCGCTGAACCAAGACCGCGATTTCTGTACGTCCATCCTGGATCTCGTGGATCTCCGGTCGGTGATGACGGAACCGAAGCGAGTCGAACAGGACAGAGTCGAGGACGTACTCTCCGACGTCTACGCGCACGTCGATAGTTACGCGCCGGAGATCAGCGACCAGATCTCGGCGTACAATCCCCAGCAGGATGGACTGCCGTACACGCTCGATCGCGTCCTGCTCGCTCTGACCGACGACCGCGACGCCACGCTCGCTCCGTTCGACGGCGAACTCCTCGACGACGGTGCCGTCGAACCGAGCGACCTCGCCGCGGAGAGGTCCGGCTTCTGGCTCCACGAGAACAGCAGCACGGGCGAATCGTGTCCAGAACGGCCAAGTGGGTAGCGTCTCGGTTCATCACGTCGTGAGGTGGAGTTCGCCTGGCTGAACGAGGTGGAGAGACAGGACAGCCGGTAGTGGCTCCGGCACCGGGTGTGAGGACCCCCCGAGATGCGGGGGCGGCGGCGTGCTAGCACTGCTCCTGCTAACTATAAGCACGCGCGAGTCCTACACCATCTTTGGTGATATTACGTGGCAGTCACCGACAAGACAGTGAACGGTGTCGACGTAGAGCAACTCGAGGGCGCCGTCGAAGCGATCACCGCCGACCCGGAGAAGGGGCAGTTCACCTTCCGGGCCGAGACGGAGTGGACGGACGCGCTGCAGAGCGTGACGACCATCGACGAGTTCGACCAGGCGGGCGAGACGGTCGCCACGCGCGAGTTCACCATCGAGGGCGACGAACCCGAGCAGATCCTCGGCGAGCGGACCGCGCCGAACGCGGTCGAGTTGCTGCTGGCCGCGCTCGGGTCGTGTCTGAGCGTCGGCTACGCCGCCAACGCCGCCGCGATGGGGGTCGAACTCCGCGGACTGCGGTTCGAGATGGAGGGCGACGTCGACCTCCGCGGCTTCCTCGGCATCTCCGAGGACGTCCGCGCGGGCTACGACGACGTCGCCTGCACGGTCTACCTGGACGCCGACGCGTCGGCCGAGGACGTCGACGCACTCCGGGAGCGCGTGGAGGCGACCTCGCCGCTGATGGACAACATCGCCAACGAGGTCTCCCTCGAGACGCACCTCGTCGTCGAGTAACCCGTTTTTTCGCGAGCAGCCGCGATTCGCCGAGCGACCGGTGTGGGGGTCTCGTAAGTCCGGTGCCTGTATCCGCGTTCTGTGCGTCCGGTACCTGTCTCCCCGTGCTGGGCGTCCGTCGTGCTGTCTCCGCGGTCAGTACGTCCAGAGCCGATGCACGCGGTCTGCGAGTTCGGCGTGGGCGTCGCGGAGCGCCTCGGGGTCGCGGACGCCGTCGACGTTGACCACGTGGAGTTCGCCCCGCCGCCCGCCGTAGACGTCCTGGAAGTCGTAGACGGCACCCACGGCGGTCACGCGGTCTGGCACGTCACCGCTGTCGACGAGGGCGTCGACCTGCCGGTCGACGTTGTACTCGACGAGGTGGTCGATGGCCTCCGCGCGGTCGAGACCTCCCGGGAGCGCGTCGACGCCCGGTTCGAGCCGTGCCGCGATGCGGTCGACGCAGTGTCGGATGCCGGCGGGCTCGTCGCTCGCGTCGCCGCCGGTGAGGGCGTCGTAGGTCGCGGTGACGGCGCCACAGCCGGTGTGACCGACGACCACCGCGAGGTCCGTCCCGGTGTGCTCGATGGGGTAGAGGACGTCGCCGGAGACCGCGTCGCCGTCGTCGGTGCGCTGGACGACGCGGTTCCCGATGTTGCTCGCGGTGAACACCGTCCCCGGCGTGTCGTTCCCCCAGAGGTGGTCGTGGAGCACGCGCGAGTCCGAACAGCAGACCGAGACCACGTCGGGGTGCTGGGCGTCCTGGACGTCGTCGAAGCGGTCGGCGAACTCGCGGGCGTGCGCCGCGTTCGCGTCGAGGAGGTCACAGAGGGACTGCTGCATAACCGTTCGTGAGTGGCGGCGCGGCCCTGGTGGCTCTTCCGGTTGCAGTCCAGTGACCGGCAGACTTTTATCCGGAGTCGCGTCACTCTCGGACCGGATGAGCGAGCCCGGAGACGCGCGCGAGCAGGTCGCCGCCCTCCTCGACGACGGCGACGTGAACCACGTCGTCAACGAGTGGACCGTCGCCGCCGGGGACTTCGAGGCACACAGCGACGGCTGGGTGGCGGCGGGCGCCGTCGCGTGGAACCCCGACGGTGAAGCGCCGTTCGTGCAGCCGTCCTGGGCGGACGCGTGGGTGCTCCCGGGCGGCGGTGTGGAACCGGGCGAGACGCTCGCGGAGACGGCTGCGCGCGAACTCCGGGAGGAGACGGAACTCGACGTGGACCTCGTCGGGCCGCGCCGCGTGGTCGAGCAGGTGATTCGGTCGGACGCCAGCGACCGGACCGCGAGCGGCTGGTTCGTGGCGTACGCGGCCACGACCGACGACCGCGAGTTCGGCGAGGACCTCGGCGTCCACGACGACGAGATCGACCGCGCCGCGTGGTTCGCGGCGCCGCCGTCCGAGACGCCGCAGTTCGTCGACGCCGAGGGGATGTTCGCGGACTGCCGACTGGCCGGGCGGCCACCGGCGTGCGAGCGGTGACCGCGGGGAGTCCTCCCAGTCGGGGTGACCGCGTGGAGTTCTCGTAGTCGGAGTGAGAAGGGAAGTCCTCCACGTCGGAGTGAGAGGGTGAGCCCTCCCAGTAAGATTAACCTGCTCGCGGTGGAGCCTGCGACCGATGCCGTCAGCCAGTGACGTCGACCGGCCGGCGGAGGCGGCGGCCGTCGCCCAGCGGTACCTCCGGCGCGAGCGACCGCTGAGCGGGCTCGTCGCCGCCCTCGTCGTCGGCGTCTTCCTCGCGGCGGTCCTCGCGTGGTCGCTGCTGCCCGCCGTCGTCGTCGGCGCGGCGCTGGTCGGTGCCGTCCGCGCGCCCGTACTCCGGCCGCACGGGACGGTGCGAGTCCGCTGCGACGACGACCCCGAGATGGTGCGCGCGGCGTTCATGGGGGCGACGCCGCCCGTGCTCGGATTCCAGTGGGGCATCGCGGACGAGATACGCGCGGAGGACGATCCCGTCCGGTACGTCACGACCTATCTGTTCGGCCTGCGCACCGCCGAGGTGGCCGTCGAGTCGCACTCGGAGCCGACCGCGGCCGGAGGGTGCCGCGTCGGGCTCGACGTCGCGACGAACGGCCGCCAGTGGGGGTCGTACGCGGCGACCATCCGCGAGGACGGCGACGAGACGGTCGTCGACGTCGAGTACGGGAGCGACCGGCACTTCGGCCTGCGGCGCCTCCCCCAGCAACTCCTCGCCCACCGGTACCGGGACGACCTCCTCGAAGCCCAGGGGTACGCGGTCGTCGGACGCGACTCGCACCTCCGGTAGTCCCGTCGTCGCGGTCGTCGTCGCTCGTCGCCCGGCGGGCCGTCGTCACCGCAGTGGGTACGTCTCCGCGAGCGCGTCCAGCGCCTCGTGGTGTTCGGTGGTGTGCGGCGCGGTGAGCGGCGAGACGGAGACGTGGCCGTCGACGACCGCCCGGCGGTCGGTCCCGGGCGGGTCGTGGATGTCCCCCGAGTCCATGCGGTCCCACATGCGGTCGCGGAGCGAGACGGTCTCGCCGTTCCGCGTCGCGGTCATGTCGTAGCCGTGGGAGGGCCGCGTGACGACCATCTCGCCCGTCGCGTCGGCCCCCGGGTGGGGCGCGTTCACGTTCAGGTAGTCGGCGTGCTCGAAGACGCCGGCGTCGAGGGCGTGCTCGACGAGGTACGCGGTGGCGTCGACGGCCGCCTCGTAGTCGCCGGGCGCGGTCGGCTCCCCGAAGTCCTCGCTGGTGAGGAACAGCGACGACGCGACGGCGGGCACGCCGAAGAACGCCGCCTCGACGGCGGCGCTCACGGTTCCCGAGCGCCCGAGCACGTACATCCCGAGGTTCGCGCCCTCGTTGACGCCCGCGACGACGACGTCCGGGTACGGACCGAGCGCCTCGAGGCCGGCGACCACGCAGTCCGCCGGCGTGCCGCGGACGGCGTACCCGAGGTCGCGTTCCTCGACGGCGACCTCCCTCGACATCGCGCGACCGGTCGCGCTCCTGTTGTCCGCCGGCGCGACGACGGTGACGTTCCCCACGTCCTCGAGCGCCGCCGCGAGCGCGCGGATGCCCGGCGCGTCGATGCCGTCGTCGTTGGTGACGAGAATCTCCGGCTGGTCGCTCATCGGTCGGGAGTCGGCGCGACCGGGAAAAAGCGTGTCGGGACGCGCGCGAGGACACACCACGCCACCGGTAGCTATTTGCCGGTGGTTCGGAAACGCTGGCGGTCCGCATGACCGCGTTCAACGAGTCGTTCGTGCGCGACCGCATCGAGCGGTTGCGCGAGGACTACGGCGAGTTTCCCGTCGAAGACGACGTCGTGGACGTCCCGCCAGCGGCGTTCCCCGAGTACGTGGCGAACGCGCGCGACGGCTACGTCGGCAGCGCGTACGCGTGGACCGTGCGTCGGCCCGAGCAGGCCGGCGAACCGAGCGAGTCGTACAGCGGCGGCGAGGAGACCAGGGAGCGCGCGCTGTTGATCCTGCCGCGGGGCGACTCCGCGTGGGGCGTCCCCGGCGGTGGCCGCGAGGGCGAGGAGGACTTCGAGCAGACCGCCGCCCGGGAGGTCCGGGAGGAGGCGGGCGTCGCGTGTTCGGTGACGGAGCCGTGGCTGGCCGTGCACGCGCGCTGGCGTAGCGAGGACGCCGCCGACGACCGCGTCTCGCACACGCTGCACGTGTTCTTCGACGCGACCTACGAGGGCGACACCATCAGCGTGCAGCGCGGCGAAGTGAACGGCGCGGCGTGGTTCGCCGAGCGGCCGCGGCGGCTCGACGAGTACGCCGCGCGGCGCGCGGACGCGTTCTTCTGACCGGTGGCGGACTGCGCGGCCGGGCCTCAGAACGCGAGGCGCTCCGCGACCCGCCGGAGGAGGCCGGGGCGGCGGCTCTCCCGGGGGTAGACGGTGACCTCCGTGCAGTCGACGGCGGTCGGCTGGACGGCGTCGCGGCCGCCGCTGATGCGGGCCAGCGACCCCGTGCGGACGACGAGGTCGGGGGCCTCGAGCTCGCCGCCGTCCGCGCGCAGCACGTGCGTCCGGACGGGCGCCGAGAGGACGCCCGCGAGCTCCTCCTGGTACGCGCGGATGGTTTCCTGGCGGGCGTCGGGCTGGTCGGCGGCGAGCGGGAACTGGAGCGTGACGTGGCCGCCGGTCTGGCCGGCGATGGTGTCCGCGAGCGCGACCGTCGAGGGGTCGTAGGGGCCGCCGTCGCCCTCGAGGACGACGTGCTGGGGGCGGTCGTAGCCGCGGTTCTCCACGAGCAGGACGTCGCAGCTCGCGTGCCTGACGACCCAGTCGATGGGGTCGCCGAGCAGCCGCGAGCGCAGGCGGAGGCGCTCGTGTTCGGCGACGACGGCGTCGACGCCGCGGTGGTCGGCGTAGTTCACGATGGCGTGTTTGGTGTCGTGGCTGACGATCTCGCCGTACTCGACGGGGACGTCGAACTCGCCGGCGAGGTCGGCGGTCCGGTCCTCGAAGCGGACGTCCGCCGGCGACTGCACCTCTGCGGCGTGTTCCAGTGGCGCCTGGTCGGGGACCTCGTCGAAGCGCACGACGACGACCGTGCCGCCGGACGGCCGGACGACGTCGGCGGCCAGCGAGAGCAGCGAGCGCTCGCGGTCGGCGTCGGTCTCGCGCGTGATGGCGACGAGGACGTCGGTGCCGTCGTCTGTCGGCCCGGGAGCGTTCGCGCTGTCGGCGCGCGAGGCGGCGGCGTCCCCCGCAGCGGTGGCCGTAGGGATTCCGTCCCCGCCAGTGGCGTTCGTGCCGACGTCGTCCGTCGGGACTGCGCCCGTTCCAGCGGCGTCCGTGGCGGCGCCGTCGGGTCCGCCTGCTCCGGTGCCGGCGGCGGCGTCGAGGGCGTCCTCCGTCTCGGCCACGACGTCGCGGCCGAGGCGGCGCCGGATGACGTCCGTCGCGGCGCCCTCGCGGCGGATGCGCGGCCGGGCGTACGCGAGGTACCACGCGACGCTGCCGAGCGTGATGACGACCGCGCCGGCCAGCGGCACCAGCCCCATCTGGGTGAGGAGCGCGAGCCCGCTGAGGACGCCGAACGCCTGCAGCCAGGGGTACAGCGGCGCCTCGAACTCCGGCTCGTAGTCCGTCGAGCCGTTCCGGAACGCGACGATCGCGAGGTTCACGAGCACGAACACGAGGATCTGGAACGCGCTGGCGAGCTTCGCGATCTCGAGGATGGGGACGAACGCGATGAGCACGAGGACGACCGCGCCGGTGAGCGTGATGGCGGTCGTCGGCGTGCCGAAGCGGTCGTGGACGTCCGCGAACGTCGACGGCGCGAGGCGGTCGCGGCTCATCGCGAACGGGTACCGCGACGACGAGAGGATGCCGGCGTTCGCGGTGGAGACGAGCGCGAGCAGCGCGGCGGCGATGACCGCGTAGACGCCCCAGTCCCCCAGAGTGACCTCGGCGACGACGGCGACCGGCGTCTCGGAGCCGGCGACGGCGCCGGCCTCGGTGACGCCGACCATGACGGCGACGATGCCGACGTACAGCAGCGTGGTGAACGCGAGCGACCCGAGGATGCCAAGCGGGATGTTCGTCCCGGGGTCCTCGACCTCCTCGGCGACGCTGGCGACCTTCGTGACGCCCGCGTACGAGACGAAGACGAGGCCGGTCGCGGCCAGCAGGCCCTCCCAGCCGCCCACGAAGAAGTCCTGGTAGTTCGCCTGCTGGACCTGTGGCGCGCTGCCCGCGACGAACCAGCCCAGTGCCAGCAACATGACGGCGACGATGACCGTCTGCAGGCGGCCGGTCTGTTTCGCGCCGAGGAGGTTCACGACGACGAGGAACGCCGCGAGGCCGAGCGCGACGGGCTTGACGGGGAGGTCGAACAGCAACACGAGGTAGGGGACGCCGCCGACGAGCGCGAGCGCGCTCTTGAACGACAGCGAGAACCACGTGCCGACGCCCGCGATGGTGCCGAGCACGGGCCCCATGCCGCGCTCGATGTAGAGGTACGTGCCGCCGGCTTCCGGCATCGCGGTCGCCATCTCGGACTTCGAGAGGGCGGCGGGAACCACGAGGAGGCCGGCGAGCAGGTAGGCGACGACGACGGCGGGCCCGGCGATCTCGAGCGCCAGCGCCGGGAGGATGAAGATGCCGCTGCCGATCATCGCGCCGACGCTGATGGCGAACACCGCGCCGAGGCCGAGGTCGCGTTCGAGTTTCTTCATGACGGGGCGGCGGGGGCGGCGGGCGGGTGGCTGTCGCTCGGGAGCGGGACGCCGGCAGTCACGCTACCAGAGCTCCGTGACCGTGCGGCCGACGGCCGCCGCGGCGTCGACGGTTTCGACGTCGAGCGCGTCGAACAGCGGTCGCCTGTCCGGGTCGTTGACGGCGACGACGACGCGGTCGGCGTCGAACGCGGAGCGGGCGTGCTGGGCGACCATGAGGTTGCAGGCGTCGTCGCCGGTGAGCACGACGACGGTCCCGGCCTCCGCGAGGCCGGCCGCCCGGAGTGAGTGGACGTCGAAGGAGTCGACGGTGTGGGTGACGTGTCCGGGCGGGGGGTCCGGCAGTGCGGTGCGGTCGACGTGCGTGACGGCGTCGCCGCGGGCGGCGAGGCGGTCTGCGACGTCGCGGCCGGCGGCGCCGCCGCCGACGACGAACGTGGCGTCAGCGTCGGTGGGCGTGTCGGGATCGTGGGTCGGTGAGGTCGTCATGGGTGGAGTGCCGCGGTGTGCGACCGAACGGCGGTCGCCGCGGCTCGTTACCAGAGTGTAGTGGACGGAAACGCATAAAACGACCGTATTTTCTGCTCGTCCGTTAGAATACTTGGCTCGTAATCATCGTTCGTCCGCGTCGTCGAAGTCGCCGTCGCCGTCGCTGTCCCTGGCGTCCGAGCCGTCGCTGTCCCTGGCGTCCGAGCCGTCGCCGTTCTCGACGTCGAAGGCGGTGAACGGGCCGCTGTGGACGTTCCGGATGAGGTCCTCGTCGACGACCTCGAGGCCGAGCTCGTCGAGGTCGCGGCCGATGCGGCTGAGGTCGTCGCCGTCCAGCCCCACCGCGAACACGTGGACGTTCTCCGCGCCCGTCATCACCTCCTCGACGCGCACCACGCCAGGGACCTCCAGGGCCGCGGCCGCCAGCTCCTCGCGGCGCGGCACCGGCGCCGTGCAGACGATGAGCGTGTACAGCTGGTAGCCCGCCAGCTCGTAGTCGACGTCAGCGTGGTAGCCCCTGATGACGCCGCGGTCCTCGAGGCGCTGAATCCGGTTCCGGACCGTGCTCGCCGAGACGCCCGCCTCGTCGGCGATGGTCTGGGAGGACGTGCGCCGCGCGTCCCGCTGGAGCGCGTAGATGATCCGTCGGTCGATGTCGTCGATGCCGTCCAGCGTCATAGCAGCCTCTCGCGGACGGACCCGCAAAAGTATGCCCCAAAATCCGCGGGCGTCCGGCGCTCCCCGGTCCCGTCGACCGCTCAGACGCGGTCGACGACCGTCTCCTCGTCGACGACGAGGTTGTAGGCGTCCTCGTCGCCGTTGTACAGCACGAGCGCGGATTCCACGGACAGCAGGTCGCCGTAGTCCGCGCGTTCGAGGTCGCGGTTCAGGCTCGTCGGCCGCACGAGCACCGCGTAACAGTCCGTGGCCTCGCTGCCGTCGCTCACCTTGAACAGCGGGTTGGCGTCCTCCCCGGCGAGGTTCCGGGAGAGCTTCGCGAGCACCGCGTCCGCGCGGTCGGTCACCCACTCGTCGACGGCCGCCAACCGCAGCAGGCGGTCGCCCTCGAGGGCGACGTCGTGCTCGCGGACGCCGTCCGACCGCAGCAGCGAGTACGAGAACCGCACGTCGGTGTGCAGGAACTCCGACGGCCGCTCGCTGGCTTCTGCGAGCCGCTCCTGGAAGCGCGGCCGGTCGAGCGCGGGCCGCTCGTCGAACGTCCAGCCGCGGTCGCTCGGCCGCTCGCCCGGCCACAGCCGCGGCGTCGGCCCGTAGACCGTGACGCCCCGGGACTCGAGTTCCCGCTCGACCGCGCGGAGGTGCGTGCTCGTGTGCTTGTCCGCTGGCGCGACGCCCACGAACGTGCCGTCGTCGGCGAGCGCGTCCACGCACTTCTCGGCGACGGCGAGGGAGTCGTCGAGTTCGCTGAGGACGCTGCACGCCAGCACGAGGTCGTACTCGCCGGACGGGTCGAACGCCTCGGCGGTCTCGCGGTGGACCTCGGCGTGGACGTTCCGACCGGCCTCCGGGAGCAGCGACTCCAGGACGTCCGCCGCCTCGCTCGGTTCGACCGCGTGGTACTCCACGAGCGCGTCCCCGGGCAGGAAGTCGAAGAGCCCGAGCGCCGGGCCGCCGACGCCCGCGCCCACGTCCAGGACGCGGAGGTCCCCCGAGAGCAGGCCGCCTGCCGCGAGGTCGTCGAGGACGTACTGGACGGCGGCGTAGTACGACGGGAGGTGGTAGACCGCGTACCCCAGCGCCACCTCGTAGTCGTACTCCACGGGATTGCGTCGGTAGTAGTCCTCCTTGAACCGGCGGATGGTCTCCCGGAGGTCGTCGCCGGACTCGCCGCGGTGCCAGTCCGCGCCCCACCGCTCGACGAGCAGGTCCTCGACCGCGTGCTCGTAGGTCGGAGGGAGAGCGTCCACCCCCTCGAACGCCGGGCGGACCGGGCCGTCGCTCGCCGGGACGAACGTTCCGTCGTCGCGTTCGACGAGCCCGAGTTCCGCCGCGTGCTCGCGCAGCACCTGCCGGACGACGGCCTCCCGGGGCTGGCCGGCGACGTACTCCCTGATCTCGGCCGGGTCGACGGGCCGCACCCCCCGGAGGTACTTCGCGCTGTCGAGGACGGCGTCCCTATCGACCGGCATCCTCGTAGGCCTCCAGGAACGCCTCGCGGTCCGCGTCGGCGAGCCGCCGGGCCGCAGCCGCGAGCTCCTCGGTGCCGCCGAACGCGTCCTGGATGTCGGCGTACACGCGTGGGTTCCCGCCGGTGACGCGCGCCACGAGGGCCGCGAGGTCCTCGTAGACCGGCGTCGCCAGCTCATCGGGGACGTCGTCCGCGGCGAGCGCGAACGCCAGCACCGCGGCGTGCGCGCGCCCCTGGATCGTCGCCATCGCGTCGTCGTGGTCGGCCGGCGCCACGTCCACGAGCGTGTTCCCGGCCGCGTCCAGCCACTCGCGCACGCGCTCGACCGCCGGCCCCGCGGTGCTCTCGCTGACCGCGACGCGACCGGGCGCGTGCTCGGGCGCGAACAGCGGGTGGAAGCTCGCGCGCTCGCGGGCCGGCGCCGCCGACGCCATCGCCGCGAGCGGGCCGCGCATCTCGCCCGTGAAGTCCACGACGGCGCGCTCGGCGCGCTCGGCGTGGGCCGCGATGGCGTCCGCGGCCGCACTCATCGGCACCGCCACCGCAACCAGCCCGAACGACTCCTCGCCGTCCAGGGGGACGGCGCGCGCGCGGCCGTCGTGCTCGGCGGCGGCCGCCTCGGCGCGCGCCTCCTCGACGTCCGCGAACGACACCGGTGCGTCCGCCAGCGACGCGAACCACCGACCGACCGCGCCGGCCCCCACCACGAGTACGTCCATCGACTCCCGTTTGCGGCCCGCCCGGCAAAAGGCGTTCGCTCGCCCCGAGGGCGGCCGAACGGCGCGGCGGTTTCTCGACTGATAATCCGACGCGCAAATTTTTGTACCGGGACGCGGTTGTCGGGCCCATGCCGACCTCCGAGGTCCACCTCGTGGACCGACAGCCACGCCGCGACTGGCTGGTCGCGGCGTTCGGTGCGGCGCTGTCCGCGGCGGCCGTCGGGCACTTCCGCGGCCACGGCCACGGCGACCCGATGGTCGTCGCGGCCACGGTCGTGCCCGCGCTCGGTCTGCTCGCGTACGGCGTCTGGTTCTGGCGGTCCGGCCCCCGGGTCGCGCGCGGCGACGCGGTGTTCGCGTGGGCCGTCGGCGGCGCCGGCGCCGTGCTCGCACTCGACCTCTGGGCGATGGCCGTCGGCGCGTACGGCGCCGGCGCGGCGACCGACCACGTGTTCATCCAGCACACGAGCGTCGGCGCGCTCGCCGCGGCCGTCGCCGGCACGTACAGCGACAGCAACCGCCAGCAGTCCCGCGCACACGACCGCCTCCGGGACGCCCTCGACGCGGCGATGGACGGCGTCGCCGTCCTCGACGACGACGGCCGCCTCGCGTACGCCAACGACGCGTTCTGCGAGGCGTACGGCGCCGACGACCCGGTCGGCGTCCTCGGAACGCACTACAGCGAGTACTACCCCACCGACGCCCGGGCCAGGGTGGCCGAGGTCGTCGACGCCCTCGACGCGGGCGAGCGCGAGCACTGGCACGGGACACTCGCCGCGCGCCGCGAGGACGGCTCCACGTTCCCCCAGGAGCTGTCGGTGGTGCCGCTGGCCGACGGCGGCTACGTCTGGGTCGCCCGGGACGTCACCGGCCGGGAGGCCCGCGACCAGCGGCTGCGCGTGCTGAACCGCGTGCTCCGGCACAACGTCCGGAACGCGCTGAACGTCGTGCTCGGGCGCGCCGAGCGCCTCGCGGACCGGCTCGACGGCGACGAGGACGTCGAGAGCGTCCGGTCGGCCGCCGAGGGCCTCCTCGCCGTCAGCGAGAAGGCGCGGGTCGTCGAGCGAGTGCTCGACGAGGACAACGCCGAGACCGTCGCCCTGGCCGACGTCGTCGCCGCGGCGGTCGAGCGCGCGCGGTCCCGGTACCCGGACGCGCGCTTCGACGTCGACGTCGAGGCCGGCCTGGACGCGGCAGTGGACGAACGACTCCGCCTCGCCGTCCGCGAACTGCTCGCGAACGCCGTCGAGCACAACGACGCCGCGGTGCCGACGGTGGCCGTCGAGGCGTTCCGCGACGGCGACGAGGTCGCCGTCTCCGTGTCGGACAACGGCCCGGGCATCCCGGAGCAGGAGCAGCGCGCGCTCGCCGGCGCGACGGAGCGGCAACTTGAGCACGGCTCCGGCATCGGGCTCTGGGTCGTCTACTGGGTCACCCGGCAGTGCGGCGCCGCCGTCGACGTCGCCGACGACGCCACCGTGGTCGTCAGGACGCCGGCGGACGGCTCCGCGCCGTCGCCGGCCGTCGAGACGGCCGTCGCGTCCACGCCACACTGACGGGGCCGCCGCGCCGCTTGCGTCCACGCTACACTGACGGCGACGCGGCGCCGTTTACGTCCACGAACGACCGGCGACCTCGAGCAGGTCCGCCGACCGGCGGCCTCGAGCAGCGCTCGCCGGCCGAACGAGCCGAGAACGGGCTCCTTTCGGTGCGGGAAAGAGTTAAACGAGCAGCTAATCTTCGTGGTCGTAGATGACCGAGACGGCGACGGTCCTCATCGTCGAGGACGAGCGCGAACTCGCGGACCTGTTCGCGGACTGGCTGTCCGCGACCTACGACGTCCGCACCGCGTACACGGCGGCGGGCGCACTCGACGAACTGGACGACGACGTGGACGTGATGCTCCTGGACCGGCGGCTCCCCGAGCAGTCCGGCGACGAGGTGCTCGCGGCCGCTCGCGAGGCTGGCTACGACTGCAAGGTGGCGATGGTGACCGCCGTCGACCCGGACTTCGACACACTCGACCTCGGGTTCGACGCGTACGTCGTCAAGCCGGTCGAGCGCGAGGAACTGGAGTCGCTGGTCGGCCGGCTGCTCGCGCGGTCGCTGTACAGCGAGGAGGTCCAGGCGTACTTCGCGCTCGCCTCGAAGCGCGCGACCATCGAGACGACGAAGACCCCCGAGGAGCTCGCCGGCGACGAGCGCTACGAGCGGCTCTGCCGGGAGCTAGAGACGATGCGCGAGGAGATCGACGAGCTCGTCGCGGAGCTCGACGAGGACGACTTCGTCGCTGTGTTCCACGACCTCCGCGAGGACGAGGACGAGAACGAGACCTGACAGGCCACAAGTAACAAACCGCAGGGAGTGCCTACGGTGTACCGACAGCCGCTATGGGGGACTCCCGGACAGAAGCCGACGCCGAGGTGCGGGTCCTGTTCGTCAGCGACCGCCTGCGACGACGGGCGGCCGTCGAGCGCGCGTTCCCGGAGTGCGCGCCGCTGTCGGTGACGACCGCGGCGAGCGCCGAAGCGGTGGAGGCCCTGTCCGAGGCCGACGCCGACTGCGTGGGCGTCGAGCACGCGCTCGGGCCGGACGAGGCGCGCCGGACAGACGAGAGTGGGGCAGTCGGCGACGGCGGGTCGGCCGGGTCGGACGCGCTCCGCGTGCTGGAGCGCGTTCGCGACGCCGACCCCGCTGTCCCGGCCGTCGTCCTCGAGGCGGAGGGCGCGGCGTCCGTCGCGAGCGACGCCATCTCCCTGGACGTCACCGAGTACGTGCGCGCGTCCGAGACGGCGGACGCGCTCGCGGCGGTCGCTGGCGCGTGCCACGACGCCGCGGCGACGTACCGCAGCCGGCAGGACGTCGCGATGGTGAACGACCTCGCGCGGAGCGTCTACGAGCGCGTCACGGACGGCTTCTTCGCGCTGGACCGCGACTGGCGGTTCACCTACCTCAACGACGCCGCGGCGGAGGTCCTCGAGGTCGACCCCGAGGACGTCCGCGGCGAGACCGTCTGGGACGCGTTCCCGGCCGCCAGCGACACGGACTTCGGCGCGGAGTACCGGCGCGCGATGGCGAGCCAGACGCCCGTGACCTTCCGCGAGCACTACTCGCCGCTCGGGAAGACCTTCGAGGTCCGGGCGTTCCCCGCCGAGGACGGGCTCTCCGTGCACTTCCGGGAGGTCATCGACGGCGACGAGTCGACGCGTAGCGACCACCTCCTGGAGCTGACCGACCTGCTGTCCTCGGACCTCCTGGACTCCATCGAGGCCGTGGAAGCCGACCTGGAGGCCGCCCGCGAGCGCGTCGACGCGGACGAACTGGACGCCGCCCTGGACGGCGTCGAGCACATGCGCTCGCTCGTGAACTCCTCCATCCGGCTGGCGAGCGCGCCGCCGCGCCCGGACGCCCCGGGCGGCGAGTAGGCGCGAGCGAGCTGCGGCGGTCAGCCCGTCAGCGAAATCTCGTAGTCGGTGAGGTTCTCGTAGCCGTCCTCGGTGACGACGACGATGTCCTCGAGGCGCACGCCGCCGACCTCGGGGTCGTAGAGGCCCGGTTCGACGGTGATGACGTGACCGGGCCGCAGTTGTTCGCCGCCGGGCGCCAGCGACGGCTTCTCGTGGACGTCGAGGCCGACGCCGTGGCCCGTCGAGTGGATGAACCCGGTCTCCGCGTCGGGGTCCGTGTAGATGGTGGGGAAGCCGTGGTCGTCGTAGACGTCGACGACCGCCTGGTTGACCGCCTCGCCGCTGACCCCGGGTTCGACGGCGTCGAGCGCGGCGTCCATCGCCTCCCTCGTGACGTCGTACCACTCGCGCTGGGTGTCGCTGGGCGTGCCGTTGAGGAACGTCCGCGTCATGTCCGAGTGGTACTTCGTCGCCTTGTCCCGGGGGAAGATGTCGACGATGACGAACTCGTCGGCGAGCAGCGGACCGCTGCCGCGGTCGTGGGGGTCGGCGGCGTCCCGGCCGCACGCGACGATGGTCTCGTCGAGCGAGCAGCCGTGGCGCAGGAGCTCGATCTCGATCTCGCGAGTGACGTCCTCGCTGGTGAGCACGTCGCCGTCGTGGACGAGTTCGCCGTCGTCGTCGACGTCCGCGCCGCGAACGAGTTCCTCCGCGCGCGCCATCGCCGCCTCGTTCGCGCGCTGGGCGGCCCGGACGTTGTCGACCTCCTCGTCGGTCTTCGTCGCGCGCACGTCGGAGACGACGCCGTCGTCGTCGACGGAGACGCCGACGCCTTCGCCCCGCAGGTCGTCGGCGGTGCCCACCGGGAACGTCCGCTGGACGGCGACCGACTCGCAGCCGAGGTCCGCGAGGAACGCGGCGGCGGTCAGCGCCATCGCCGTCTCCGTGCCGTGTTCCTCGCGCTTCGCGGAGAAGTCGTACTCGGAGAGCCGCCTGACGGCGTCCGCGCGGCTCTCGGCCTTCGCGCGGCCGTACTCCAGCGGGCCCGTGAGGATGCCGGTGGCCTCCGGCGCGTAGACGGCGAAGAACGGGTCGGGCGCGGAGAAGCCGGTCGCGTAGTAGAGGTCGCTGTTCGAGGCGTCGTCGTGGAACGCGTACCCGTCGAGGCCGCGCTCGTCGAGGTACTCGTCCAGCCGCCCGAAGTCGGGGTCCATGCCGGGGACTGGTGGGGGCCGGACAAAAACGCTACCGCATCCGACAGCCCGGGAGGAGCGTCTGTGGCTTCGCGGGTGCCCGGGCTGGAAGACGTGGCCGACGCCGGAATCCTGATACCGCGAGCCGTCGTCGGTCCGATCATGGACGCTACTGTGGCGAACTCGCGCGTGAGCGGGACGGCGCGCGCGCCGCCGTCGAAGAGCTACACTCACCGCGCGCTGCTCGCGGCGGGGTACGCGGAGGGCGCGCTCGTCCGGAACCCGCTCGTGAGCGCGGACACGCGCGCGACGGCGCGCGCCGTCGACCACTTCGGCGGCGACGCCGAGCGCACGGGCGAGAACTGGGAGATTACGGGGTTCCTCGGCGACCCCGACGTGCCGGCCGACGTCGTCGACTGCGCGAACTCGGGGACGACGATGCGGCTCGTCACGGGGACGGCGGCGCTCGTCGACGGCACCACCGTGTTGACCGGCGACCGGTCGCTGCGGTCGCGGCCGCAGGGCCCGATGCTGGACGCCGTCGAACAGCTCGGCGGCACCGCGCGGTCGACACGGGGGAACGGCCAGGCGCCGCTCGTCGTGGACGGCCCCGTCGACGGCGGCACCGCGTCGATCCCCGGCGACGTGTCCTCGCAGTACGTCACGTCCCTGCTCATGCTGGGTGCGGTGACCGAGCGCGGCGTCGAGGTCGAGTTGACGACGGAGCTGAAGTCCGCGCCGTACGTCGACGTCACCCTGGACCTCCTGGACTCGTTCGGCGTGGACGCCGAGGAGCGCCGGAACGGCTACCGCGTGCCCGGCGGCCAGACGTACGAGCCGACCGACGGCGAGTACGCGGTCCCCGGGGACTTCTCGTCGGCGTCGTACCTGCTCGCGGCGGGCGCGCTCGCCGCCGGCGACGGAGAGGACGGCGACGGGGAGCGCGGCGGCGAGGTCGTCGTCGAGGGGATGCAGCCGAGCGCGCAGGGCGACGCCGCCATCGTAGACGTCCTCCGAGAGATGGGTGCCGGCGTGGACTGGCGGGAGACCGAGGGACGCATCGTGGTCGAGCGGGGGGCGCTGGACGGCGTCGAGGTCTCGGTCGCGGACACGCCGGACCTCCTGCCGACGATCGCGGTCCTCGGCGCGGCCGCGGACGGCACGACGACCATCACGGACGCCGAGCACGTCCGCTACAAGGAGACCGACCGCGTCGCCGCGATGGCCGAGGAGCTCGCGGCGCTCGGCGCGAGCGTCGAGGAGCACCCCGACGAGCTGGTCGTGCACGGCGCCGAGAGCGACCTCTCGGGCGCTGCGGTGGACGGCCGCGGCGACCACCGCATCGTGATGGCGCTGGCGGTCGCCGGGCTCGTCGCGGACGGCGAGACGACGATCGCGGGCGCCGAGCACGTCGACGTCTCGTTCCCCCGGTTCTTCGACGTCCTCGCCGACCTCGGCGCGGCCGTGGACGCCTGAGGGCCGTCACGAACGTGAACGTCGACGCCCGAGAACAATTACGAACGCTGACGTCGACGCCCGAGAACAATTACGGACGCGGCGGTGGACTGCCGTTCGCGGACCCGACTCCGCAGTGTGGGTCGTGCTACCGAGACCTGCACCACCGGAGCCGTTTTTGTGCGTCGAGAGCGACCGAGGAGGTATGCTCGACGCGGCGCTCGCAGACGACCTCGCTGGCGACGAACTCGCGGACGGGTACCTCCGGCCGGACTACGACGGCTTCTGTTTCGCGAGGGTGCCAGCGACGGCGGCCTCGCTCGTCGGCGCGGACCTGGGTCGGGGGCTGCCCGAGCGCGCGCTGGACGGCGTGACGGCGGACGCCGAACGTGTAGTGGTGGTGTTCCTGGACTCGCTGGGGTTCCGGCAGTTCGAGCGCGTCCACGGCGACGTGTCGCTGCTGTCGTCGTTCGTCGACGAGGGGCGCGTGACGCCGTTGACGTCGACGTTCCCCTCGGAGACCGCGGCGTGCGTGACGACGATGCACACCGCCACGGACCCGGTCGAACACGGCATGCTCGGGTGGAACGGCTACGACCCCGAGGGCGACGTCGTCTACGAGACGCTGCCGTACGCCGCGAAGGACGGCGGCGAGGTGTCCGTCGCGCCGGGCGACCTGTTCGACGCCGACTCCGTGTACGGGGACCTGGGCGCTGCGGGCGTTGACGCGCACGTCGTCGAACCCGACTACGGTCCGGGCTACCGTGACGCGTCGACGGCTGGCGCGACGGTCCACCACTACGAGCGCACGATGGGGTTCGCGCTCGCCGTCCGGGACGCCGTCCGCGAGAGCGCGGCGCCGTCGTACACGTACGCCTACTATCCGGTCGTGGACTCGGTCGCGCACCGCGAGGGACCGGACGGCGAAGCGTACGACCTCCAGGTGGCGGCCGTCTGCGACGCGCTCGAGCGCGCGTTCGCGACCGTCGACGGCGACGTGTCGGCGGAGACGGCGGTCTGTCTCGTCGCCGACCACGGCCAGGTGCCCGTCGAGCGCAGGACGGAACTGGACGAGACCGGCGTGCTCGAGTACGTGCCGACCGACCGGTCGGGGACGCCGCTCGTCCTCGGCGGCCCGCGGAACGTCCACCTCCGCGTGAGCGACACGGAGGCTGCTCGCGCGTGCCTCGCTGCCGCGGACCTGGACGCGCTCGTGCGCTCGAAGGCCGACGCGCTCGCCGACGACCTCTGGGGGTTCGGGGAGCCGGGTCCGGCCTTCGAGCGGAACTGCGGCGACCTCCTCGTGGTGCCACGGGAGGGCGCGCTCTGGCGCGCCAGCGAACCCGAGGAGTTGGCGCTCGCCGGGATGCACGGCGGTCTGCACGAAC
The DNA here is from genome assembly GCF_037031165.1 of Halobacterium yunchengense. Taxonomy (NCBI): domain Archaea; kingdom Methanobacteriati; phylum Methanobacteriota; class Halobacteria; order Halobacteriales; family Halobacteriaceae; genus Halobacterium; species Halobacterium yunchengense. The sequence goes on along the minus strand of NZ_JAYEZL010000007.1, from coordinate 2,558 downwards.
GCGAGGCGCTCGTGCCGTTCGGCGTCGCGCGCCTCGGCGACCTCGTCTGACCGACGCCGGCGTGGACGGCCCGGACGTACCGAACCCGGAGCCGAGGACTCCCGCCCGGCCCGGCCGGCACCCGTTGCAGATACTGCAAGCCATAAGCCCCTCGCGCCGTATCGTCCGACAATGAACGGGAATCGGTTCGGGCGGCTCTTCCAGCTGACGACGTACGGCGAGAGCCACGGCCCCGGCATGGGCGTCGTGGTCTCCGGGTGCCCGGCTGGCGTACAACTCGACGAGGACACCGTGCAGCGCGAACTCGACCGCCGGAAGCCCGGCCAGTCGATGATCACCACGTCCAGGGGCGAGCCCGACGAGGTGACGATCAACTCGGGGCTGCAGGACGGCTACACCACGGGAACGCCCATCGGGATGACCATCCAGAACAAGGACGCGCGCTCGGGAAAGTACGAGCCGTTCGTGACCGCGCCGCGGCCGTCCCACGGCGACTACACGTACTCCGCGAAGTTCGGTACGCGCAACTGGGGCGGCGGCGGCCGGTCGTCGGCCCGCGAGACCGTGAACTGGGTGGCTGCCGGTGCCGTGGCGAAGGCGGTACTCGACCAGTCAGCGCACGACGTCCAGGTGAAAGCCCACGTCAACCAGATCGGGGACGTCGAGTCGCCCGCGGTCACGTTCGAGGAGATGCTCGAACACACCGAGGACAACGAGGTCCGGTGCGCGCACCCCGAGACCGCCGCGGAGATGCGCGACGTCATCGACGACTACCAGCAGCGCGGCGACTCCATCGGGGGGTCGATCTACTTCGAGGCGCGTGGCGTCCCCCGCGGGCTCGGCGCGCCGCGCTTCGACGGCTTCCCGTCGCGGCTCGGCCAGGCCGTCATGTCGATTCCGGCGACGACCGCCTTCGAGTTCGGGCTCGGGCGCGAGGCGCGCTCCGTGGCCGGCAAGGAGCGCAACGAGGACTGGACGTTCGCGGACGGCGACGAGGACCACGTCGTCGCCGACGAGGGCGACCCCGTTCCGGTCGGGAACGACCACGGCGGCCTCCAGGGCGGCATCACCACCGGCGAACCCATCTACGGCGAGGCGACGTGGCACGCGCCCACCTCGATTCCGAAGACCCAGGAGACCGTTGACTGGGAGACCGGCGAGGAGAAGGAGGTGACGGTGACCGGCCGCCACGACCCGTCGCTGCCGCCGCGCGCCGTCCCGGTCGTCGAGGCGATGCTCTACTGCACGATTCTGGACTTCATGCTGCTCGGCGGCCGCATCAATCCGGACCGCCTCGACGGCCGGCCCGGCGAGTACGACACCGACTACCACCCGAGCAGTCCGCGAAACGAGTAGCCGCGGCCGCCCACGGGCAGATTACGGCCGGGCGACACGGCTCCCAGAGGCGACGCGGCTCCAGATTACGGCCGGGGAGATACGGTTCCCAGAGGCGACACGGCTTTCCACGCGGCGCCAAGAGTAACCGGTAGATGGACGCGAACCAGGGCGGCCGCCGGAACCCCTACGGGATGGACGAGGACTGCCGGAACTGTCCCGGGCTCTGCGACGTCCGCGAGCGCGTCGTCCACGGCTACGGCGACGTCGGCGCGGACTTCGTGTTCGTCGGCGAGGCGCCGAGCGCGGGCGCCGAGCGAGCGGGCGTGCCCTTCACGGGCGACGCCGCCGGCGAGCGCTTCCAGCACATCCTGGGGAGCGTCGGCCTGAACTACTCGCTGCCGGACAGCGAGGAGCCGGAACTGGACAACGCCTACCTGACGTACCTCGCGCGCTGCCGGCATCCGGACCGGGCGCCGACCGACGAGGAGGTCGCGACCTGCGAGCCGTTCCTCAACGCCGACATTCGAATGATAAACCCGGAGGTGCTGGTGCCGGTCGGGCAGCGCGCGCTCACCGAACTCGGGGCGGAGTACACGACGACGCCCGCAGACGAACTCGACGTCGAGGAGTGCCACGCGACGACGGTTCGCGGTCGCGGCTTCGAACTCGCGCCGATGATCCACCCCGGCGAGCAGACCGACTCGGAGACGGAGGCGTACGTCGAGTTCTTCCTCGAGCTGCTGGAGACGGACTACCGGCAGACGAAGGGGCGGCGCAGTCGCTGACCGACGGACCGCGACTCCGACCAGGCAGGCCAGACCGCGACTCCGACCAGGCAGGCCAGACCGCGACTCCGACCAGGCAGTGGTTCGCTACCAGTACGGCGTGCGTCCGTTCGGGGACCCGCCGCGCCTGGCGCCGGCACCGACGACAGCGAGCACCGCCGCGGCGACCAGCACGGCCGTCGCCGCCGTCTCGGCGTCTCCGAGCGCCGTCGCGAGTGAGACGGCGGCGCCGACCAGTGCGGCGACGACCAGCAGGGCAGCGAGGCCCGCGAGTAGCTTCGACGCGTTCACGACGGACAGTCCGGACGGCGTCGACTTATACGATTCGCCGACTGTGGACGTGAGTGCCTGCACTCGCCGACTGCGGCCGTGAGTGCCTGCACTCGCCGACTGCGGCCGTGAGTGCCTGCACTCGCCGACTGCGGCCGTGAGTGC
>NZ_JAYEZL010000006.1:0-356411 GCF_037031165.1 Halobacterium yunchengense | reverse complement strand
TCCGAAGACCCAGGAGACCGTTGACTGGGAGACCGGCGAGGAGAAGGAGGTGACGGTGACCGGCCGCCACGACCCGTCGCTGCCGCCGCGCGCCGTCCCGGTCGTCGAGGCGATGCTCTACTGCACGATTCTGGACTTCATGCTGCTCGGCGGCCGCATCAATCCGGACCGCCTCGACGGCCGGCCCGGCGAGTACGACACCGACTACCACCCGAGCAGTCCGCGAAACGAGTAGCCGCGGCCGCCCACGGGCAGATTACGGCCGGGCGACACGGCTCCCAGAGGCGACGCGGCTCCAGATTACGGCCGGGGAGATACGGTTCCCAGAGGCGACACGGCTTTCCACGCGGCGCCAAGAGTAACCGGTAGATGGACGCGAACCAGGGCGGCCGCCGGAACCCCTACGGGATGGACGAGGACTGCCGGAACTGTCCCGGGCTCTGCGACGTCCGCGAGCGCGTCGTCCACGGCTACGGCGACGTCGGCGCGGACTTCGTGTTCGTCGGCGAGGCGCCGAGCGCGGGCGCCGAGCGAGCGGGCGTGCCCTTCACGGGCGACGCCGCCGGCGAGCGCTTCCAGCACATCCTGGGGAGCGTCGGCCTGAACTACTCGCTGCCGGACAGCGAGGAGCCGGAACTGGACAACGCCTACCTGACGTACCTCGCGCGCTGCCGGCATCCGGACCGGGCGCCGACCGACGAGGAGGTCGCGACCTGCGAGCCGTTCCTCAACGCCGACATTCGAATGATAAACCCGGAGGTGCTGGTGCCGGTCGGGCAGCGCGCGCTCACCGAACTCGGGGCGGAGTACACGACGACGCCCGCAGACGAACTCGACGTCGAGGAGTGCCACGCGACGACGGTTCGCGGTCGCGGCTTCGAACTCGCGCCGATGATCCACCCCGGCGAGCAGACCGACTCGGAGACGGAGGCGTACGTCGAGTTCTTCCTCGAGCTGCTGGAGACGGACTACCGGCAGACGAAGGGGCGGCGCAGTCGCTGACCGACGGACCGCGACTCCGACCAGGCAGGCCAGACCGCGACTCCGACCAGGCAGTGGTTCGCTACCAGTACGGCGTGCGTCCGTTCGGGGACCCGCCGCGCCTGGCGCCGGCACCGACGACAGCGAGCACCGCCGCGGCGACCAGCACGGCCGTCGCCGCCGTCTCGGCGTCTCCGAGCGCCGTCGCGAGTGAGACGGCGGCGCCGACCAGTGCGGCGACGACCAGCAGGGCAGCGAGGCCCGCGAGTAGCTTCGACGCGTTCACGACGGACAGTCCGGACGGCGTCGACTTATACGATTCGCCGACTGTGGACGTGAGTGCCTGCACTCGCCGACTGCGGCCGTGAGTGCCTGCACTCGCCGACTGCGGCCGTGAGTGCCTGCACTCGCCGACTGCGGCCGTGAGTGCCTGCACTCGCCGACTGCGGCCGTGAGTGCGTGGCCGACCGGGCCGGTCGGAGTGGGTGTCGTCCACGCGCGGCGGAGCTGGACCGCGGCGTTGAAGCGTGCGCCACTCGGAGAACCGAGTATGACAGTCGTCGCCGTCACCGTGGATCCGCCGCGCGAGGGACTGGTGTTGCGGGAGGTCGCCGCGACGTCGCCGCTCTCGGCGGGCGAAGCCGCGTCGCTGTACGAGGCGATGGCCGCCGACGCGTTCCGCGCGGTCGTGGAAAGCGGGGGCGACCTCCTCGTGAACTACCGGCCGGACGACATGCTGCCCGACGAGCACGTCCCGGACGGGGCGGACGCCGAGCGGGAGGTCCGAGGCCTCGTCGCGGACGTGCTGACCGAGGAGGAACGCGAGGACGTGCGCGTCGAGGTCCAGGTCGGCTCCACGAAGCACGCTCGCGTCGGGAACACCCTGACGCACCTGCTGGAGCGCGAGGGCGAGAACTCCGCGGCGGTCCTGGAGCCCGACGCGCCGCTCGTGGCGCGCAAGCACGTCGACTCGGCAGCGATGAAGCTCCGGCGGAATCCCGTCGTGGTCGGACCGTCCGCCGGTGGGCGCGTCTACTACGCGGGATTCACCGAGCCCGTCGACTTCGAGGGCGCGTGGGACGCGCCGGCGGTCGAGAGCGTGACGGCGCGCGCCGTCGACGCGGGCTACGGCGTCGACTTCATGGCAGAGCAGACGCGCGTCCGGACCGGCGACGACCTGGCGACGCTCGTCGCGCTGGTGCGCGCGCGTCGCGCTGCCGACCGCACGGTGCCCGCGTACACGACGGCGTACGTCGAACAGCTCGGCCTCCGCGTCGACGAGGAGGACGGCGAGCGCGTGGTCGTCCGGGGGTGAGCGGTCGACGAGGAGGACGGCGAACCGAGAGAGACGACCGGACGCGCGAGCGCGTGGCACCGTGACCAGGCGGGCCCCGGTTTGCAAATGTTCTGGTGTGAGGGCAGCGGTGGTCGGGAGCGGGTCGGTCCCGCCCCCGGTCTGCAAGTGAAAACGGGCGGAATCAGTGACGAACCAGCGTTCCCACACCCCCGATTTTCGAGTGTTCTGGTACGGGATAGACGGTCGGAGTCGTTCGGAGTCGGTCGGTGCAGCCCTGTGTGGGGCGTCCCGGCGCAGCCCCCGCGTCAGGCCGCTTCGGTGGCGGTCTCGTCTGCCTCGTCCGCCATCGCCTCCTGGACCATCTCGGGGTCGACGTCGAGTTCGTACTCGAAGAACTGGCCGCCGCCGCGGCCGTAGTTGCGGTCGTGCTGGCGGAGGAACCCCAGCATCGAGAGGTCGTTGAGGTGGTCGTGGACGCTGCGCTGGCTGAGCGGTTCGGACGCGTACTCGTCGGCGACGTCCTCGTAGACCTCGTAGAGCTCCTTCGCGCGCACCGGTGTCTCGCCAGCGACGGACATCTGCGTGACCGCGAGCAGGACGTACTGGCCGTGCGTGGTCAGGTCCTTGATGGAGTCCTTGATGCGGCCGCGCTCGACGCGCTCGACGGCGGTGTCCACGTCCCCCTCCGTGACCATCTCGCGGCCGTCCTCGATGGCGACGTTGACGGCTTCGCGGAGGAGGTCGATGGCCTGGCGCGCGCTCCCCCTGTCGCGCGCCGCGAGCGCGGCGCACTGCGGGATGACGCCGTCCTCGAGGACGTCGCCGCGGAGGCCGCGCTCCGCGCGGTCCGAGAGGATTGTCACGAGTTCGTTCGCGTCGTACGGCGGGAACTTGATCTCGCGCTCGCAGAGCGTGTCCTGGACCTTCGGGGAGAGGTCGTTACGGAACGTGTAGTCGTTCGAGATGCCGACGACCGCGACCTGCGAGTCCTCGATGTTGCCGTTCGTCTTCGCGCGCGGCAGCTGGTAGAGCAGCATGTCGTCGTCGCCGAGGTTGTCGATCTCGTCCAGCACGATGAGCACGGTGCCCTCGCGCGCCTCGATCTCCTCGAACAGCGCGTTCAAGACGTCGGAGGTCGACAGTCCGGTCGTGAGCGGGTCGCGGTCGGTGGCCGCGCGGAGTTCGTTCACGAGCGCGATGGCCGCCTGGTACGACGAGGGGTGGTGGTGGCAGTTCACCTCGACGCTCGCGACCGAGTCGACGCCGTCCCGCTCGGCGGCCTCGTACTCGAGGGCGTCCATCATGTACCGCGTCACCGCCGTCTTCCCGACGCCGGTCTTCCCGTAGACGAAGACGTTGTCGGGCTCCCAGCCGTCCACGACGTCCTGGAGGGCGTTGGCGTACTGATCGATCTCCTCGTCGCGTTCGAGGATCTCGTCGGGCTCGTAGTGGTCTTTCAGTACGTCCTTGTTGGTGAACAGCTCGACGCGGTCGCGGAACGGCGTCTTCATCGCTACCGCGTCCGTTCCCACTCCCCCACCATAATACCACTGGTTCTGCTGTTTCCGGTGTTTCGCATGTTCGTCACCCCCCGTCGTCCCTCACCTCCACCACCGTTGCACTCATCCCCACTCCACCACCACTCCACCACCACTCCACCACCGCGGCCCCGCACACCAAAACATTTGCAAACCGGGGTGGCCGTGATCCGTGGCACCCGCCTCGACGACCACTCACTCATCCACCCTATCCACTCACTCATCCACCCCATCCACCCACCTAATACCCACCAACCCACCCACCTAATACCCACCAACCCACCCACCTAATACCCACCAACCCACCAACCCACCCACCTAATACCCACCAACCCACCAACCTACCCACGACTCCCGCCCCCACCAACGCACTCGAACACTCGAAATCCGGGGCGGGAGGAGGAATCCGGCGGCACAACGACAGTTTCAACCGTCGCCCCGAACTACGGTCGGTCGCGCGGTGAGGTGGCAGAGCGGCCTAATGCGCCGGTCTTGAAAACCGGTGGCGTCAGCCTCATGGGTTCGAATCCCATCCTCACCGCTTCTCCGCAGACGCTCACGCCGCGCGTAGCACCACGTGGGCCTCGCCGGTCTCGGCGGTCGCGACGTCGTCGAACGAGCGGAGCTGCGGTCGCAGGTCGAGGTCGGCGTGGTGGACGACGAACAGGTCGCCGTCCGGCGCGAGCACGCCCCCGACGTCCTCGAAGAGGTCCGCGAGCAGGCGGTCCGTCGCGTGCGTCGGCGGATTACAGAGCACGCGGTCGAACGCCCGGTCCGAGACCGCAGTGACGCCGTCGGCCGTCACGACCGTCCCGTCGACGCCGTTCCGGCGGAGCGTCCGCTCGGCACACGCCGTCGCAACCCGGTCGTCGTCGCTCAGACACACCGAGCAGTCGGCCGCCTGCGCCGCCCACGCGCCGAGCGCTCCGTACCCACAGCAGAGGTCGAGCACGCGGTCGCCGTCCTCGACCTCGGCGGCCGCCGCGAGCAGCCGCGTCCCGTCGTCGAGTCGCGTCGCCGAGAACACGCCCGGAACCGACGCGAGTGCCACCTCGAGTCCGCCCACCGACGCTGAGAACTCCCGGATCGAGACGTGCTCCGCCGCGCTCTCCTCGCTCCCCGCATCGCAGACGACGCCACGGAGCACCCGAACATCGTCGCGTTCGGCCACGCAGTCGACCCGTCCACCGTCGCAGCGGTCCGCGAGCACGCGCTCGTAGCGCGCCAGGCCCGCCCGTTCGGCTGCCGCGACGAACACGCGCCCGCCGCGGTCTAGCCGGGACGTCGCGTCGACCAGTCGCTGCGCGCCCACGTCGAGGGGCGTGTACGGTTTCGGCGCGTACGCCACCGCGTCGAACGACGTGGCGGAACCAGCGCCCGAGGTCGACGAAACCCCCACGTCGCCCCGTGGCAGATCCGCCACGCCTTCCTTCGGTTCGAGTGCGTTCACGCCAGCGGTCAGAGACACCGCGGCGTCGACGCCGTGTCTCGCCGCGTTCGCCTCGCAGAGGCGCGCGGCGCGCGCACTCGACTCGGTCATCGCCACCCGGTCGAGGACGGGCGCCGCGAGCGTGCCGACGACGCCGTAGTTCGCTTCCGGGACGAGCGCACTGTCGACGACGGGTGCGCCCACGTCCCGCCGACCGGTGGCACCGTCCCGGTCCGCGGCGTCCCAGAGGACGTCCGCGAGCAGCAGTTCCGCCGTCCGGAACCGGTCCGGGGAGCAGACGCCGCCCGCGGTCCGGAAGCGGTACTCGCTCGGCCCGGCGTCCACGCGTGCTTCGAGAGCGAGCGTCGACGACTCGCCGTTCACGGCCACCACCTCCTCATTGGGCGGACTCCGTCGGAACGAATCGTGCGTGTCCCGCCGGCGAGTGTCTGGTCGTGGCTCCCGAAGGACTGTCGCGTCTGGTCGTGGTTCTCGAGGCGCGTTGCGGTCTGTGTCGGTCGTCTTCCTGCCATCTGGTGGGTCGGTGGCTCGTGCGCGTTCGCGTGCCTGCTCGCGCACTCGGCGCAGCCGCCCCCTGGCCGGAGTTCCGCCACTCACTCGGGACTCAGGCCGAAGTTCCGCCACTCACTCGAGAGTGATCGCTGGAAGAACGACGGCGAGACCCCCAGCGTCGGCTACGCCGACTGCGTACGCGGGTGCCGAGCAGCGTGACCACCGGAGCCCAGACCGGTCGGTTCCGGTCGGGCCGCCGGCGGCCCACAGTCGGCGAGCCAGCCGAACCACCGCCCGTGTCGGGGCGACGCCGAGCCGGACGCGTCGCCCCAGTGACGCGGTCGCCCGCAGCGGGACGCGACCGCCCTCAGCAGGCCGTGGTCGACCTGGGGGTCCTGTGCAACGCGAACGGAGCGTCGACGACCACTCACAAAATTCTTTCTCTCCGGAGGGAAGTCGGCCGTTCCGAATCGCCGTCCGCCCGAGACAGCCGGCCGTTCCGAATCGCCGTCCGCCCGAGACAGCCGTGGGGGCCGTGGGGATTGAGAAACGGTTTTGGGGCCAGCGCCGAACCGCGTACGTATGGCAGAGATGGAAGACCCCTCGGGGCGGGACTGGGTGCACGACCCCGACGGCGAGAAGGGCAGCGAGGGCGGCCGGAAGTACGACATGGCCGTGCTCTCGAAGATGGTCGACGAGCACGAGGACTTCCCCCTCGAGAAGGACGTGTTCCTCGAGGAGTACGGCGAGTGGCCGGTCCGCGTCAACCACGAGAAGGTCGTGTCCGTCGACGACATCTTCGAACACGTCACCGAGGAGAGCTTCGAGACGAAGGTCGACTTCCACGAGGCGGTCGGGGACGCGATGCGGCGAGCGAACCTCTGGGACTACCACCCGACCGAGTAGACCACACCGCCGACAGCAGACCACACCGCCGTCGCCGTCGTGGTCGTCTCCGTCGCCGTCGTGGTCGTCTCCGTCGCCGTCGTGGTCGTCTCCGTCGCCGTCGGGGCCGTCCCCGTCGCCGTCGGGGCCGTCCCCGTCGCCGTCGTGGCAGCCGCTCTGATTGCACCGAGGTTCTCCGCCACGCTCGGTGGCGTCTTTCCGCCACGCTCGTCAGCTACTCCGCACCTGCTTCGATTCGGTTACGACTCTCGTTCCGGGAGTTCCTCGGAGCGTTCGCCGCGCTTCCAGTCCGGGTCGACGTCCCAGTCGCGGCCGTCGTGGTCGCGCTCGTAGCGCTCGTCGTCGCCGCGGGCCGCCCACGCCGCCATCTCGGAGCTCTCGGCCTGGACTTTCTCCTCGAGGAGGTTGACGGCGACCGCGTTGGCGCCCTCGGGGATGATGATGTCGGCGTCCTTCTTCGTCGGCTCGATGAACTGCTCGTGCATCGGCTTCACCGTCGAGAGGTACTGGTCCATGACGCCCTCGAGGTCGCGGCCACGGTCGACGACGTCGCGCTCGATGCGGCGCAGGATCCGGACGTCGGCGTCCGTCTCCACGTAAATGTGGAGGTCGAGCATGTCGTTGACCTCGTCGTCGTAGAGCGCGAGGATGCCCTCCAGGACGATGACGTCGGTCGGCTCGACGGTCACGCGGTCGTCCTTCCGGAGGTGTTCGCTGAAGTCGTACTGGGGCATCTCGACGGGCTGGCCGGACAGCAGCGAGTCCAGGTGGTCGCGGAGCAACTCCCACTCGAACGCCGAGGGGTGGTCGTAGTTGACGTTCGTGCGCTCCTCGAAGTCCATGTGGCCGAGGTCCTTGTAGTAGTTGTCGAGGGGGACGAGCGTCGCGGCCTCCTCGACGTTGTCGGTGATCTCCCGTGCCACCGTCGTCTTGCCGGCGCCCGTGCCGCCGGCGATGCCGATCGCGAACGACGGAATGGTCATTGAGTCACGAACGGGCCGGGCCGGTGTTGAATCCAGCGTTTCTCCGTTGGACCCGCAGCGTTTCTCCGGCGGACTCACGGCATTCCTCTGGTGGACCCGCAGCGTTTCTCCGGCGAATCCGAGTACAGAATTCCTCGGAGACGTTGGCGCGAGAGGACAATAGACGTTTTGGGAGTAGCTTTTAGCCCGATTGCGTGTTACGTCATTACATGGCACAGTTATCGCTCAGGGACGTGCTCTCACACGAGTTCGTCGGCGTCAGCGAGTCCGACGAACTCCTGGACGCGGTGGAGCTGATGCGAGCGGAGAACACGAGCAGCGCGGTGGTGCTGCGCGGCACGACGCCGGTCGGCGTCATCACCGCGGAGACGGTCTTCGACCTGCTGCTGGACGGCCGCGACCCGGCGGCCGTCACGGCGGGCGACGTCATGGACGAGACGCCGGAGTCGCTCTCGCTTGACGCCTCTGTCGCGGACGCCGCGGACCTGATGGGTCGCACCGGGGACCCGCGCGTGCTCGTCGCCGACGACGACGGCGTCCACGGCGTCGTGGAGGCCAGAGACGTGGCACCGACGGTCGAGAAACAGCTCCGGGGCGCCCCGCAGATGCCGTCGAGTCCGCGCGCGGGCAGCCAACAGGCCCAGAACGCCGAGACGTACGGAGAGCAAGGGGTCTGCGAGGGCTGCGGCGGGCTCTCGCCAGAACTCGTCGACGTCAACGGCCAGCTGCTCTGCCCGGAGTGCCGAACCACCTGACCGGGCCACGGCCAGCGTCCCGAGCAGGACCCGACGCCCCCTCCCCGTCCCGAGCAGGACCCGACGCCCCCTCCCCGTCCCGAGCAGGACCCGACGCCCCCTCCCGAATTCTGCAGCCTATCGCGAGCCCCTCCACTCCATCGCGAGCACTTCCATTCCGTCGCCCCGTCGAACCACAGGCCCGCCGTCGCCCCGTCGAACCGCACGCCTGCCGTCACTCCGTCGAACTACACGCCCGCCGTCGCTGCGTACAGTAACGCCTATACAACGCCGCTCTGTCGGTGCCACTACATGGCGATACGGACCCTCGACGACCTCGACGCGACGGACACCGCGGTCGGGGTTCGGGTCGACATCAACAGCCCGCTGGCGGCGGACGAATCGCTCGCGGACGACGCGCGACTGCGAGCGCACGTGGACACGCTCGCGGAACTGCTCGACCGCGGCGCGCGCGTCGCCGTGCTCGCTCACCAGGGGCGGCCGGGCGGCGACGAGTTCGCGCGCCTGGAGTCACACGCCCACCGCCTCGACGAGCTCCTCGAGGCCCCCGTCTCGTACTGCGACGCGACGTTCTCCGCGGACGCCCGGGCCGCCGTCGACGGCCTCGACGCCGGCGAGGCGGTGCTGCTGGAGAACACGCGGTTCTACAGCGAGGAGTACATGGAGTTCGACCCCGAGCGCGCCGCCGACACCTACCTCGTCGCCCGGCTCTCGCCGGTCCTGGACGCGTACGTCAACGACGCGTTCGCGGCGGCCCACCGGTCCCAGCCCTCGCTGGTCGGGTTCCCGATGCGGCTGCCGTCGTACGCCGGCCGCGTGATGGAGGCGGAACTGGACGTCCTGGGCGCCATCGAGGAGACGCCGACGCCGCGGACGTACGTCGTCGGCGGGGCGAAGGTTCCGGACTCAGTGACGGTCGTCGAGCACGCCCTCGAGCACGACCTCGCGGACACCGTGCTCGTCTCGGGGGTCGTCGCGAACGTGTTCCTGGCCGCGGACGGCGTGGACATCGGCCGGTCGAGCACGGACTTCATCCACGACCGCGGCTACGAGACGGAAATCGAGCGCGCCGGCGACCTGCTGGACGCGTACGGCGACCGCATCCGACTGCCCGTGGACGTCGCGGTCGAGCGCGACGGGGAGCGCCACGAACTCGCGATCGCCGACCTGCCACCGCGCCGCGACGAGGCGGTGATGGACGTCGGCAGCGACACCGTCGACGCGTACGCCGAAGTGCTGGCGGACACCGGCACGGCGGTCCTGAACGGGCCGGCGGGCGTCTTCGAGGAGGAGGCGTTCGCGGCGGGGACACGCGGCGTCTTCGCGGCGGCGACGCGAGCCGAGTACACCATCGTCGGCGGCGGCGACACGGCGGCGGCGATCCGGAAGTTCGACCTGAGCGGGTTCGACCACGTGAGCACGGGCGGCGGCGCGGCGCTGCGGTTGCTCACGGGCGAGTCGCTGCCGGCCGTGGAAGTGCTGCGGTGAGGGCGGGTCGGCGACGGAACGAGTAGACCGGTCGGCGCGGCGGTCGAACCGGCGCGCCGGTCGACGCGAGTTCGCGCCGACGCCAGACACTTGTCGCGGCGCCCCTGACGTCCACGGGATGCGCGTTGACGTTCGGTCCGCGATCGGCGAGGACGTCCCGGCGGTGACGGAGCTGTGGGTGGCGCTCGCGCGCGAGCAGCGCGACCACGGCTCGCACCTCGCCGCGGAGGCGAACCGCGGTCGCGTCCGCGACCTCGTCGCGCAGTACGTGCACGCCGACGGCGTCGCTGTCGCGCTCGCCGACGACGCGCCGGGCGGCGTGCGGCGAACGGAGACCGGGGTCGTGGTCGGGTTCGTGATGTTCCACGTCGAGAGCGGGTTCTTCGAGTCCGACGCGACGCGCGGCGTCCTGGACAACGTGTTCGTGGTGCCGGACGCGCGCGGGGACGGCGTCGGGTCGGCGCTGCTGGACCACGCCGAAGCCGCGCTCGCGGACCGCGGCGCGGACGTCCTGGCCGTCGAAGCGCTCTGGGCGAACGACGCCGCGCGCCGCCTCTACGAGCGCCGCGGCTACCAACCCCACCGCGTGACGCTCGAACGGGACGCCGGGGACGCGTCGGCGACGCCGCCCGGCAGCAGCGGGTGAGCTACTCCTTCGGTCGGGGCGGTCACTCCTTTGGTCGGGATGGTCACTCCTTCGGTCGGGATGGTCACTCCTTCGGTCGGGGCGGTCACTCCTTCGGGCGGGACCGGTTCTCCCTCGGGCGGGGCGGTCACTCCTTCGGCAGCGTGGCGACGTACTCGTCGGGGGCGCGCTGTTCGACCCGGTAGGCGTCGGCGTCGAAGTCCTCGACCTCGGCCTGGAACTCGTAGAACAGCGGCTTCGGCTCGTGGTCGTTGACGAGTTCGAGGGCCTCGCCGCTGTCGAGGGCCTCGAAGGCGGCGTGGATCTTCGGGTGTCGTTCGGACGGCGGGACGTCCCGGACGTCGATGGTCTTCGCTGGCATGCAGGCGACGGTTGCCGCCGGACGGCGGTGACGCCACCGCCGAACGTGTTCGGCCCCAGTTCGTCACCCCATCGCTTCCGATCTCACTGGCGCGAGTCGTCGTCTCGGGCCGTTCGGTCGCGCCAGCAGGCGTCGCTGTCTGCCGCCCTCGGCGAGCGGCGCCGAAACAGACTTCACCCAGTGCGTGTTACGTGTGCACATGGCACAAACTTCGCGAGGGTTCCGGCGCGGCCAGTCCGTCCGCGTCGTCCGCCAGTCAGCGGACAAGGCGAAGCTCGCCGTCTGCGGGTACGAGCGCCACGAGCACTTCGGCGACGACGGCGTCGTCACGGACGTCCGCCGCGCCGACGACGGCACCTGGTACGTCGTCCGCTTCGACGACTACGGCCTCGACGCCGTCCCGTACCGCACCGACGAACTCGAACCCGTCTGACCGCCGCCGACGCCAGCCTCTCGGTCGGCGCGTCGGCAGCCGACGGCCCCGCGACGACAGACTAATCCGTCGCCGCGGCCTACCCCGATTGTGGCGAAACCGCTGCGGTTCCGGCGCTCGACGGAGACCTGGAGTGCCGACCGCGTCGACGCCCTCCTCTACCGCGACCTCGACGAGAACCTCGGCGCGGAGTCGTCGCCGCCGTGGTTCAGGCCGCCGCCCGGGTACGACGCGCGGCGCTTCGACATGGACAACGGCGACACCGCGCTGTTCGCGTGGGACGACGACGGCGCGTGGTGGCTCGGCAACACGGAGACGCCGGAGGCCCTCTGGCGAACCGACAAGCAGTCGTTCGCCGAGGCGCCCTTCGAGGTGTCGCGGTGGGCCCAGCGCGAACTCCTCGCGGAGCTCCACGACGAGGCCCCCTGGCTGGAGGACTACCCCTACGTGTCGTGGTTCTTCCTCCCCGTGTTCTGCTCGAAGGACGGCCGCGAGACGACGCAGGCGTTCTTCCGCGAGCACGCCGCCGGCTTCCCGGACGCAGACTTCCGGGACGCGCTCGACTTCTACGAATCGTTCCTCGAGACCGGCGTCCTCGACGACTACCGCCACGTCATGGCGGGGAAACTCGGCACGTCGGAGTTCCTCGACGTCGCCCGCGCGAACGGCGCGATGGGCGAGTTCAACGCCGCGTGGCTGCTCGACGAGGCCGGCTACGACGTCACGCCCGAGATCGAGGTCACGACCGGCCACTCGCTGGACTACCGCGCGGACCGCGACGGCGAACACGGCGCCCTCGTGGAGGTGACCCGGCCCGTCCCGACGAACGACCGCGCGGCGAACACGCCGATCCAGGCGCTGAAGGAGACCGCGGCGACGAAGACCAGCGGCCAGCTGGAGGCCCACGGCGGCGGCGCCGTCCTCTTCGTGGACGCCTCGTCGTTCCCCGACGACGAGTGGCACCGCGTCCGCGGCGAACGCCCCGAGGTCGGCCACCGGCCCGCGGTCGTGTTCCGCGTCCGGCCGGACGGCGCCGTCGACGGCTACGCGAAGGGCGGAGTGCCGCTGGACCTCCCGCAAGTCGACTGATCCGTCGACGCCCCTGGTCGTCGCTCTCGGGGGCGTGCAGGCACTCGATACGGCACTCACGCTCACTCCCCGCTCGGGAACGAGCGCGCGGCTGCTCACTCGTGGCCAACGAGCGCACGGCTGCTCACTCGTGGCCAACGAGCGCACGGCTGCTCACTCGTGGCCAACGAGCGCACGGCTGCTCACTCGCCTGGGTCGGTCTGGTCCGGGTCCGCGCCCACCAGCTTCGCGAACACCTTCCGCTCGGCGGCCCGCAGGTGCTGGGAGAACGTCGCGCCGGCGATGTCGAGGCGGTCCGCGACCTCCTCGCCGCTGGTGGCGCGCGGCCACTCGAAGAACCCCGCGAAGAACGCCGTCTCGACGACGGTGCGTTGCCGGTCGGTGAGTTCGTCCGCCCAGACGTCCGCGAGGCGCTCCGAGCGGTCCTCGCGCGCGGCGACCTGGCGCCGGGCGATCGCCTCGGCGCCGTCGTAGTGGTCGCGGACGACCTCGACGACGTCCCGGACCTCGACGTCCTCCGGGAGGTGGACGGTCATCCGGATGTCGTCGCCCTCGACGAGCACGCGCTCGACCGACCCGCCGCGTGACGCGACCGCCGTCATCATCGGCGGGCTGTCGACGCGCAGTTCGAACCGCGCGCCGTCGACGTGCTCGCCGACGCGCTCGACGGACTCCCAGTACGGGACGGACTCGGCCATCGCCTCCAGCGTCGAGAACTCCTCGTCGTCGACGGTGCCGTAGACCAGGAACCGCTCGTCGCCGAGCGGAATCGTCCGCGACAGCTCCAGCGGCCCCTCCGGCGTCTCGGAGACGCCGAGCGCGTCCGTGGCGCCCGCCACGCGGAGTTCCAGTTCCACGACCGTGTCGCTCATCAGCGCCTGCTTGCGCTCCGCCGCGGCGATGGCGTGGCCGACGAGCCGGCCGAGGTGTTCGACGACGTCGCGTTCCTGCTCGCGGAACGCGTCCGGGCGGTCGGCGTACACGTTCAGGACGCCGTACGTCGTGCCCTCGTGGCGGATAGGGATCGCGGCCGACGACTGGAAGCCGTACTCCTCGGGGGCGTCCCGCCAGGGCTCGAAGTCCGCGTCCCGGTGGACGTCCCGGACGACGTGGACCTCACCCGAGCGGATGGCGCGCCCGGTCGGCCCCTCGCCCTCCGGGTCGTCCGGGTCGGTCGTCACGGAGACGTCCTCGAGGTAGCCGTCCGTGCCGGCGCTGGCGCGCACCGCCACCTCCCGGCTCTCCGCGTCCGCCTCGCCGATCCACGCGAACTCGTAGGCGTCCGATTCGGCGAGGCGCTCGCAGGCGATCCGCTCGATCTCCGCCCGCGACGACTGGTCGATGACCGCCGCGGTGACGCCGTGGACGACGCCGTTCAGCTGGTTTAGGGCGGCGAGCCGTTCGCGCTGTGCGGCGAGCCGGCGCTCGTACTCGCGCTGGTCGGTGACGTCCCGCGAGTAGACGACGAACCCGTCGACGGCGGGGTCGTCGAGGAGGTTCCGGCCGCGCACGTTCAGCACCACCCAGTCGCCGTCCGCCGCACGGAACCGGACGTCGACGGTCGCGCGGTGGTCCTCGTCGGCGAGCAGTCGGTCGAACTCCTCGCGGACCGCCACGCGGTCGTCGGGGTGGACGTACGCGAACGCGTTCTCCCCCTCGAGGGCCGACGGCTGGTAGCCGAGGACGTGGTCGGCGGACGGCGTGACGTACTCGAACGTGCCGTCCGGCGCGACGATGGCGTTGACGTCCGTCGACTCCTCGATGAGCGCCTCGTAGCGCTGCTGTTCGCGGCGGTGTTCGCGGCGCTCGATGGCGTGGTGGATGGAGCGGACGAGCAGCCCGGGGTTGATCTCGTCTTTCACGAGGAACTCCTCGGCGCCCTCGCGGAGCGCCCGCACGCCGGCGTCGCGGTCCCGCAGGCCCGTCAGCACGACCACCGGGACGCCGTCGTCGTGGTCGAGCAGCGTCGTCAGGGTGTCGAGACCGCTCGAGTCCGGGAGGTCGAGGTCCAGGAGCACGACGTCGACGTCGGCGTCGTCGAGGCGGTCGAGGCCGTCGGCGAGCCGGGACTCGTGGACGACCGTCTCCTCGGGTCCGGGCGCGTCCTCGGGGTCGCCGTCGAAGCGGCTCTCGCCGGGCGCGCGCCGCTCGAAGGAGACGGCGTCCCGGAGCAGTTCGCGGATGTACCGCACGTCCCCGGGGTTGTCCTCGACCAGGAGGATGCGCGGGTGGGCGTTCGCAGTCATCGTCAGTCGGGGTCCGGCGGGAGCTCGGCGAGCGTCAGCCAGAACCGCTCGAAGGATCGCACGAGGTCCGCGAACGCCGCCGGGTCGACGGGCTTCGCGAGGTAGGCGTTCGCTCGCCGCTCGTAGCTCCGCGCGACGTCCTCCTCGGCCGCCGAGCCGGTGAGGACGACGACGGGAATGCGCTGCAGGTCGTCGTCGCGTTTCACGCGTTCGAGGACCTCGAGGCCGTCGACCTTCGGGAGGTTCAGGTCGAGCAACACGACGTCGGGCCGCGGCGCGTCCGCGTGCTCGCCGCGCCGCTCGAGGAACGACAGCGCCGCCTCGCCGTCGCTGACCACGTGCAGGTCGCTGTCGAGGTCCCCCTCCGCGAACGCCTCCCGCGCCAGCCGGACGTCGCCGGGGTTGTCCTCCACGAAGAGGACGTCGGCGGCGTCCCCGTCGCCCTGGTCGGCTGCCGCCCGCACGTCCCCGTCACCACCTGCCTGCACGTCCCCGTCACCACCTGCCTGCACGTCCCCGTCACCACCTGCCTGCACGTCCCCGTCACCACCTGCCTGCACGTCCCCGTCACCACCTGCCTGCACGTCCCCGTCACCGTCGGCTCCGGCCTGCACGTCGCCATCGTCTATGGCGCGCACCTCGCCGTCGCCGCGGTCACTCATCCGCGACACCTCCGTCGGGGACGGTGAACGAGAACGTCGCGCCCTCGCCCGGTTCCGACGCGACCCAGACGTCACCGCCGTGGCGCTCCACGATGCGCTCGACGAGCGCCAGCCCGATGCCCGTCCCCGGGTGTTCCTCGTGCGTGTGCAGGCGCTCGAACACCTCGAAGACGCGGTCGGCGTGCTCGGGGTCGATGCCGACGCCGTCGTCTCGGACCGACACCACCCACTCGTCGCCGTCGCGCTCCGCGGACACCCACACCTCCGGCGGGTCGTCGCCGCTGTACTCGAGGGCGTTGCCCAGGAGGTTCGCGAGCACCTGCCGGAGCTGGTCGGCGTCGCCGCGCACCGTCGGCAGCGGCCCCGCGTGGATCGTCGCGTCCGTCTCCGCGATGCGGACCTCGAAGTCCCGGCGGACGTCCGCGAACACCGCCTCGAGGTCCACCGGCTCGAAGTCGCCCCCGCGGGTCTCGACGCGCGAGTACTCCAGCAGCGCCCGGATCATCTCCTGCATGCGGTCGGCGCCGTCGACCGCGTACTCGACGAACTCGCGGCCGTCCGCGTCGAGCTCGTCGCCGTACCGCCGCTCGACCAGCGACAGGTAACTCGAGACCATCCGCAGCGGCTCCTGGAGGTCGTGGCTGGCGGCGTACGCGAACTGCTCGAGGCGCTCGTTCGAGGCCTCCAGTTCGGCGACGAGCTGTTCGCGCTCGCGGTCGTGGCGGTGGCGCTCGACGGCCGCCGCGAGGACGTTCGCGACGCTCTGCACGAAGTTCACGTCCTCCTCGCCGAACGACCGCTCGCCCGTGTCGTGCACGCCGAGGATGCCCCAGGGGTCGTCGACGGAGCCGACGATCGTGCTGACGCCGCTGGTGACGCCGTGACTCGTCAGCAGGTCCGGCCCGTCGAAGCGCGTCTCCGCGGCGAGGTCCTCGACGACCACCGGCGCCTCCGAGAGCAGCGTGTAGCCGGCCTGGGAGTTCTCCTCGGCGTCCACGGTCGCGTCCCCGACGACGCCGTCGTCCCAGCCGACGCCCTGCCGCACCCGGAGTTCGCGGGCCTCGTCGTCGAGGTCGAGGACCTTGCAGTACTCGGCGTCGAGGACGTCCGCGACCCGCGCCGCGGCCTCGCGCATCAGGTCGTCGAGGTCCTCGGTCTCCAGGGCCGTCCGGCCGAGCTCCGCGACGACCGCCTGCTGTCGGGCTCGCCGTTCGAGGGTCCGCCGCCGGTCGTGCTGTTCGGTGACGTCCAGCGCGAAGCTCTGGCCCGCCGTGACCTCGCCGTCCGCGTTCCGCAGCGGCGTCGCCCACACGCGGTACGTGCGGCCCTCGAGTTCGGCGACGACGCTGTCCGTCTCGCCGTGCAGCGCCGCCCGGAACACCGGTTCGACGTCCGCCGCGGTGTCCGTGGGCAGCGCCTCCCGGACGGTGTCCCCCTCGAGGTCCGCGGCGTCGACGTCGAGGTCGCTCCACATCGTGCCGTCCACGAGCGTGTACCGGAGGTCGCCGTCGAAGACGCCGACGCCGCCGTTCGGGAAGTTCTCGACGAGCGTGCGGTAGCGCTGCTCGCTCTCCCGGAGGCGGCGCTGGGACTCCAGGCGCTCCGTGACGTCCCGGACGACGCCGACGCGGAGGTCGTCGCCGTCGGGCGTCTCCAGGGAGGAGAACGCCACCTCCACGGGGACCTCGCGGCCGTCGGCCGTCTCGACGGTCGTCTCCATCGTCCGCGGCGTGCCGTCCGCGGGCGCGCGCTCCCGCAGGTCGGCCGCGCGCTCGAGGGCCGCCTCCTCGACGACCAGCGTCGCGTGCGCGCCGAGCAGCTCCTCGCGGTCGTAGCCCGTGAGCGACGCGAAGCCGTCGTTGACGGTGTCGTAGTAGCCGTCGTCGTCGACGACGTAGACGCCGTCCTGCATCGTCTCGACGACCGCCTCGTACTGCCTGAGGCGGCGCTCCCGCGCGCGCTGCTCGGTGACGTCCTGGGACATCCCCATGGCCGCGACCACGTTCCCGTCGTCGTCGCGCACCGGGAACGTCCGGACGTCGACGACCCGGTCGTCGGCCTCGTACTCGAAGTGCGAGCGCTCGCCGTCCAGCGCCGCGCGGTACCGCGGCTCGACGGCCGCCGCGAACTCGTCGTCCGGGAGGTCCTCGACCCGTGTTCCCTCGAGGGCGGCGGGGTCCGCCGGCGGGCCGGTCTGGGGGGTGCCGCCGACGGTCCTGTACCGCAGGTCGTCGTCGACCAGCGCCACCGCGCCGTTCGGGAACTGCTCGACGAGCGTCCGGTAGCGGCGCTCCTTGTCCGCGAGTTCCTCGTTGCGGCGCTCCAGTCGCTCGCGCGTGCGCCGCCGGGAGAGCGCCGCGCCGACCCAGCGCGCGGCCACGTCGACGAGCGTCGTCCCCCACTCGGAGAACCGCCCCTCGGCGGGCGCCGTCCCGAAGACGCAGAGCGTCCCGAAGAGGTCGCCGTTCACGTACACTGGCGCGCCGAGGAAACACGACAGTCCGTGGTCCGCGTTCGCCTCGCGGGCGGCGAGCTCGGGCGCGTCCGCCTGGAGATCGCGGAGCACCACCGTCTCCTCGGTCTCGACGACGCGCTCGCAGTTCGTCTGCGAGAGCGCGAGCGAGTCGCCGGCGTCGACGTCCCCCGCCGGGTCCGCGTCCACGACCTCGTACCGGTAGGCCTCGTCGTCGACGCTGGACAGCGCCGCGTACTCCGTGCCCAGGGCGTCCCGGACGACGCCGAGGACGTTCGCGACGCGGTCCTCGAGCGGCCGGTCGCGGTCGACGGTGGCCTCGTGGAACTCGCGGAGCACGCGCTCGCGCTCCGCCGCGCCGGTCGGCCGGTCCGTGGGCCGCAGGACGCCGACGGCGCCGCCGTCGTCCGTCGGCTGCACCGCGAGCTCGAAGGCGCCGGCGCCGCCCCCGTCGGCCAGCCTGACGACCGCCGACGCCGCGTCGCCGGCTGCGACGAGCCGGCGCACGCGCGCCGCGGACTGCGAGTCGAACAGCGCTCCCGGGTCGCCGGTCGCGTCGGCCGCCGAGAGGCCGGTCCGCTCGCGGAACTCGTCGTCGACGCCCGCGACCCGGCCGTCGGCGTCGAACCGAACGACGGCGCCGTCGGTCGCGGCCGCGAGCGCGTCGAACGCGCCGCCCGGAGCGGCGGCGCTGGCCGACTCCTCCCGGGGCGTCCCGGCTCCCCGCTCTGTCATACCCGTGGAAGGGCGCCCGCGGTTGAATAATCCTCTGGCTGTCGCCGCCACAGCGCGTCCGCTCTCCGAGACCGGTCGATACGCTGGCCGCGCCACCCTCTCCGGTCGCTGGCCGCGCCACACTCTCCGGTCGCTGGCCGCGCCACACCGTCGGCCGCGCCACGGCCGTCCAATCCGTGGGTTCATACGGGACGACGCCCCACCCTCTACCGAATGGGCGACGACGGCTGGCGCGACTACTTCGGGTTCGACGCGCCGTACGACCAGCAGGCCGACGCCGTCGAGTCAGCCATCGACGCCGGCGAGCGCGGCGGCTACCTCGCGATGGAGGGGCCCTGCGGCACCGGGAAGACGATGGCGGCGCTGACCGCGGCCGCGTCCCTGGTGCGGGAGACGGACGGCTACGAGCGCGTGCTCGTGGTGACGCCCGTGAAACAGCAGCTCCAGCAGTTCGTCGCCGACCTCCGCCAGCTCAACCGGGGGCTCGAGGACCCCCTGGACGCCGTCGCGCTCGTCGGGAAGCGGGACCTCTGCCCGTACGGCCGCGAGGACGCGTTCCCGCCGGACGCGAGCGTCCACGACCGCTGCGAGGACCTCCGCGAGCACACGGCGGACCTCGTGGACGCCGACCAGTCCAGTGGGTTCGACGGGCAGGACGCCCGCGAACTCACGGAACTGCGCGCGGCGGCCGCCCTCGACGACCCCTGGTGGGACCCGGCGACCGCCCGCGACCTGGCGCGCTCGGCGCGCGCGGACGCCGGCCACACGCTCTCGGAGAACCCCCTCGGGACGGCGGGCGCGGCGTCGCCGTACGTGCCCGTGCAGCCGAGCGCGCCCGAGGACCTCGCGGACGGCGACCCGCCGCTGTTCTGTCCGTTCGAGGCGGACTGGTACGGCCGCAACAAGGGGTCGCCCGTGGGGTTCGACGTCGGCGCGCACAACGTCGCCACGAGCGAGGACTTCCTGCCGGCGGCCGTCGAGTACGGCACCTGCCCCCACCGCGTCCAGCAGGTGCTACTCGACCACGCGGAGGTCGTCGTCGGGAACTACAACCACCTCTTCGACCCCCGGACGAGGGGGCTCACCGAGCACCTGCTCGACGAGCGGACGTTCGTCGTCGTCGACGAGGCCCACCGCCTCGAGGAGCGCGTGCGCGACCTGCTGTCGGACCGCGTCGGCCGGCACACGCTCGCTCGCGCCCGGAACGACCTCCGGTCGCTGCTCACGCGGGCGAAGCAGTCCAGCGAGAACCGCCGGCAGGTCGAGGACGAACTCGCGAGCTACGAGGTGAGCCTCGACGCCGTCGAGGAGGCCGTCGACTTCCTGGGGGACGTCCTGGACTGGCTGGACGACCGCGTCGCGGCGTACCTCGCGGACGAGGGCCACGACCCGAGGCGTCCGCGCTCGCTCCCCGAGCACGACCACGAGATCCCGCTCCGGGACCCCGAGACGGACGAGCCGGACGAGCTCACGGAGTGGGCCGAACGGCGGGGGTACACGGGCGGGCTCTGGCGGTCGCTGGCGAACGTCGGCACCGCCGCGGAGGCCGTCATCGAGGACGACGGCGACCGCTCAGCGGTCTGCGGCGCGGTCGGCATCACGCTCCAGCGGTGGTGGGAGCGCGACCACGCGACGTACTTCCGGGAGGTCGAACTGGAGCACGCGCCGAAGGAGTCGGGGCGCGCGGGCGCGCCGTGGGCGGAGGCGTACACGCCCGCGCTCGTGACGTACAACTGCATGCCGGCGCGCGCGCTCCGCGAGACGTTCGCGGAGCTCGGCGGCGGCGTCCTGATGAGCGCGACACTGGAGCCCCTGGACGTCTTCCGCGAGGTGACGGGGCTGGACCGCCTCGAGGCGGGCGCGGGCGACGCCGAGGCGCGGCCGGTCGTCGAGCGCCGATACGACCTGCGGTTCCCGCGGGAGAACCGCGCGAGCTTCCTGGTGGACGCGACGCCGTTCACTGCGCGCAACCGCGGCGACCCGTCGCGGGACAACGACAACCGGACCCGCGAGCAGTACCGGTACGTCCTCCGGACCGTCGCGCGCTCGCCGGGGAACGTCCTCGTCTGCATGCCGAACTACCGGGAGGCGGCGTGGGCGGGCGACTACCTCGCCGGGGCCGTCGAGAAGCCCGTGCTCGTCGACGAGTCCTCGTCGAACGAGGCGACCGACGACCTGAAGCGGCGGTTCTTCCGCGGCGGCGGGAAGGTGCTGGTCACGAGCACGCGGGGGACGCTGACGGAGGGCGTCGACTACGACGGCGAGAAGCTCGCGGCGTGCTGCGTCGTCGGCGTGCCGCTCGTGAACGTCGGCTCGCCGCGAGTGCGCGCCGTGCGCCGCGCGTACGCCGACGCGTTCGGCGAGGACAACGCCTTCGAGTACGCGCTCACCGTCCCCGCGGTGCGGCGCGCGCGCCAGGCCATCGGGCGCGTCATCCGAAGCCCCGAGGAGGTGGGCGTGCGCGTGCTCGCCGGCCGGCGGTACGTCGAGGGCGCCCGGCACTCCGTCCACGGCTACCTCGGGCCCGGCGAGCGCGAGGAGTTCACGCGCATGACCCCGGAGTTCCTCGGCGACCAGCTCGAGTCGTTCTGGCGCGAGCACGGCGAGGGGTGACGGCCGGCGCAGTTCGGTCGTTCCGACGGCCGTCGAACCAGCGGGCGCGTCCCGGCGAGAGCGGTCGTCTCGGGGGTTCCACGCTCCTCGGAATCTCTCACGCCCAGTTGGCCCGCCAGGCGGTGTCCCCGATTCCGACAGCCCGGTCGACACCCAGACCTGGCTCGAAATCGAACGTTCGTCCCAGACTCGAACGAGATCCCATCGAAGCGCGCGTGCTTGCAGTTACGCGAATGTATAACTGGCCCTGGCGAGGAGGTGCGGTATGACTCGCTCGGGGGCGGACCTCTTCATCGACGGACTCGAATCCTACGGCGTCACACACCTGTTCGGGAACCCGGGGACGACGGAACTGCCGCTCATGCAGTCACTCGTCGACAGCGACGTGGAGTACGTGCTCGGGCTGCACGAGGACGTCGCCGTCGGCGCCGCGGCGGGCTACGCCATGCGGCGGCGGTACCACAGCCACGAGAACCCGGACGTGCTCCCGCTGGGCGTCGCGAACGTCCACGTCGCCGGTGGCCTCGCCCACGGCCTCGGGAACCTCTACAACGCGGACGTCTCCGGCGCCCCGCTGCTCCTCACCGCCGGCACACACAGCCTCGACTTCCAGCAGGAGGAGCCGATCCTCGGCGGGGACCTCGTGACGATGGCCGATCGGTTCACGAAGTGGAGCGCGGAAGTCAAGGACGTCGAGGCGCTCCCCGGCATGCTGCGTCGCGCCGTCCGGACCGCGCTGACGCCGCCGACCGGTCCGGTCTTCCTCTCCGTGCCCGTCGACGTCCAGCGGGACGAGACCGACCAGTCGCCGGTCGGGCTCGGCCAGATTCCGACGGCTGGCCGCGGTGACGCGCGCGCTATCGCCGACGCTGCGGCGGCCGTGGCCGACGCCGACGAGCCGGTCGTCGTGCTCGGCGACGAGGTCGCTCGGAGCGGGGCCGACAGCGTCGAGGCGGCGGTCCGATTCGCGGAGGCCGCCGGCGCGAGAGTGCACGGTGAGGTGCTCGCGTACGAGGTGAACATGCCGACCGGACACGACCAGTGGCAGGGCGTCCTCCCGACGAAAGCCCCCGGGGCGGCGAGTGCGATGGACACCGATACGCTCGTGTTCGTCGGCTGCTCGACGAACACGACGGTGACGCGGCCGTCGACGAGGCTCGTCCCCGAGGACGCGACGTGCGTTCACGTGACCAACGACGCGTGGGAACTCGGGAAGCACGCTCCGGCCGACGTCGCCGTGCTCGGCGACCCGGGCGAGGTCCTCGACGAACTCGCGGACCGGGTCGCCGCGAGCGTCGACGAGGCCGAACGCGAACGACGACTGGACGCGGTGCGCGAGTGGGAGGCCGCTCACGGGCGCGAACCGCCGGAGACGGTCGACGGCGTCCTCACGAAGGCGGGGCTCGCGCGGTCGCTCCGGCGAGTCGCCCCGGACGCACTCGTCGTCAGCGAGTCGGTCACGGCGGCCCCCTCGCTGCTCGAGGAGTTCCCGCTCGAGGCGACGCAGCTCCTCGGGACCAAGGGCGGTAGCCTCGGCTACGGCCTCCCGGCCAGCGTCGGCGCGGCGGTGGCCGAACGCGAAGCCGGCGGGGAGCGGTCGGTCCTCGGCTACGTCGGCGACGGGTCGTACCTCTACTACCCGCAGACGCTCTACACGGCGGCGCGGTACGACCTCGACGTGACGGTCGTCGTGCCGAACAACGACAACTACCGCATTCTCAAGGAGAACACGGCGGCGTTGATGGGCGGCGACGCCGACGACTACGAGTACGTCGGCTTCGACTTCACGCCGCCCGTCGACCTGGTGGCGAGCGCCGAGGCCCACGGTGCCACGGGGATGCGCGCCGATTCGGTCGGTGCGGTGGACGAGACCCTCGAGACCGCCCTCGAAAGCGACGGACCGGTCGTCGTCGACGTTCCCGTCACCGACGAGTGACGACGCTACAGCGGGACCGTCTCGCCGGTCGCGGCGGCCTCGTAGAGGGCGTCGATGGCGCGCATGTTCGCGACGGCCTCCGCGCCGTCCGTGAGCGGGTCGCGGCCGGCGTCGACGCTGGCGGCGAAGTGCTCGACCTCGAGGCGGTAGGGGTCGGCGTCCTCGAACGTCTCCTCGACGGTCTTCCCGCCGGTCCCCCAGCGCAGGGTGGTCTCACCGCCGCCGGCGTTGTAGGCGTTCCGGACCTCCAGCCAGCCGCTCGTGCCCTCGACACGGTACGACTGGAACTCCCGGGTCTCGAAGCCGGTCTCGACGGTGGCGGTGGCGCCGCCGTCGAACTCGAGGGTGCCGGCGAGCTCGGTGTCGACGCCGCAGTCGCGGCGGTCGTGCGTGACGGCGGCCGCGCGCGAGGGCTCGCCGAGGAACTGCCGCGCGGCGCTGACCGCGTAGCAGCCGACGTCCATCAGCGCGCCGCCGGCGAGGTCGGGGTCGACGCGGACGTCCGGGCCCTCGGGCAGCGGGAAGCTGAACGCGGCGTGGACGTGCCGGAGGTCGCCGAGTTCCGAGCGGGCGACGTCGAGCGCGCGCTCCGTCCGCGGGTGGTAGCGGTACATGAACGCCTCCATGAGCGTGACGCCGGCGTCCGCGCAGTGCTCGACGACGTCGGCGGCCTCGTCGGCGTCCGACGCGAGCGGCTTCTCGCAGAGCACGTGCAGGCCGGCGTCGGCGGCTCGCTTCGTCCACTCGGCGTGCAGCGCGTTCGGCAGGGGGTTGTAGACGGCGTCGACGTCGGCGTCGAGCAGCGCCTCGTAGCCCTCCAGGGCCTCGGGGACGCCGTGGCGGTCGGCGAACGCGCGAGCGCTCGCCGGGTTCCGGGACGCGACGGCCCCCACCTCGTGGTCGGAGGCCCGGATGGCGGGGACGACGGCCTCGTCGGCGATGTTCGCTGTCGAGAGGATGCCGAACTTCATGGTTGAGGCGGGTCCGGCGTCCCCCTAACTGTTTGGAAGCGGTGCGGCGAGCGCGGCGGCCGCGTACGGGGACTGTCGCGAGGCGAAGACTGATGCCGACGGCCCGCCTCCGTCAGCGTATGGTGGAGATTCGCGCGCCCGAGGAGCGGACCTGCACTGCGTGTGGGCGCTCGGAGTACTGGGACGAGGACGCGGAGAACTGGCGGGTCGACGACGAGGTGGGCGACGTCTACTGCGTCCACGACTGGGACGTCACGGGCAGTTTCACGCCCGTCGAGAAGTAGCAGCGTCGACGGCGGACGCCTCACGCGGGAACGTATCGACCGTCGGTCCCTGGCGCCTCACGCCGGGACGTAGCGGCCGCCCCGTTCGTCGACGACGCCGCGGCCGCGCAGCGTCTTGAGGACGCTGTAGAGGGTGATTCTCGGCACGTCGAGTTCCTCGTGGAGTTCGTCGAGCGTCGCGCTCTCCCTGGTGTCGAGGTAGAGGTAGACGAGCTTCCCGCGCGGCGACTCGACTCCGGTCGGCAACTGTCGAGTAGTCATTCGTCACCCGACGAAATAAGTTCGACGATAATAAAACTGTGCTTCGACGTAAGTCGAACCGGCGGCGGAACGGCAGCGAACCGACACGGTTCGGCGCCGACCAGAACACGTACGTTGATGCCGGCGGCCCGCGAAGCCGGGGCCGTGTCGCGCCACGACCGCCTCGACCGCCACCCCACGCCCGGCGGCCACAACTCCCTGTGGCACTGGCCGGCGGCCAAGCACCCGCTGCGCGTCGCGCTCAACTACGTCGTCGTCGTGCTCGCGCGCGTCTGCCCGAGCCTCCGCGTCAAGAACTGGCTGCTGCGCCGCATCGGCGTCACCGTCGGCGACGGCGCCGCCTGGGGCCTGGAGTCCACGCCGGACGTCTTCTGGCCGGAGCGCATCACCGTCGGCGAGGACGCCGTCGTCGGCTACGACGCCACGCTGCTGTGCCACGAGTTCCTCCAGGACGAGTACCGAACCGGCGACGTCGTCCTCGGCGACCGCGCGATGGTCGGCGCCGGCGCCATCGTCCTCCCGGGCGTCACCGTCGGCGAGGACGCGCAGGTCGCCGCGAACTCCCTCGTCACCAGGGACGTCCCCCCGGGCGAGACGGTCGCCGGCGTCCCCGCGGAACCCCTCGACTACGACGACCGCGACGCCGTCGCGGACGCCGGTCAGGACGCCGCGCGCACCGACTCCGCGACCGACTCGTCGTAGCCCCCGGGCACGAACACGCCCGCCGCCGCCAGCGCCAGCAGGCACGCCACGACGCCGCCCAGCGACAGCGCGCCGACCGCTCGCAGCACCGGGTCGACGGTGACGCCCGCCACGATGGCGGCGACGCCGAACGCGAGCAGCGCCACGCCGAACGCCGACCGCGTCGCGCGGAACCGGACCGCGGCGGCGTACCAGAAGGCGCGCAACCGCGCGGCCAGCGTGGCGCCCTCGCCGGCCGCCGCCAGCGCCACCGCGAGCGCACCCGCCGCGGCGAGCACGCCGCCGAGGAACGCCAGCACGCCCGCGACCGCCAGCACGTAGATGCCGGCCGGCGGCCACACGGAGAACGACCCGGCCGCGAGCGCGACGAGCACGGCGCCCAGCGCGCCCAGGTACCGCGCCCACGACCGGCCCCTCGGCGTCCGCGCCCACGAGCGCCGAGTCGGACTCCCGACGACGACGGCGGCCACCACCGCGAGCGCGAGCACGCCACCGACCGTCGGCAGCCAGCTCCCCGCGCTCATTCGCGGACCACCACGACGCCGCGCCGGAAGACGAGGTGGTTCGGGAGCACGTACTCGCGGCTGTCCTCCTCTACGCGCGTCACGAACACGTCCACCTCCTGGACGATGCCCTCGTGGTCGCCGATGGCGACCCGGTCGCCGATGCCGTACGGCTGGCGCAACAGGAGGTAGACGCCCGCCGCCGCGCTCGTCAACAGCTGGTGGGTGGCGACGAGCGTGAACAGGATGACCGCCGCGACGTACGCCAGCAACAGCACGAGCAGCGCGCTCACCGCGACGCCGACCTGCGCGAGCGCCACCAGCGCCGCGACGTACAGGATGGTGTACTTCACGACCAGCGGCACCACGGATATCTCGGGCACCTTCACGCTGCGCAGGCGCTCGCCGACGTACAGGTGGGCCTTGTCCCCCAGGAGCACGCCGGCGAGCAACACCACCACCGCGACGACGACCGACGGCAGGAACCCCACGACGGAGTACCAGATGGCGTTCTGGACGGTCAGCTGCGCGATCTCGAGGGCCACCAGCGCCGCGAACACGTAGACGATCCACGACGTCACCCGCGCGATCATCGACACCGTCGTGCTCCCGACGTCCCGGGCCATCTTCTCGACGGTCGTCCCCTCGACGGCGTCGTCGACGCCCATCGCCAGCAGCAGGCGCTCGTTCAGTCGGCCGACGAGGTAGCCGAGCACGACGCCCGTGAAGAACACCAGCGCGGCGAGCAGGTACCGGAAGTCCGCGTCCAGCAGCGGGCTGAGGTCGACGGTCATCTCAGTACTCCTCGGGGTCGAGTTCCAGGACGAGCCCCCCTCCCTTGAACGCCCGCACCAGGCCGTCCGACTCCGAGAGCACGATGGCGACCGAGCTCGTGTCCCGCGTGATGGCGGCGGCGGCCATGTGGCGCGTGCCCAGCCCCTTCGGGACGTCGGTGCCCTCCGCGCTCGGCTCGAGGTACCGGTACGCGGAGACGATCTTCCCGGAGTCGCTGATGACGAACGCGCCGTCCAGCCGCGAGAACTCCTTGAGCATCACGTTCACGATGGGGTCGCCGACGTGGACGTGGCTCTTCTCGAAGGGGTTGTACGACAGCGGCCGGGACTTGTTCATCACCTTCCCGGCGTCCCCCACGACGAACAGCGCGCCGACGGGTTCGCCCTTCTGGCCCTTCTTCCCGAGTTCGATGACCACCTCGAAGACGTCCCGGATGACGCTCGGTTCGGCCCGCGAGTTCGCGAACAGGTCGTAGATGCCGGAGTGCCGTGACTCGTCGACCTTCGTGCGCGCGACCATGTCGACGTCGTCGCCGAACAGGGGGACCGCGCAGCCGAGGTCGTCGCCGTCCTCGACGACGCCCTCCGTGAGCGCGCCCTCGATGCCGAACCGGATGCGTCCCTTCACGTCGTCGAACGCCAGCGGCAACTCGACGAACGAGTCCGCCCCGACGGTGTTGTCCGTCGCGACGACGACGACGTCCGCGCCCTCGACGTCCTTCACGCGGTCGTAGTACGACGCGCTCGGCGAGAACACGAGCAGCGCGTCGATGTCCTCGAGGAGGTCCGCGAGGAGGTCCGGTGGCCTGGCCATTTGCCCGACAGACTCACCGCGCGCGCAAAAAGGTTAGCGGCCCGCCCACGGTCGTCGGACGTGGCCACCACAGCCGTCGAACGCGCGTCAGCCGCCGTCCCCCGCCGAATCGTCGAGTCGGCGGTGCCGACGGGTCGAAGCGCTGCTCGTCGGCCGGTCGAGTCGACGCTGCCGACCGGTCGAAGCGCGCCGTCGGCCTCACTGCGCGCGGCCGCGAAGCTCCGCAGTCACGCGCTCGGCGACGGCCGGCACCGCGTCCGCGAGGTGGACCGCGAGCGCGTACTGCCCGACGGCGTCAACGACGTCCCGCCGAGTCGGCGCGTCCGACTCGTAGTCGCGCTGGACGGACAGCGACTCGTCCCCGTCCCGCAGCTGCCAGCGCGCGCGGCGAGCGAGGACGTCCGCGACCGGCCGCGGCTCCACCGACGCCGCCCGCTCGACGGCGTCGACGGCGCGCTCCCTCGCGTCGACGACGGCGTCCGTCGACTCGGGGACGCCGTACTCGCCGTCGCGGATGGCCGCCGCCACCGGCGACATCGCCACGAGCCCGAGCAGCGTCCGCGCGCACGCCGCGACCGCCGACGCGTGGTGGCCGCGCTCGACGGCGTCCTCCGCCCGGTTCTCAGCGCCGAGGACGACCCGGCGGGCCTCCACGAACAGCCGATGGGCCGGCGTCCCGTCGAGGTCGCGCTCGAAGTCCGACGGCCGCGCGTCCACGGCGACGTACTGCTCTACCGGCCGCCGCGTCGGGTAGATGGCGCGCTCCAGGCGGCTCGCCGCCGTGCCGAGGTCGCTCCAGTACGCGTCCATCCCGTCGTCCACGTACGCGTCCCGGAGCCCGGTGGCGTCGGCCACCGCCGCGCGCGCCCGCTCGACGTCGGCTGCGACCTCGCCCGCCGCGAACACCGCCGACTGCGGGTCGGCCGGGAACCGGCGGTCGGGAACGAGGTACCGGCCGCCCGTCGCCGCCAGCGACTCCAGGCGCCGGTGGACCGCGAACGCCTCCGCGGCGGTCCGTCCGCGGTACGTCCACGCCTCCTGCAACGCCCCGAGGTCGTCCCGCACGGCGTCCCGGCGTCGCCGCAGGCGCGCCGCGTCCGCGTCCCCGCTCGCGGCGTCGTACGCTGCCCGGAGCTCCGCCGCCTCGCCGCGGTCGTACCGCAGCGAGTCCAGGTCGTAGAGGGTCGCGCCGTCCGCCGGCGCCTCGGACAGCCCGTCCGCGACCCGTTCGCGCTCGTCCGCGAGCCGACGCTCCACGGCCTCGTTCGGGAACGACACGTCGCGCGGCACGCCGTCCAGCAGCGCCCGCGCGCGCTCGACGTGCGCGTCCGCCAGTGCGTCCGGCACCGGCCCCGGATACGACGCCGGCACCGCGACCGCGGCGGGGTCGGCCACCTCGCGCAGCCGCTCGCCGTCGTACGTCACGTCGCGCCGACCGCCTCCCCCGAACGGCAGGCTCGAACAGCCCGCCAGCGCCGCGAGCCCGCTCGCCGACCCGGCGAGGAACGCCCGCCGGGACCGCCGCGTCACGACTCCCCACCCCCGTCGCGGGTCGCCGTCCCCCAGACCGGGCGCGGGTCCCGGTCGCAGCCGCTGCTCCAGCTCGACCCGTACCCCGAGGCGTCCGCCAGCGAGAACGGCACCCGGACCGCGACCGCGACGGTGTCCATCCGGTCGCGGTCGCACTCGACGTCCGCCGGCCGCAGCGACGAACACCAGTCGGTCTCGAGGCCGTCACCGTCCCGGAACACGCCGCGCAGCCGCAGCTCCGTGCACTCCCTCACCTCGCGGGCCTGCAGCAGGACCGACCACGACTCGAAGTCCGTCGCGGACGCGAACGACTCCAAGTCCGCGGCCGCGTCACCGTCGGCCGCGAACGACACCGACTCGAGGTCGTCCGGAGCGGACACGTACGCGTGAGCGGCCGCGGACCGCTCCTCGCCCTCGTCCTCGTCGCGCTCGTCGTCGCTCCGCCAGAACACCGCACCGCCGTCGGACCGCCGCACCGTCCGCACCTCGTACTCGGCGACCGGTTCGCGGTCGCCTCCCGGCGGCGACTCCTCGAACCCGCTGCTCCCGCTACTGCACCCCGCGACCGCTACCGCCGCCGCCGAACCGATGGCGTGGAGGGCACGCCGACGAGACCAATCGGGCATCCACAGCGGCTTCGCGGCGCCGCCCGAAAGTTCTTGCCACCGTTCTCCCTCACCTCGAACGGAAACTGCGCGGGACCGGATTCGAAGCGGCGGGAGAATTGCTCGCTCACTTCGTTCGCTGCGCGTTCCTCCCAGGGTTCGAATCGGCCCTGCCCTCTCACTCCAGCCGACTCGCTGCGCTCGTCGGCTTCCGTGCAGTGCGCGGGACCGGATTTGAACCGGCGGACCCCTACGGGATAGCGTCCTAAGCGCTACGCCGTTTCCTGGCTTGGCTACCCGCGCGCGTCCACCGGTACCGCCGGGAGGCAAATGAGAATTGCGCTACGCGCCGGGGACGCCGAGCGCGTGCAGCGACCCGACGCCGAGGATTGCGAGGGCGGCGAGCACGACCGTCGCGACCGCCCACGCGGCGACGCCGACGACGCCGGCGCGCAGCCACCCCACTGGGTAGCGCCACTTGATGACGGCGACCCACGCGACGAGCGCGAGCAGGCCGCCGACCAGCGGCACGCCGTCCAGGAGCGCCCACGCGACCGCGCCGAACAGCGCGGTGAGCACCGCGTCCCCGTAGTCGCCGGCGCCGACGACGTGGCTGGCGGCGACGTGGATGGCGGCGCCGCCGACGAGGAGGCTGCTGGCGAACACGACCACCGAGTCGTCCAGGACGCCGGGCCCGGCCGCGCCGGGCGTCACCGGCGCCGCGGCGGCGACCACCGACGCGAGTGTCGCGAGTGGTGACAGTGCCGTCATGTGTGGACGGAACGAGGGGGCGGACGGACTTGAAGCGTCGAGACGTTCGCGCCGACTTCACGCGACTTGTCCCGAATTCGACCGCGCCCTCGTGCGGTCCGTCCCCTCGCCGGCGAAGGTTTACGTGCGGGACGCCGTACGTAGTGGTATGTACCGGGCGGGCGACGAGGTCGACCAGCGCGCGTGGCTGGACGAACTCGAGGCGGTCGCGGACGACCTGGCGCTGGACGCGGAGGCGCGGGCGACCGCGAAGGACCTCTTCCTCTCCGCGGTGCCCGACGACGAGCGGTCGAAGCCGGCGGCGGTCGCGGCGAGCGTGTACGCGGGCGCGCTCATCGCGGGCGACCAGCGCGCCCAGACCGCGGTTGCGGACGCCGCCGGCGTCTCGCGGCTCTCCGTCCAGCAGCGCTGGAAAGACCTGCTCTCGGACGCGGGCTTCGAACCGCCGTCCTGGTGAGCGGATCGGCCCAGCAAAGATATCGTCCAGGTGAAAACTCTGCCCCCGATGAAGATGCCGTCCCGCTGAACGCGCCGGCCCGCTGAACGCGACTACTGGGGGTCGCGGCCGTCGCGGTCCGGCGTGAGGGTGCCGTGTTCGTCGATCTCGCCGCGGACGATGCGCGTCGAGGAGATGATGTCGCCGTCCTCGGCGCGGACGTGGTCGACGACCTCGATCTCGAGGGGGTCGTGGCCGCGTTCGACGCGGATGTCGTTGATGCGTTCGGCGGTCTCTCTCGTCTCCGGGGAGACGACGAGCACGTCGAACTGGGGTTCCGTGGCGATGCCGGTGGGGGCCTCGAGTTTCCGCACCTCGAAGTCCCGGCCGTGCTCGTCGGCGAGCGCCGCGAGTTCGGCCTCGAGGTCGCGCGCACGCTCCGCGAAGGGCCTGACGTAGCGGTCGACGTGGCGGGTCTGGGCGGCGAGGTCGTCGCTGGTCAACCCGACGGTGACGTCTCCGAGGTCGAACGCGCGCTCGAAGAGTTTCCGGTGGCCGTCGTGAATCGGGTCGAACGTCCCACCGAGGGCGACGTTCATGT
Source organism: Halobacterium yunchengense (assembly GCF_037031165.1). NCBI lineage: Archaea > Methanobacteriati > Methanobacteriota > Halobacteria > Halobacteriales > Halobacteriaceae > Halobacterium > Halobacterium yunchengense. Next base: position 325,055 of record NZ_JAYEZL010000006.1, on the reverse strand, counting down.
GCCGGCGGAAGTCCCGGCGGCGTTTAGCAGTTTGGGTTCAGTCGTCGGTGCGGTCGTCGTCGTCGCCGTCGTCACCGTCGCCGTCGTCGTCACCGTCGTCGTCGTCGTCACCGTCGTCGTCGCTGGAGAGTTCGGCGTCCGCCTCCACGCCGGCCTCCACGTCGTCGACGCGGCCCTCGGCCTGGACGTCGGCGTCCAGTTCCGCGTCGCCGTCGCCGCCCTCGGCCTCGACGTCCACGTCGGCGTCGACGGCGGCCTCGGTGTCGCCGACCTCGGCCTCGACGCTGGTGCCGTCCTCGACCTCGATGCGGACGGGTTCGCTGCCGGTGTCGCCGCCCTCGTCGCGGCCGAGGTGGGCGTCGAGGTTGAACACGGTGTTCAGTTCGTCCTGCACGCGGCCGACGACGCCGCCGACGAGGTCGCTGGGCGCGATGGCCGTGTACTCGTAGGGGTTGTTGCCGGCGCCCTCGCTCTGGCGCTTGCGGCGCTCGACGACGTCCTCGTCGGCGAGTTCGGCGAGCGCCTCGCGCACGGTCGACGGGTAGAGGCCGGTGCCGTCGGCGACCTCCTCGCTGGTGCTCCAGGGGTGCTGGCGGAGGTAGACGTAGATGCGGGCGCGCGTCTCGGTGTCGAGCACCCACGAGAGGATGTCGACGACGCCCTGGTCGAAGCCGGCGACGGCGCGGTCTTTCTCCTCGCCGAGTCGGTCGCGAGCGGACCGCTGCTCGCCGTCCGTGTCGTCTGTGGGTTCCTCGGACATAGCGTTGTCTCGTTCAGGTCAAAAGCCCGAGCGACGCAAAAACCCTTCGCCGGCCGGACGCGCGGTCCACCCACGTTCAGAGGGACTCGGACAGACCCCTCACAGCACCAGCGACTCGTACAGCGCCGCCTCCCCGGACGCCTCGAGGACGCGGCGCTGCCGCCGCGCGCCCGACTCGGCGTCGTAGACGTCCCGGATGCCCGAGACGCCGAGGCGCTCGCACTCGCGGTCGACGACCTCCCCGAGGCCGAGTTCGCCGCTGGCGTCCCGGCGGACGAACGCCGCGTCGTGGCCGTGCCGGGTCGCCCGCCACTTGTTCTCGTCGAGGACCTCCCGCCGGAGCCCCGTCGACGCGTCGCTGTCCCCGAACACGCCCGGGACGCCCGGGTCGGCGGCGTCCTCGTAGCGCTCGGCGTAATCCATCACGAGGGCGTGCGTGTACTCGACGAACGCCAGGACCACCGCCGGGTCGGCCTGGGCGTCGGGCGCGCGGACCTCCACGGTGCCGTGGCCGGAGTGCGGGCGGACGTCGTACCAGAGCTCGCCCCGGTCCTCGATGCTGCCTGACTCGACCATCAGGCGCTCGAAGCGGTCGAACGCCTCGTAGGAGTCGAACGCCGTCGGCATCCCCGTGTTCGGGAGGCCCTCGAAGATCTTCGCCCGGGCGGACGCCAGCCCCGTGTCGAAGCCGTTCCAGAACGGCGAGTTCGCCGACAGCGCGAGCATCACCGGCACGTGCCAGCGCAGCTGGTTCGCGACCCACACGGCCTTGTCCGGATCGTCGACGCCGACGTGGACGTGCAGGCCCGCGGTCGTGTTCCGGTGCTGGGGGTACTGGATGCGCTCGAGCTGGGAGCGGTACCGCGGCTTCTCGGCGTGCTCGTGCTCGCGCCACCGCGCGCCCGGGTGGAGGCCCGCCGCCGCGACGCGGAAGCCGCTCGCCGCCGCGTGGTCGACCAGCGCCGCGCGCACGTCACGCACGGCCTCGGCGGCCTCGCTCACGTCGCCGAGCCGCGGCGTCTGGGTCTCCACGACGAACTTGAACAGCTCGTGGTCGAGGCGGTCCTCGAGGAGCGCGGGCGGCTCCGTCTCGTACACCAGCTCGTCGGTCCCCGCCGTCGGGACGCCGTCGTCGCCGACCACGAAGAACTCCTCCTCGACGCCGAGCGTCCCGAGTTCGGTGAACGCCTCCCGCGAACCCACGTCCATGCTGCCGGAGGTTTCCCCCGGTGGCCGTAAATAGTTCTGGAAGTCGGCGGGGATGCCGGGGTTCGCGCGCCCGCCCGGGACGCGTCCCGTCAGCGCGGCGTCGCGACCACCGCGAGGTGGTCGTCGTGGTAGGGCTCCAGGCGCCCGGTCGCCAGCACCTCGTACCCCTCGCGGAGCGCGTCGAGGACGTCGTCGAACACGTCCCCGGGGTCGGCCGTCACGTCCTCGCTGCGCGCCTTGACCGCGCCGACGAACCGGCCGTCCTCGCGGAGGAACTGGCGGTTCGCGAGCGCGACGTCGGCCTGTCCGCGCGTCGCGACGTCCTGCACGACGGCGTCCAGCCCGCTCTCCACGACGTGCGCGTACGTCTCGGGCTTCCGGGCGTCCTTCAGCAGGGGGAAGAGGTTCTCGCGAGCCTCGGCGACCGACAGGAGGTCACGCGTCGGCCGCGGCGCGAACTCCACGGCGTACGTCGGCCCGGCGAAGTCGGCGACGTGGCTGACCGTCGTGCCGTTCGCCGCGCCGAGGTAGAGCACGCGGTCGCCGCCCGACAGCCCGGTGTCCAGGCCGAGTTCGAGCGTCGCGCCGAGCTTCGACCGGTGGGGGTCCCAGCGCCGCCAGCCGTCGACGACGGGCTCGCCGTACGCCGGCTCGCCGCGCGTCGCGAGCTCCTCGCCGCCGTCGAACTCGCGCCGCCGGACGCCCTCGGGGAGGGTCACTCGGCACCACGAGCGCGGATGCGCTCGATGCGGTCGTCGAGTTCCGCTGCGAGCTCCGGCCGCAGGTCGCCCGAGTAGTGGTCGACGCGCGCCGCGATGGTCAGCTTCCCGGCGAGCGCGCGCGCCGCCGACCCCCGGTGCTCGGGGCGGGTCTCGCGGACGTAGTCGTGCGTGTAGATGACGCCGTGCTTCGGCGAGGGCGCGTGCCCGCGGAGGTGCGCGAACAGCGCGTCCTCCGCGCCGAGCACCTGCACCGTGCCGCTCGGCTGCTTCGCGAGGTCACCGAGGCCGCCCGCGAGCGCGATGAGCCGGGCGGCGAGCATCGGGCCGGCGAGGTTCGCGAGGTTCGGCGCGACGGCCGGCGCCTGCTGGGCGACGTACTCGCGGACCGCGTCCCGCTCGTCCGCGAGGGCCGCGGCGCGCCGGCAGACGCCGACCGCTCGCTCCTGGGTGGCAGTCTCCGGCTCGCGCTCGGCGACGGCGCGCGCGCCCTCGACGCCGCCCTCGACGTCGTCGAAGACGCTGCCCGCCCACTCCGTGCCGCGTTCGGCGAGCTCGTTCGCGGCGTCCGCGAGGTCCGCGGCGGCCCGGACGGCGTGGATGAGCTGCTGGTCGTCCGCGCCCTCTCGCTCGCGGACGGCCGCGCGGGTCGCGCGCAGCGTCGCCCCGCGGAGGCGCTCGTAGTACTCGTCGGTGTCGCCGGCGAACCCGGTCTCGACCGCGAGCGTCGGCCAGTCGGCGGGCGCGTCGGCGGCCCCCTCGCGCACCGCCTCGGCGGCGGCGTCGGCGTCCCCGGGGTCGACGCCCGCGAACCAGGCCGCGTCGCGGCTGTCGCGCGTGTCGGTCATCGCCCCGTGGTTCGCCCTCGCCTCGTATATGCGTTCCCGACCGCCGCTGCGGCCGCCCTCACGCGCCGCCGACCCCCCACATCACCGCGATGCCCAGCGTGGTGACGACCGCGAGCAGCAACTGCAGCGGCGCGCCGACGCGCACGAAGTCCGTGAACTCGTAGCCGCCGGGACCGTACACCATGAGGTTCGTCTGGTAGCCGACGGGCGTCATCAGGGAGGTCGCCGACGCGAACATCACGGCGAGCAGGAACGCGAACTCGTTGGCGCCGAGGCTGCGGGCGGCGTCGACCGCCACCGGGATCATCAACACGACGGTGGCGACCGGCGTGATGACGCTCGCGAGGAGGCCCGTGACGACCGCGAACAGGAAGAGGACGCCGACCAGCGGCAGCACGCGCTCGGTCGCGACCAGCGCCTCCGCGAGCACCGCCGCGCCGCCGGTCGTCTCCATCGCGAACCCGAGCGGGATGACGCCCGCCAGCAGGAACACGACGTTCCACGAGACGGCGTCGTAGGCGTCCGCCGACGACAGGCAGCCGGTGACGACCATCACGAACACGCCGGCGAGCGCGGCGACGGCGAGCGACAGCACGTCGAGGGCGGCGACGCCGACCACTCCGGCCAGCACGCCGAGCGCGATCGGCGTCTTCGGGGACAGCGGCGCGATCTCGGCGACGTCCCCCGAGACGAGGCGGTCGTAGGCGGACTCGTCGGCGACCAGCAGCTCCCGGGAGTCGTGGAAGAACGCCACCGCGTCGGGCGTCGTCCGCACGAGCAGGACGTCCCCGGGCTCGAGGGTCCGCGCGTCGACGTCCGTCCGCAGCAGGTCGCCGCCGCGGCGGATCGCGAGGACGGTCGTCCGGTGGTGGGCGCGCAGCCGCGTCTCCTCGACCGTCTCGCCGACGTACTGCGAGTCCTCCGGGACGACGGCCTTCGCGAGCGTGCCCTCTGTCGGGGCGTCCGCGAACGTCCCCTCGGTGACGTCCTCGCGCGGGCGCTGCGCGAGCGCCTCTTCGGTCGCGAGCTGGTTGATGGCCTGCAGCGTCCCGTTGACGACGAGCTCGTCGCCGGGTTCGACGCGCTGGTCGGTGTCGGGCACGCTGTACGCCTCGCCGTCACGCCGGAGCTGGAGGACGGTCACCTCGCCGGCGTGGGCTTCGTCGAACGCCGCCACCGGGACGCCGACGACCGGCGAGTCCTCGCGGACGCGCAGCACCGCGAGGTTGTCGTCGAGGTCGAACTCCTCGACGAGGTCGGCGTCCACGGGGATGCGCGCGGGCGTCAGCCGCCGCCCCACGGTCAGGAGGTACGCCGCCCCGACGAGCAGGACGACGACGCCGAGCGGCGTGAACTCGAACATGCCGATGCCGTCGCGGCCAGGGATCAGTTCGCGCGCGAAGTCGCTGGCGAGGATGTTCGTCGCGGTCCCGACGAGCGTCAGCGTGCCGCCGAGGATGGCCGCGTACGACAGCGGCAGGAGGAGCTTCGACGGCGACACGCGGCTCTGCTCGGCGAGGTCCGTGACCATCGGGATGAACACGGCGACCACGGGCGTGTTGTTCACGACGCCCGCGATGGGGCCGGTGGTGGCGACCGTCGCGGCGAGCGCGCGGAACTCGCTGCCGCGCGTGAGGTCCGCGAGCACGACGCCGAGGCGCGCCACGACGCCCGTGTTCTGGACGCCGGCGCTCAGCATGTACATCGCGACGATGGTGACCGTCGCGGGGTTCGCGAACCCCGAGATGGCGGTCTCGGCGTCGACGCCCGTCCACGGTTCCAGGACGACCAGCGCGGCGATGACGCCGATGGCGGTGACGTCGTTCGGAATCAGTTCGGAGACGAACAGCACGAGCGCCGCGAGCACGACCGCGTACACCACGAGCGCCCCGGTCGGGACCGCCGCGACTCCCATAGGTGAACGGCGTGTGACGCGCTGTTAAGTGTTGGCCCGCGAGCGCACGTCACGTCGGCTCCGGGCCGCCGCCCTCGTCCGGCTCGATGCGCCGGACGACGCCCTCGACGCCGGACGTCAGTTTCACGCGCGCTCCTTCGGGGTCCGCCGCGCCGAGGACCGCGCCGATCTCGCCCTCGATGGGGTCGTTCCCGTGGCCCTGTTCGACTACCACGTACAGTCCCGTCCGGAGTTCGTCCGGTTGCGGGTACTCGGGAGGCTCCCGGTCCGACATACGCGAGGCGTGGGTCGCCCGCCCGAAGACAGTGGTGGCCGGCAACCGGGCCGGACCTCGTTCGGGACGGCGACTGAGAGGACCACCGAGGCTGCGGCCGGCAGGACCCCTTTAAGGGGGCGGCGGGCGTGCGACCGCCCATGAGCGCGCCAGGCGGACCCGACGAGCGCCGGGACTTCTCGGACCTCTTCGACGAACTCGAGGACCTCGACGACCACGTCGCCGACGAGGAGGCCCGCGAGCAGCTCCGCGAGGTGAAGGAGCTCGCGACCGACATCCAGGACGAGAACGCGACGTTCGGCCGGGTCATCTACGGGTTCGACGTCCACGACCTCGCGGAGGCGACCCTGGGCGCACTCCTGTTCGGCATCCCGATGGCCGTCGAGGGCGGCACCAACGAGGCGGGCTCGTTTCTCGCCACCCACCCGCTCCTACTCGCCGCGAGCTTCGCCGCGACGGTCGCCATCGTCTACGGCGTCCTCTACGTCGCGGAGATCCAGGACGTCCGCGTCGCCAACCGCATCCTCGGCCTCGTCCCGCGGCGGCTCGCCGGCGTGCTCGGCGCGTCGGCGGTCACCGCGACGCTGCTGTTCACCGGCTGGGGGCGGGTCACCTGGACGGACCCCTGGGTCGCGGCCTCGACTGTCGCCGTCGCGCTCGTGCCGATGGCCATCGGCGGCGCGCTCGGCGACATCCTCCCCGGGAGCTAGCGGGCGCGACCCGGGGGAGGACCTGCGGCCGATTCGCGGGGACGGTTCGCGTCGAGGGGTCGCGGGGCCGGTTCGCGTCGCCGAAAGACAATGGTTAAAACGCGTCCGGACGCAAAACGATGGTATGAGCGAGACCGAGACCGAAGCCAAACGGGCGCGCAAGTGCGTGTCCTGTGGCATCAACATCTCCGGCACCACCGCCGCCGCGTTCAAGTGTCCGGACTGCGGCCACCAGATCTACCGGTGCTCGAAGTGCCGCAAGCAGAGCAACCTCTACGAGTGTCCCGACTGCGGGTTCCGGGGGCCGTAACGATGGGGAAAGTCGCCGCCGTCCTCAAGGTCATGCCGGAGAGCCCGGACGTCGACCTCGACGCCCTCGAGGAGCGCCTCTCGGAGTCCCTGCCGGAGGGCGCGAAGATCAACGGCGTCGAGACCGAGGAGGTCGCGTTCGGCCTCACCGCGCTGCTCACCACCGTCATCGTCCCCGACGACGCCGGCGGCACCGAGGCCGTCGAGGACGCCTTCGCGGGCGTCGAGGACGTCGAGTCCGTCAGCGTCGAGGAAGTCGGTCGTATCTAGCCGCGTTGTGCGCTGCGGGCGCGCGGAGCGCCCCTCGGCGAACTAGAACCACTCCTCTTTCGCGTCCCGCGCTACGAGCGGTCCGCCCGGTCGTCGGCCTGCACTCGCGGCCTCGCCGCTCGCGCAGTGGATCCGCCGTCCCGGGCTCGCCGAGTCGCTCGGCGGCCGGATGTGGTCCGGGGCGGGCGTTCAGTCCTCGGCGACCGGCGCGACCTCGACGTCGAACCACCAGCCGCCGTCGACGTAGTTCTCGTCCGCGAAGCGGTACGTTCCGGGCGGGTGGCAGTCCCCGCTGTCGTGGGCGGCGAGGAGGGAGAAGGTGGCGGACGCCGTCTCGCCGGCGTCGAGGGTCTCCGAGCGCATCACGGCGGGGAGCGCGACGCCGTCGGTGGCCTGCCAGCAGTCGTCCGTGGGTCCGTCCGGGACGACGTCGTCCGAGGGCGCGAGCAGGAGACTGGCGTCGCCGTCCCGCTGCTCGCCGAGAATCGTGTCCCAGGGGACCAGCGACCCGAACGTGAACTCGCGGGCCTCGTCGGCGTCGTTCGTGAACGAGACGCGGAGCCGAGCGGGCGCCTCCCTCGAGAAGTCCTCGGTGACCGCGGCGTCGACGGTGACGTCCTCGGTCGGCGGGTCGCCGGCGTCCGCGACGCGGGCGGTGTACGGGAAGCGGCCGCCGCCGCCGTCCGTGGTGGCGTCGGTCGGCTCGTCGCTCGTGGGTTCCCCGCCGGTCGTGGTCCCGTCGTCGTTCGGGTCGTCGCCGGCGCCTCGACCGGTACAGCCCGCGACCAGCGCGGTCGCCGTCGCCGCCGCCGTCGCGAGGAGGGCGCGTCGGTCCATGTGGGGACGGACGGACGGGTTACGTAAACGCTTTCTCCGGACTCAAATAACAGTTTGAGCGCTGCTCGACCCCGGGACGGGGGATTACGAGACGACGGCCATCGCCCGACGGAGGTCGGCCTTCAGGTCGTCGACGTGCTCGATGCCGACGCTCGCGCGGATGAGCGGGTCGGTGAGGCCGGCGGCCTCCCGCTCCTCTCTCGGAATCGCGGCGTGGGTCATCGCGGCCGGCTGCTCGATGAGCGACTCGACGCCGCCGAGGCTCTCGGCGAGCGTGAAGACCTCCGTCTCGGTGACGAACTCGCTGGCCTCCTCGAGCGTGGCGTCGAGTTCGAACGAGAGCATCCCGCCGAAGTCGTCCATCTGCTCGGCGGCGAGGTCGTGGTCGGGGTGGCTCTCCAGGCCCGGGTAGTAGACCTCGTCGACGCCGTCGTGGCCGTCCAGCCACTCGGCGAGCTCCCGCGCGTTCCGGCAGTGACGGTCCATGCGCACGCCGAGGCTCTTCGTCCCGCGCAACACGAGAAAGCAGTCGAAGGGACTCGGCGTCGCGCCCACGGAGTTCTGGTAGAACGCCAGCCGCTCGTCGAGGGCCTCGTCGTCGGTGACCAGGGCGCCGGCGACGAGGTCGCTGTGGCCGCCGAGGTACTTCGTGAGGCTGTGGCAGACGACGTCCGCGCCGTACTCGAGCGGGCGCTGGAGGTACGGCGTCGCGAACGTGTTGTCGACCGCGCAGAGCGCGCCGTGCTCGTGGGCGATGTCCGCGAGCGCGTCCACGTCGTTGACGTTCATCAGGGGGTTCGTCGGCGTCTCCACCCAGACGAGTTCGGTCGACTCGCGCATCGCCGCCCGCACCGCGTCGTGGTCGGTGGTGTCCACGAAGTCGAACTCGAGGTCGTAGTCCTCGTACACCTGCGTGAAGATGCGGTGAGTGCCGCCGTAGACGTCGTTGCCGGCGACGACGTGGTCGCCCGCGTCGAGGAGGTTCAGGACGGTGTTGATGGCGCCCATCCCCGAAGCGAACGCGCGGCCGTACTCGCCGCCCTCGAGGCTCGCGAGGTTCGCCTCCAGGTCGGTGCGCGTCGGGTTGCCCGTCCGCGAGTACTCGTAGCCGCGGTGGTCGCCGGGCGCGTCCTGGGCGTACGTGGAGTTCGCGTAGATGGGCGTCATCAGCGCGCCCGTCTCCGCGTCGGGGTCCTGGCCGGCGTGGATGGCGCGCGTCTCGAAGCGCTGGTCGTCGTCGCTCATGCGGGAGGCGACGGCGGCCCGCGAGTTAGGTCTGTTCGTTCGAGGGTTCGGCCGCGGCCTCAGATGACGTCGTCCGGGTCGTGGGCCTCGCGCATCCGCTGGGCCTCGGCGGCGTACTGCTCGCGCTGGTCGGGGTCAGAGACGGCGCCGAGGTTCTCGGGGTCGGCGTCGACGGCGGCGGTCGTGTCCCGGGTGTCCGAGAAGCTGGTGAGCGCGCGCTCCTTCCGGAAGTACCGCCGGCCGTCCGGCGTCGCGTACGTGAGGATGACGATGTTCTGCTCGTCGTCGGAGTACGTGCGTTCGACCAGCCACACGCGGACCGCGTCCTCGCTGGGCATGTACGGGCCGACTCGCGGCGGCGAGTTAGGTATTGTGAGTCGGCCGGCCGCGTCCCGGGCCCCGTGTGCCCACACGCGAGTGCTCGCGGCGACGGGCGAGCGACAGGGTTTTTCGCGGTGCGCGCCACACCCACACTCGTGAACGTACGGGGCGAGGTCACGGACGTCGGCGACGTGCGGTCGGTGAGCACGCGGTACGGCGACCGGGACGTCCTCGACGTGCGAGTGCGGCCGGGCGACGGCAGCGACGACGCCGTCCTGTGCGACGCCCCCGAGGGGACGGTTCGCGTGACGCTGTGGGGGAAGTGGACGGAGACGGCCGACTACCTCGACCCGGGGATGGAGCTGCTGGTGACCGACGCCGACGAGGACGAGTGGAACGGCGAGGTCCAGTACGCGACGAGCAAGGCGTCGTACGTCGTCGTGGAGCCGGACTTCCTCGTGGACGTGACGAACGTCCGGTCGTTCGTGCAGTGCCCACGGATGTACTACCTGAACAAGCTCCAGGGCCTGCCGCTGAAGTACCCGGTGACGAAGGGGACCATCGTCCACGAGGTGTTCGGCGACCTCCTCAGGGGCCGGGACCTCGAGGAGGCGGTCGCGGAGCGCGTCGACGACGCCGGCCTCGAACTCGGCCTCCTGGGGCGGGACCGCGACGAGGTGGAGGCGGACGTGCGCGCGAACGCGTCGGCCATCGAGGGCTGGCTCCAGCAGGGCCACTTCTCCAGCGACGGCGGTGCGCCCGCGGCCGACGGCGACGCCGCGACCGGAGACGGCTGGCAGGCCGGCGACGACTGGCGGTCGGAGTACACGCTCATCTCGGAGACGTTCGGCCTGAAGGGCCGCTGCGACGCCGTCCGGCGCGGGACGCCCGTCGAACTGAAGACCGGGAAGAACACGAACCGCGAGCCGCGGTTCCACGACAAGGTCCAGGCCGCCTGCTACGCACTGATGCTCGACGAGCGCGGCGTCGACGTCGACACGGGGACGCTGCTGTACACGAAGAACGCCGCGGTCGACCGCGGCGAGGAAGGCGGCGACCTCTCGCCCGCCAAGGAGTTCTCCATCTCGAAGGGGTTCCTGGAGTTCGTGGTCCGCCAGCGCAACCACCTCGCGGCCATCGAGGCGAACGGGGAGCCGCCGACGGGCTTCGAGGCGGACGCGACCTGCGAGTACTGCTTCGAGCAGGACACCTGCATGGTGGTCTCCGGCCGCCTCGACCAGGAGTCGAAGGCCGGCCGGCTCGGCGACCCGATCCCCGAGGAGGAGCGCGCGTACTTCCGCGAGCTCTACGACGCCGTGGAGGCCGAGCGCCGCGCGGTCCACGACGAGTACCGCAAGCTCTGGGAGCAGACGCCCGCGGAGCGCGCTGACGACGACCGCGCCGTCGTCGACCTGCGGCCGGCGGGCCGCGAGGAGCTCCCGGACGGCCGGTGGCGGCTGACCGCGGAGCGACCGACGGCAGCCGCCTCGAAGATCCGCGAGGGCGACCGCGTGCTCGCCAGCGACGGCGACCCAGTCCAGGGGACCGCGGAGATGGCGCGCGTGGAGACGCTGGCGCCCGACCGCGTCGCCGTCACCGCGGACGAGCCCGTCGACCTCCGCCGGCTCGACGTCTACCCCTCCGAGCTGAGCGTCGACCGGATGCTCACCGCGCTCCACGACGCGCTCCTCAAGGGCGACCGGCGCCGCAAGGACGTGCTGTTCGACCGCGCGAGCCCCGAGTTCCGCGACGAGACCCACGAGGTCGTCGACAACAACGACGCGCAGAACGAGGCCGTGAGCAGGGCGCTGAACGCCGAGGACTTCGCGCTCGTCCACGGCCCGCCCGGCACGGGGAAGACGTACACCATCGCGACGCTGATCCGGGCGTTCGTCGACCGCGGCGACCGCGTGCTGCTGTCCGCGTTCACGAACCGGGCCGTCGACAACGCGCTCGAGGCGCTCCGCGAGCAGGGGTTCACTGACGTCGCCCGCGTCGGGACGTCGACGGGCGTCCGCGAGGACATGCAGGACCTCCGGCTGGACCGGGCCGGCGACCCCGCGGAGTGCGCGCGAGCCCTCCAGACCGCGGACGTCGTCGCGGCGACCACCGCGACCTGCGGCTCGCGGGTGATTCGCGAGCAGGACTTCGACGTGGTGCTCGTCGACGAGGCCAGCCAGCTCACGGAGCCGGACGCCCTCGCCGCGGTCAACCGCGGCGACCGGTTCGTGCTCGTCGGCGACCACGAGCAGCTGCCGCCAGTGGTGCGGTCGGGCGGCCGGCTCGCCACGTCGCTGTTCGAGCGCCTCCACGACACCCACCCCGAGGCCTCGGTCATGCTCGACCAGCAGTACCGGATGAGCCAGCGCATCCAGGCGTTCTCCAGCCGGGAGTTCTACGACGGCCGGCTCCGCCCCGCGACGGCCGAGGTGGCCGGGCAGACGCTCGCGGACCTCGGCGTCGAGACGGGCGGCGCCGTCCAGAACGGTGTGTCCTTCCACGACGTCGCGGGCACCAGCGACGCGCACGTCGACCCCGTGGAGGCCGAGCACGTCGGCAGCGTCGTCACCGAGTTCGTCGAGGCGGGCGTCGACCCGGGCGACGTCGGCGTCATCGCGCCGTTCCGCGCGCAGGTCGCGGAGATCGGCCGCTTCGTCCCGGACGGCGTCGCCGTCGACACCGTCGACCGCTTCCAGGGCTCCTCGAAGGAAGTCGTCGTCGTCTCCTTCGTCGCCACCGGCGGCCTCGACGGCCCCATCTTCGAGGACCACCGGCGCGTGAACGTCGCGCTCTCGCGCGCGAAGAAGAGCCTCGTCCTGGTCGGCGACGAGCGAGCGCTCCGCTCCGAGCCGCTGTACGACCGGATGGTCGACTGGGCGGCGATGGACTGACTGGGTCCGTTGCCCGGGTAGCATCGCGGACCGGTGTCAGAGCGCGGACGCGTGAGGCGTCACAGGCCGACCGGTGCGTAATAGTTTTGTGATAGGTCGTGCAGGCGGCACGTATGCCAGCGAAAACCGGCGCGTCCCACGGCGTCGCGGCGTTCGTCACGCTCATGGTCGGCACCACGCTCTCGAAGTTCGTCTGGGACCTGATGCCGCCGCTCGGCGAGGTGTCCCTGCTCGTCGTCCGCGCCCTCCAGTCGACGACCGGCGCGTCGATTCCCGTCACCGAGGAGTTCGCCGGGTCGCTCGTGGTGATGGTCGGGCTCTCGTTCCTCTGGGGGGTCGTCTACCACTTCAGTCGGCACGGGTGACGCCGGCCGGGGACCCGGACCAGTCACAGGGCGCGCCGACCGCACGGGCCCCGGAACGTCGACCGCACCGACACGCGCGAGCGTCAGTCGTCGACCTGCTCGCGGACGCGCTCGTGGAACGCGCGCAGCACCGCGTCCTCGTCCTCCGCGAGCACCACGTCGCTGGCGGACAGCGTCGCGAGGCCGAACGACAGCGGCGACGGCGACTGGAGCGTCGTCTCCGCCACGTCGACGTCGCCGTCCCGGATGGCCGCCAGCACCTCGCGGACGCCCGCGAGGTCGAGTTTGTCCTCGACCAGTTCGCGGTACGTCTCCTCGAGCACCACGAAGTCCTCGAGGTCTCCCGCGAACCCGAGCAGCATCTCGCTGGCGACCTGCTGTCTGCTCGCGGACTTCTCGTGGCCCTTGTAGCGCTTCAGGACGAGGAGCGCGCGCGTCGCGTTGATGCGGAAGTACCGCTGCAGGAGGTCGGTGCCGTCGAGGGCGTCCCGCAGGGTCTCGCGGGCCGACTCGGGATCGGTCTGGCGGAGCAGTTCGGCGACGTCGACCTTGCGGTTGAGCGGCATCGCGAGCGTGAAGCCGTTGTCCGCGACCGAGACCGCGACGTTCGCGTTCGCCTCGTTCGCACAGCGGTACGCCAGCAGCCGGGAGAGACCGTCGTTGAACCGCCGGCCGTACGGCGTGCGGACGTGGTAGCGGCGGCGGTACTCGTCGCGGTTTTTCACTTCCTCGACGGCGACCCGGTCGAGCGTCGAGACGCTCTCCGGGCCGGCGTACCGGAGCTGGTCGTCGTACATCCGGGCGAGCGCGCGCACCGCGTTCGGGCCGACCGGGAACTCGCGGAGCCACCGCCGCACCGCGGCCGCGCCGCCCTCCTCGTAGCGGTCGAGCAGGTCGCCCTGGAAGCGCGCGATCTCGCGGCCGAGGTCGTAAGAGAGGGGGAGTCGCTCGGAGTACCACGACGGCACGGTCGCGCGCTCGCTCGTGCGGTCGACGTACACCTTCGACCCCCGCCGGTAGCGGTACGCGAACCGGTCGCCGCCGAGCACGAACACGTCCCCGGGCTCGAGCGTGTCGAGGTAGTCCTCGTCGAGCTGGCCGACCCACTCGTCGTCGCCGCGCACGTAGACGTTCACCGTGAACGAGTCCGGGATCGTCCCGAGGTTCTGGAGGAGGATGGGGCGCGCGAGCCGGCCCCGCTTGCCGACCAGGGGTTCGCCGACGTCGAACTCCGGGTAGTGGTGCGTGCCCGTCGTCGGGTCGTCGGGGTCCCCGTCGTCTCCTCCGGGCGGGTCGTTCTCGTCGCGCCAGACCTTCGCGTACACGTTCCGGTCCTCGAGGCCGTCGTAGTCCGCGGTGAGGTACCGGAAGAGGTCCTCGAAGTCCTCGTCGCCGTACCCGCGGTACGGGTACGCCGAGCGGACGGTCTCGCGGACCTCGCGCTCGGGGACCGGACCGGCGATGGCCATCCCGTAGACGTGCTGGACGGCGACGTCGTGGGCGCGCTCGGGGACGTGCACGCGGTCGACGAACCCGGCTTCCGCCTGCCTCAGCATGACCGCACACTCCACGAGCTCGTCGCGGTCGAGCGCGACGACGCGGCCGGTGACCGTGCGGCCGGGGCGGTGGCCGGCGCGCCCGACGCGCTGCAGGAGGCTCGCGACCGACTTCGGCGATCCGACCTGCACCACGAGGTCGACGTGTGGCATGTCGATGCCGAGTTCCAGGCTCGTCGACGTGGTCGTGACCCGCAGCGACCCCTCCTTGAGTCGCTTCTCGACGTCCTGCCGGCGGTTCTTCGAGAGGCTGCCGTGGTGGCAGGCGGACGCCTCCTCGCCGACCACGCCGCGCTCGCGGAGCCCCTCGAGCACGCGCTCGGCGCCCGACCGCGTGTTCGTGAACACGAGCGCGTTCTCCGCGCCGTCGAGCAGGTCGGCGAGTTCGTCGTAGAACGCGTCGGTGACCGCCCCGTCGGAGGCGTTCACGAGGTCGGGCGTCGGACACGTCAGCTCCAGGTCGTAGTCGCGGCTGAACCGCGCGTCCACGACCTCGCAGTCCCGGGGCCGGCGGCCGTCGGCGCCGTCGCCGGCGTCCTCGTAGCCGACGAGGAACCGCGCGATGTCCGCCAGCGGTTCGACCGTCGCCGAACAGCCGACGCGCGCGAAGTCGCCGGCGAGCCGCTGGAGGCGCTCGAGGCTCACCGAGAGGTGGGTGCCCCGTTTGGAGTCCGCGAGGCTGTGGATCTCGTCGACCACGACGTACTCGACGCTCCGGAGCTTCTCGCGGAACTTCGGCGAGTTCAGGAGGATCGCCAGCGTCTCCGGGGTCGTGTTGAGGATGTGCGGCGTCTCCGCGAGCATCCGCTGGCGGTCGTAGCTGGACGTATCGCCGTGCCGGATCGCCTGCCGGACGTCCGTCTCGACGCCGCGGTCCGCGAGGCGGTCGGCGATGCCGGCCAGGGGCTCCGCGAGGTTGCGCTCGATGTCGTTCGCCAGCGACTTCAGCGGCGACACGTACACGCAGTAGACCTCGTTCTCGAGGCCGCCCTCGCGCTCCCGGGCGAACAGCTCGTTCAGGATCGCCGTGAACGACGCCAGCGTCTTCCCCGAGCCCGTGGGCGCCGCGATGAGCGCGTTCTCCCCCTCGTGGATCAGGGGGATCGCCTCGCGCTGCGGGGGCGTCAGGCAGCCGCCGTCCTGGTCGGGCGGCCCGAACCGGTCGACCCACCACTCGCGGACGGCCGGGTCGAGGCGGTCCAGCACCCCGCTGTCGGCGGCCGCGCGGCTGGCCGCCGACTCGGTCGCCGCCGCCGACTCCGGACCCATCGCTTCCACGGTTGGCCCCCGTGCGTCAAGTGTCTGACGCCGGTCGCCGGGCGACAGCGAGTCCCGCACCCAAAACGCGTACCACGCCGGCCGCCCTCGGGCCGGGTATGCGACTGACGTTCCTCGGCACGGGGTCGGCGATGCCGACCGGCGACCGCATGCAGACCGGCTTGCTCCTCGAGCGCGCGACGGGAACCGCCGCGGACGGTGCGAGCGGGCGGGACGTCCGCGAGCGGGACGGCGACGACCGCCTGCTCGTGGACTGCGGGAGCGGCGTCCTCCACACGCTCGCGCGCACCGACGTCGGCTACGAGGGCGTCGACACCGTCCTCCTGACCCACCACCACGTCGACCACGTCAGCGACCTCCTCGCGCTGCTGAAGGCGCGCTGGCTCGCCGGCGAGGAGACCCTGACCGTCGTCGGGCCCACTGGCACAGCCGACCTCGTGAGCGACCTGCTCGCGGTCCACGACTACCTCGAGGGCCGCGTCGACCTGACGCTCCGGGACGTGGACGCCGGGAGCTTCGACGTGGCGGGATTCGACGTGGACGCCGTCGAGACGCGACACTCGATGCACGGCCTCGCGTACAGGTTCGACGACGCGCTCGCGTTCAGCGGCGACACCGAGGCCTTCCGGGGGATGGCCGAGTTCGCGGACGGCTGTCCGGTGCTCGTCCACGACTGCTCGTTCCCCGACGAGGTCGACGTCTCGAACCACCCCACGCCCACGCAGCTCGGGGAGTCGCTGTCCGGAGTCGACGTCGACGACCTCTACCTCACGCACCTCTACCCCCACACGGACGGCAAGCACCGCGAGATGCAGGCCGCGATCGAGGAGCACTTCGACGGCCACGTCGCGTTCGCGCGCGACGGCCTCGCCGTCGAAATCGAGGCGTGACCGGCCGCCGGCGCGCCCGACGGCGGGCAGGCCGCGCTCGGTGACCCCGGTCAGGACAGCCGCGAGACGGACTCGCGGACGTCCTCGACCGCAGCGCGCTGCTGTTCGGCGGCCGCAGCGACGTCCTCCACGGCGGCCGCGATCTCGCCCGCGCGCTCGTCGACGTCGTCGACCATCCCCGCGACCTCCTCGACGCTCTGGGCCTGCTCGTCGGTCGCGTCCGACACCTCCTCGACGCCCGTCGCGGCCGCCGTCACGGCGTCGGTGATCTCCCGGAGCGTGGCCATCGCGTCCTCGACGCGGTCGACGCCCGCGGCGACGCGCTCGTTCATCTCGTCGAGGCGCTCGACCGTCTGCTCCGTGTCGGCCTGCATGCGCTCGACCAGTTCCTCCACGCGCGTGGACTGCTCGCGGGACTCCTCCGCGAGCGCCTTCACCTCGTCGGCGACCACCGCGAACCCGTCGCCGGCCTCGCCCGCCCGCGCAGCCTCGATGCTCGCGTTCAGCGCCAGGAGGTTCGTCTGCTCGGCGATGTCGTCGATGACCGCGGTGACCTCCTCGACGTCGACGGCGCGCTCCCGGAGCTGCTCGACGTCCTCGGCGACGCCACCCGTCGCCTCCTCCATGTCCGCCATCACGGTCAGCGCGTCCTCGGCGGCCGCCTCGCCGCGCTCGGCGAGCTCGGCGGCGTCCTCGCTGGTGTCCTCGACGTCCGCGGCCGTCGCGGCCACCTCCTCGATGCTCGCCGACACCGACGCGACCTCGCGAGCCACCTCGTCCATGCGGTCGGTCTGCTCGTCGGTCACCGCCTGGATGTCCTCGGCGTGCTCGGCGACCTCGCCCGCGGCCGTCGAGAGTTCGCCGAGCGGCGCCGCCACGTCCTCCGCGACGGCGGTCGCGAGCTCGCGGCGCCGCTCGGCCTCCGACTGGAGGCGCTGGGCGTACGAGTCGACGTACGTGTCCATCGCGACCTGCTGGTCGAACGTCAACAGCTTCAGCATCGGCAGGAAGCGGTCGACGAGCTCCGAGACCGCGTCCTCGGCTTCCTCGCCGGCGTCGCCGGTGACGTCGTCGGCGAGCGCGTCGAGCAGGCCCTCGTAGTAGGTCGCGTACGCGCCCAGGTACACCTCCGGGCCGAGGTCCAGCACGTCGTGGACCTTCCCGACGCGGGCGCGCTGGGCGACGTACTCGCTGCCGTAGTCGCCCCGCCCGAGGCCGAGCAGGTACTCCGTCTGGGTCTCCTTGAGCTGGTCGACCGTCTTCGTCGACCGGTCGAAGATGTCGCGAGTGCGCTCGTACGCCCGGAGGTGGTCGTAGAAGTCCTCGACGAGGTCGTCCGCGACGCGCTCGAACAGCGGCGTCTCCGACGCCAGCGACGCGGCGTCCTCCTCGGTGAGGCCCGTGAACTCCTTGCGCCACGCCACCTCCTCGTCGTCCAGTCCGATCCGGTCTGCGAGCTCCGCTCCGTCGAGGTCGCCCCGGACGGCTTCGGTCACCCGGGGCGGGTTGTCAGCGGCCATTCGTCCCGCGGTTTCGAGACGGCTCACTTAGGCGTTTGCCGCGATTACAAGATTTGAGACTTTCCGCCGCGGCGTCACTCGACGGGACCGCGTACCGCGACGGCGAGCGACGAGACTGCCGACCGCAGTGCTCAATCCAGCCGGTACCGGAGGACGGCGGCGACGCCGCCGAGGTTCCGGAGCTGTTCGCCGGGCGCGAACTCGTGGCTGAACACGGTGACGTCCCCGCCCTGCCGTTCGACCTGCGTGACGAGGTCGTTGACGTCGACGTCCCAGTCGCCCTCGCCGGCGCGCTCCTTCCGCAGGCGCTCGTCGAGGATCAGCAGCGTCTCCACCGCGCCGAACTCCACGGCCTTCTCGACCTCGTCGATGCCGTAGGCGGCCTTCCCCTCGGTCGCGATCTGCTCGGTGAGCTCGTCGATGAGCTCGGACTCCTCGGCGATGCGGGTCTCCTGCTGGACGTCCTCGACGGCGCCCCGCTTCAGCACCTCGTGGACGCCGCGGCCGCCGACCGCGCTCGTGTCCACGGTCGTCACCGTCTCCGCGACCTCGGGGTACTCCTCGCGGATGTAGTCGAGGGCGTCCTGCTTCGTGAACCCCGGGCCGGCGAGGATGACGGCGTCCGCGTCCAGGTGGGAGAGCGCGCTCGCGACGTTCTCGAAGAGCTCGTCCCGGCTGCGCGCGTACTCGCCCTTCCCGGTCGTCCCCCTGAAGGAGCCGTACTCGTCGACGCCGTACTGCTGGACGACGTGGACGTAGGCTTCCCCCTCCTCGACGGTCGCGATGGCGACGTCGGGCTGGTCGGTGGCCTCGACGGCCTCGTTCAGTCGCTGGAGCTGGTCGGGTTTCCAGTGTTTCTCGACCTCGATCTCCTCGCGGGCCTCGACGTTCAGCGTGTGGTGGAGGCCGAGCTGGTCCTCCCGGGAGCAGTCCGCGATAGTGCCCGCCACGCGGAGGCGGTTCGAGAACTTGTGGAACTCGACGTCCTCGACGTCGATGGTCACGTGCATGTGCTCGCGCTCGCCGCCCGTGTCCCGCATCTGGTCGTCGTCGCGCTGGATGCGGCGGTGGGTGTCGCCCGCGACGAGGTCGCCGGGCTCGAGGACGTACGCGAGGTGCCAGAGGTCGTCGAGGCTCTCTGGGACGAGCGTGATGCGCTCGGCGCCGCCCTCGACGGTCCGGCGCTCCTTCAGTTGCATACGTCGACCGAGACGGGCGACGCATTAGTGTCCTGCTACTCCGAGGGCCGTCCGGTCGGCGCGGCGGTCGCCGCTCGGGTCCCGGATACGGCTGCCGCCGGGCTCTCACCGTGCTCAGTCCCGGATGCGGCTGCCGCCGGGCTCTCACCGTGCTCAGTCCCGGATGCGGCTGCCACCCGGCTCTCGCCGTACTCAGTCCCGGATGCGACTGCCGCCGGGCGGCATGTACTTCTGGATCTCGCCGGGACTGGCGACCTTCCGGACGAACGACTGGTCGGCGAAGCGCTCGCGGAACTCCCGGTAGATGCGCTTGGCGGCGTCGCCCTGCGCGTACCGGCCGGGCTCGATCTCGACCATCGTCTCCACCTGGTCGGCGACGGCGTCGACGGGGCCGCCGAGCACGCGCGTGTGCGGCTCGCAGGCGATGCCCACCGCCCACTCCGCGGGCAGGTCCCGGAAGTACGTGCGGTCCCCCCTGATGGCGAACCCGCCCTTCTCGAGGTACTCGCCCGATTCCGGCGTCTTCGACACCTGGTCGGGGGTCACCATGTACGCGTCGCCGGCGCCCCGGCCGTCCTTCCAGACCGACGAACAGCAGACCGCGAACTGGGCGGCCTGGCGCTTGCTCGCGTCCGGAACCTCGATGTCCTTCGCGGGCTCGCTCGGCGCGGACGTCTTCAGCACCGTGATGGGGCCGCCGTGGGCCTGCGAGTGGAAGAAGCGGTCGTAGCGGTCCATGTACTTCTTCACGAGCTCCTCGTTCTGGTCGGCGTCCCGGCCGCCGAGCACCAGGAAGCCCTCGGACGTGCGGAACCACCGGAAGCGCTCGTACCACTGCTCCTGTTTGCGGACCGGGACGGACGACCGGGACAGCCAGTCGACGTCCTGCTCGGCCTCGTCGTCGTCCGCACCGCTGTCCTCCGGTTCTGCCTCCCACTCCTCGCGGCGCCGCCTGACGGCTTCGAGGTCCTCGCGCGTGTTCTCGATGGCCTGCCGGGCGCCCGCCTGTTTCTCCTCGATGCGCTTGGCCTCCTTGTAGTGCTCGTCGGCGTTCTTCTCCACGCCGGCCCCGGGGTCGACCTCGACCGTGTAGTCGTCGAGGCGGACCCGGACCGTCCCGTCGGACTCGTTCACGCCCGCGAACGCGTCCGCGCCCGGGACGTCGCCGGCGGCGTCCTCGAACGTCTCGGCGATGTCCCGCCAGCCGTGGCCCGCCTCCCTGGCGTCCCGGACCGTCGAGAGGATGTCGTCGACGAGGTCGTAGTTCGCGTACAGCAACTCGGCCTTCTCGCGCTCTGCGGCGGCCTGCTCGGCGAAGTCCTCGATGGCCTGCTCCTGTTGCTCGATGATGCGCTGCTGTTTCTCGATCTCGGCCTCGAAGTCGGGGCGCTGGACGGTCTCGCCGCTCTCCTCCTCCTCGGTGGTGTCGAGGTTCGTGAAGTAGTCGTCGAGGGCCTCGTTGAACGTCTCGAAGGCGTCCGACGGCAGGTCGCTGCGCTCCTCGAGGGCGAGCGGCGTGACGTCGACGCGCCGGCCGCGTTCCGCCTCGCCGTCCCCGGTCTCGCCGTCGGCGCGCTCGAAGTACACGCGCGGGTCGAGGTCGCCTGACCGCACGGCGTCGAGCAGGCGCTCGCTCGCGTCGTAGAGCGCGCGGAACTCCTCGTCGCCGGCGTCCGCGATGGCCTTCGTCTTCTCGACGCCGGCGCGCGTGCAGAGCTCCTCGGCGTAGAGGCCGCCGTAGTTCAGCTGGGTCGCGAGCGTGCGCACGAGGTCCGTGTCCGAGTCGCGCATCTTCGCGGCGAACTCCTCGTAGTCGAGCTCGAGGGGGTTGACGCGAGCGGACGGGAAGCCGTACTGGGCGCCCGGCGCGACGGTCCGGGACTGCAGGCGGACGGTGTCCAGGGAGTCGACGACCTCGCCGTTCTGGTCGACGACCGCGACGTTCCCCTCGCCGAACAACTCCGCGACGACGGTGGTGTCCTGGTCCTCGCGCCGGAACTCGAACTCGAGGATGCGATCGAAGCCGTGCTGGCGGACCTCGTGGAAGTCCGCGCCCGACAGCCGGTTCCGCAGCATCTTCGCGAAGTTCGGCGGCCGCCCCGGCGCGTCCGGGACGTGTTCCGGCGCGGCGGTGTGCGCGCGCTTCGTCTCCCCCACTTCCACGAGCAGTTCGACGCGTCCGCGGTCGAAGTCCCGCATCTTGAGGCGCAGGAGGTCGTCGCCGTAGAGGTAGGCCTTGTCGACTTTCGCCCCCTGGAGCCGGTTGAGCTCCGCCGTGAGGGCGACGAGGTCGACGCTCGTCAGCTCCCGCTTCTGGTCCATGGGCGGGCTTCGGGTGGGGCGGCCCTCTGCCTTACGGTCGGCGGTGCCGAACGAAGTGTGGGTACGTTACAGCGAACGGCGACCGGGGGGACCGCGAGCGGCGTTGCCGACCAAAGGGAGCGCACTCGCCCTGCGACAGTGGGGTTTCTCCGTGGCTGCGACCGCGCACGGCAAGTTAGGTAATCGGCGGGGGAATCCGCGACCGGCACTCATGGCGAGCAAACTCGCGCGGCGGTTCGAGGCGTTGTCCTTCGAACAGCAGCTCATCGTGCTGGCGGCGGTCTTCGACCCGCTCGGGTTCGGGTTGGGGTACCTGCTCGGGCCGTCGGTCGGGGTGGAACCCCTGATCGGTGGCGTTTTCGGGCTGGTCGTGGCGAACGTCCCCACGTCGCTGCACGTCCTGCGGGAGGCGTCCTCGCGGTAGGCGGGCCGGCGTGACGGCCGTGCGGTTGCTTTGCAGCAGGCGAGCGGTCGTGACGGCCGTGCGGTTGCGTCGCTCAGGGCGACCGGCTGACCGCAACCAAACCTATAAATTGCAGTGGGCGAATGTGTAGATTAGACTCGTCTAATCATGCTCCCGGAACTCGCGGACATCTTCCTCGTCTCCGTGCGGGACGCCTACGTGCAGGTGAGCGCGTTCGTCGCGGTCACCGTCGTCGCGTTCGGCCTCCTCCAGTACTACTCGCAGGGCGCGCTGCTCGCGCGCCTCGAGGCGAACGAGCGCCTCCAGCCGCTGGTCGGCGCGCTGCTCGGGCTCACGCCCGGCTGCGGCGGCGCCATCGTCGTCATGCCGCTGTACGTCCGCGGCAGCGTCTCGTTCGGCACCGTCGTCGCGACGCTCGCCGCCACCGCCGGCGACTCCGCGTTCGTCATCCTCGCACTCGCGCCCGAGGCCGCGGTGTACGCGTACGGACTCGCGTTCGTCTCGGCGGTCCTCACCGGCTACGCCATCGACGAGTTCGGCGTCGGCGTCTCCCGCGTCAACCGCGCGGTCGCCCGCCTCGACCCCCAGCCCGACGGCGGCACCGTCCGGGCGGACGCCTGCACAGTCACGCCGGGCCGCGACCACCGCCTGCTCACCCCCCTGACGAACGCCCTCCTCGCCGCCTGGTGGGTGCTCGCGCTCGCGGCGCTCGCGCTCGGCGCCACCTACCTCCTCCGCGGCGCCCCCGAGGTCGCGTTCGAGGTCGGCGTCGGCTTCGACGGGCTGTTCACGGTCGTCGGCGTCGCCGGCACGCTCGTCTCGCTGTACCTCTACTTCGTCGGCCGCCGGTTCGTCCCGAGCTCGCCGCCCGGCCGCGGCGGCACCGCCGGCAGCCGCGGCGCCGCGTTCCGGCACGCCGCCTTCGAGACGAGTTTCGTCACCGTCTGGGTGGTCGCCGGCTACCTCGTCTACGAGTACGGCGTCGTCGCCTCCGGCGTCGAGATCCAGGCGGCCGCCGCGGCCGCCGGCCTGCTCGCGCCAGTCGGCGGCGCCGTCGTCGGCCTCATCCCCGGCTGCGGTCCCCAGATCGTGCTCGCGACCGCGTACAGCGAGGGCGCCATCCCGTTCTCCGCGCTCGCCGCGAACGCCGTCAGCCAGGACGGCGACGCGCTGTTCCCACTGCTCGCCGTCGACAAGACCGCCGCCGTCGTCGCCACCATCTACACCACGCTGCCCGCGCTCGTCGTCGGCGTCGGCCTCCACCTGGCGTACGGTCCCCTGTTCGGCTTCGGCGTCGTCTGACGCGGTCGCGGCTGTCGTCTCTCAGGCGAGCGCCACGTCCAGGGACAACATCACGACGACGCCCGCCATCAGGCCCAGGGTCGCGACGCGCTCGTTGCCGTGCGCGTGCGTCTCCGGCACGATCTCGTCGCTGATGACGAACAGCATCCCGCCCGCCGCGAACCCCATCGCGTACGGCAGTATCATGCCAGACACCGTCACCGCCCACGCCCCCAGCAGCACCATCGGCACCTCCACGAGGCCCGCCCGGGCGCCCGTGAGCACCGCGTACGACGACCGGTCGAACCCCGCGTTCACCGCCGCCACGGACACCGCCATCCCCTCCGGGACGTTCTGCATGCCGATGGCGAGCATCAGCGAGAGGCCCTCCGAGACGTTCCCGCTGCCGAACCCGACGCCGACCGCCAGCCCCTCCGGCATGTTGTGGATGGTGATGGCGACGATGAACAGCAGAATCGGCGCGAGGTCCGCCTGCGAGACGGTCTGGTCGCTGCGCGCGCGGCCCGTGATGAGCACGTGGACGTGTGGCACCCAGCGGTCCGCGCGGTCCAGCAACGCGACGCCCAGGACGATGCCCGCGACGACCTCGAAGAGCCCGTTCCGGCCGCCGAACTCGATGCCCGGCAGGATGAGGCTCGTGAAACTCGCCGCGAGCATCACGCCCGCCGCGAACCCGAGCGCGCCGTCCAGGGCGTGCTGGCTGGGGTTCCGCCAGACGAGCACCAGCGAGGCCCCCGCGAGGTTCATCCCCGCGATGACGAGCCCCCCGACGAGCGCCTGCACGAGGGGGTCCGCGCCGACGAAGCCGAGGAACCACTCCTCCAGCATACTCCCGTCGTCGCGCGCCCCGGTCTTAAATTCGGCTCCGCACCGGACGCAGCCCACTCGAGCCCTGCCGTCGTCCAGCCGGGGCCACAGACCACTCGAGCCCGGCCGTCGACCAGTCGCGGCGGGCGTTCGCCACCGACGGGTCCGGGACCGCAACCAATAGGACCACCGAGTCGCAACCCCAGTCAATGACCGAGTCGCTCTCCGTCCTCCTCACCAACGACGACGGCATCGACGCCCCGGGCATCCGCGCCCTCGGGGACTACCTCGCCGACGACGGCCACGACGTCACCGTGGTCGCGCCCGCAAACGAGCAGTCCGGCAGCGGCCAGACCCGGACGTTCGAACGCATCGACTTCGAGGAACGCGACGGCGGCTACGCCGTCCACGGCACGCCCGCGGACTGCGTCGCGTTCGGCGTCGCCGCCATCGAGGACCCCGTCGACGTCGTCGTCTCCGGCTGCAACGACGGCCCGAACCTCGGCGCGCACATCCTCGCGCGCTCCGGCACCGTCGGCGCCGCGATGGAGGCCTCCTTCCTCGGCCTCCCCGCGGTCGCCGCCTCCATGTACGACTGGGAGTTCGACCCGGCGGGCGGCTGGGAGCCCACGTACGACAAGTTCCACACCTCCGCCGACGCCGTCACCGACGTCCTCCCCGGGTTCGTCGCCGGCGAACTCCTCCCCACGGCCGACTACCTCTCCATCAACGCCCCCGCCACCGAGTACGCCACGAACCCCGTCAAGCGCGTCACCCGCCCCACCGAGGAGTACGAACTCCAGGCCACCATCAACGACGGCCTCGTCAACATCGAGGACCAGCTCTGGCACGACTTCCTCGACCGCGACGTCCCCGACCCCGCCGGCACCGACCGCCGCGCCTGCGTCGACAACGAGGTCAGCGTCACCCCCCTCACCGTCCCCCACACCGTCGCCGACGGCGCGACGCCCGGCGGTCTGCTGTAGCCGGCCGACGCCCCGTCCTCGCACGTCCCGCTCCGGCAGTGGGACGAGTCCGACCTCACGCGCGAATGTGATTCTCTCCCACACGGGTTAGTGTCCTGGCGCGCGTACGTGGCGTATGGCTCCACCGACTGACTCGATGCGGTACGCGGAACACGGCGACCTGCCGACCGACGGCCTGACGCTCGTCGAGGGGCTCCCCGGCCACGGGCTCGTCGCCTCCATCGCCGTCGAGGAGATCGTCGACCAGCTGGGGCTGTCCCACGTCGGGAGCGTCGAATCGGCCGCGCACTTCCCCGTGCTCTCCTACGAGGACGGCGGCGTCCGGGACCCGGTCCGGGTGTACGCCCGCGACTCGACATCGGTGGTCGGGCTGGTGAGCGACACCGCGGTCCCGCCGGCCGCGTTCGCCGACCTCGGCCGGACCCTGGTGGACGCGCTCGCGGACAGCCTCTCGCTGGCCGTCTTCCTCGTGGAGGTGCCGACGGTCGGCCCCCCGGGGGAAACCGTCGTCTCCGCGGTCGGGTCCACGCCGGCGCTCCGGTCCTCCTTCGAGGACGCCGCGGTCCCGGTCGAGGCGGACGCGGGGCTGATCGTCGGCCCGACCGGCGCGCTGGCGAGCGCCTTCTACCACGCGGGCGTCCCGACCGCCGTCCTGCTCGTCAAGACCGACGTGGACCCGTTCGTCCCGGACCCCCTGGGCGCGAAGGCGCTCATCGACGACGCCCTCGAACCCCTCGTCGACTTCTCGATCGACACGGCGCCGCTCGCCGAGCGCGCGGAGTCGATCCGGGAGAACTACCAGCGGACCGCTGCCCAGTTCAGACAGCTCACGGACGGGGACGGCCTCACCGAGTCGACCTACGAGATGATGTACCACTGAGGACCCGACGTCGGCGCCACCGCGCGAGCGGGCGCCGACGGCTCACTCGGGTCCGTCGCCAGCCTCCCCGGGTCCGGCACCGGCCTCCCCGGGTCCGGCACCGGCCTCCCCGGGCCCGGCACCGGCCCCCTCGTGCCCGTTCTCGGTCCCCTCGGGGACGTTTCCGCCTGCCGTCGCGAGCGGGACGTACCGCCGGATCGCCGCGACGACGGCGAGGTAGCCGGGGAGCGCGACGGCGAGGACGGCGCCGAGGACCGCCCAGTCGGCGAGCGCCAGCGGCACCGTCCCGAAGTACTCCCGGAGCGGCGTGTACAGGACCGCGAGCTGGAGCGCCAGGGACGCCCCGACCGCGACGGCCAGCCACGGGTTCGAGAACGTCGGCGTGTCCCGGAGCCACCGGATGACGTACAGCTTCTCGAACTCGAGGGCGACGAACCCCGTGAACACCATCGTCATCGCGTACGGCGTGACCGCCGCCGCGCCGTCGAGCGCGTAGAACATCAACGCGAGCATGACGACCGTCGAGACCGTGCCAGCGCCGCCGACCAGCGCCAGCATCCGCGAGTCGACGATGCCGCGGTCGGGGTCCCGCGGCGGCCGCTCCATCACGTCGCCGCTCTTCGGGTCCGCGCCGAGCGCCAGCGCGGGCAGCCCGTCCGTGAGGAGGTTGATCCAGAGCAACTGGACGGCCGGCAGCACGAGGTAGCCGAACAGCGACGCGAGGAACACGATGGCGACCTCGGCGACGTTCGCGCTGAGCAGGTAGGCGACGAACTTCCAGACGTTGTCGAAGATCGCCCGCCCGCGCTCGACCGCCCGCTCGATGGTCGCGTAGTTGTCGTCCAGCAACACCACGTCGCTGGCGTGCTTGGAGACGTCGGTCCCGCGGACGCCCATCGCGACGCCGACGTCCGCGTTCTTCAATGCTGGCGCGTCGTTGACGCCGTCGCCCGTCATCGCGACGACGTGGCCGTTGGCCCTGAGCGCGCGCAGGATGCGGACCTTGTGCTCGGGGGAGGTCCGCGCGAACACGTCGACGTCCTCGACGCGCTCGCGGAGCTCGTCGTCGTCCATCGCCTCGACCGCCCGGCCCTCCATGACGGTCTGGCCCATCCCCAGCGACTCGGCGATGGCGGCGGCCGTCCGGACGTTGTCCCCGGTCACCATCTTCACGGCGATGCCGGCGCGCTCGGTCGCCGCGAGGGCGTCGGCGACCTCCGCCCGCGGCGGGTCGATCAGCCCGACCAGGCCGAGGAACACGAGGTCGCCCTCGACGTCGCCGGGCTCCTCGGCGTACGCGACGGCGAGCACGCGGAGCGCGTCGTCGGCGAACGCCTCGACCTGGCTGCGGACGCGCTCGGCCGCCTCCGGCGTGAGCGGCGCCGGTCCGTCCGCGGTCGCTACGCGCGAGGACTTCGAGAGGACGACCTCTGGCGCGCCCTTCACGTACCCGACGTCGCCGTGGACCGTCCCCATCCACTTCCGCTCGGAGGAGAACGGAACCTCGTCGGTGCGCGGGTGGCGCTCGCGGAGCGCCTCGACGTCGACGCCGTGGGCCTCGGCGGCCTGGACCAGCGCCCGCTCCGTCGGGTCGCCGTCCTCGCTGGTGGCGTCGTTGCAGAGCGCGCCCGCCCGCAACAGCAGGCCCAGGCGTTCCTCGACCGCGTCACCGTCGTCGTCGAGGTCGACGACCGCGTCGCCCTCGCTCGCCCCGCGGTCGACGACCGCGTCCGCATCGACGTCGTCGAGGTCGACGACCGCGTCGTTCACCCACACGTCGCTGACGGTCATCCGGCCCTCGGTGAGCGTCCCGGTCTTGTCCGTGCAGACGACGTCGACGGCGCCCAGGGCCTCCACTGCGGGCAGCCGGCGGACGAGCGCGTTCTCCTCGGCCATCCGCCGCACGCCGAGCGCGAGCGTCAGCGTCACCACCGCCGGGAGCCCCTCGGGGACGGCGGCGACCGCCAGCGACACCGCAGTGAGGCCCGCCTGGACCAGCGGCGTCCCGCGGAGCAACAGCAGCGGCACGACGAGCGCTGCCAGCGCGAACACGCCGACGCCGAGCCGGCGGCCGAGCCGGTCGAGTTCCTGCTGGAGCGGCGTCCGCGTCTCCTCGGTGGCCGCCAGCTCCCGGGCGATGGCGCCGACCTCGGTGTCCATGCCGGTCGCCGTGACGACGGCCGCGGCCTTCCCGCGCGTGACGTTCGTCCCCTTGTACACCATGCTCGCGTGCTCGGCGAGCGGCGCGTCCGGGTCGACGGGCTCCGTGGACTTCGAGACCGGCGCGCTCTCGCCCGTGAGCGCCGCCTCGTCGACCTCGAGGTCCGTCTCCGCGACGACGCGTCCGTCCGCCGGGACGACGTCCCCGCTCTCGAGTTCGAGGACGTCGCCGGGGACGACGTCCGTCGCGTCGACCTCGACGGTCCGGCCGCCGCGCCGGACCGTCGCCGTCGGCGCGGTCAGCTCCCGGAGGGCCTCGAGGCTCCGCTCGGCCCGGTAGTCCTGCACGAAGCCGAACGCGCCGTTGGCGACGACGATGACGACGATGAGGACCGCGTCGACGGCGTGCCCCGCCCAGACGGAGAGCGCCGCCGCGGCCACGAGCACCCAGATGAGGACGCTGTCGAACTGCGCGACGAGGATGGAAAGCGGCGTCCGCTCGCTCACCTGGACGACGTCGTTCTCGCCGTGCGTCGCGAGGCGGCGCTCGGCCTCCTCCCGGGACAGCCCCTCGGTCGTCGCGTCGTGGGCCGACAGGACCGAGTCGACCGGCTGACTGGGCGGTGCTTCGGCCACTGGTAGACGTTCACTCGCCTGCCTCTTGGTCGTTTGGTGGCCGCGCTCGCGCCGTGCCGCGTCACTGGCCCGGGAACAACAGCAGCCGACCGACCACGAACAGGAAGTACAGCCCCATCAGGGTCGCGCCCGCGCCCCGCGAGAGCTCGCCGTCGTTCGCGTACAGCGCCCACGCGAGCAGTCCCGCACCGGCGGCGAACTTGAACGGGAGGTCCCAGAGGACGACGACCGGCGGGACGTAGTACGTGGAGATGACGCCGCCGAGGCCGAGCCCGACGAGCAGGTTCACGACGTTGCTCCCGACGAGGGTGCCGAGCGCGACGTTCGGCGACCGGCGGCGGACGGCGTCCGTCACGGCCGTCAGCTCCGGCAGCGCGGCGGCCACGCCGATGGTGACGACGCCGACGGTCGATCCGCCGAGGGCGAGGCGCTCGACGACCACTTCGGCGACCGAGAGCAGCAGCGACGCGGCGAGCACCACGAGCACGAGCAGGCCCGCCGCGGCGAGGGCGTCCCGGCGCGGGTCGACGCTCGGCGGCTCCCGGAGCGTCTGCGTTCGCTCCCGTCGCCGGATGCTGACCGCGACGTACGCGACGTACAGCGCCAGCAACAGCACGCCGTCGAGCCGGCCGATCGTCCCGTCCCACGCGAGCGCGAGCGTGACGGCGAACGCGGCGAGCATCGGCAGGTAGACGTCGCGGACGAACGCCCCCCTGAGGTCGAGGCTGCCGTAGCCGATGAGGAGGACGCCGACGAGCAGGAGCTGCTGGACGGTCGAGGAGCCGGTGTTCCCGCCGATGACGACGGCGGAGGTCGCCTCGTAGTCGAAGACGCCCGAGAGGATGCCCAGCGAGGCGACGACGTGCGAGCTGAGCTCCGGCAGGCTCGTCCCCACGGCGACGACGGTCAGGCCGACGAGCACCTCGGCGACGTCGTAGTGCTCCGCGAGCGCCAGCACGCGGTCGATGGCGCGGCTCGCCGCGGTCACGAGCGTGTACAGCGCCACTGCACCCACCGAGACCAGGGACACCAGCTCGCCCGAGACCGCCATGTCAGCGCTCGGCCAGCCAGGTCTCGTCCCACGGCTGCTCGTGGGCGGCGTCGAACTGCTCGGCGGTCCAGACCGGGCAGTGCTCGCACTCCCAGATCCGCTGTACGCCCCCGTCCCGGGCGACCACGCCGACCGACGCCCAGGCGTGTCGCTCGCAGGTCTCCTCGGCGGCCATGCGCGGACAGACGGGGAGGCGACGAAAAAACCTAGGCGTCGACGCGGCGGCCTACGGGAACGGGTGGAACGGCCGGTCGAGCCGCGGCTGGAAGCCGAGTTCGCGGGGCACGGTCCGGGCGCGCTCGCCGAAGAAGGGGTCGTCGACGAACAGCGGCTGGGCGCCGGGGACGAGCACGCGGACGGCCTCGAAGCCCGCGGCGTCGAGGTCCCGCGTCGTCAGGCGGGCGGCGTACGCGTCCAGGTCAGCGGCCGCGATGGCGTCGAGGACGGCGTCGAGTTCGGCCGCGCCCGTGGGCGGGTCCGCGGGCCCGACGTCGTCGACGTGGACGGTGGTGTCGGGGTCGACGAAGTCCCGGACCTCGCGCGGGAAGTCCGCGTACTCGCCGATGGCGCCGTCGACCTCGCCGGCCTCCTCGGGCCCCATGGCGCGGAGCTCCATCCAGTTCTGGAGGGCCTCGCAGAGCGCGTCCCGCGCGGCCGCGGCGGGGTCGAGGTCGGCGGCCGATCCGACCGCGAACCGCGGCCAGTCCTCGCGGTGGACGGCGACCGCGACGACCGGGACGTCGACGTCCTGCGTGCACAGGAGCGCATTGACCGAGAGGCCCTCGCCGCGGGCGCGCTTCTCGAGGTCCGCGAACCCGTCGCCTCGCGGCGCCTCGCCGGCCGACTGGTCCTGGCCGCCCCGCGGGTCGCCGTCGACGGCGAGGCCGAGCGGCTCGAACGTGGAGTACCACGAAAGCATCGTGGCGTCCCGCTCGACCGTCTCGTAGAGCCCCGAGAGCAGGGCGTCCACGGTGGCGTTGCCGAGGCCGAGACCCGTGGTGATGGAGGGGCCGCCGGCGTCCTCGGGCGGCGGGAAGACGACGCGGTCCGCCGGGAGGAGCGCGTCGGCGCCGGTGCCGAGGTGTTCGCCACGGACCCAGTCGATCTGGCCGTCGGTGTCTCGGTCGGCGTCGCTCGCGCCACTCGCGTCGCTGGCGTCGTCCGGCCGCACGAACGCGGTCGGCGGCACCGCGTCCTCGCGGTCGACGGGCGCGGTCTCGAAGTCACCGGCGCGGTAGACGCCGGCCGCGTACCGCTCGAAGGCCTCGCCGACGGCCTTCATGTACGCCTCGTTCCAGTCGGCGGCGACGCCGGCGGCCTGGCCGGCGGCCTCCGCGTCGCTGAACCCCGTGGTGTCGGCGTTCATCGCGAGGTAGTACGGCGCCGGGAACGACTCGCGCTCGCCGACCGCCGTGACGAGGCCGACGCGGTCGTCGACGAGCGGTTCCGCGGCGGCGAGCGCGTCGTCCAGCGAGCGACCGTCGTCGTCCCGGTCGAGGGCGCGACTCGGCCGCTCCGCCTCGCAGTCGCAGTGCGGGACGGCGGCGAGGCGGCGTTCGGCGTGCGGGACCTCCAGGACCGCCCCCGGTGCGGCGGTCCCGCGCAGCGCGTCCGCAGCGAGGCGGCCCGCCTGCGCGCCCGCCACGTGGACGGCTCCGCGGTCGGCGCTCGGCGCGTCGGCCGGCTCCTGGCCGGTCGCGGTCGCGCGCGCCGCCAAACACTCGAAACACGGCCCCCCCGGCGCGAGGTACGCGACGCCCGCGTCGACGTCCGCGAGCGGCCGACCGCCGAGGCCGCCGACCTCGACGGTCACGAGCGGCGTGTCCCCCTCTCGGGCGCGCTCGTTCGCCGTCCGGAAGCCCTCGCTGCCGGCGACGCCGACCACGACGGCGAGCTCCGCGTCCGCGACGGCCGCGACGCCGGTCGATTCGACGGGGACGTCGACCGCGGCGAGCGCGCCGCGCACCGCGTCCGCTGCGGCGCCCTCGCCCACGACGGCGACGGTCACCGCGACTCCTCCTGTGGCATAGCTACCAGGTGGTGCGAGCGCGGGAAAACAGTACGGGATTCGGCGGGCGGCGGGGGGAGATGGGGGGTGACGGGAGCGACGGCCGGTACGAGCGGACGGCGACAGAAGAGAGTGGACGGCGGTGACGAAAGGACGGACGGCGCCTACGAGAGGACGGACTGCGCGACGTTCGCGAGCTCGGACGGCGGCGCGTCCTCGAGGCGGTCGTCGGCGAGCTTCAGGCGGAGGCGCGGCCGGCCGACGTCGATGGGCACCTTCTCCGTGTCGATGAGCCCGAGGTCCTCGAGTTTGGTCTTCGTGCGGGAGAACGTCGCCTTCGACGCGATGCCGACGTCCTCGCCCCACTTGCTGATGTCGTAGAGGAGCACGCGGTTTTTCGCCGCGACGAGCAGGCTGATGGTGACCTCGTCGAGGCCGTCGCCGTCGCCGCGCGCGGTCTCCAGGGACTCGAGGACGTGCTCGAAGTCGTCCTCGACGTCCGGGCCGATGTCGTCGTCGAGGCTCTGGCGCACGCGGTCGATGGCGGGCGTGCGGAGCGTGAACTCGCCGGCGTCGGCCCAGTCCTCGGTGACGGCGTCGTAGGCCGTCTCGGTGAACTCGCGGTCGTCGGTCGTGAGGCCGCCGACGAGGCCGCCGGCCTCCACGAGCGCGACCGTGCGGTCGTCGGTAACGAGCATCGAACTCCGGGAGTCGTCGTCGAGGACGCGCAGTTCGAGGGCGCCCTCCTCGACGAGGTTCGCCGCGCTGGACGCGACGATGAAGTCGTCCATGACGTCCCTGAGCGTGCGCTCGTCGCCGAGCAGTCGGATCTCGGGGAGGGTCCCCTCGAAGCCGTTGGCGACGTCGACGAACTCCTGGACGGTCTCGCCGGAGGGGTTCAC
This sequence comes from Halobacterium yunchengense, assembly GCF_037031165.1. Classification (NCBI taxonomy): domain Archaea; kingdom Methanobacteriati; phylum Methanobacteriota; class Halobacteria; order Halobacteriales; family Halobacteriaceae; genus Halobacterium; species Halobacterium yunchengense. The sequence continues at coordinate 292,461 of NZ_JAYEZL010000006.1, read as the reverse complement.
GACGAACACCTCGGCGGGCTCCGCGTCCAGCACCGCCCGGACCACGTCCTCCACCCTCGTCCCCAGTAGATTCTGTGACATCTCTGCGTGGGTATTGGGGAACGCCGTATTTAATTTTACCGGAGCCAGCAACAGGAAAACGACCGTTTACCGGCTAGCGCCGCCGCGAACGGGTTTATTTCGCGGTCGGGCGAGCGTCCGCGAGCAGGGCGGCCGCCTCGTCCGACCAGTAGAACTCGCCGTCCACGATGACCGGGTGGTCGGCGTCCTCGAGGACTCCCGCCAGCGCGTCCGCCGGCAGCTCGAACTCCGCCGGGTTCCCGCAGAGCCGCGGTCCCTCGACGGCGTCGACGGGCGGCGCGTACGCGCAGCCGTGGTCGTCGACGGAGAGCCGCTCGTAGCGCACCTCGCAGCCGCCGTCGGCGCGTTCGACGTGCGCGACGGTCGCGGCGTCGCCGCTCGTCCGGGACAGCGTCTGCGTGCCGTCGCCGACGACGGCGTAGTCTTTCCCCATGCGGATGCGGCGGCGCGCGAGCCGCAGCGCCGTCTCGATGGGGAAGCCGTGGACGAGCAGGCGCGCGAACGCCGTGCCGACCTTCGCCGCCTGCTCGTCGAGGACCTTCCGCAGCGTCACCGCGCCCGCGACGCTCCCGCGCTCCACGAGGTCCAGGCCCTCGTAGTAGGAGCCGCAGGCGTTCAGGAAGAACGTCTCCACGTTCGTCTCCTCGAGGGACGCGACCGCGAGGTTGCCGTCCGCGCACCGCAGGCCCTCCACCTCGCAGTGGCCGATGTAGTGGAGGAACTCGTAGTGGTCGCCGAGGACGTCCGCGAGCTCCGCGCGCGTGAGGTCCTCGTAGAAGTCGACCGCCATCGGCAGCGAGTCCGCGCGGCGCTCGTAGACGTCCGCGACGGCCTCGTGCTCGCCGCTCATGCTGCGGTCGTTCAACACCACCGCCACGGAGAGGTCCGTCCGGTCCCGGCGGCGGTACTCGAGGTGGTTCCGGTACGCCTCCGGCCGCGTCTTGAACACGTCGATGGGCGTGCCCTCCGCGAGCCAGCCCTGCCAGCGGCCCTGGCGGGACCGCGGCTTCAGCATCTCCACGGTCGCCACCGGCCCGGGCGGCCCGCGGTAGAAGTCGTCCAGCGAGCGCTCCAGCAGCTCCCGGCGCTCGAGCGCCGCGGTCTCCGGCGGGAAGACGAACGCCAGCCGGTCGAGCAGGAACGGGAGCGCGCGGACGTGCTCGAGGGTCGGCGCGACGTGCATCGAGAGGTGCCACTCCGGCAGCCGGTCGGCGACCCGCTCGAACGGCGCCTCGAGGTACGTCGCGAGTCGCTCGGCGGGCGTCGCGTCGTAGGCCGCGTCCGGGTCGACGCCGAGGTCGGCGAGGACGTCGCGCTCCACGAGCGGGCCGTCCGCGCTCGCGCGGGCGGCCTGCGGCGGCGGGGCGTGCGGCGAACTGGCTTCCCGGACCAGGCAGTCCAGCCAGAACGCCCGCGCCAGCGTCGCCGGCGCGTCCCGTTCCAGTTCGTCGAGCGCGTAGTCGACGCCGGCGTCCGGCGCCCGCAGCCGCGGCGTCGCGCCGTCCTCGACGGCGACCGCGGCGCCGAGGTAGTACGCCAGCGGCGCGGCGACGAACAGCGCGCGCAGCGACCGCGGCACCGCGACTTCGATGCCCGTCTCGGGCGTGGCCGCGGCGACGGGGTCGGGGACGTCGACGCGGTCGGCGAACGCGAACCGGGGCGGGTGGCGGCGGAACCGGGCGGCCGACCGGTCCGGGGCGGTGGTGCGGTGGGCGGCCGCCGCGTGCGTCACGGCCGTCGCGACGCCGTCCGGCGTCTCCGGGACGGTGACCGTCTCCGTCGGCCCGCTCGGGGACCGGCGGGCGCCGAGCGCGACCGGCGTCGGGTCGTCGAACCGGACCGCGACGCGGTCGGTGACCTCGACGACGGCCGGGCCGTCGAAGGCCACGAGCACGTCGAGCGCGGCGTCGACCTCCAGGCGGTACGAGCCGTCCTCGAGGGTGCGGCGGAACCGGCCCTCCAGGCTCGTCACGCCGTCGCCGTCCCGCGCGTGGAGGGTGCCGGTGGCGGCGGGGACGGTGACCTGCGTCGCGACGCCGGCGGCGCGGGCGTCGACGGGCGCGGCGAGCGTCGTTCCACAACCTGTCGGCTGCCAGTCGCGTACGCGCACCTCGACCTCGTTGCCCCTGGCGTCAGCGACCCTCACTCCGGAATTGCGCTGTTCCCACCCGATCACGCGAGTGACGTGTACTGCCAGCAGGCATATATTTCTGTCGTCGCCGCCCGGCAATTAGGCGCAATTGACCGCCCTCGGTAGACTTATGAAACGGGCAGCGGCCCATCTAGACATGAGCTACGAGGACGTCCGGGAGGTCGACCCGGCGGTCGCGGACGCGCTCGTCGGCGAGCGCCACCGGCAAGAAGAGACGCTGGCGATGATCGCCAGCGAGAACCACGTCAGCGAGGCCGTGATGGAGGCCCAGTCGAGCGAACTCACGAACAAGTACGCCGAGGGCTACCCCGGCAAGCGCTACTACGGCGGCTGCGAGTTCGCCGACGACGTCGAGGAGCTCGCCATCGAGCGCGCGAAGGAGCTGTTCGGCGCCGAGCACGCGAACGTCCAGCCGCACTCCGGCTCGTCCGCGAACATGGGCGTGTACTTCTCCGTGCTCGAGCCCGGCGACCGGATCCTCTCGCTGGACCTCACGCACGGCGGCCACCTGAGCCACGGCCACAGCGCGAACTTCGCCGGCCAGCTCTACGACGTCGAGCACTACGAGGTCGACCCGGGGACGGGCCGCCTGGACTACGAGTCGCTGCGGGAGACGGCCGAGGCGTTCGACCCTGACATCGTCGTGTCCGGGTTCTCCGCGTACCCGCGCGAGGTCGAGTGGGAACGGATCCAGGCGGCCGCCGACGCCGTCGACGCCTACCACCTGGCGGACATCGCGCACATCACGGGCCTCGTCGCGGCCGGCGAGCACCCGTCGCCGGTCGGCGTCGCGGACTTCGTGACCGGGTCGACGCACAAGACCATCCGCGCGGGCCGCGGCGGCATCATCATGTGCGACGAGGAGTACGCCGACGACGTCGACGCCGCGGTGTTCCCGGGCGCGCAGGGCGGCCCCCTGATGCACAACATCGCCGGGAAGGCGGTCGGCTTCAAGGAGGCGCTCCAGCCCGACTTCGAGGAGTACGCCGCGCAGGTCGTCGAGAACGCGAAGGCGCTCGGCGAGCGCCTCCAGGACCACGGCTTCTCGCTGGTCTCGGGCGGCACCGACACCCACCTCGTGCTCGTCGACCTCCGGGACTCCCACCCAGACGTCTCCGGCGGCGACGCCGAGGACGCCCTCGAGGAGGTCGGCATCGTCCTGAACGGGAACACGGTCCCCGACGAGACGCGGTCGCCGTTCGACCCGTCTGGCATCCGCGCCGGCACGCCCGGGCTGACGACCCGCGGCTTCGACGAGGCGGCGATGGAGACGGTCGCCGATTGCATCGCGGAGGTCGTGGACAACGTCGGCGACGCCGAGGTGTACGCGGACGTCGCGGCGACCGTCGAGGACCTCTGCCACGAGCACCCCCTCTACGAGTGACGCGGCCGACCACGAACACCCTCCGCTACGAGTGACGCGGCCGACCACGAACACCCTCCGCTACGAGTGACGCGGCCGACCACGGACGAGCGGTCGGCGACGCGCTGCCGTCGCCGCCACCGGTTCCGCCACCCCCAGTTTCTTCTCCTCGCGCGCCGCGCGTGAACGCATGCCAGACGAACCGGCCGCAGACGTCCAGGCGGTCCTGGACGCCATCGAGGCGATGGACGCCCCCGACTACCACGAACTCACCGCGCCCGAGGCCAGGGACCTCCGGCGCGGCTTCTTCGACGACGACGGCGCGGACGCGAGCGCCGACGCGGCGGACCGCACGGTGCCCGGCCCGGGCCTGGAGATTCCGGTGCGCGTCTACCGGCCGGACGCCGACGGCCCACACCCCGTCGTCGTCTACTTCCACGGCGGCGGCTTCGTGCTCGGGACGCTGGACAGCCGCGACCCCATCTGTCGGACGCTCGCCACCGACGCCGAGTGCGTCGTCGTCAGCGTCGCGTACCGGCTCGCCCCAGAACACCCGTTCCCGGCGGCCGTCGAGGACGCGTACGCCGCGACAGAGTGGGTGGCGGCGAACGCCGGCGCGGTCGGCGGCGACCCGGACCGCGTGGCCGTCGCCGGCGACTCCGCGGGCGGCAACCTCGCCGCGGCGGTGTCGCTGGCGGCGCGGGACCGCGACGGCCCCGACGTCGCCCACCAGGCGCTGGCGTACCCCGTGCTGGACTACCGCGAGGACGGCTACCCCTCCCACGAGGAGAACGCCACCGGCTACTTCCTCGAGGCGGCGGGGATGGCGTGGTTCGACGACCACTACGTCGACTCGTGGGTCCACCGGGCGAACCCCTACCTGAGCCCGGTCGCGGCCGCCAGCCACGCCGACCTGCCGCCGGCGACCGTCGTCACCTGCGGGTTCGACCCGCTGCGCGACGAGGGGCTGGCGTACGTCGACGCCCTCGAAGCCGCCGGCGTCCCCGTCACGCACCGCCACTACGAGGACCTGATCCACGGCGTCGCGAGCATGGTCGCCGACCCCGTCGACACCCGGAGCGGCCGCGAGGTCCTCGCCCAGTTCGCCGCGGACCTCCGCGAGGCCCTCCACGGCCGACCGCCGGAACCCCAACGTTGAACGGCGTCCGCGACGCACCGTGACGCATGGCCACCGACGCCGACACCGACTGCGACGACGGACCGAACTGGTCGCTGCTCGGGTTCGGCGGCGCACTCAGCCTCTGCTGTCTGTTCGCGCCCGCGGCGGCCGCGGGCGTCGGCACCGGCACGGCGGCCGCCGGCGCGACGGCGGGCGCCGGCGGCGGCTTCGTCCAGGTCGCCGTCTCCGCGGTGACCGTCGGCGTCGTCGGCGCCGCGTTCTACGCCCTGCGGTCGTAGCGTCTCAGACGCGGTCGAGCGCGTCGAGGTGCGTCCGCGCGCGCTCGACTCCCGAGTCGTCGCCGCGGAGCGCGTCGCCGACCGCCCGCGCCGCCTCGACGAGGCGTTCGGCGTTCGCCGGGTCGACCTCGCCGTCGAGTGCGCGGACGCGCTTGCCGTGCTCGCGGAGGCGTTCCAGCAGGCCGCCCTCCGGCGAGGGGACGTCGCCGTCGCAGTACGCGCGGACGTCCGACCGGTAGGCGTCCACGGCGGCGGCGTACGCGAGGCCGCGGACTGCCCGCAGCGACGCCGGGACGTCGCCGGGCGCGGGCCGGTCGCCGTCCGGCGCGCCGCGCAGCAGCGCGAGCACGTACCGTTCTTCCGCCTCGTCCACGCGCAGCGCGTCCCCCAGCAGGACCGCGGCGCGCTTGAGTTCCTGTGCGGCGAGGTACGTGTCGTCGATGTCGAGGAGGTCGCCCGCCGCGACGAACCCCCGGGACTGGCAGTACTCCCGGCAGGCGTCGACCGCCGGGTCGAGCGCGCCCCGGAGGTCGCCGTCCGCGGCCGCCCGCTGTGCCGCCGAGAGGTCCAGCGTCGCGTCGCCGTCCGTGTGCTTGCTGCGCTCGCCGACGCCGACGCTGCGCAGGCTGCCGCACTCGGGGCACTCGACGCTCCCCGTCTCGAAGTACGACCACCGCGTCCCGCAGGCCTTGCACTCGCGCTCGCCGCGAACGTCCATGCGCGTGGGTTGTGCGCGGGCGGGCAAAACTCCCCGGACTCGCCGCGCCACCGGACCGCGGCTCGCCGCGCCCACCGAAGCACTGATTGAGCGCGCCCGCGTCCCTCCGGACCCACGATGCCGCCCGAGCCCCCCGCAGTGCGGTTCGAGAGCACCGAGTCGTACTACGCCGCCCACCGACCGGGCTACGGCGACGCCGTCGTCCGGTACCTCGTCGACCGGTTCGACCTCGCCGGCGAGCGCGCCCTGGACCTCGGCTGCGGCCCCGGGCAACTGGCGGTCCCGCTGGCCGCCCACGCCAGCGAAGTCGTCGGCGTCGACCCGAACCCGGCGATGCTCGACCACGCGCGGGAGCGGGCCGGCGCCGCCGGCCGGGAGAACGTCCGCTGGCTCGCGGGGTCGGACGCGGACCTCGCCGGCCTCGCGGCCGACGTCGGGACGGTCCGACTCGCGACGATGGGCCGCGCGTTCCACTGGATGGACCAGGGCCGCACGCTCGACCACGTGCACGCGCTCACCGACGACGCGGGCGGCGTCGCCATCGTCACGGACGGGGAGTGGCTCGTCCGGGGCACGGAGCCCTGGCAGGACGCCGTCTACGACGCAGTGACCGAACACCTCGAGGACGTCCCCGAGCGCACCGGCCCGGTGGACTACGACGACCCCTGGGACGAACTGGTCGCCGACCACGGCTTCCGGGACGTGGAGACGCGGACTTTCGACCTCGAACGGGAGTGGACGGTCGAGGACGCAGTCGGCTACGTGTTCTCGCTGTCGTACTGCGCGCCCGACGACTTCGGCGACGAACAGGCGGCGTTCGCCGACGACGTCCGCGACCGACTCGCCGACTTCGACGCGCCGCTCTCGCAGACGGCGACCGTCGAAGTCGTCGCCGGCCGCAAGTAGCCGGCCTGCACGACCACGAAGCTATATGTAGGGCGTTCGAAAATCTCCAGCTACGATGGTCCCCGACCCCGGAGCAGACGCTGACGTCGACGCCGAAGCTGACGCGTCGACGAGTACGGCACGCGAGTTCGCCGAGCGGTTCCTCGAGGAGGCGTTCTCGGACGCCGCCGAGCTGCTCGCCGCGGACGGCCGCGACGCGGTGGTCGACGCCTTCCCCGAGGGCTTCCGGCGCGGCGAGATGGACGCCGAGGACGCCCTGACGGAGTTCCGGTACGGCCTCTACGGCCAGTACGGCCCCGTCGAAGGCGTCGGGGAGGTCACTGCGGACGACAGCGACGTGACTGTCGAACTCCGGTTCGCGGACGGCAGCCACGACCTCGAGCTCGCGGTCGCTGACGGCGCCGTCGTCGACTTCGCGCTGCCGAGCGAGTACGAACCCCCGGCGTACGCCGACCCGGACGCGTTCGCCGAGCGCGACGTGACCGTCGACGCCGGCGACGTCGAACTCGACGGCGTGCTCGCGGTGCCCGAGGGCGACGGCCCGTTCCCGGGGGCCGTGCTCGTCCACGGCGCCGGCCTCCACGACCCGGACGGCACGGCCGGAAACTCGAAGATCCTCAAGGACGTCGCGTGGGGGCTCGCCAGCGAGGGCGTCGCCGTCCTGCGCTACGAGAAGCGCCTGAACGACCACGAGCCCGACCCCGAGAACTTCACCTTCGACGAGGTGGTCGTCGAGGACGCCGTCGCCGCCGTCGACGAGCTCGCGGCGGCCTCCCGGGTGGACGCGGACAGCCTGTTCGTCGCCGGCCACAGCCAGGGCGGCTGGGCGGCGCCCCGGGTCGCGGACTACCACGGGGACGTCGCCGGCGTCGTGAACCTCGACGGCTCACCGGACCCGACGCCGGACCCCGACGACGACTTCGAGTTCCTGCGGTACAGCATCGAACCCGACGGCGACCTCGACGAGGACCAGGAGGAACAGTTCGAGGCGATGCGCGAGCCGTTCGAGCGCGTCGCCGCCGGCGACTACGACCCCGGCGAGGAGGTCCTCGGGAAACCCGGCCGGTGGCACGACAGCCTCCGCGACTGCGACCCGGTCGCGCGCCTCGAGTCAGTCGACGCGCCCGCGTTCGTCGCGAAGGCCGGCCGCGCCGACCCCGAGGCGCAGGCCGACATCGTGGAGTTCCACGAGGAGACGCTCGCGGAGTGGCGCGACGCCGACCTCGGCGACCGCGGACGGGTCGAGTGCTACGAGGACGTCGGCCACTACTTCCAGGAGGGCCACGAGCCCACGACGATGGCGCACCTCTACTTCGCGGACAACGCCGAGGGGTACGTCGTCGCCGATGTCGCCGACTGGATCCGCGAGGTCGCGGACGCCTAGGGGCAGTCCGAGGGCGACACGCGGGTCGGACAGTCGGCGTCTGTCCCACCACTGGACTTATTGCGGTATCGCCGGTACTTGCGTCCACGATGCCGAGTCACTCACCGACTCCGGCCGCCGAGGATAGGGGAAGCCGCAGCGACGCGGCTGGTCGAGAAATTCTGCGGCTCGCGTAACCCCAGCGCGGAACGCCGCGGCGACGCGGTGGCCGTCGCCGTCGACGGCGAAGAACTGCTCCTGTCCCGCGAGGACGCCGCCCGGCTCCGGGACTCGCTGGAGGACGCGCTGACCGCCCGCGAGGCGTTCGTGAACACCGCGGGCGTCCACCGCGCGGACGGCAGCTACGTGGTCGAGCGCCGGGGCGCGGACTCCGCGGGCAACCGCAAGGTGTTCGCGGACTTCGAGTGCCTGCGGCGGCTCTTCGACCGGCTGCCCGAGACGTTCACCGCCGAGGACCTGTCGGCGAGCGGGCTGACGGCGGGCCGCCGCCACATGGTGCTGTGGCACCTCGTCGAACACCCCGGGTTCGCCTGCGGGCTCGCGGCCAGACAGCCGCTCACCGCCGAGAAGGTGCCGGCAACGGAGGTGACCGAGCCGTAGGCTTTTGCTCGCGGCGGGTCACGCCTCGCGTATGACGTTCTCCATCGTCGCGCGCGACCCGGAGACGGACGCCGTCGGCGTCGCCGTGCAGTCGAAGTTCGTCGGCGTCGGCGCCGTGGTGCCGTTCGCGAGCGCGGACGCCGGCGCGGTCGCCACGCAGAGCTTCGCGAACGTCGCGTACGGACCGGACGGCCTCGACCTCCTGCGCGAGGGGCACAGCGCGGGGGAGGTCGTCGAGGCGCTCACCGGCGAGGACGACGACGCGCCGCGGCGACAGGTCGGGATCGTCGGACAGGACGGCTCCGTCGCGGCGTTCACTGGCGAGGAGTGCTTCGACCACGCCAGCGACCGCCAGGGCGACCACTACACGGTCCAGGGGAACATCCTGGAGAACCGCGAGACCGTCGACGCGATGGCCGAGGCCTTCGAGTCGACCGACGGCGGCCTCCCGGAGAAGCTGATCGCGGCGCTGCACGCCGGCAACGAGGCCGGCGGCGACCAGCGCGGCGAGCAGTCCGCGGCGCTGTACGTCGCCAAACCCGAGGGCGGCTACGACGGCGGGAACGACCGCTGGATCGACGTGCGCGTCGACGACCACGACGCGCCCATCGACGAACTCGAGCGCGTGTTCCGCGTCTACGACGTCACCCTCCTCGAGCGCGAGGACCCAGAGGAGTACGCCGACCTCGAGGGCGACACCGCCGAGGCCGTCCAGGCGACGCTGGCCGACCTCGGGTTCTACGAGGGCACGCCGAGCGGCGAGTTCGGAGAGGACGCCCGGGACGCCCTCGAGGGCTTCCGCGGCGTGAACAACTTCGAGAACCACGACCTCGACGCCCTCGAGGACGCGCTCGCCCGCGGCTGGGACGACGCAGACGGCGACGGCGAGGACCGGCTGGTGAACGCCGTCTGGCACGGCCTCAGCCGCCTCGACCGGAAGTAGCGACGAGAGCGGCGGTCCGGCGTCACCGGCGCCGCGTCCCCGCGGTCGGTCGTCGGTCCGCTCGCGGTGGGCGGCCGACGTTACCGCTCCTCGACCGGCGTCCACGTCCGCCCCTCGTCGCCGACGTACCGGCCCCGCGGCCGGATGAGGCGGTTGTCCTCGAGCTGTTCGAGGCAGTGGGCGGTCCAGCCGCCGGCGCGCGCGACGGCGAACGTCGGCGTGAACAGCTCCTTCGGGACGCCGACGCCGTGCAGGAGGACCGCGGTGTAGAACTCGACGTTCGTCTCCAGGGTGAGGTCGGGCTTGTGGTCGGCGAGCACGTCGACGGCCACGTCCTCGAACTCGCTGGCGGCGTCGAAGAACGCCGTCCCGTCGCGCCCCCGGTAGAACGACTCCGCGGCGTCCTGCAGGACGGCGGCGCGCGGGTCGCGGACGTCGTAGACGCGGTGGCCGAACCCCATGATGCGTTCGCCGGCGTCGAGCTTCTCGCGGACGAGCTCGGCGGGGTCGTCGCGGTCGGCGGCCTCGCGGAGCATGTCGAGGACGGGCCCGGGCGCGCCGCCGTGCAGCGGCCCCTTGAGCGCGCCGACCGCGCCGGTGACCCCGGAGATCACGTCGGACTCCGTGGAGACGATGGTGCGCGCGGTGAACGTCGACGCGTTCAGGCCGTGGTCGACGACCGCGTTCAGGTAGGTCTCCAGGCCGCGCACGCGCTCGGCGCTGGGCTCCTCGCCGTCGAGCATGTAGAGGTAGTTGGCGGCGTGCCGGAGGTCCTGGCGCGGCTCGACGGGGTCCTCGCCCTCGCGGGCGCGCCAGTACGCGGCGGCGACCGTCGGGAGCTGTGCGACCGCGAGGCGGGCGTCCGTCCGGGGGTCCTCGTCGCCGTCGCGCGCCAGCGACGCCGCGGCGACGCCCATCCGGACGGCGTCCATCGGCGGGAGCCCGCGTTCGGCGGCCGCGACGACCGCCTCGATGGCCTCCGGCGCGGCCGCCCGCTCGTCGGCGAGGGCCGCGCGGAACGACGCGAGCTCGTCCCCGTCGGGGAGGCGGTCCTCGTAGAGCAGGAACAGCGTCTCCTCGTAGGTCGCGTTCGGCGCGAGCTCCGCGAGCGGGAAGCCCGCGATGGTGAGTTCGCCGGCGTCGCCGTCGACCCGGGAGAGCCGCGTCTCGGCGACGGTGACGCCCTCGAGGCCGCGCTGGAGTTCCTCGGACATGCCCGGAGGTTCCGACGGGCGGTGCTTGAAAGTACGCGTCTCCGCGACGGCTTCCGGAACGTCGCCGCACGGGTGGGTCGGCGGCGCCCGCGGCCGGCGGCGGCAAGTGCGGCCGGTGGCGGTGATTGATACGGCTGGCGGCACTACGGCGGGGCATGCGCAGCGAGGAGGAGGTCCGCGAGCAGTACGAGTTCCTCGTCGAACAGCTGGAGTCCGAGGAGATGAACCACGAGGGCGTCCGCCAGATGTTCACGTACTACCGGCGCGCCCTCGGCTGGGTGCTCGAAGAGGAACACATGTAGCGGCAGGCGTTTCGGAGGGGGATAGATTTATTATCGTGCCGCGTTTTGCATCAGGTGACGCTTCGCTTTGGAGGGCCGAAGCGTCAGCGGGGACCAATTCAGGGCGGCTGCGGGGCCGGATTTTCCGGCCTCGCATCCTTTTCCGTTGCACTAAGCCGACCAGCGACCGCTGCGTCCGGGCCCGAGACGACGCCGTCAGACCCCGACGTCCGCAGATACTGGGTACGCGGAACAGAACCCGGAGTGCGCGCGACAGCAGCCGCTGTCCCGACGACAGGGTGTTCCCCGGACGACAGTCGTCACTCGCGTTCGAGACCGAGCGACGCGGGCGACGGCGCGAACGGCCGGCCGAGCAATATCACCGAACGGCCGGCCAGCGACGCCGCCGGGCGTCGCCTCTAGTCGGTGCTTACCAGAGGAACGTCGGCCAGACGAACTGGAACAGCAGCCAGATGAAGCCGGTGAGCACCGCGGTCATCAGGAGGTTGAGGACGACGCCGGCGCGCATCATGTCGCGCTGTTCGAGGTAGCCCGAGCCGAACACGATGGCGTTCGGCGGCGTCGCGACGGGGAGCGCGAACGCGAAGCTGGCGGCGATGGCGCCGCTCACGGAGAGGAAGACGGCGGCGGACTCCTCGGCGAGGCCGAGCGTCGCCGCGAGCACGCTCCCGATAGAGACGAGCACGGGCACGATGATGGTGGCGGTGGCGGTGTTCGAGGTCATCTCCGTGAGGAAGATGACGAGCAGGACGACGGCCGCGACGACGACCACGATGGGCATCCCGGTGAGCCCGTCGAAGACGGTCTCCGCGACCCACCGCGTCGCGCCGCTGGAGGCGAACGCGGACGCCAGCGAGAGGCCGCCGCCGAACAGGAGGATCGTCCCCCAGTCGATGTCCACGAGGTCCTCCCACTCCGCGGTGTCGGCGAGCACGAGGGCCGGGACGGCGTACAGGCCGACCATGACGTAGTAGAGGAGGCCCTGGTAGCCGCCGTGGGCGCCGAACAGCGTCCGGCCGTCGCCGCCGAACAGCGTGGTGTGGAGGACGTTCGCGGTGTCGGCGCCGAGGCCGACCGTCTCGAACAGCCACCAGACGGGGCCGCCGAGGCCGCCGAGCACCCACAGCCCCGCGGTCGTGGCGAAGATGTACGCGACGCGGCGACCGCGAGCGCCGAGGTCGCCCTCCTGCCGGAGGTACTCGCGGGCCTCCTCGCGCGCGTCGCTGACGTCGTCGACCTCCGGGGGGAACAGGCGGAAGGTGAGCACGTACCAGACGATGGGGAGCGTGACGGCGACGATGGGGAGGCCGATGAGCAGCCAGTCGGCGAACCCGATCTCGTAGCCGAGCTGGTCGTTGAGGACGCCCGCGACGACCGCGTTCGGGGGCGTGCCGATGAGCGTTCCGACGCCGCCGACGCTGGCGCCGTACGCGGTGCCGAGCAGGGTGGCGATCTGGATGTTCGTCGTCGGGTCGCCGTCGCCGGCCTCGGCGAGGTCCTCGCGGCCGACGACCTGCGCGAGCACGCCGACCGCGATGGGAGTCATCATCGCGCTCGTGGCGGTGTTCGAGACCCACATCGAGAGGAACGCGGTCGCCAGCATCACGGCGAGGATGAGCTTCCGCGGCGAGGACCCGAGGCGCGCCATGATCCACAGCGCGATGCGGCGGTCGATGTCGTACTTCTGGAGCGCGTTCGCGAGCATGAACCCCGCGACGAACAGGAAGATGAGGTGGTCGGCGAACGGCGCGAGCGCGTCGTCGAGGCTGCCGAACACGCCGAGACCCGTGAGGAGCACGGGGATCGAGAGCGCGGTGACCGCGAGCGGGAGCGCGCCGGTCACCCAGAGGATGGCGGCGAACGCCATGGTGGCGATGGCGTACTGGCCTTCGAGGGACAGTCCGGCGGGCGTCGGCGCGAGCGCGATGGCGGCAGTGACGGCGATTGCGACGGCGAAGACGCCGAGGCGCCCGCGCGGCGACCGCATGTTGAGCTGTATCATTGATACGCGGTGGTCTCGCGCCCTATCTTTAATGATTAACGGAACGCGCCCAGACGTGTCCGGGGCTAGAAGTGTTCGACGATGACGCGCACCTGGTCGTCGCTGAGCTCGGCGGCGTACAGCGCGAACAGCTCGCGGCGGCGCCCGCGCGAGAGCCCGCGGCTCCCGCCCTCCAGCATCGAGACGTGGGCCTGGCGGATGTCGGCGAGTTCGCGCTCGACGTCCCGCTGCCCGTAGCCGGCCGCGACCCGGAGCAGGCGCCACGCCCGCGGCGAGACGTCGGCCGGGTCGTGGGCGTCGACGCTCGTCATCGTGCGGTGATTCCCGCCGGCCCTGATAAAAGTTCGCGGACCGCTACGAGACGTCGAGTTCGTCCGGCCGGTCGGCGTCGCTCCACTCCAGTTCGAGTTCGATGCTGAGCTCCTCGTTGCCGCCGCCCGCGGACGTCTCGCGCTCGGCCTTCACCTCGAAGTCGACGGACGCCGGCGGGTCCATCGTGACGGACTCGTCCCCGCTGGTCAGGGTCACCGGCTCGTCCGCGTCGAGTTTGTCTGCGACGGCGCGCAGGTAGTCGGCGACCTCGGCCCGCGAGCGGCGGAGTTCGGTCTCGAAGAGGACTTCCTCTGGCATACCTCGGAGTTCGCGCGCCACCAGTATAAGCGCGTTGTCCAGTCGGGCCCGGAGTTGCCGACCGGACATGTCACATCGATAAAGGAGCGCCTAAAATCGGCAGCCAGACACCCCAATCCCCCATACTTATGCTTTCGGAGACGGAACTTGTACCGAGTGCAGTACATATGTACGACCTGACAGGCTTTCAGCGCGACCTCCTCTACGTCGTCGCCGGACTGGACGAACCGCACGGCCTCGCCATCAAGGAGGAACTCGAACAGTACTACGAGTCCGAGATCCACCACGGCCGGCTCTACCCCAACCTCGACACGCTCGTCGACAAGGGCCTCGTCGACAAGGGCCAGCTCGACCAGCGCACCAACTACTACACGCTGACCCGACGCGGCCGCCGCGAGATCGCCGCCCGCCGCGAGTGGGAAAAACAGTACGTCGACCTCGACTGAGCGTGGTCTCCTCGCGCGTCGCCACCGCCGCCGTGGGGGTCGTCGCGAGCCTCCTCGTCAGTTACGTCGTCTGGAGAGTCACCGGCGTCGCGCTGTTCTTCCTCGCCGTCCCCTTCGTCCCGCTGCTGTTCCGGCGGCGCGGCGACGAAACCGAACCGGACGTCTACGCGTGCCCCGAGTGCGACTTCCGGACGCGGAACCCCGAGTTCGCGTACTGTCCGCGGGACGGCGCGCCGCTCGAACGGCGCCGCCGCTGACCACCGCTACTCGGCCCTGCTGTCCTCGTCGCCCGCCACGCCGTCACGGTCCTCGCCCTCCGCGTCACTGTCTTCGTCGCCATCCACGCCGCCACCGGCCTCGCCGTCGGCGAACGACGCCACGGACGTCTGGACCGTCCGGTGACGGCCGTTCGTCCAGACGTCGGTGCCCAGAGCGTCCGGCGCGATGCGTTCGCCCGCCAGCAGCTCCGGCAGCACGAGCCGCGCGAAGTGCACGACCAGCACGAGCACGAGCGGCCCGAGGAACAGCCCGTACCAGCCCCACAGCAGTGGCCCGAACACGTACGCGAGGATCACGAGCCCGAGGTGGAGGTCGCGGCCGGAGACGTACGGCCGCAGCAGGAAGTCCGGGATGAAGTCCACGACCACGGCGGCCACCGCCACGAACAGCACGACGAACGCGTAGCCGTCGCCGGCCTGGACGGCGCCGTACGCGAGCCACGCCGCCAGCGGCATCCACACGAGCTTGATGCCGACGACCGGAATCAGGCTCGCCGCGCCGGTCAGCAGCCCGAGCAGGACGGGGTACGGGATGGCGACCGCGGCGGGCGCGAACGCGTCCAGCGTGCCGTACGAGACGGCGGCGATGACGGCGGTAGCGAACGCGAACAGGATGTTCCCGAAGAAGATGCTGGAGAAGTCGCGGTCGACGGCCCGCGCGTACGAGACCGTGACGCCGTTCCCGTCCGCGAACCGCCGGCGGAACCACGCCGCCAGCCGGTGGTCGTCCCGCAGCAGGTAGAACGCGATGATGACCACCGCGACCAGGTGGACGAGGAGGTTGCCGAGGAAGCCCGCGTAGCCGATGGCGCTCGACAGCGAGTCCTGGACGGCGGCCTGGAACGACGGTTCGTTCAGCAGCGACTCGGGGTCCTGGACGGCCGAGGAGACGTCGATGTACGGCTCCAGCAGCGAGCCGAGCTGCCCGAGGTCGACGTCCTGGGCCGCCAGCGCCGCGTCCAGCTCCTGGAGGCCGACGGCCGTCGTGTACCCGACCAGTAGCAGCGCGGGGACCGCCAGCGTCAGCAACGCGACGAGCGCCGCGACCGTCGGCGGCCGCACCCACCGCCGCAGCCGACGGTAGACGGGCCGCGTCGCGTAGTAGAGGAACACGCCGAGCACGAACGTCCCGACGTACGTGTAGACGGTGAACGCGACGGCGCCCGCCAGCGCCGCGGCGAGGACCCACCACGCTGCCCGCGACCGTTCGATCGACTCGAAGGGCGACATTACGTCTTCCGTCGCGTCGCTCACCAAAAAACCACGTGGCGGTGCGTCCCGGCCGGCGACCGCGCGAGCGACGCGTCACCCGACGGCGACGTTGACGACCGCGACGACCAGCCCGGCCAGCCCCATCCGGGCGCCCGCGACGACCCACGACTGCTCGGAGAGCCGCCCGAGGTACGCGCCGAACCCGAACAGCAGCCCGGAGCCGAGCAGCACGCCGGCGACGGTCGCCTCCAGGTTCGAGAGGACGCCGGCCGCCAGCGCGAACGGCGCCAGCGGGAGGAGCACGCCGACGACCGGACCGAGGCCGCTGAGCGCCGCGTGGGCGACGCGCTCGCCGCGCTTCGCCCGCTCGATGCGCGTGTCGTCGAGGTCGGTGAGCATCGCGCGCTCCAGGCGCAACACGTCCATCCGGGTCTCCGCGCGCTCGATCTCCCAGACCGACCAGACCGCGGACGTCGCGAGCCCGACCGCCGCGCCGACGCCGATCTTCACGACCGTCGCCGGGTCGGTCACCCCGGAGAGGTACGCGCCGACCACGACCCCGATGCTCGTCAGCGTGCCGTCGAAGCCGTTCGAGACGAAGTACCGGCGGGCGATAGACCGCGTCTGCGGGTCGGCGAGGACGCGCGCGAACCGCTGGAGCCGGCCGGGCATCAGTCCTGTGGCGTGCGTCGCTCCTCGACCAGCCGGTCCCCGCAGACCACCTCGTCGACGGAGTGCACGGACCCGCCGAGGTCGCCGACGACGTCGGCGAGGGCGTCCGGGTCGACGTCGTCGCCCTCCGCGGTGACCTTCACGGTCTGGACCTCCTGGTCGTTCTCGACGACGGCGGCGTTCACGCCGGCGACGCCGTCCAGCGTGGCCAGTTCCCGCGCGAACTCGACGACGTCGGGCTCGTAGGGCTTCATGAGGTCGACGACGAGTCGCCTGACGTTCGGCATACCTCGACGAACGGGCACCGGCCACATAACGGTGCGCCCGGTCCTTTTTTTACCGCCGCCGGTGAACCCGCTGGAGTGGTCCCACCAGCGGACTCCCTCGTGGACGCCCCCGTGGACAGCCGCGTCGTCCAGCTCGCGCTGTCGGTGGCGCTCGGGCTGTTCCTCGGCCTGGAGCGAGAGTGGTCGCAGAAGGCCGCCGGCATCCGGACGTTCGCGCTCGTCAGCGTCCTCGGCACGATGTTCACCATCGTGGACACGGAGCGCTGCGCCGCGGCGGGCGGCGGCTGTCCGCCGTACCTCGCGGGCGTCGGCGCCGCGTTCGTCGTCGTCGTCGCCGGCGTGCTGATGGTCTCGGGGATGCGCGACGAGGACGAGGGCCTCCACCTCACGACCGCGGTGAGCATGCTCGTCGCGTACGGCGTCGGCGTGCTCGTCGCGGAGGGCGCGGTGCTGCCGGCGACCGTCGTCGCGGTGACCAGCAGCCTCCTGCTCGTGTTCAAGCGCGAGCTCCACGGGTTCGCGTGGGGGCTGTCACGCGAGGAGCTCCGGTCGACCTTCGAGTTCGCCATCCTCGCGTTCGTCGTCTACCCGCTGCTCCCGCCGGGGAACGTCGCGCTCGGCACCGGCGAGTACGCCGTCGAGATCGAGCCCCGCGTGGTGTGGCTGATGGTGGTGTTCGTCGCGGGCATCGGCATCCTGAACTACGTCATCGTGAAGACGTACGGCGGCCGCGGCGTCGCCGTCACGGGCTTCTTCGGCGGGCTGGCGTCCTCGACCGCGGTCGTCGGGACGATGCTCGACCACGTCGGCCAGCGCGCGGAGGCCGCGTCGTACGCGGTCGCGGGCGTGCTGCTGGCGAACGCCGCGATGGCGCTCCGGAACCTCCTCATCGTCGTCGTGTTCACGCTGTCCGCGGGCGTCCTGGTCGCGGCGACCCTGCCGCTGGCGGTCATCGTCGTCGGCTCCGTCGTCGTCGCCGGGCTCACGGCCGACTGGGGGACGCGCGTCGAGATGGACCTCGAGAGCCCGTTCTCGATGCGGAACGCGCTCGGGTTCGGCGCGATGTTCCTCGTGGTCGTCGTCGCCGGCGGCCTCGCGCAGACCCAGTGGGGGTCCGCGGGCCTGTACGCCACGGCGGTCGTCTCCGGGCTGGTGTCGAGTGCGGGCGCGACCACGTCGGCCATCGTGCTCTACCGCACGGGCGGCATCTCGCCGACGGCCGCGACGGTCGCCGTCCTGCTTGCGACGGCCAGTTCCATCGGCGTGAAGGTCGCGCTCACAGCGACGAGCTCGAACCGCGAGTTCGCGCGGCGGGTCGCCGCGTACAGCCTCGCGCTGCTCGTCGCCGGCGGCGTCGCGACCGCGGTCGTCTCGGCCTGACCGGACGGCCGTCCAACCACTCCCGTCTCGGCCCGACCGGACCCCCGTCCCACCATTCCTGTCGCGCGCCGCGAGTCTTTCCGGGACCGTAACGAACCGCTTTTGTCGCCCGACCCGGCACCTACTACCATGGACAGGGAGACCGCCGAGCCGAGCGTCCGGTCGATGCCCGGCGAGAAGGCCGAGCAGTGGGTCGAGTACCACCACGAGCACGCCGCGCCGAGCACGTACGTCTACGAGTTCGTCTGGGACATCACCGAGGACGCCGCCGGCCCGTTCTGCCGGGACGTCGACGGCAACGTCCTCATGGACTTCACGAGCCACGTCGCCGCCGCGCCGTTCGGGTACAACAACCCCAAGATCATGGACCGACTCGAGGAGTTCGACCTCGTCGACCCCTCGAAGATCGCCGGCCAGGACTTCTACGCGAGCGGCGGCTGGCCGCCCGAGGACGCGGACGTCCCCACGTCCAGCCAGCTCCTCCACCGGCTCACGGACATCACCGAACACTACGGACTCGACACGGTCTTCCTCTCGAACACGGGCGCCGAAGCGGTCGAGAACGCCATCAAGATCTGTTACGCGAACGGCGGCCACCGCGCGTTCACGTTCGACGGCGCATTCCACGGCCGCACGCTCGGCGCGCTCTCCCTGAACCGCTCGAAGACCGTCCACCGGAAGGGCTACCCCGAGATCGGCGGCGTCGTCTCCGTCCCCTACTGCGCCTGCGAGGGCGACTGCGACTGCGGCTGGAAGACGAACGGCCCCGGCGGGAACGTGATCGCAGACAAACTCCACCCCAAGCGCGGCGTCGTCGACCCCGAGGAGGTCGCGTACATCATCCTCGAACCACAGCAGGGCGAGGGCGGCTACCGCGTTCCCAGCGAGGACTTCGTCGACGACGTCGTCGACATCCAGCAGGAGTACGACGTCCCCGTCGTCGCCGACGAGATCCAGTCCGGGCTCGGCCGCACCGGCGAACTCTGGGGCGTCGACCACACCAGCCTCGACCCGGACGTCATCACGTCCGCGAAGGGCCTGCGCGTCGGCGCCACCGTCGCGAGCGAGGACCTCTTCCCCGAGGAGACCGGCCGCCTGTCCTCGACGTGGGGCGCCGGCGACCTCGTCGCCGCCGCGCAGGGCGTCGCCACCATCGACGCCATCACGAGCGACGGCCTCCTCGAGAACGTCACCGAGCGCGGCCGCCAGGTGAAGGAAGTGCTCGCCGACGACGCCCCCGAGTTCGTCGTCGACGTGCGCGGCCGCGGCCTGATGCTCGGCGTCGAGTTCGACGCGAGGGACCGCCGCGAGGCCGTCGTGAAGGCGTGCCTCGAGCGCGGCCTGCTCGTGCTCGGCTGCGGCTACAAGACGGTTCGACTGCTGCCGCCGCTGGACGTCACGGAGCGCGAGATCGACGTCGCGATGGACGTCTTCCTCGACGCACTCGACGACCGGAAGGTCCGCCACGCCGGCCCGTCGGTCACGTCGAGCGACGACGTCATCTGAACGGCGGCCGGAGCGCCAGAGAACAGCGCGGGCTTTCTCGCGGACGGTTCAGGCTTCCTCGACGACGACGGCTCCCCGCATCCCCTGCGCGCGGTGGGGCGTGCAGACGTACTCGTAGCGGCCCGCCACCTCGAAGGTGTGCTCGAAGGAGAACCCCTCGTCCTCGATGGGCTCGTGGCCCTCCCAGTCGGCGTCGTCGGGCTGGCTGGTCACCGCGACGTTGTGCGTGCTGGACTCCCAGACGAACCGCACCGTCGTCCCGGTCTCGACGGTGAGCTCCTCCGGTTCGAAGACGTAGTCGCCGTCCGGGCCGACGCGGACGACCTCTGTTCCCTCGGGGACGTCGTCGGCCTCGTCGCCGTCGCCGTCGCCGCCGCCGAGACAGCCGGCGAGCGCCAGCGTCGCCGCAGTCGCCGTGCCGGACAGCACCGCTCGTCGCGTTCGGTGGTGCATACGTGGGGGTCAGGGCGTCACCGGTTTAACTCGGTCGGCTTCCGCGCGCCCCGCCGGAATCGGGCGAACTGAACTGAACCGACAACACCGGACGCTCAGAACCGGACCGACAACACCGGACGCTCAGAACTGGTAGCGGCGGTCGTCGTCGCCGCCCTGCTGGAAGCCGGTGCCGCCGGCCATCTCGTCGTAGGTCATCCCGGAGAGGTACTCGTCGTAGGTGACGTCGTACGTCGACCGCAGGTGGAAGTCCAGCCGGCCGGTGTCCGTCGTCGACTGGAACAGCAGGTGGACCGCGCGCCGCAGCAGTTCGTCCGTGTCGGCGTCCAGCGCCGCGGCCAGCATCGCTAGCTCCTGGCGGCTCTCGCGGTCGAGGAAGTCGTAGCCCTCGAGGTCGTCGAAGGCCAGTTCCACGTCGGTCTGCAGGTCGTCGAGGCTCATACCTGCTGGAAGCCGTGGCGGCGGCATACGCCTTTCCGTTCGCCGCACGCCGCCGAGGGCCACTACGCCGCCACGACGGGCGAAGCGCTGGCGGCGACGGACGAAGAATCGGGGGCGGCGACGCGCGCGCTCTCGTCCGTCGCGGCGTCCGGGACCGCGACGTCGACGTCAGCGCCGTAGTCCGAGAACGTCATCGTCGCGTTCGCCCGCATCGTCTGGTCGTTCGCCGACATCGTCATCGACAGGTCGACCTGCCGCACGCGGTCGGTCTCGTTCGCGACGTACATCCGGTAGGTCGCCTCCTCGATGCCGAGGCTGCCCACGCCCGGACTCGTCGACTGCTGCTGGATCGCTTCCTTCAGCTCCTCGGGGTCGGCGTCGACCCGCAGCACCGTCGTCTCCGTGCCGTCGACCGTCGCGCCGCCCTCGACGGTGACGTCCCCGGACGCCAGGACCTGGCCCTGGCGCGCGGCGCTGTCGCTGCCGTTCCAGACGTCGGTCTCGGAGAGGTTCTGGGACTGCCACTCGCCGCCGAACTGCACGTACAGCGTCGTGCCGTCGATGTACGTCGTCGTCTCCTCGCCCATCGCCGTCGCGTTCACGCGGGCCCGTTCGGCCTCGCGGTCGAACGCCCCGGTCTGGCGCATCTCGAGGGACTGGCCGTCCGCGGAGACGTTCATCTGCATGGTCATCCGGTACGTGTCCACGTCGCTCATCGCTGCCTGTACGTCCTCGGCGAACTGTTCGGCGGAGCGGTCGCCGTCGCCGGCGTCGCCGCCGGGCAGGCCGGCGCACCCCGCCGTGACGAGGAGCGCCGCGACCGCGGCCGCTCGGAGGGCTGTCACTCGCATGTGCCCGGGATTCCGCCCCCGGGACCTTAACGCCCTCGGGTCTTCGCGGCCGCTGTGAACGCCGCCCACGTCGGCTTTGGGGCGCCGAATCACCACCCCTAAGCGCGCTCGCCGCGAAGCCGCGTCCATGACCGACGGCGCCGTTGACGGGGACGAACGGTCCGCGTGGACGCTCCCCGACGACGTCGACGCCGTCCGGGACGCGCTCGTGGCGTGGTACGAGGCCGGCCACCGCGACTTCCCGTGGCGGCGGACCGACGACCCCTACGAGATCCTCGTCTCCGAGGTGATGAGCCAGCAGACCCAGCTCGCCAGGGTGGCGGACGCCTTCCACGCGTTCCTCGACGAGTGGCCGACGACGGCCGCCCTCGCCGCCGCCGACCGCGCCGACGTCGTCGGGTTCTGGTCGGCGCACAGCCTCGGGTACAACAACCGCGCGAAGTACCTCCACGAGGCCGCCCGGCAGGTCGAGGAGGAGTACGGCGGCGAGTTCCCGGAGTCGCCCGGGGAGCTCTCCGAGCTGATGGGCGTCGGCCCGTACACGGCGAACGCGGTCGCGTCCTTCGCCTTCGACAACGGGGACGCCGTCGTGGACACGAACGTCAAGCGCGTGCTCTACCGCGCGTTCGACGTGCCGGACGACGACGACGCGTTCGAAGCGGCGGCGAACGAGCTCATGCCCGAGGGGGAGTCCGAGGTCTGGAACAACGCCGTGATGGAGCTCGGCGGCGTCGCCTGCGGGAAGACCCCGGACTGCGACGACGCGGACTGCCCGTGGCGCGAGTGGTGTGCGGCGTACGCGTCGGGGGACTTCTCGGCGCCGGACGTCCCCGAGCAGCCCGCCTTCGAGGGGAGCCGCCGCCAGAAGCGCGGCCGCGCGGTCGGCGCGCTCCGCGAGCACGGCGAACTGGCGCTCGACGACCTCGGCCCCATCGTGCGCGTCGACTACGCGCCCGACGGCGAGTTCGGCCGCGAGTGGCTGCGCGGCCTGCTCGGCGACCTCGCCGACGACGGCCTCGTGGAGGTCGAGGACCGCGGCGAGGAGACCGTCGCGCGACTCGCGAGGTAGCCGTCGACCCGACAGGGCGGCGGCGCGTGCGGTCGGCGGCGCCGGTGGTGTGCGCTCGCGGGACGCGCCGGCGGCTTATAAGCCGCTCCGGCGCGAACGTCCAGTCGGGTCACGACCATGTACGACGTCATCCTGGTGCCGACGGACGGCAGCGAGCACGCCGCCCGCGCGGCCGAACACGCCGCCCTCCTCGCGGACGCGTTCGACGCCGCGGTCCACGTCGTCTCCGTCGTCGACGACGGGAGCGAGGAGCGCCGCGACGCCGCACGGGAGGCCGTCGACGCCGTCGAATCCCTCGTCGCCGACGGCGCGCGCGTCGAGACGGCCATCCTCGACGGCGTTCCCGAGGACGCGATTCTCGCGTACGCCGACGACCACGGCGCGGACCTCGTCGCGATGGGGACGCACGGCCGCACGGGCGTCGATCGCTACGTCGCTGGCAGCGTCACCGAGGCCGTCGTCCGGCACGCCGACGCGCCCGTGCTCGCGGTGCGCGCGACCGAGGAGAGCCGACCCCGGAGCTACGAGGACGTGCTCGTCCCGACGGACGGCACACCCACCGCCGACGCGGCGGTCGACCACGGCGTCGCCATCGCGGACGCATTCGACGCCACCGTTCACGTCGTCAACGTCGTGGACACGGGCGGCACGCACGCCAGCCCGACCTACGAGCTCACCAGGGAGATGGTCGCCGAACTCGAGGCGGCCGGCCAGCGGGTCGTCGAGGACGTCGCCGAGCGCGCCCGGGACGCCGGCGTGAACGCCACCACGTACGTCCACGAGGGACACGCCGCGGAGGGCATCCTCGACTACGTCGACGACCACGGCGTCGACCTCACCGTGATGGGGACCAGGGGCGAATCCGGGCTGACGCGGTTCCTCCTCGGGAGCACCGCCGAGCGCGTCATCCGGCACTCGCCGGTGCCGGTCGTCGCCGTGAACGCGCGCGGCGACCGGGAGTGACCGGCGCGGTCGCCGACCCGCGCGCCGCGGTTTCACCCCGATAATCAAAAGGACGCTCCGTGTGAAAAGCGCGGGGCTTCACGGACGAGGACGCCGTATCGTCTCGCATGACCAGGGAAGGCACGTCACCGTCGTTCGACTCCCACCTCGACGCACTGGGCCACGTCGACCGGCGACGCCTGCTCCTCGCACTCCTCGACGCGAGGGCGGACGGCGACCTCCCGGTCGAGGTCAGCCAGGTGGCCCACGGCGCCGCGGAGACGGACGGCGGGCTGTCGATGCACCACGTCCACCTCCCGAAACTCGACGACTACGGCTTCGTCGACGCGGACGCGGACGGCGACGCCGTGACCACGGGCCCTCGCTTCGACGAGATCCGACCGCTGCTCGAACTCCTCGACGCGAACCGCGAGCAGTTGGCCGACGACTGGCTGCACCAGCCGCGGCTGCGGCAGTGACCGCTCGTTCGGACTGGACGTCGTGGACCCGTGGGGAATCGAGCGAGTGCGTGGCGGCCGGGGAGACCCGCGCTCGCCCGGACTCGACGGTCGCCCCTATTCCGGGCGTGGATCGCGTTGCGGCAGCAGGCCCTGGGCCAGCAACCGACGCGAGATCACGATGAGGCCGTTGCGGAACCCGCCGCCGAAGACGGCCTGTTCCTCGCGTGTACTGGGGACGATCGTACTGACGAGGACGGTCGACCGGTCGACGAGCAGGAGGCGTCCGATCGCCAGGTTCTCGTCGGGTCCCTCCCCGTTGCGCAGCCAGTCCAGCCCGGAGAGGAACGTGGTGGCGTTCGGGACGCTGTCGTGGATGCTCGCTTCGAGGGACTCGGTCACCGCGCCGACCAGCAGGTCCACCTCGGGTCCGAGTTCGTTCAGGCTGTCGACCAGTTGCTCGGTCAGCAGCGCGTCGTCACCGAGCACCAGCACGACCTCCTCGGTCGCGTCCGCGATGAGCTGGTTCGACCGGTTCGCGATCGCGTCCGTCCCGGACATCGACCAGACCTCCTGGACGGGGTCCTCGCCGGCGGGGTCCACCGGGGCGGCCTGTTCGAGGGCGTTCGCCAGCCGGTCGACGCGGGCCTCGTACTGGTCGCGGAGGGTCTCGGTCGCCTCCGCGAGCGGCACGGCCCGGAACCGCTGCGGACTGGAGTGCTGGACTTCGACGAGCCCCTGCGCTTCCAGCACGCGGACCGCGTCGTAGACCCGCGTCCGCGGGACGTCGGTGATCTCGCTGAGCTGTTTCGCCGTTCCGGTCGAGAGGCGTGACAGCCCGACGAAGCACTGCGCCTCGTACTCTTTCAGGCCGAGCTGCTGGAGTACCTCGACCGCTTCTTCTACTGTCTCGTCTGTGCTCATGTGTCCCAACTCGTAACCCGGGTGTGTCCGGAATTCTCGGAGCGTTAGAGCGCCGGCCCGAAAGGCGTTGTCACTGGCCGGGCGGTCGATTCACCGGTCGCACTGGGCTACGCGCCCGGTGGTGCCGCCGTTACCGCCACTCCGACGCCGGACGATCGCGGGTGTAACTCGTAGAGTCACAAGTCTGTGCCGCGAGTGTTGATAGGTGATTTATAAACTCCTGCCGTACTTAAGGAATTTCACTCGTTTAATCACAAAAGAAATATGCTGTGCGGGGGCGTATTCGAAGCCGGCGCGCGGCCCGGAACCTGTGTCCCAACCACAACCGACGCGTGCCGCCCCCAGTCACCTTCGGTGGCTGGGTTTCCAGCAGACCGACGACCCAGGACTATGAGTCCCGACCCAGTTGACGCTCCACGCGCGGCGGCGATCGAACAGCTCGAACAGTTCGGCCTCAGCGCGTACGCCGCGCGAACGTTCGTCGCCCTCGTGAGCCTGGGCACGGGCACGGCGAAAGACGTCAGCGGCGTCTCGGACGTCCCGCGCACCCGGGTCTACGACGCCATCGACGAACTCTACGACCGCGGACTGGTCGACGTCCAGCAGTCCTCCCCGAAGGAGTTCTGGGCGATCTCGGCGGAAACCACCACCCGGAAGTTCGAACAGGAGATGGAGCACCGCCTCTCCGCTTTGACGACGGCACTGGACGAACTCGAGCCCGTGCGACGCAGGGAGGAACAACGCGGCGTCTGGACGGTCGACGGCCAGGCGACGGTCACCGACCGCGTGATCGAGTTCGTGCAGGACGCGGACGACGAGATCGTCTACATGACGGTCGAGGACCTGCTCACCGACGACGTCGTCGAGGCGTTACACGACGCTGCGGAGCGCGGCGTGAGGATCAGCCTCGGTGGCGTCTCGGCCGACGTCCAGGACCAGATCCAGGCGGAGATCCCCGGTGCGGAGCTGTTCGAATCGCTGTGGGTCTGGTCGGACACGCCCGCGGGCCGGCTCATGATGGTCGACGGGACGCAGACGCTCGTGAGCGTGCTCGTCAACGGCGCCGACGCGTCCCCGACGGACCCCCGGTCGGAGACGGCGATCTGGGGGTCGGGAGAGAAGAACAGTCTCGTGGTCGTGCTCAAGGCGATCTTCACGTGGCGACTCGAGAACGCCGACGCGTCCGAGTGAGACGATGGACGCCTGCCGGAGCGGGTTCTGTCCCGGTCGCGGACCCAGCAGGCGGACGACTCGGGACGAAACGGTCACTCCCAGAACATCCCCTGTCCCCCGACCCCGCCCCTCGACCCCACTACACTCCTGCTCCCTCGCGCTCACCACGTCCCTCGTTTCTCACCCATATTCCTGCTCTCCCACGCTCACCACGTCCCTCGTTTCTCACCCACACTCCTGCTCTCCCACGCTCACCACGTCCCTCGTCCCTCGGCTCAACCACGCCTTTCGCCCCGCCACGCCCCCGTCCGCACGCGTGTCGTCCGCCGATTGCAGCGGTCCGACTCGCGCCCACCTGTTACGGGCGCTCTTCGACGGGAGACCGGCCACCGCTGCGGTTCCGTCGGTCGTGGAGCGTGGAGCGAACCTGCGCGACCGCGGTGTCACACGTCCCACACGTGTCCTTGGTTCGAGCGATGTACACCGCTTCGCAGGACGGACACCGGAACAGCCGCGTACGCGCCTGTCGGGACGGTTTCGCTGCAGTTTCACCGCTGGCCGCACTCCGTTGTGCGGCCGCGGCGTGCGCTTCCCCGGACCCCCCTCGGAGTCGATCGATCCGCTTCTTGACCCGGTCGAACACGTGTTACCCGGGCCGCCGGAAGTGTATATAACCCAACTAACTTCACTGCGCGTGCGGTTTTGATTAACTGAGTCACCGGGCCAGTGTCCGCGCCTCGTCGAGACCCACCACGCGGTCCGGAATCGCAGTTCTCGGCGGACCCTCATTCGGTGCCCCGGCCCCGGAGCCGACACGGAGTGGCCGACGGAGCAGTCGACGACCACCGCTTTGAACCCGGCGTCCCCAGACACGACGCGAACACGCTCTCTCGCTGACTCCTCCCGGCAGGCCGTCACTCGGGGCGTGGCTTTTTCACGCGGCACGCCGTCGCCGCGACCATGACCGACACTCGCGTCGTCGGCGTCTGCGGGAGCCTCCGGGACGCCAGCGTCTCCCGAATCGCCCTGCGTCGCGCGCTCGCCGCCGCCCGCGACCGCGGCGCGGACACCGACCTCGTGGACCTCCGCGAGCTCGACCTCCCCGTCTTCGACCCGGACAGCGACGACCCCGAAGACGCTCGGGCGCTCGCGCGGCGCGTCCGCCGCGCGGACGCCGTCCTCCTCGCGACGCCGATGTACCACGGCAGCTACTCGTCGCCGCTGAAGACCGCCCTCGACTACTGCGGGTTCGACGAGTTCGAGAACAAGACCGTCGGCCTGCTCGCCGTCTCCGGCGGGAGCTTCCCCATCACCGCCCTCGAGCACCTCCGGTCGGTGCTGCGCGCGCTCGACGCCTGGGTGCTCCCCCACCAGGCCGCCGTCCCGAACGCGTCCTCGCGCGTCGCGGACGGCGAACTCGTCGACGAGGACATCGAGGACCGCGTGGCCACGCTCGGCGACCGCGTCGTCCAGTACGCGAACATCGAACCCGACCCCGGGTCCTTCGAGAGCGAGCAGAACACCGGCGCGGACTGACCCCGCAGGCGGACTCGGCGGCGGAGATGAGCAAGCGTTTTGCCCCGCGGCGTTCCCCACTCCTCGCATGCACGCCATCACGAACTCCGGGTGGGTGGAGGTCATCACGGGGTCGATGTTCTCCGGGAAGACGGAGGAACTCCTCCGGCGGCTGCGGCGCGCGGAGATCGCGGGCCAGGACGTCGCGGCGTTCACGCCCGCCGTCGACGACCGGTACGGCGAGTCGACGCTCGGGTCCCACGCCGGCCGGACGTGGGAGGCGACCGTCGTCGACACCACCGCGGAGGGCGTCGCGCAGATCCCGAACTACCTGAACGGCGAGGCGGTCGTCGCCGTCGACGAGGCGAACTTCTTCCCCCGCGAGCTCGTCTCGGTCTGCCAGGAGCTCGCGGACGACGACCGCCGCGTCGTCGTCTCCGGCACCGACCAGACGTACCGCGGCGAGCCGTTCGAACCCATCCCCCAGCTGATGGCGGTCGCGGAGTACGTCGAGAAGTTCCAGGCGATCTGCACGCAGTGCGGCGAACCGGCGACGAGGAACCAGCGCCTCATCGAGGGCGAGCCCGCCCACTACGACGACCCCACCATCATGGTCGGCGCCGAGGAGTCCTACGAGGCGCGGTGCCGGAACTGCCACGTCGTCAGGCGGGAGTGACGCCGATGACCGCGACCGTCCAGACCGGCCAGACGCGAGGTGGGCGCGCGTGACGACGTGGGTCGAGCCGGAGGGCGGCCGCGAGCGCGGCCCGGTCGGGCTCGCGAAGTCGTTCACGCAGGTGCTCGTGAACCCGCGGACGTTCTTCGCGGAGGCGGTCTCGCCGGGCGACCAGGCGCCCGGGCTGGCGTTCGCGATGGCGGTCGTGCTCGTCGAGGAGACCACGCGGCTCGCGCTCGCCCCGGAGCGCGCGCTCGGGTTCCCAGCGCCGACGGCCGTGTCGGTCGCGCTCACGGTCGCGCTCGCGGTGCTGCTGGTCGCGCCCGCGGCGCTGCACGCGCTCTCGGCGGTGCAGACGCTCGTACTCGCCGCGGTCGCGCCCGACCGCGGCGGCGTCAGCGAGACGGTCCAGGTGCTCGCGTACGCCAGCGCGCCCTGCGCGTTCGTCGGCGTGTCCGCGCCCGCAGTGACGTTCGTCTGCGGGCTGTGGGCGTTCGCGCTGCTCGTCCTCGGCACGCGCGTCGTCCACGATGTCTCCCTGCCGCGCGCGGTGCTGGCCGCCGCCGCGCCCGGCGTGCTCGCGTACGGCTCCGGGTTCGGGTGGTTCGCCGCCACCGCCGCGCTGTTCCCGTGGACCGGCGAGTACATGCCGTGGGTCGAGCAGTCCGCGCGGACCGCGCTCGCGCTCGCCGCCGGACCGGCGCCCGGAGTTTAGTGGCGGGACCACGAACGGGCTAGCGTGCTCAACATCAACCTCTCCTCGTTCATGGTGGAACTGAAAGACGGCGCCATCAAGAACGTCGGCCCGTCGAACAAGACGGCGGAAGCGAAGCTCTTCGACGTCGAGACAGCGGTCGCCCGGGAGTTCGGCGACAAGCGCGTGAAACTCGTCTTCGAGGACGACGACGGCAACGAGGTCCAGGTCGCGCTGTTCCCCGAGGACGTCCGCAGCATCACGCGGGACGTCGAGCGCCTCGAGGACGACAGCCCGGTGTTCGAGTGACCGGCCGGAACAGCCCAATCGAGGCACGGGCCGACGCCCGAATCGCTCCCGAACGGAGCACGGACCGACGCCCGAATCACCGCAAACAGAGCACGGACCGAGACCCGAGCGCCCGTCGTTTCCGGCGGTTCCCACGGCGTGGCGCTTTCGATAATCGTTTACGGGAGCACCCGCTTTCTCGAAGCAAATGGGTACGTGTATCATCTGCGGCACCTCCACGGACGGTCGCGTCTGCGACACCCACGAGGAGGACGTCGCGTTCGAGTTCCGCGGACGCTCGCCCAGCCAACTGACGCCCGGCCGCTACTACCGCGGCACCGTCGACGGGTTCGCCGACTTCGGCGTGTTCGTCGACATCGGCGACTCCGTCACCGGACTCCTCCACCGGAGCGAAGTCCCGGGTCGCCTCGAGTCCCTCGGCTGGGACGCCGGCGACGAGGTCTACGTGCAGGTCACGGACGTCCACGACAACGACAACGTCGACCTCGGCTGGTCGATCCGGCAGGCCGACCGCGACTTCCGCGGCCACCTCGTCGACGACCCCGACGCGGAGTCGAACGCCGAACTCCCCGAGGACGACGCCGAAGGGGAAGCCGGAGCCGAAGCCGACTCCGGAGCCGAGGCGGAGGCGGGCGACGAACAGGACGACTCCGAGGCGAGCACCGCCGACGGCGGCCAGCCGGTCGGCGACGCCGATGCCGGCTTCGAGTTCGCCGACGAGACCGGTCCGGACGCGGACGCGGCCGAAGCACCCGCGACCGAGAGCGAGGCACCCGAGGACCGCGAACGATCGGGCCCAGCCACCGAGGAGCGCGCCGAACCCGATGACGAGGCCGGCGACGCCCCCGAGCGCGTACCCGTCGCCGACCTCGACGACCGCGTCGGCGACCGCGTGCGCGTCGAGGGCGAACTCGCGAGCGCCCGGCAGACCAGCGGTCCGACCGTCTTCGAGCTCGCCGACGAGACCGGCACCGTCGACTGCGCGGCGTTCGTCGAGGCCGGCGTGCGCGCCTACCCCGACACCGAGGCCGGCGACGTGGTGCGCGTCGTCGGCGAGGTCGAGCGCCGCCGCGGCGAACTCCAGGTGGAGACCGAGGACCTCGTCGAACTCGACGGCGAGGACGCCCGGGCCGTCCGGGCGCGGATGGACGAGGCGCTCGACGAGCGCGCCGCCCCCGAGACCACGGACCTGCTCGCCGACGACCCGGCGGTGCAGGCCATCACGGACGACCTCGTGGCCGCCGCGACCGCCATCCGGCGCGCCGTCGTCGAAGCCCGCCCGGTCATCGTCCGGCACACCGCGACCGCGGAGGGCTACGTCGCCGGCACCGCCATCGAGCGCGCGCTCCTCCCGCTGATCCGGGACGAACACGCCCGCGAGGACGCCGAGTACCACTACGTCGACCGGCGCCCCCTCGACGACGCCTTCTACACCATCGACGACGCCACGGGCGACGTCACGGACATGCTCGAGGCCGCCGAGCGCCACGGCGAGAAGCACCCGCTGTTCGTGCTCGTCGGCGCGGGGTCCACCGACGAGTCCACCGACGCCCTCGAACTGCTGGACGTCTACGACGCCGACGCGGTCGCCGTCGACGGCGGCTACACGCACGAGGCCGCCGCGGCCGACGTGCTCGTCAGCCCGACGAAGGCCGGCGAGGACCCCGTGAACACGGGCGCTCTCGGCGCGCAGCTCGCCGCACTCGTGAACACGGACGTCCGCGAGGACCTCTACCACCTGCCCGCCATCGCGTACTGGGACGAGCTCCCGGACGCATACGCGGAGCTCGCCGCGCGGACCGACTACAGCCCCGAGACACTCGCGGACCTCCGGGACGCCATCGCGCTGGAGGCGTTCTACCAGTCCTACGAGGACAAGCGCGAGCTCATCGCCGACCTCCTCTGGGGGGACGCCGAGGACTCGCTCATCGAGCACGTCTCCGACCAGTTCAGCGAGCGCCTCGAGACCGAGATCGCGACCGCGGAGCCCCACCTCGCGGTCCGCGGCGAGGACGGCGTCGCCTTCGAGGTCCTCGACGTCGACGACTACACCCACCAGTACGACTTCCCGCCCGTCGACCTGCTGCTGGACGCGCTCTACCGTCGCCGCGACCGCGCCGACGTCCTCGTCGGCGTGAGCGGCGACGAGATCCGCGTGCGCAGCGGCGACACGGTCGACGTCCACGCGGTCGGCGAGACGGTCGCCGACGAACTGCCGGACGCCGGCGTCGTCCCGAGGGGCGCACGCGACGGCCGCATCGAGTTCCTGTCCGGCGAACAGGACCGCGTCGTTGACGCCGTCGTCGAGGCCATCGCGGACCAGCGCGGCCACTAGCGCGGCCGCAACGACACGCTTTTTCGCTCGCGGGCGCTCGTTCACGGCAATGAGCGCGGACGCCGACAGCGCGTTCGAGGCCGCCTGCGAGGAGCTCGTCGCCCGCATCCTCGACGGCGAGGTCGGCGAGGACGACGTCGAGAGCGCGAAGCTCGACGTCTGCTCGGAGTACTCGTCGCCGAAGGTGCCCAAGCACTCCGACCTCCTCGACCACGCGCCCGACGGCCGCCGGGAGGAACTGGAGGCGGTCCTGCAGCGCAAGCCCGTGCGGACCGCGTCCGGCGTGACGCCGGTCGCCATCATGACGAGTCCGCACACGTGCCCGCACGGCAAGTGCCTGTACTGCCCCGGCGGCCCGGCGAGCGAGTTCTCCTCGAGCCAGTCGTACACCGGCCACGAGCCCGCGGCGGCCCGCGGCGTGCAGAACGACTACGACCCCTACGGGCAGGTGACGCTGCGCCTCCACCAGCTCCGCGAGATCGGCCACCCCGTGGACAAGGTCGAGCTCATCCTGATGGGCGGGACGATGACCGCGCGCAGCCACGACTACCAGGAGTGGTTCGTGAAGCGCGCACTCGAGGCGCTCAACGACTACGACCTCGACGCGGACCCCGAGCCAAGCGAGACGGAGTCGTTCGCACAGGACCCCGGGGAGTACGAGTTCCGGTACCTCGAGGACGTGAAGACCGACAACGAGTTCGGCGACATCCGGAACGTCGGCACGACGTTCGAGACGAAGCCGGACTGGTGTGACCCCGAGCAGGTCGACCGGATGCTCGACCTCGGCGGCACCAAGGTGGAGGTCGGCGTGCAGACGACCTTCGAGCGCGTGAACCGCGAGATGCACCGCGGCCACGGCGTGCAGGCGTCCATCGACGCGAACCGCCGGCTGCGGGACGCCGCGTTCAAGGTCGGGTTCCACATGATGCCCGGCCAGCCCGGGATGAGCGAGGAGATGGTCCTCGAGGACTTCCGGCGGCTGTTCGAGGACGAGCGCTGGAAGCCGGACTACCTCAAGATCTACCCGACGCTGGTCGTCCGCGACACCGCCACCTACGACATGTGGCGCCGCGACGAGTTCCAGCCGCTCCGGAACGAGGAGGCCGCCGAGCTCGTCGCAGAGATCAAGGACATGATCCCGCGGTACACGCGCCTCCAGCGCGTGCAGCGGGACATCCCCGCCGACCACATCGACGCCGGCGTCTGGAAGTCGAACCTCCGGCAGCTCGCGCGCCAGCGGATGGACGACCACGGCTGGACCTGCGAGTGCATCCGCTGCCGGGAGGCCGGGATGAACGACGAGGACCCCGGGGACGTCGAGCTCGACGTGCTCACGTACGACGCGGCGGGCGGCACCGAGCACTTCATCAGCTTCGAGGACTTCGAGCGGGACCTCCTCGTGGGGTTCGCGCGCCTGCGGTTCCCGAACGACCCAGTGCGGGAGGAACTGGCGGACGCCGCGCTCCTCCGGGAGCTCCACGTGTACGGGAGCGAGGTCGGCGTGGGGGACGAGACGGGCGACGACCAGCACCAGCATCGGGGGTACGGTCGCCGCCTGATGGAGCGCGCCGAAGAGCTGGCTGCCGACGCCGGGTACGGGAAGCTCTCGGTGATCTCGGGCATCGGCGCGCGCCAGTACTACAAGCGGAAGCTCGGGTACCACCAGGACGGTCCCTACGTGAGCAAGCGGCTGTGAGCGTTCGAGCAGCGAGCGGCTCGAACGAGCCCGAGGCGGTCGATTCGCCGCTCGCTCGGCGAGCGGGCGCGAGGCGGTCGTTCGTCCGGATCGGGGGGCTCGCAGGCGGCGACTGACGGTGCGGTCGCGGAGCGGGTGCCGCGCTCGCCGTACCGACCGGGGTCGGCTCGGAGCGCTCCGCGTCGGGGGGTCAGGTCACGGCCCGGGTTGCTCCCGGTCCAGTACTTGAACGTTCGGTCGCCCTCAGATGCCGAAGGTCGCGCGGAGCATGTCCCGGGTGCCCGGGCCGAGGCCGACGGCCAGGACGGCGACGAGCATCAGCGTGAAGTACCGCGGGGCTTCCTCGCGGAGCTGCTGGTCGAACAGCGAGAGCACGAACAGGACGGCGAGGACTTTCACGATCACGAACGGCCACGTGTCGCCCGTGTAGTGGATGACGGACTCGGGGAGGACGCCGTGCGTGAAGTCGACGATGTACTGGTTCAGGGGGTGTTTCGACCCGAGGTCGCCGCGCGGGTAGCCGAGTTCCGCGCCCCAGTCGAGGCCGAGGACGTTCGCGACGCCGTCCACGCAGTGCCCCCAGAGGACGAGCGCGCCCGACCGCTCGGTGCCGCTCGTGACGCCCGGCAGCCACCGGCGCACCGCCCACCAGACGGCGGCCGTGATGACGGTCGCGAGCCCGAGCGTCAGCACCGTGAACACGGGGATGAAGACGACGTAGTCGGTCGTCGCCGCGAGGGAGGCGGGGACAAGGAGGGCCGCGGCGAGGAGGGCCGCTCCGGTCGCGGCGAGCGGCCGGTGGAAGTCCTCGACGAGGTCCGTGCGCCGGGCCGCGTACACCCACGCGACGACCGCTGCGAGCGTGATGCCGAACATCACGAAGTAGATGACGGGGCTGATGATGAGCGCGTTCAGGGGGTAGGAGATGAACGGCTCCTCGTTGCCGAACAGTTCGGCGGCGTTGTTGGCGTCCTCGACGACGCGGAGGGCGCCGCCGAGCAGGACGAACGGGAACAGCGCGTAGAGGAACTCGATTCGCTCGCCGATCTCGAGGCGGTTCAGGAGGAAGCTGACGCCGACCAGCGAGACGAGCAGCGTGACGGCGTACCCGACCTCGGAGACGATGGTGTACCCGGGGTAGGCGACCGGTTCGCTGGCCCCGCCGCAGGCGGCGGTGTTGTAGAGGAGTTCGACGTTGCCGCCGTTCCAGGCGACGCAGGTCGCGCCGTGGGCGTCCGCGTACACCGGCCCCCAGAAGTAGTGCCAGACGAAACCGCCGTAGACGGTGTCGGGAAACAGCAGCGACCCGCCGACCAGGGCCGCGAGGGCGGCGACGGCGACCGCGGTCCACGCGCGCTCGCGGCCGGTCTCGGGGAAACTCATGTACGGAGACGTGGCCGGTGAGGGTTTCAGGGTTGCGGTCTCGGCCAGCGCCGCCCCGGTCGCCGCCGGCGCGCTCAGACCGGCAGTTCCCGGGACTCGTACTCCGTGCCGAGGACGACCATCGTCTGGGAGCGCGCGAACCCGTCCATGTCCGCGATCTCCTCGAACATGAGGTCGCGGAGGTGGTCGGTGTTCTCGGCGTACACGCGGAGGATGATGTCCCACTCGCCGGTCGTCAGGTGGAGTTCCTGGACGCCGTCGATGTCGGCGAGGCGGTCGAGGGCCTCGTCCTCCCGTCCCTGTTCGATGCGGAGGCCGACTATCGCCGAGGTGCCGAAGCCGACGGCCTTCGGGTCGACGTCCGCGTGGTAGCCGCGGATGACGCCGGCGTCCTCCATGCGGTTGACGCGGTCGTGGACCGTTGCACTCGACATGTCGATCTCGCGCGCGATCTCGCTGAACGGCTTGCGGGCGTCGGCCTGCAGCGCGCGGAGGATGGCGCGGTCCGTGTCGTCCAGGTCCATACTAGTCGGGGTCGGACACGACCACCAATACGCTTACTACTCGCGGCGCGCGCCGGCCGCTCACGCGGACTCGATCTCGCGGGCGGCCTCGAGGACGACGTCGTGTGCTTCGCCGTTCGACGCGACCAGCCCGTGGCTGCCGGGCTGCCAGCGGTCGCCGTGCACGTCCGTGACGACGCCGCCGGCACGCCGGACGAGGTGGACGCCGGCGACCGAGTCCCAGGGGTTGACGTCGACGTTCGTGACGGCGCCCTCGAGCTGGCCGCTGGCGACCATCGACAGCACCGCCTGCGCGCAGCCGTACCGCCGCATGTCCGCGAACCGCTCGACGATGGCGCGGCAGGCCCGCGCGTACTCCTCGCGCTCGTCGAACCCCCACCAGATCGTCGGCACGACCGCGAACGTCTCCGGGTCGGTCTTCGCGCTGACGGACATCGCGTCGCCGTTCCGCGTGACCTCGCCGTCGCCGGCGACGTAGACGTCGCCGAGCGCCGGCAGCACGTTCACCGCGGCGAGCGTCTCGCCGTCCTTCACGGCGGCGACGGACGTCGCCCACACCGGCGTGTCCCGCACGAAGTTGTTCGTGCCGTCGATGGGGTCGATGACCCACGCCGCGCCGCTCTCGGGGACGGACTTCAGTTCGTCCTCCTCCTCGCCGACGACCGCGTCCTCGGGGTGGGTCTCCCGGATGACCTCGATGACGCGGCGCTGGGCGTCCCGGTCGGCCTGGGTCACCACGTCCGTCTTCCCGGACTTCGTCTCGACGTCGATGCCCGTCCGGAACGCCGCCAGCGCCACCTCGGCGCCCGCTCGCGCGGCGCGCTCCGCGACGCTCACCCGGTCCTCGCTCATGCGCACAGCACCGGCCCGGCACCCCAAAGAGTCGTCGGTCCGCGCCGGCGCGGACGCTGACGTCAGTCCTCGTCCGGGCGCGCCAGCAGGTCCGCCTCGTGGGCCGCGACGGCCGCAACCACGCGGTCGGCGTCTTCCTCGGGGACGTCGAAGGCGTCCAGGCTCGCGGACAGCAGTTCGACCGCGCGCTCGACGTCCGCGGGCGTGAACGGCACGTGGCGGTGTGCTTCTCTCACGGGCGCCGCGTCGTAGGTCTCCGGCCCGCCGGCCGCCTCGCAGAGGAAGTCCGTCTGCGTGCGTCGCAGGGAGTCGACGTCCGCGCCCTCGAAGTACGGCCCGAGCCGGTCGTCGGCGACGAGCCGGTCGTAGAAGTCGTCGACGACGGCGCGAATCCCCTCGCGCCCCCCGAGCCGCTCGTACAGGATCTCGTCCATGGCGGAACCGGGGCAGCACGGCGAATAAACGCTCCGCCGCTTCCAGGGATCCTGGACCGACGCCGCCAGGGTCGGCGGCGTCGCTGTCCGGTTCGTCGCGGCGGTAGTTTTGCGAGGGAAGTCCGCCTCGCGGACTTCCCGCATCCGTCCGCGTCCCGCGACGGACGCGTCGCGTCGACGGGCGCGAACGGATGCGAGGGGAGGGATTCGAACTTCCGTCGGTGGCCCGACGGCGTTCGAACCCCCTGCATCTATCTCGCGCCGGGTGGCGCGAGTACGATGCGAGGGAAGGGATTCGAACCCTCGAACTCCTACGAGAACGGATCTTGAGTCCGTCGCCGTTGGCCGAGCTTGGCTACCCTCGCACGCGTCTGTCACTCCGTCTGTGGTCGGTTTAGGCGTTGCGAATGCGCGGTCGCCACCCTGGCGACCGGGGCGTTTTTCTCGCCGCGGCGTCTGAGTCGACGTGATGACGGAGGCCCAGTCCCCGGACGCGACGCGCTGCAAGGTCGGTCGACTCATCGAGTCCTACGGCCTCGAGGGGGAGGGCGAGCGACTGGAGCGGCGGTGGCTCGGCGACGGCGTCGAGCGCGCGAGCCTCCGGGAGCTCGCCGACGAGTTCAACCGCGAGCTGCTGGCGGCGGCCCTCGACGACGCCGGGTCGAACCCGGTCTCGGCGGACCTGGAGACGGCGTACCGCGTGCTGACCGACGACGACGAGAGCGAGGGCGAGCGCACGCAGAAGCGCCTCGAGCTCTCCCGTGAAGGCGTGGACGTCGACGGGCTGCTCTCGGACTTCGTCTCCCACCAGGCGGTGCACACGTACCTCCGGGACTACCGCGGCGTCGAGCGCGCCGAGCGCAGCGACGACGACCAGCTCGCCAGCGACGTCGAGACGCTGCGGCGCCTGCAGTCCCGGGCGGAGTCGGTGACCGCGGACGCCGTCGAGCGGTCGGCGAACACGGGCCGCATCGACGTCGGCGAGGTCGACGTGCTCGTGAACGTCCGCGTGTACTGCAAGGACTGCGGCCGGGACTTCGACGCGAAAGAGCTCCTGCAGCGCGGCGGCTGCGATTGCGAACAGTAACGCGACGGCCACGACGGCGAACAGTAACGCCACGGCCACGACGGCGAGAACGGCAGCGCGGCCCTAGTCGTCGTCTTCGGCGAGCACGCGCTCGGAGACCGGCCCGGTCGCGTCGCCGCTGGTGACCGACCGGAGGACGAACCGCTTCTTGAGAACGTCGTACGCGAACACGACCGTGCCGAGGATGAGCAGGGTGTCCCCGGGGAACCGCGCCCAGAACAGCAACTGGACGAGCTCGCGGTTGTAGAACCCCAGCGAGCGCGCGGCGGCGTACCCCTCCGTGAACGCGACCTCGAGCTGGAGGAATCCCACGGGCAGCAGCGAGAGGCCGACCATGACCGCGAGGCCGACGTTCCACAGCCAGAACGCCCAGCGGAGCCGCCGGCCGTTCCACGCCTCTGGGTCGACGGACAGCCGGAGCATGTACGTCGCCATGCCGAGCGCGAGGAAGCCGAACGCGCCGAACATCGCCGCGTGGGCGTGCGCGACGGTGAGGTAGGTGCCGTGCTCGTAGTAGTTGATGAGCGGGAGGTTGATGAAGAACCCGAGCACGCCCGCACCGACGAAGTTCCACGCGCCCGACGCGACGATGAACGCGAACGGGAGCCTGTAGTGGAAGGTCTCGTCGCTGGCCGCGAGCGCGCGGTACTGGCCGAGGGCCTCGAAGAGGATGAGAACCAGGGGGACGAGTTCGAGCGTGGAGAACACGCTGCCGAGGGGCACCCAGACGTCGGGCTGGCCGATCCACCAGTAGTGGTGGCTGACGCCGACGACGCCGCTGCCCATCACGAACAGCACCTGGAGGGCGACTGCCTTCTCGGCGGAGCGCTTCCGCAACAGCCCCATCGAGACGAGCGTGATGCCGACGATGGCGACGATGAAGAACTCGAAGGCGCCCTCGACCCACATGTGGACGACCCACCACCGCCAGAACTCCGTCATGACGATGCTGGTGTCCGGCGTGTACAGCATCCCGGCGACGAACAGCAGCCCGATGGACGCGCCGGCGTACAGGATCATGTGCGCGAGCCCGAACTTCTGCTCGCGGGCGAGCAGCGGGCGGAAGCCGCGGTAGGAGAGGTACGCCCAGCCGGCGAAGCCGGCGAGCAGGCCGACCTGCCAGACGCGGCCGACCTCGACGTACTCGAGGCCCTCGTTGCCGAGCAGCCACCACAGCGGCCCGTCGAAGAACCCCTGGGAGCCGAGGTAGATGCCGGCGAACCCGCCGACGACGACGACCAGCAACGCGCCGAGCAGGCCGTTGATGGCGGGCACCTGCCGGTCGGGTTCGTGGCCGGTCAGCAGGCCGGGGAGGAACAGGCCCGCGCCGATCCACAGCGTGGCGATCCAGAGGATGCCGAGGTCGAGGTGATAGGTCTTCGCGAGCGCGAACGGCAGCCACTCCAGCACGTCGACCCCGAGGGCCTCGGCGACGCCGAAGAAGGCGTCGCGTTCGACGTAGTAGTGCGCGAGCAGCGCGCCGAGCAGCACCTGCACGACGAACAGCACCGCGGCGAGGGGGATGAACCGCGTGGCGGCCCGCTGGCTCGGCAGCAGGGAGACCTCGCCGGGGTCGGGGACCTGTACGCCCTTCGTGGTGGGTTCGGGGAGGTCGACGCTGTTGTACAGCCAGACGCCGACGCCGGCGCCGCCGATGAGCAGGACCATGGAGACGGCCGACCAGACCATCGTCGCGCCGGTCGGCTCGTTGCCGGCGAGGGGGTTGTACGGCCAGTCGTTCGTGTAGCTGTGGTCGGCGCCGGGGCGTTCGGCGTGGGAGACGAGCGCCGTCCACATCGCGAAGTCCGCGAACCGGCGGGCGTCCTCGCGGGACTCGACCATGCCCTCGGGGACGCCGCGGTCGCGGGCGCCCTCGTAGTACCGCTGGACGTACACCTCGCGGACCTGCTCGTGGGCGTAGGCCTCGGCCGCGGAGTACTCGGCGGTGCCGCCGCTGATGGTGCGGTCGAGGTCGTCGGTGACGCGGCTGTCGACGCTCGCCCGCTCGCCGGCCGAGAGGTCGGCGTACGCCGCGCCGTGGCGTTCCCGCGCGTAGTACTCGCGCATGAACTCCGTCTTCAGGTCGAGGGCGTCGGCGGTGTAGTCCTCGCCGAAGTACGCGCCGTTCCCGAGGATGGAGCCGTGGTTCATCAGCGCGTTCGACTGGAAGACGACCTTACCCTCGTCGACCTGGGCGTGCGTGAACACGGTGTCGCCGTCCGGGCCGACGACCGCGTCGGGAGTGGGCGGCTGGTGCTGGTAGGAGTACGCCGCACCGGCGCCCATCACGACGAGGTTCGCGACGAACACCGCGACCAGGAGTTTCGCGAGGGTCTTGCGCGTGACCTCCATGTTTGCAGCGTCCGGCGAGTCGAACGTAAAAGCTGGTGCGCGTTTCGAGGCCGCAGGAATCGTCCGGTCGGCGCCGCCACGCTACGCAAGCGACGCGCCGACGCCCCTGCCGCTGTCGCGTTACGCCAGCGACGCGTCGACGTCGACGTCGGTGCCGCCGAGTGCCTTCGAGACGGGACAGCCCTCGGCGGCGTCGGCGGCGTGTTCCCGGAACTCGGCCTCGTCCACGCCGGGGACCTCGCCGGTGACGTCGAGTTCGACGCCGGTGATCTCGAGGGCGTCCGCGTCGAGCGTGACGGCGGCCTCGGCCTGGACGCGCTGGGGGTCGTAGCCGGCCTCGCCGAGGTGGAGCGCGAGCGCCATCGCGTAACAGCCGGCTTCGGCGGCGCCGAGCAGCTCCTCGGGGTTCGTGGTGTCGGCGTCGGCGAAGCGGGACGCGAACGAGTACGGGCCGTCGTACGCGCCGCTCTCCAGGGAGAGCGCACCCTCGCCGTCGTGCAGCGTGCCGTTCCAGACCGCGGACGCAGTTCTCGTGGGCATCGACCGACTAGTCGGCGCGAGAACACATCGGACGACCGCCGAACGTGTTCGGTCGAGAGCGGGCGAGGAGTTAGTGGACGACTCGTCGCTCAGGGCCGGACGAGGCCGGCGTCGGCCCGCCCTACTCCAGGAGTTCGCGCGCGATGATGTTCTTCTGGATCTCCGTGGTACCCTCGTAGATCTGGGTGATCTTCGCGTCGCGGTAGAACCGCTCGACGTCGAAGTCGTTGACGTAGCCGGCGCCGCCGTGGATCTGGACGGCGTCGTCGGCGACCTCGACGGCGACCCTGGACGCGAACTCCTTGGCCATCGACGCGAGCGCGGTGAGCTGGCCGCCCTCGTTCTCGACGCTCCACGCGGACTTCCGCGTGAGCGTGCGCGCGGCCTCCGTCTGCGTGTGCATCTCCGCGAGCTTGTGTTCGATGGCCTGGAAGTCGCTGATTGGCCGGCCGAACTGCTCGCGCTCCTGGGCGTACTCGAGGGCGCGCTCGGCGGCGCCCTTCGCGATGCCGACGCCCTGGGCGGCGACCATCGTCCGCGTCTCGTCGAAGAACTGCATCAGCTGGAGGAAGCCGCCGCCCTCCGTGCCGACGAGGTTCTCCTCGGGGACGCGCACGTCGTCGAAGATGAGCTCCGCGGTGTCGGAGGCGCGGATGCCGAGCTTGCCCGTGATCTTGTCGGCCTCGAAGCCGTCGCGGTCGGCCTCGACGACGATCTGGCTGAAGCCGTTGTACCGGCCGCTCGCGTCGGGGTCGGTCTGGCAGAGCACGACGAAGAAGTCCCCGACCGAGCCGTTCGTGATCCACATCTTGTTGCCGTTGATGACCCACTCGTCGCCGTCCTTCTCGGCGCTCGTGGAGACGCTGGAGACGTCGGAGCCGACGTCGGGTTCGCTGATGGCCGACCCCATCACCTGCTCGCCGGACGCGATGGGCGGCAGCCAACGCTCCTTCTGGTCGTCGGTGCCGAACGCGATGATGGACTCGGCGCCGAAGCCCGCGCTGGCGACGCAGAGGCCGATGCCGGGGTCGGCGGCGAACAGCTCCTCGATGATGATGGCCGCCTCGACCGGCGAGTAGCCGGCGCCGCCGTACTCCATCGGGATGGAGGGGCCGAGCAGGCCCGCGTCCGCGGCCTTCTCCATGACCTCGTAGGGGTACTCCTCGGCCTCGTCGTACTCGGAGGCGACCGGCTTGATCTCGTTGTCCGCGAAGCGGCGGACCTCCTCCTGGATGGCTCGCTGCTCGTCGGTGAGTCCGAAGTCCATGTGTGACCGTACCGAACACCGGGACAAAAGCCCTCGTAAACGCCGGACAATGCCCGGACAGTTCTTCGCGTCGCCGCCGGCGGACGCCGCCGTGGTCCCGGGGGAAGTCGGCCGACTGCGGACCGACTGCTACGACCACCCGACACGGACGGACTGCTACGACTCCCCGACGCCGACCGGCTTCGAGGACCGCGAGTCGAACGCCGACCCCCAGAACGTCAGGAATCCAACTAAAACGAGCTTCCGGAAACCACCAAGTGGCGCGGCGTTGTCCCGGTTAACTGCGATGTCCGACTACGAACTGCCGGCGCTTCCCTACGACTACGACGCACTCGAACCGCACGTCAGCGAGCAGGTGCTGACCTGGCACCACGACACCCACCACCAGGGCTACGTCGACGGCTGGAACACCGCCGAAGACACCCTCGAACAGAACCGCCAGAACGGCGACTTCTCCTCGTCCGCCGGCGCCATCCGCAACGTCACCCACAACGGCTCCGGCCACGTCCTCCACGACCTGTTCTGGCAGTCGATGAGCCCCGAGGGCGGCGACGAGCCAGACGGCGACCTCCGGGACCGCATCGAGGCGGACTTCGGCTCCTACGACGCCTGGGAGGGCGAGTTCCGCGCCGCCGCCTCCGCCGCCGGCGGCTGGGCGCTCCTCGTCTACGACACCCACTCCGAACAGCTCCGGAACGTCGTCGTCGACAAACACGACCAGGGCGCCCTCTGGGGCTCCCACCCCATCCTCGCCCTCGACGTCTGGGAGCACTCCTACTACTACGACTACGGCCCCGACCGCGGCGACTTCGTCGACAACTTCTTCGACGTCGTCGACTGGGAGGAGCCGTCCAGCCGCTACGCGGACGTCGTCGAGAAGTTCGAGTAACGGCGCCGCGCGCGACCGGACGTCCGGCCACCCGACCGTCGGTCCGCTTCGCGCCGAATCGTTCAGTCTCTTCGCGCCAGATCGCCCGGTTAGCTTTCTTGAGCGTCGCCGGCGGCGTGGCCGTGCCCGGGCTACTCCACCAGTTCCACCAGCCCGAACAGGACGCTCGGGGCGGCGAGCAACGCGACGCCAGCGACCAGCAGCAGCGCGGGGACCCACAGGAGTCCGAAATCGGTGTACAGCCAGAGGGCACCGCCGGCCAGCAGCACCACCACGCCGACCAGCCTGACCAGCCACGCGAGCGCCGACTCGAGCCCCGCGTCCGCCGCGACGTCCGCGACTTCGAGGACTTCGTCCATGGCAGGCGGGGAGAGACCGCGGCGCCACTTATGCCGTGTGGCCGCCGGTTCGCCTGGGATACGTTTACGGCCGTGCCCCGCGAACTGTCGGGCATGGCACAATCGGACAGCGACCTCCTGCGAGTCGTCGTCGTACTGCTGGCGGCGTTCGTCCTCCTGCCCGCGCTCGCGATGGCGCTGTTCGTCCCGATGGCCGGGACGATGGGGTGGATGTCCGGCGGCCACGTCGGTGCCGCGCGGTCGCCGCTGTGGCTGGCGATGCCGCTGTTCTGGGTGGTCCTCGTCGCCGCGCTCGGCTACCTCGCGTACCGCGCGGTCGCCGGCGGCGGGAGCGACCGCGGCGAGGACCGCGACCCGGCGCTCGAGGAACTGCGTTCGGCGTACGCGCGCGGCGACATCACCGACGAGGAGTACGAGCGGCGCCGCGAGCGACTCCGCGAGGAGTAGTCACCGACGACCGACCGGCGCAC
Organism: Halobacterium yunchengense; assembly: GCF_037031165.1. Taxonomy (NCBI): domain Archaea; kingdom Methanobacteriati; phylum Methanobacteriota; class Halobacteria; order Halobacteriales; family Halobacteriaceae; genus Halobacterium; species Halobacterium yunchengense. The sequence goes on along the minus strand of NZ_JAYEZL010000006.1, from coordinate 249,273 downwards.
TCACTGAGGACCGACCGGCGCACTCACCGACGACCGGGAGACGACGACCCCTTCGAGGCGCGCAGCGCGAACGGCGACAGCAGGCCGCCGACGAGCGCGCCCGCGAACGCGAGCACACCGACGTCCGACATCGACATGCCGCCGGCGCCAGTCCCGTCGCTACCACTCCCGCCGTCGCCAGCCCCGCCGCTCTCGCCGCCGGCACTCGACCCGCCGCTCCCGACGACGACCGCTCCCTTCATGCCCATCGACTCGTGGGGCGTGCAGTAGTACTTCGTCACGCCCTCCTCCTCGAACGTCTGACTGAACGTGAACCCCGACTCCTCGGTCAGCTCGCTCTCGAAGCTCCCGTCGTCGGCGACGACGTTGTGCGAGCCCTCCACCCACTCCCAGACCACCTTCGTGCCCGGGTCGACCTGGACGGCGGCCGGCCCGAAGCCGTACGCGCCGCCGTTGGCCTCCGCGCCGACCTCCACGGTCACCTCGTCGCTGCCTGTCTCGTCGACGACGCCGTCGAAGTTCCCGACGTTCTCGAACCAGCCGTCGAAGTCCACGTCCGGACTGCCGCCGGACGCCTCGTCGCCGCCGCCGTCGCCGCTCCCGGACGCACCCTCGACCTCGACGTCGCCGACGACGACGGCGCCTTTCATGCCCATCGACTCGTGAGGGGTGCAGTAGTACTTCGTCACGCCCTCTTCCTCGAACGTCTGACTGAACGTGAACCCCGACTCCTGAGTGAGTTCGCTCTCGAAGCTCCCGTCGTCGGCGACGACGTTGTGCGAGCCCTCCACCCACTCCCAGACCACCTTCGTGCCCGGGTCGACGCGGACCGCCGCGGGACCGTACCCGTAGGCGCCGCCGTTGGCCTCCGCGCCGACCTCGACCGTGACCTCGGACTCGCCGGTCTGGTCGACGACGCCGTCGAAGTTCGACGTGTTCTCGAACCACGACGACAGGTCCGCGTCCTGCGCTGCGGCCGCGCCCGTGAAGGCCGCGCCGGTCGCTGCCGCGGCGCCGACCGCCGCCGTCGTCTCCAGTACGCTGCGTCTCGTTGCCGTGGGGGTGTCGGTGTGGGTCATCGTCCTGTGGGGGAGTGGTGGGTGGTGTGCTGGCTGTGCCTCACGCCTCGTAGCCCGCGTACTCCATCAGCTTCGCGAAGATGTCCGTGTCCATCGCCTCCTTGTAGACGAGGCCGGTGAGCATGCCGCCGGGGTAGAACGACCCGTTCATCACGTGGTTGACCTTGTGGCAGTGCATCAGGTAGATGCCGGGCTCGGCGTCCGCCTCGAACTCGATGGTGTGGCGCTCGGCGGGCGCGACATCCGTGATGTCCATCTCGTGTTGGGCGGCCTCCGGGATCGCGCCGCCGTCCTTCTCCACGCGCCGGAACCGGTGGTTGTGGATGTGCAGCGGGTGGTTCATGTAGCCGCCGTTGACGTAGTGGACGCGGACGGTGTCGCCGCGTTCGACGATCATCGGCGACCCGTCCTCGGGGTGGAGGGTCCGGGGCGCGGACTTCCCGTTCACCGTGAACACGTCCGGGTTGCGCGTGCGGGGACTGTACTCGACGTCCTCGCCGGCCATCTTCCGGTTCAGCCGGGAGTCCCAGTCCTTGACGGTCATGAAGTACTCCTTGTCCGCGGGCTCGTAGCCCGCCGGGTCCACGCGGAAGACGCCGTACATCCCCATGTCGATGTGCCGGTGGGTCTGGTAGTGGCAGTGGTAGACGTGGGTGCCGGGGACGTTCGCGGGAATCGTGTACGTGTGTTTCTCGCCGGGGTCGACGCGGATGCCGGTCGTCGTGGGGACGCCGTCGTCCTCCCAGGCTTTCTGCGTGCCGTGGAAGTGCAGCGTGTGCGGGCGCTTGCCGTCCGTGTTGTCGAGGGTGACCTCGACGTCTTCCCCCTCCGCCGTGCGGATGATCGGGCCGGGGACGCTGAGGTCGCCGTCGTCGGCCTGGAACGCCCAGACGCGCGGGAACTGCACGGGGCCGCCCATCGTCTCGAGCGGGTGGACGTCGTGGACGGCGGGCTGGCTCTTCAGCGTCACTTCGCCGCCGCGCTCGGTGGCGTCGACGACCTCCGGCGGACTCGTCTTCGGGAGGTCCGACCCGTCGCTCTGCTGGAGTCCGGTGTCCTGTGTCGTCTCCGTGACGGAGGCGCCCTCCCGGACGGGCGCCGTACAGCCGGCGAGGGCGGCGGCGCCGGTGCCGCCCGTCGCCGCGAGGAATTCGCGCCGCGAGATGCCGAGACCGGGTGCGCCGATGCGGTCACTCATGGGTACAGGAGTGCGTTGGCACCCCCTCCTAATGCCGCGCTCGCCGGTTCCCAGCCGCGCGGAACGGTTCTCACGCGCCGGGAATCGCTCGAACGTGTTCGACCGTCCCCCTACCCGTCTCGCGGTCCGAGGGCCACGCATGCAGGTGAACGAGCCGGCCGACCGGCGCGTCGACGCCCCGGACGCCGCCACGCTGCTCCGGGGCCCGTTCGAGACCGCGACCGACGCCGACCCCGGGGACGTCCTCGACGCGCTCAGCGACCCGCTCTGCAGGCGCGTGCTGGGCTGTGCGACCGACCCCGTGACCGCCCGTGAGGTGGCGTCGGCCACCGACTGCTCGACGTCGACCACGTACCGCAAACTCGAGACGCTCACCGACGCCGGCCTCCTGGAGACCCAGACCGAGATCCGCGAGGACGGCTACCACACGACCCGCTACCGGACGTCGCTCAGCGAGGCCACCATCCACGTCGGCGGCGACGGCGACGGCGTCGACGTCACGCTCCGCCGGCGCGCCGAGGACTGACGCCCGCCGTCGGTCAGTCGCCGACCGCGCCCCCTGCTGTCTCTCCGTCAGTAATTAGTCGCCGGTTACGTCCCCCGCCAGTGGCTCCGCCAGCGATTAGTCGCCCGCCACGTCCCGGGCCTGGCGGTCCGGCAGCGGCCCGTCGTAGCCCTCCGGGACGTACTCGCAGAGCGGGTCGCTGGCCATCGGGTCGCCCGTGGCGGCGTACGCCCGCGACCGGCTGCCGCCGCAGACGTGCCGGAACTCGCAGGCGCCGCACTTCCCGCCGAGCTCGTCCGTCTCCCGGAGTCGCTCGAAGAGGTCGCTGTGCCGGTAGACGTCGACGACGGACTCCTCGCGGACGTTCCCCGCGGACTCCGGCAGGAACCCCGAGGGGTAGACGTCGCCGGTGTGGCTGACGAACGCGAACCCGTCGCCGGCCGTGATGCCGCCGCGGCGCGTCGGCCCGCCGTCGTCGCCGCGCTCGCGCGCCCGCTGGGCCTTCACGCGCCGGAAGTGCGGCGCCTCCGTCGTCTTCACGCCGAAGCCCTCCTCGCGGCGGACGTCGTCGAGGAACGCCATCACGCGCTCGGCGGTCCGCGGCGAGACCGGGTCGAGGACGCGGCCTCGGCCCACGGGCACGAGGAAGAACACGCTCCACAGCACCGCGCCGAGCTCCCGCACGAGGTCGCGGACGGCCGGCAGGTCGCCGACGGTCCCCGCACAGACCGTCGTGTTCACCTGCAGCGGCACGCCCGCCTCGCTGGCGGCTCGCGCGGCCCGCAGCGTCTGCTCGAAACTCCCGGCCTCCCCGCGGAACGAGTCGTGGGACGCCGGCGTCGCACCGTCGAGGCTGACTGCCAGTCGCTTCACGCCAGCGTCCGCGAGCGCCCCGACGGCCGCCGGCGACAGCGACCGCGTGCCGCTCGGCGTCACCGTCATCCGGAGGCCGGCGTCCGTGCCGTACTCGATCAGCTCGACCGCGTCGTCGCGCGCGAGCGGGTCGCCGCCCGACAGCACGACGAGCTGGCCGTCGCCGAAGCGACGGACGTCGTCGAGCAGCGCCTTCCCCTCCTCGGTCGACAGTTCGTCGGGGTGGCGCTCCGGCGTCGCGTCCGCGCGGCAGTGCTCGCACGCGAGCTCGCAGGCCTGCGTCACTTCCCAGATGAGCACGAACGGGCGCTCGTCGGTGTCTACTGGCGTCATCGTTGCTCGGCGGGGCGGCTGGCAGGTGACAGGTCTCGGCGTCGCCGCCCCACGCGGACGGACGCCGGCGGCCCACTTCGTTCGGCAGTCGCGTTCCCAGTCTCCGGGAACGTCCGCGGGCGGTTTTGGCGGCCGGACGGCTACGCCAGCGCATGGGAACCGAGGACCGAACCCGGGTCGCGGACGCGCCGCGGACGGCGACGGGCCGAGAGTGGGAGGTGTTCGTGCGCGAGACGAACGACGGCCCCCTGAAGCACGTCGGCAGCGTCACCGCGGCCGACGCCGACGCCGCCCACGAGCACGCCGGCCGGCTGTTCGGCTGGGCGGCCCGCGACGTCTGGCTGTGTCCCGCCGACGAGACGCGGCGGTACACGACGCACGCGCTCGTCGAGGACGAGGCAGCCGAGGACGCGCGGGGCGACGGTGCCGCGGACGGCGCGTCGGGAGGTGAGTCTGCGTGATCTCGGTGAGCAAGCTGCTCTGCGGGCTGGACGCGGAGAGCGACGGCCTCCGGTACGACGCCGCCGACGAGTCCAGCGAGGACCAGATCACCGAGGACAAGCAGCGCCGCCCCGTCGTCGTCTGGAACCTCACGAAGCAGTGCAACCTCTACTGCTCGCACTGCTACGCCGCCGCCGACACCGAGACCGCGCCCGGGGAGCTCTCGACCGCCGAGGGCAAAGCCCTCCTCGACGACCTCGCGGAGTTCGGCGTCCCGGTCGTCCTGTTCTCCGGCGGCGAACCGCTCGTGCGGGACGACCTCGAAGAGCTCGTCGCGTACGCCAGCGACGCCGGCGTCCGGCCCGTGCTCTCGACGAACGGCACGCTGCTCACCGAGGAGCGCGCCGAAGCCCTGAAGGACGCCGGCCTGCGGTACGCTGGCGTCTCCGTCGACGGCCTCCCGGAGCGAAACGACGCCTTCAGGGGCCAGGACGGCGCGTTCGACGCCGCCGTCCGCGGCATCGAGCACAGCCTCGACGCCGGCCTGAAGACGGGGCTGCGGTACACCATCACGGAGGCGAACGCGCCCGACCTGCCCGGCGTCGTCGACCTCCTCCACGACGTCGGCGTCGACCGGTTCTGCTTCTACCACCTCGACTACGGCGGCCGCGGCGCCGCCATCAGCGACGCCGACCTCTCCCCGGCGGACACCCGCGAGGCCGTGCGGGCGGTCTGTGACCTCACGCGCGAGTACCACGCGCAGGGCGAGGAGATCGAGACCCTCCTGGTGGGGAACTACGCGGACGCTGGCTTCCTCGTGGAGTACGCCCGCGAGGAGCTCGGCGACGCGCGCGCCGACCGCGTCCACAGCTACCTCGAGGCGAACGGCGGCGACCCGACCGGCGAGCGCATCGCGGACGTCGACTACCAGGGGAACGTCCACCTCACGCAGTTCTGGCAGGGGTACTCGCTGGGGAACGTCCGCGACCGGCCGTTCGGCGAGCTGTGGACGGACGACCACAACCCCCTCCTGGCCGGCCTCCGCGACCGCGCGGACCGCCTCACCGGCCGGTGTGCGGACTGCCGGTACCGGTCGGTCTGCCGCGGCGGGTCGCGGCTGCGCGCGCTCGCCGCCGGCGGGCCGTTCGACCCGGACCCGAAGTGCTACCTCACGGAGCGCGAGCGCCGCCCGGACGGAGCCGGTTCGGCTGGCGACGCCGCGGCGGACTGACCGCCGCCGGATTCAGGCGTGCTCGACGAGGACGTGCCACTCGTCGGCGGCGACCTGCTCGGTCTCGTACGCGAACCCACGCTCCTCGAGGACGTCGTAGAGGGGCTCGGGTTCGAAGCTGTTCACGAGGAGGAGGGTCTCGTCGGGTGCGAGGGCGTCCAGCGCCGCGGCGATGTCGTCGAAGGGCGCGCCGTCGACCTCCCGGGCGTCGAGGTGCGCGTCGGCGTCAGCAGTCGTTGCCATACGTCCGGTGACGGCGGCCACGGACAGGGCGGTTTCGCCGAAAATGTTCGCACGGCGCGCAGCCGCCTCGCGGCCGCCGTCGACGGCACGGCGGCGGTCAGTCCGTCGCGCGGTGGAGCGCGCCGGTCACGTGAACGCGCGCCGCAGGCTGCCGAGGGACTTCGCGGCGAAGAAACCGGTAGCGGCGCCGAGGACGGCGGCGTCGACGCCGCCGGGGAGGTATCCGGCCGCGGCGCCGGCAGTGACGGCGGCGGCCTCGAGGCGGCGGGCCGCGGCGAGGCGCGTGAGGGTCCCGGACACGGTCAGAACGGGGCGTCGCCGCCGGGCTCGGTCGCCGGCGACGCGCCGTCCGGTCGGCCGCCGGCGCGGCCCGCGACCTCGCCGTCGGCGTCCGGGAGGTCGCCGGTCTCGCGGAACTCGGTCTCCAGCGACCGGAGCGCCTCGTTGATCGCGGCGGCGCGCTGGTGCACGTCGTCGACGCGGACGCAGACGAGGTCGTAGTCGTGGCGCTCGCGGAGGCCGTTCCACGCGCGGAACGACCCGGTGGTGAGCGTGTGGCTCTGCGGGCAGAACGGCGTCGTGGGCGTGAACTCCGCGCGCAGCACCGAGGGGTCGTCGGCGTCCTCGGCGTACCGGTAGCCCGCTTCGGTGTGACGCGTGTCCAGGTTCAGGTCCGCGAGGTTGTAGCCGAAGGTCATGTCGTAGACGCCGCGCTCCTCGAAGAGGTCCCTGGTGACCTCGTGGAACGCGACGTGGTCGTCGCCGGCGATCACGTCGTGGCCGTCGAGGAACGACCCGGGCGTGGGGTTCACGGCGGGGTCGAACTCGCCGCTCGCGGCGAGCGCGTCGTCTGACTGGGAGCCGAGGCCGAACATACCCGAGACGACGGCTCGCGCGCCGCTATGCGTGGCCCCGAACGTGTTCGCCGCGGTCGCTACTCGCTGCCGGGGTCCGGGTCGAAGACCGCCTCGTCGGGCTCGCCGCTCACCTCGACCTCCGCGAGCAGGCCCTTCCGGGCGACGCGGCTGAGCGCGTGGTCGACGAGCTTGACGGTCTCCGGGACGGGCGTGTCCATCGTCCCGGTCATGCAGCTGCCCGGCGGCACCTTCATCGTCTGGACGTACTCCTCGGGGGTGCCGAGGGCGCCGTCGCGGTGGGCGGAAGTCCAGACGTTCCCGATGGGGTGGAAGTTCGAGGAGAGGTTCGGGCCGCCGACCACCAGGTAGACGCGGACGGACTCGCCGGTCTCGGCCTGCATCCGCCCGTAGCGGTCCGGCGTGAACGGGTACTTCGCGCCGTTGAACAGGACGTACGTCGGGTCCTCGTCCGCCATCGCGGCCATGTCGAACTTGTGGTGGCCCTCCTCGCCGACCGGCCTGTCCGTGTACAGCTCGTGCTGGCCGAGGTAGAACTCCCGGTCGACCTCGGGGAGGCCGTCCTCGGGTTCGACCAGTATCATCCCGAACATGCCACTGGAGATGTGGTAGTCCATGTTCGGGACGGCGCAGTGGTAGATGAACGCGCCCGGGTACGTCGCGGTGAAGTCGACGCCGTTGGACTCGCCGGGCGTGACGTTCGTCGCCTCCGCGCCGCCGCCGGTGCCGTAGACGGCGTGGAAGTCGACGTTGTGCGGCATCCCGTTGCCCTCGTCGCTCTCGAGCGTGAACGAGACGGTGTCGCCGCGGCGCACGCGGATCATCGGCCCCGGGATCTGGCCGTCGAAGGTCATGAAGTCGAACGTGACGCCGGGCTCGATCTCGGCGGTCACCTCCCTGGCGGTGAGTTCGACCTCGTGGTGTCTCGGGCTCGAGTAGTCGACGGGGTCGGGGACGTCGGCGGGGTCGGCGGCGACCCGCTCGACCTGGTCGCGCTGTGGCTGGCTGGCCTGCCCCTCGCGGACCGTCTCGGTCGCTGGGCTCTCGCCGCTGGGCGCCGTACAGCCGGCGACGGCGGCGGTGCCGCCCATCCCGAGGCCCTGCAGCACGCGTCGGCGGGTGGTGTCTAGCATCGGTGGTCACCTCTCACTCGGGAGTTCCCGCCGACCCTCCTTCAACCGAGACGATAATTCCCGACTTCTGACGGGCGTTCCAGCGCACTGGGGACCGACGCGAACGTGTTCCCGAGTCGCTTATCCCTCGAGCGCCGCCGCCGTCGCCCTCGGGAGCGGCGAACATATTCGGGGCGCACCACTCGGGGGCTCGCCGCCAACGTCCGGGCATGAGTTCCGTCTCCCACGACGACGTCGAAGCCGTCACCGACCGCGTCCACGAGAACTCGTGGTCCGCGAACCTCGAGAAGCCACAGCACGCCGACGACCGGGACCTCGTCGTCGCGCAGGCCGTCGACGCCGTCGAACACACCGCCCCGGGCCACCACGTCAACCTCGTCACGCACGGCGACCACGGCCACCCCGAGCGCTACCTCTACGAGGAACTCGAGTCGGCCGTCGGCGACGACGCCGACTGGGAGTACGTCGAGCAGTGCGGCTGCGGCGGCCACGTCACCCGCGTCCACGTGACCGCGTGAGCGCTCGCGGCGCGAGCCGTCTCGCCCGGCCGTGGGAAGTAAACGATACCGGTTTCTTCCAAAACTCTTTGTAACGGTGCGTGGTTGTCCAGGGCATGGACAGGCGGCGGTACCTCCAGGCGCTCGGCGCGGGCGGCGCGCTCTCGGTCGCGGGCTGTCTCGGCGTCGGAGACGGCGGGAACGGCGGTGAGCGCGGCCGCGCCGGCGGGACGCTGACGCTCGCGGCCGCGACGACGACCCACGACAGCGGCCTCCTCGACGCCCTCGTCCCCGAGTTCGAGGACGCGCTCGGCGCGGACGTCCGCGCCGTCGCGCGCGGCAGTTCGGGCGCGCTCCGCACCGCCCGCGACGGCGACGCCGACGTCGTCCTCGTCCACGCGCGCTCCCTGGAGGACGCGTTCCTCCGCGACGGCCACGGCGTCAACCGCCGCGCGCTCATGGTCAACGACTTCCTGGTCGTCGGCCCGCCCGACGACCCCGCCGACGCCGCGGGGCGGGACCCCCCGGACGCGTTCGCCGCGGTCGCCGACGCCGGCGCGCAGTTCCTCTCGCGGGGCGACGGGTCGGGCACGCACGTCCGCGAGCGCGAGATCTGGGACGCCGCCGGCGTCGACCCGGGCGGCGGCTGGTACAGCGAGACCGGCCAGGGCATGGGGGACACGCTCGTCGCCGCGCGCAGGGTCGACGCGTACACGCTCGTCGACCGCGGCACCTTCCTGAACGTCGCGTCCGGGGACCTCGTCGCGCACGTCGACCGCGGCATCGACGACCCGCCGCCGCTGCTCCGGAACGCGTACGCCGTCATCCCCACGAACCCGGCGCGCCACGACGCCGCGTACGTGCTCGCGATGGCGTTCGTCGGCCACCTCACCGGCCCCGGCCAGCGAACGATCGCCGACTTCCGCGTGGACGGCGAGCGCGCGTTCCGGCCAATCGGCCGGCGCGAGGGCCCGAACTTCGAGCAGTACGTGCCCAGCGACTGGGAGCGGTGACCGGGCCGCGGGGAACTGTCTTCGGTGGGTTCTCAGTCCGCGTTCTCCGCGCGGCCGCGGAAGCGCTCGGGGAGCACGCGGCCGTGGCGGTGGACGACGCCGACGAGGTTCGCCGTGAAGGCGACGAGGCCGGCGGCGAGCAGCAGGCCGCCGGCGAGGACGCCCGTCTCGGGTGCGACGCCGACGCGCGCGAGCACGAGGACCCCCGTGCCGGCGACGACGAGCGCACCGTCGAGGGCGGCGAGGCGGTCGCTGTAGAGGTCGTCGATCATGGGCACCGGCTCGAAGCCGAGGCGGTCGCTGTACCGGTGCACCCAGACGATGAACGGGACGACGTGGTACAGCGACCCCATCACGACGAATCCGACGACGCCGACGAACAGGAGGTGGACGGCGGTCGGCGGCCCGAACAGCGCGCTCCGCGAGAGGGGGTCCGCGAGCCAGGCGCGCGCCGCGAGCGGGCTCCACGCGGCGAGGGCGACGGCGACGACGGCGTACCGCGTCAGCATCGGCGTGCGGTCGACGCGGCCCTCGTGGAGCTTCTTCGCGAGCAGGACCGCGAACGCGAACGCGCCGGCCGCCATCGCGAGGCCGCCCGCGGTCGCGAGGGGCGCGACGGCGAACAGGCGGCCGGCCGCGAGCGCGACGACGCCGACCGGGTAGGCGTACTCGGCGCGCGCGAGGTGGCGGTCGACGCCCTCGAGTTCGGTCTGGGTGAACATCGTCGCGAGCTGGTAGAGCGCGCCGAAGACCGTCGAGAGGACCGCGCCGAAGACGGCGAGCGTGGCGTGCGCGCCGACCACCTGGGGGCGCGCGACGCCGCCGGCGGGGAGGACCGGCGTCGAGAGGTCGAACGCGAGCAGGAAGCCGAGCGCCGCGAGGACGGCGAAGCACGCGAGCGCGAACGCGAAGTGGGCCTCCGTCCGGTCGAACGTGCGGACCGGCGGGAGGCTGCGCGCGAGGTTGTACGCGAACGCCCAGACGCCGAGGACGAGCAGGCCGCCGAAGCCGTGGATCCAGTGGACGTTCGCGGCGAGGAACGCCCACGCCATTCCGGCGACGCCGACGGCCGTGAGCGCGAGCGCGGCGTTCGCGAGGCGCCGCGAGTGCAGGGGGACGTTCGACCAGACGGGCACGAACTGCGTCATCGCGCCCATGATGGTGAGACACACCCAGCCGGCGAGCAGGAGGTGGACGTGTGCGAGGCGCGCGAACCCGCCGGCGGCGTCCAGCGCGCTGGCGACGCCGACGGCGCCGCCGGCCAGGAGGAACGCGAGGCCGGCGAGGAAGTACCGCAGCGGCACCGTCATCGGCGGCTGCTGGTCGGTCGCGAGTCTGGCGGGGACGGCGCTCATGGGTGGACTGTGGGCGGTCCGCCGCCTGCGCGTTCTCCCGAACTTGTTCGGGGCGTCGGGCGGCGGCGAGCGGCGGTGAGAAACGGGAGGAGACGGCGAACGGCGGTGAGCGAGCCGCGGTCGCGGCCCGCTGCACTCAGACGAGTTCCCGGTCGGCGAACTGCGGGAGGTTCGACGCGAACTGCTTGATCGCGGTCTCCTCGGCGCGGTGCAGCGTCTCGCTGAGCGTGGACTTCGCGGTGCCCAGTTCCTCGGCGAGGTCGGTGAGCGTGCAGTCCCGGGGGGTGTCGTAGTAGCCGGCCTCGATGGCGGTCGCGAGCAGTTCCTGCTGGCGCGGCGTCAGCAGGCGCTCTGAGTCCCCGGACTCGTAGAGGTAGCCCACCTCGAAGTCCATGCCGAAGGCGTCCAGTTGCTCGCGGAGCGCCGAGAGCTTGCTGTGCGGGGCGACGACCTCGAGGGAGGCGTCGCCGCCGACGATCTCCAGGGGCGGCTCGAGGGGGAGGCCCGCCTCCTGCAGCGACCACAGCAACAGCGGCTGGCTGGTCTCGAACTGCACGAGCACGCCGTCGTCGTCGCGCTCCAGCGGCTCCAGGTCGACGACCGACTCGTGGTCGTCCATCCAGCGGAGCACCTCGACGACGTCCGGCCCAGCGAGTTCGAGCAGCGCGACGCCGCTGTCGTCGTCCGGGAACGCCGCGAGCACGCGGAACAGCGTGTCCGGGTACTGCGAGGACACCTCCGAGATCCACACCGCGTCTGGCAGGTCGATGGTGAGTTGGGCGCGGGCCATGCGAAGATGTTCGGACGTAGGGCACCCACGCCCAAAGGCTCTTCCCGAACGTGTTCGGCCGAACCTGTTCGGCGGAACGGTCGGGCGGGCGGCGCGCCTCCGTTCGCCCATGGCGACCACGACCGACTGGCGGGGCCACCTCGCGGACACAGACGTGCCCGACGACCGCGACGCCGAACTCCTCGACGTCCGCGACCTGGGGCCGCCGAACCCGATGGTGGAGACGCTGGAGGCGCTGCCGGACCTCCCCGCGGAGACGGTGCTGGTGCAGGTCAACGACCGCGCCCCACAGCACCTCTACCCGAAGCTCGACGACCGCGGCTACGAGTACGCCACCGTCGAAGCCGGCGACGCCGTCGTCACCGGCATCTGGGACCCCGAGGCCTGACCGCCGCGGACGGCGCTCAGACCGGGCTCCGGCGGCCCGACACCGACTCCGGCCGGAGCTCGTACCAGGCGACGTCCAGGTCCGCGGGGTCGGCGTCGAAGACGCTCAGCCCGATCGGCGTCGCCTGCTCGGCGTACGCGCGCCGGTCGTCCGCGTCCGGCGCGTCGAGAGCGGCCAGCGCGCCAGCGACGACGACGCTCGCCCAGTCGTCCGGCGAGGTCGTCTCGTAGGCGACCAGCGTCGCGGCCGGGTCGTCGCGGAGCACGGCGCGCTTCCGGCTCGCGGAGTGGCAGACGAACTGGAGCAGGCACCGCCCGGTCTCGGCGTCGTAGGCGAACGAGACCGGGAACGAGTGCGGTGGGTCGCCGTGGAGGGTGAGCACGCCGTCGCCGGCGCGCGCGAGGAACGCGGCGGCCTCGTCGTCGGTCATCGAGACGTCCGGCCAGGACTCGTCGGGGGAGGTGCGCGGACTGTCGGCCATCGTGCCGAACATCTTCGCCGGGTCGAGATAAGGGCGGTTCCGGTTCCAGAGACCTGGGAACCACCGGCGGCCGGATTATTAACTTACCCGGGCCGGTTTACTACGTTTACCCAGCAAACGCGGCGTCGATAACAGCCGAATTAATAACTCTGCGGGGCGAACGTCCACTCAGATGAGCAACGCCGACTCGCGGCCCGACGCCGCGTCCGTCACCGCGCGGCTGTCGGTCCCCGAGATGGACTGTCCGTCCTGCGCCGGGAAGGTCGACGGTGCCCTCGACGGCGTCGCCGGCGTCCGGTCCATCGAGACCCAGGCCGCGACCGGACGCGTCGTCGTCACCTACGACCCGGACGAGACGGACGAGGACGCGCTGGTCGCCGCCGTCGAGGCCGCCGGCTACGAGGTCACCGGCCGGTCGGGCGACGCCGACAGCGGCGACGAGGCCGCGCCGAGCCCGCAGGCCGTCTGGACCAGCACGCGCGCCCTCAAGACGTGGGCGAGCGCCGTCCTCGTCACGGTCGGCTTCCTCGCCGAGTTCCTGCTGCCGGCGCTGAACGGCGTCGTCGCGACCGTCCTCGGCACGGACGTCCTGCTCGCGGACGCGTTCTTCCTCGCCGGCATCGCCGTCGCCGGCCAGCCCATCGTCCGCGGCGGCTACTACTCGCTGAAGCAGCTGAACCTCGACATCGACCTCCTGATGTCCGTCGCCATCCTGGGCGCCGTCACCGCCAGCGTCGCGTTCGGCGAACGCCTCTACTTCGAGGCCGCGACGCTCGCGGTCCTGTTCAGCGTCTCCGAGCTCCTCGAGACGTACTCGATGGACCGCGCGCGCACCTCCCTCCGGGAGCTCATGGAGCTCTCGCCCGACGAGGCGACGGTCCGCCGCGGCGGCGAGGAGGTCACGGTCCCCGTCGAGGACGTGGTCGTCGGCGACGTCGTGGTCGTCCGGCCGGGCGAGAAGCTCCCCATGGACGGCGTCGTCGTCGGCGGCGAGAGCGCCGTCAACCAGGCGCCCATCACGGGCGAGAGCGTCCCCGTCGACAAGACCGACGGCGACGAAGTGTACGCCGGCACCGTCAACGAGGAGGGCTACCTCGAGGTCGAGGTGACCGCGGCGGCCGCCGAGAACACGCTCTCGCGCATCGTCGACATGGTCGAGGACGCGCAGGCCAACCAGACCGAGCGCGAGCAGTTCGTCGAGCGCTTCGCCGCCTACTACACGCCGCTCGTCGTCGGCGCCGGCGTACTCGTCGGCGTCGTCCCGCCGCTGCTGTTCGGCGGCGCGTGGCCGACGTGGATCCTCCGCGGCCTCACGCTGTTCGTGCTCGCCTGCCCGTGCGCGTTCGTCATCTCCACGCCCGTCTCCGTGGTCTCCGGCGTCACGAGCGCCGCGAAGAACGGCGTCCTCGTGAAGGGCGGCAACCACCTCGAGTCGATGGGCGCCGTCGACGCCGTCGCGTTCGACAAGACGGGCACGCTCACGAAGGGCGAACTCACCGTCACGGACGTCGTGCCGCTCGGCGAGAACGCCGAACGCGACGTGCTGCGGTGCGCGCGCGGCCTCGAATCCCGCAGCGAGCACCCCATCGGGGACGCCATCGTCGAGGAGGCCGCCGACCGCGGCGTCGACGCGGGCGCGGTCTCGGACTTCGAGAGCGTCACCGGGAAGGGCGTCCGCGCGGACCTCGACGGCACCACGCACTACGCCGGCAAGCCCGGCTACTTCCAGGAGCTCGGGTTCGACCTCTCGCACGTCCACGCCGCCACGGACGGCGGCGTCGTCACCCAGACCACGCGCCGGCTCTGCGAGCGCAACGACTGCCTCGACCTCCTCGAGGACGTCGTCCCCCGGCTCCAGGCCGAGGGGAAGACGGTCGTGCTCGTCGGCACCGACGAGGAACTCGAGGGCGTGATCGCGGTCGCCGACGAGGTCAGACCGGAGGCCGAGGCGGCCGTCCGGCGGCTCCGCGAGCTCGGCGTCGAACACACGGTGATGCTCACCGGCGACAACGAGCGCACCGCCGCCGCCATCGCCGAGCAGGTCGGCGTCGACGACTACCGCGCGGAGCTGCTCCCCGAGGAGAAGGTCGACGCCGTCGAGGCGCTCACCGCCGAGTACGACGCGGTCGCGATGGTCGGCGACGGCGTCAACGACGCGCCCGCGCTCGCCACCGCCACGGTCGGCGTCGCGATGGGCGCCGCCGGCACCGACACCGCACTGGAGACCGCGGACATCGCGCTGATGGGCGACGACCTCTCGCGGCTCCCCTACCTCTACGACCTCTCGAACCGCGCGAACGGCGTCATCCGGCAGAACGTCTGGTCGAGCCTCGCCGCGAAGGCCGTCCTCGCGGCGGGCGTGCCGCTGGGCTACGTCCCCATCTGGCTGGCCGTGCTGGCCGGCGACGCCGGCATGACCACGGCCGTCACCGCGAACGCGATGCGGCTGTCGCGCGTGACGCCGGACCTCGACGCTGCCGACGCCTGACCGGCTCGCTGGCGGTCGGTCGACGGACGCGCTGGCGGTCGGCGGTTCGCCGCGCTTCCGCGGCACCGTCAGGCGGTCGCCGCTCCACCGTCCGTCAGCTACTCGTTTTGCTCGCCTCCGCCGCGCGTCCGTCGGCTACTCCACGCGGTCGGCGAACTGCTCGCGGACCTTCGCGACCTTCGGCGCGACGTTCACCGAGCAGTACGCCTGGTCGGGGTGTTTCTCGAAGTAGTTCTGGTGTTTCTCCTCGGCGCGGTAGAACGCCTCGAGGGGCTCGACCTCGGTGACGATCGGGTCGTCGTACGCGCCGCTCGATTCGAGTTCGTCGACGATCGCCTCGACGGTCTCGCGCTGGTCGTCGTCGTGGTAGAGGACGATCGACCGGTACTGCTCGCCGACGTCCGGCCCCTGGCGGTCCACGGTCGTCGGGTCGTGGACCGCGAAGAACACCTCCAGGAGGTCCGCGTAGGACACGACGCCGGGGTCGTACTCGACCTGTACGACCTCCGCGTGGCCGGTGGTGCCCTCGCAGACCTCCCGGTAGGAGGGGGCCTCGACGTGGCCGCCGGCGTACCCCGAGGTGACGTCGGTGACGCCCGCGAGTTCCTCGAACGCCGCCTCGACGCACCAGAAGCAGCCGCCGCCGAACGTCGCTGTCGCCGTCATACCGGACAGTTCGGTGCGCGCGAAGTTAACGGCGACGACGCCGGCGACGCGGACCGGTCGGTCCCCGACGCGCCCGGACGCGGCGGGACGGAACGTCGGAGCGCGCGCTCGTCGGATTGCGCGCTCGTCGGATTGCGCGCTCGTCGGAGCGCGCCCTCCGGCCCGCGCCGTTGGAAAACGTCGAAGCGCGCGCTCGGTGCGCGCTCAGTTCGCGACCGCGGCGTCGTAGCCGGCGTCCTCGACGGCGGCGACGAGCGCCCCGGGGTCGGCGTCGCCCTCGACGGTCGCGGTGTCGGTCTCGCGGTCGGCCGACGCGCCGGTGACGCCGTCGACGCCGCGGAGCGCGTCCTCGACGGTCGACTCGCAGCCGCCACAGCTCATCCCTCGGACGGTGAGTGTCTGGGCCATACGTCGGGGTAGCGTCGCCACGCCTAATGCAGTTTCTCCTCGCGTCCCGGAGGCAGATGGCGCCACTCGGTTTGATTTCGAACGCTCCCGGGCGGTACGACTTTGTGTTCCCGGCGTCGAGTACACGCATGGGCGAACTCGACGAGACGGACCGCCGCATCCTCGAGCTGCTCGCCGCGGACGCCCGCCGTCCGTACAGCGACATCGCCGACGAGGTGGGGCTGTCGGCGCCGGCGGTCTCGGACCGCGTGACCGCCCTCGAGGAGAGCGGCGTCGTGGAGCGGTTCACGGTCGACCTCGACCGCTCGCAGCTCCGGGAGGGCGCACACGTCCTCGTGACGCTGTCCGTGCCGCCCGGGAACGTCGACGACGTGCGGGCGGCCGTCGAGGGCGCGGACGCCGTCGAGCACGTGTTCGTGACCGCGGACGGCGACGTGCTCTGCACGGCGCGGCTGGCCGCGGCGGACGTCCGGGCGTGGGTGACCGACACCGTCGGCACGGACGCCATCACCGACTTCGACGTGACGCTGCTCGCGGCGTCGGCGTGGCGGCCGAGCGTCGGCGGCGCGGAGTTCGCGATGGCCTGCGACGAGTGCGGGAACACCGTCACCAGCGAGGGCGAGACGGCACGCGTCGGCGGCGACCGCTACCACTTCTGCTGTTCGTCCTGCGAGGCGGCGTTCCGGGAGCGCTACGAGCGACACGACGCGGAGGCCTGAATGGACCGGAACGCGTTCGTCTCCCGGGCGCTGCTGGCGTTCGCGCTCGTCGCCGCGAGCTTCGTCGTCCTCGGGTTCAGTCGGCTCGTCCTCCCGTACCGGGTCGCGCGCCTGCTCGCGGCGCCGCTTTTGTTCGCCGGCGCGCTGCTCGTCGTCGGACTGCTCGCAGTCGCAGTCCTCGACGCCGTCCGCGGCGGCCGGCCGGACGACGACGCGGGCTGACTCGCCGACCGACGGCGCGCAGAGAACCGCCGACGAGACGCGCACCGAGCCGCCGAACCGAGACGCGCACCGAGCCGCCGAATATAGGTAGCGTGCGCGCGAAGACTGGCCCTAATGAGCGACGCCCCCGGTCCCGACGCTCGCCGCGCCCTCCTCGCGGTCGTCTGCGTGCTCGGCCTCGTCGCCGCGTCGACGGCCGCGCCCGCGCTGTCCAGCCAGGCGCCGCTGGGCGGCCTCGACCAGCCGCCGGCGCCCAGCGAGGTCCCGTCGTTCGCGCGGAACCTCGCGGACCTCCAGTCGCTGCTCGGCCAGCCCGACGCGCAGTCCCGCGTCGACGGCGCGTCCGCGCTCGGCGCGCTCTCCCCGGGACAGTCCGCGAGCGTCGGCGGCGCGCTGTCCGCCGAACAGCAGCGGGACGCGGCGACGCCGCACTTCGTCGCGGAGGCCGCCGGCGACCGGTACTGGCGCACTGACGCCTACACGACGTACACCGGCTCGGGCTGGACGCAGGAGCCCGTGAACCGCGTGCAGGCCCCGCGCCCTATCGACACCCGGGAGGCCTCCTGGAGCGAGGTGACCCTGCGGCGGCCGGCCTCGAAGCTCCCGACGCCGTGGCGGCCCGTCGACATCGACCAGGACTGCGGCGACGCGATCCCGTGCAGCCAGGAGTACGACCTCACCGCGGCGTCGGGCATCGAGGCGACGCCGCCCCTGGAGGCGGGCGCGACCTACCGCGTGCAGAGCGTCTCGCCGCCCGCCGACGCCGCGACCCTCTCGGACTCGCGGGTGGCGGGCTCGGTCACCGACACCGAGTACTCGACCGTGCAGACGACCGACCGCGTCCGGGAGACGGCCGAGCGCGTCGTCGGCGACGCCGAGAACCGCTACGAGGCCGCCGAGCGCGTCGAAGCCTACCTCGAGTCCGAGAAGAACTACTCGCTGACGGACGTCCCCGAGCCCGGGTCGAACGTCGCCGACGAGTTCCTCTTCGAGCAGTCCGCGGGCTACTGCGAGTACTTCGCGACGACGATGGCAGTGATGCTCCGCTCGCAGGACGTGCCCGCGCGGTACGTCGTGGGGTACGCCGGCGGCGAGTACGTCGGCGACGGCGACTACCTCGTGCGGGGCGCGGACGCCCACGCGTGGGTGGAGGTGTACTTCGAGGACGTCGGCTGGGTGCGCTTCGACCCGACGCCGAGCGACGAGCGCTCGGACGCACGCGACGCGCTGCACAGCGAGGACCCGGACTTCCGCGTCGCGCTGAACCGGACCGCGGTCCCCGGCGAGCGCGTCACCGCGAACGTGACCGCCGCTGGCGTGCCGGCCAGCGACGTCGCGCTCGTCGTGAACGGCGACCGCGTCGGCCGGACCGACGAGCGCGGCCAGGTCGAGTTCGTCGTCCCGTACGCGGAGGAACTGCGCGTCTCCGTGGACACGACCGTGAACCTCACCGACGCCGGTTCGGCGGTCGCGACGCCGACCGCGGCGAGCGCGCCGTCGAGCATGCCGTCGAGCGTGCTGTCGAGCGGCTCGACCGCGGACGCCGCGTTCAGCGTCGGCGAGCCGTCGTTCGGCGGGCAGTCGGCCACCGGAGCCGCGACGACGCAGGCGGACGGCGAGGACAACGAGACGGTCCAGCGCATCGACGTCTCCTCGGACGTCCAGTTCGCCTTCGAGGGGGACGCCGAACCGGGCGCACGGCGCACGCTCGAGGCGCGCGTCGCGGGCAAGCCGTTCGCGGGAGCGACGGTGTCCGTCGAGGGCGTCGAACAGGGCGTCACCGGCGAGGACGGCCGCGTCACCGTCGAGATTCCGGCGGACGCCAGCGGCGTGGTCGCGGTGACCGCGAGCCGCGGCGAGCTCAGCGAGACCGCGACCTACCCAGTGGAGGCGCTGTCCGTCTCGGTGTCGCCGTCACTGGTCGCGCCGCTGCCGGGGGCCGAGGCGACAGCGCGCGTGACCGCTGGCGGCGAGGCGGTCGCGGACGCGCCCGTGACCGTGGCGGGCGAGCGCGTCGGCGCGACCGACGAGGGCGGCCGCGTCGGCTTCGAGATCCCGTGGACGCGCGCGCCGGCGGTCGCGGCGTCGGCCAGCGGCAAGCACGCGACCGCGTACGTCGACGGGGTGCTCCCGTCCGCGGCGCTGGCGGCGCTGCTCGCGGCGGGCGCGCTGGCCGCCGTCACGGTCGCGGCGAGCCGCCGCGGCGTCACGCTCGCGCTCGTCCTCGCGGTGGCCGGCGAGGCCGCCAGACGGGCGGTCTCCGCAGCGGTCGGCGCCCTCGTCGGCCTCGCGGACGCCGTCGACGAGCTCGCCGCGGAGTTCCGCGAGGCCGCGCGGGACGGCTGGCGCGGCGTGCTCGCGTGGCTCGCGTCGCTGCCCGGGCGGGTCAGCCTGCCGGACGTCCGCGCCTGGGCGGCGTCGGTCGTCGCCGCCGCGCGCGCCGCCACGAACGAGGACCAGACGGCGGGACAGCCGCCGGCCGCGGACGCCGGCGCGGACGCCGGGGCCGGCAGCCTGCAGGCCGTCTGGCGGCGGTTCGTGGGCGTCGTGGGCGTCGAGCGCTGGGAGACGAAGACGCCCGGCGAGGTCGCCCGCGAGGCGGTCCGTCGCGGCTTCCCGCGGCGGCCGGTGTACGCGGTGACGGGCGCGTTCCGGGACGCCGCGTACGGCGGCCGCCCGGCCGCCAGCGGGCTGGAGCGCGCCAGCGACGCCCTCGACGCGCTCCGCGGCGGCGCGGACGGTGTGGACGGAGCGGACGTCTCGGACGGCGCGGACGGCGCGGGCGGAACTGACGGCGCGAGCGACGCGGCGGACGCGGACGACGAGCGAGGTGGTGGGGCGTGACGGCCGCGCTCCGCACCGTGCTCGCGGCGGTCGGCGTCGCCGCGGTCGCGGTCGCGGTCGGCGTGGCCGTCGGCGTCGCGCCGTCGTCGGTCGTCGGCGCCGCGGACGCCGTGGACGCGACGCTCGCGACCGGGCTGCTGGGAGCGGGACTGCTCGGCTACGCGCTCCGGAAGCGCCGCAGGTCGCCGCCGGCGAGCGACCGACCCCTGGTCGACGTCCGGTCCGACGACGGCCCGGACGCCCCCGGGCGGGCCGTCGACGACGCGGTCGACCTCGTCCGCGAGTACGGGACCACGGGCACGCGGGACGCTCGCGGCGAAGTGCGCGCCGCAGTCAGGGAGACCGCGGTGCGCGCGTACGCCAGCCGCGCGGACGTCGACGAGGACGACGCGGCGGCGGCCGTCGCGGCCGGCGAGTGGACGGACGACCGCGTCGCGGCGGCGTTCGTCGGCGACGAGCGCGCGCCCCACTACCCGCTCCGGGAGCGCCTCCGCGGCTGGGTGGTCCCCGAGCGAGCGTTCGAGCGGCGCGCCGAGCGCGCCGCCGCGGCCGTCCACGCGCTCGCCACCGACGGGGCGTCGCGCGCCGGCGGGCGGCGGAGACGCCCGACGTGGACGCGCGCGGAGGGGTCGCGGTGACCGGCCAGTCGCGGTTCACCGGCGGCCTCCTGGCGACGCTCGCGCTCGCCGGTGCCGGCGTCGCCAGCGGCCGGCCGACGCTGCTGGTCGCCGCCGCCGTCCCGCTCGCGTTCGTGCTGTACGGCGCGCTCTCCGCGCCCCGCGGCGGCGAGTCCCTGGTCGCGGCGCGGTCGCTGTCGACGGACGACCCGATGCCCGGCGACCGCGTGCGCGTGACCCTCACCGTCGAGAACCGCGGCGACAGCGCGCTCCCGGACGTCCGGGTCGCCGACGGCGTGCCCGCCGGGCTCCGCGTCGTCGAGGGGACGCCCGACGCCGCGCTCGCGCTGCCCGCGGGCGGGTCCGCGACCGTCGAGTACGCGGTGGTCGCCGACCGGGGGACGTTCCCGTTCGATGCGGTGACGGTCCGGCTCCGCGGCACGAGCGGCGGCGACGCGCGCACACTGGACGTGTCGGCGGCGGGCGCGGACCGCCTCGACTGCCGCGTGACCGTCGCGGGCGTGCCGCTGCGCCAGCAGACCACCACGCACGCCGGCACGCTCCCGACGGACTCCGGCGGCCCCGGCATCGAGTTCCACTCGACGCGGGACTACCAGCGCGGCGACCCGGCGAGCCGCATCAACTGGCGGCGGTACGCGAAGACCGGCGACCTCTCGACGGTGAACTACCGGGAGCGCCGCGCCGCCGCCGTCGTGCTCGCCGTCGACGCTCGCGACGAGGCCGACGTCGCCGCTCGCGCGGGCACGCCGTCGGGCGCCGCCCTGTCCGCGTACGCGGCCGCGCAGGCGGTCGAGCCGCTGTCGGACGCCGGCCACCAGGTGGGGGTCGCGGTGTTCGGCCTCGACTGGGGCGACGCCACCGAGCCGGCGTGGGTGCCGCCCGGCACGGGGGACGCCCACCACGCGCGCGTCGCCACGCTGCTGGACGCGGCCGTCGCCGGCGGTGCGGGAGCGGCCGCCAGCGACAGCGAGGACGCCGACGTACAGGACACCGCGGCGGAGCCAGCGGCCGCGGAGGGGGGCGAACGGCGCGCGCCCACGCCGACCGCAGACGGCGGCGGCTGGCCGGACGGAGAGGGGCCGACCGACGCCGACGTACAGGACACCGACGACCACGCGCCGACCGACGCCGACGAGCAGGACGACGCCCGCGTCCGGCGGTTCGCGGCGCGCGTCTCCCCGGGGACGCAGGTGGTGGTGTGTTCGCCGGCGCTGGACGCGTTCCCGGCGTCGCTCGCGCGGCGGCTGGCCGCGGACGGCCACCGCGTGACCGCCGTCTGCCCGGACGTCACGGCGACCGACACGCCGGGCGGGACGCTGGCCGCCGCGGAGCGCGCGCTCGCGCTGGACGACCTGCGCGCGGTCGGCTCGCGCGTCGTCGACTGGCCGCCCGAGGAGTCCCTGGCGAGCGCGGTGGCGCGCGCCACGACGGCCGTCAGGGAGGGACAGCGATGAGCGCGGCGACCGTCAGGCGGCCGACGCTGCTCTCGGGCGCTGCGCTGGTCGCCGTCGTGGCGTTCGCCGCGAACGACGCCACCGCCGCGTACGGGGGCCTCGCGCTCGTCGCCGCCGTCGGCGGCGGCCTGCTCGCCGTCTCCACGGGGCTGGCGACGCGCGACGAGCCCGCGGCCGTGTTCGCGGCGTCCGTCCTCGCGCCGGCGGGCGGCGCCGCCGTGTTCGCCGCGATGGGGCTCTCGGTCGCCGACTTCCCGCTGCTGGAGGGCGTCCTCGACCCCGTCGTGTTGCTCGGCGTCGCAGCCGGCGGCTTCGGCGCCGCCGCGGCCTTCACGGGCGGCGTCGGCGGCGGCGCGGTCGGCCGCGCGTTCTCCGTCGTCGTCGCGACCACCGTGCTGCCGTTCCTCGCGGCCGTCGCCGCGCTCGTCTCGCAACTGGGCGCCGGGACCGGTCTGCTCGGCCGCGTCCCCGGCGTCGCGCGCCTGCTCGCCGACCTCGTGGTGTCGCCGACCGGCGGCCCCGTCGACGTCGTGGTGTTCGTCGTAGTGATCGCCGCGACGGCGCGCGCGCTCGCGGCCGGCGTCGACGCCGCGCCGCTCGTCGAACTCGCGCCCCGCGAGCACCGCCTCCGGGTCGCGCGCGCGTCCCGGTACGCGGTCGCCGTCTGCCTGTCGGTCTGGCGGCTGGCCGCGCTGTCGTGGACGCTCGTCTTCGTCGGGTTCGTCGCCGGGCTGTCGCGCTCGGTCGTCGAGGGGGTCCCGGACCCCCTGGTCGCGCTCGTCGGCGCGCTGGCGTCCTCCGGACCGGTGCGCGTGCTCGCGCTCGCCGCCATCGCGGCGTCCGTGCTCGTGGTCGTCGCGCTGAAGTCCGCGCGCCTCGTCGCCGGCGACCACCGCGAGAGCCTGCGTCGCGTCGCGCCGACCGCCGCCGGCGGCGTGCTCGCCGTCGCCTTCGGGGTCGCGTTCGCCGACCGCGTCGTCGCGCGAGCGCGCCGCGCGCTCCCCGAGACGGCGCGACCCGCCCTCGACGACGCGGCCGCCGCCTTCGGCGACCCAGTGCTCGCGCTCGCCGGCCTGCTCGCGCCGCTGGCCGGCCTCGCCGCCCTCCTGTTGCTGTTCGCCGGGCTCGGTCGGCTCCGCGCGGTCCCACAGCGCGGCGCGCCCGCGGCCGTCGCCGCCGCAGGCCTCGTGCTCGCCGCGGCCGCCGCCGGCGTCCAGGACGCGCCCCGCGAGTTCGTGTTCGGCCTCGTCGCCGCCGGCATGGTCGCCTGGGACGTCGGCGAGTACGGCGTCGGCCTCGCCGCGGAACTCGACCGCGGCGCGCCCACGACGCGCGCCGAACTCGTGCACGCCGCCGCCGCCGTCGGCGTCGGCGCCCTCGCGTACTACGGCGCGCTGTTCGTCCACGACCTCACCAGGGGCGCCGCGGCGCCGTCCACCGGCGCCGCGCTCGCCGTGCTCGTCGCCGGCGGCGTCGGCCTCGCGGCGCTGGTCGGCGCGCTCGCGGAGTGACCGCGTCCGTCGACCGCGTTAGGCGATCGGTCAGGGTGGCGGCTACGAGACCGCCGGCACCTGCACGCGGTCGAGGACGTCCCGCACGACGTCGGCGGGGTCGACGCCCTCGACGGCGGCTTCGCCGGTGAGGACGAGGCGGTGGACGAGCACGGGGAGGGCGATCTGCTTCACGTCGTCCGGTGCGACGTAGTCGCGCCCGTGGACGACCGCGCGGGCGCGAGCGACCTCGAACAGCCGCTGGGTGCCGCGCGGGCTCACGCCGACGTCCACGCGGTCGTCCTCGCGCGTGGCGCGTCCGACGTCGACCACGTAGTCGCGGACGCCGTCGCTGACCGAGACGGTCTCCGGCACCTGCTGGAGGGCGGCGAGCGCGTCGTCCGGCACGACCTGGGACACCTCCGGGGCGGTGGTGTGGCGGTCGGCTCGCCGGTCGACGAGTTCGCGCTCGCCGGCGCGGTCGGGGTACCCGATGCCGGCCTTCACCGCGAACCGGTCGCGCTGGGCCTCCGGCAGCCGGAACGTCCCCTCCTGCTCGACGGGGTTCTGGGTCGCGATGACGAAGAACGGCTCGGGGAGCTGGTGGCTCTCGCCGTCCACGCTCACCTGCCCCTCCTCCATCGCCTCGAGGAGCGCGGCCTGGGTCTTCGGCGGCGCGCGGTTGATCTCGTCGGCGAGCACCACGTTCGCGAACACTGGACCGGGGTTGAAGTCGAACGACTCGGTGCGGGCGTCGTAGACGTGCGAGCCGGTGATATCCGCGGGGAGGAGGTCGGGCGTGAACTGCACGCGGTTGAACGCGAGGCCGAACGCCGTCGCGATGCTGCGCGCGGTCAGCGTCTTCCCGGTCCCGGGGACGTCCTCGAGGAGGACGTGGCCGCGAGCGAGCGCGCCGGCGAGCACGGTCTCGAGGAACGCGCGGTCGGTGACCACGGCCTCGCTCACCGCGTCGACGACGTCGGTGCACGTCTGGGCGGCTGTGTCGACGTCCATTCACGCGGTGGGACGCCGCGACGCACCTTGTACCTGTCCCCGCTGTGCCCGTCCGCATCGAACGCCTACGCGAGGCGCTTCCGCATCGCGACGTGCGGGATGCCGGCCTCCTCGAACGCCTCGCCCTCGCGCTCGTAGCCGCGGCGGTCGTAGAAGCCCGCCGCCGGCAGCTGGGCGTGCAGGTAGAGCTCGTCGTAGCGCTCGCGGGCGGCGGCCTCGACGGCGTCCATCAGCGCGTCCCCCCAGCCCTCGCCGCGCCGCGACTCGAGGACGGCGACGCGCTCGACCTTCCCGACGCCGTCCGCGTACTCGCGGAGCCGCGCCGCACCCACCGGGTCGCCGTCGTCGTCGTACGCGACGAAGTGGACGGCGTCGGCCTCGTGGTCGTCGACCTCCAGGTCCTCGGGGACGCCCTGCTCGTCGACGAACACGGCGTACCGGACGCCGAGCGCGTCCTCGTAGCGAGCGTCGGTGTCCGCGCGCTCGACTGGCATACGCGACGTGAGCGCGCGGACGCTGAAAACCCCTGCTGTCCGCCGCCGGTGAGGACGCCTACTCCGCGTCGTCGCTGACGCTCGCGGTGAACTCCGACAGCAGCGTCGACAGCATCGACGCGAACGCCGTGCCGCGGCTCCAGAACGCCGCCTCCTCGCCGTCCTCGCCGATGACGCTCACGAGCACGGCGCCGTCGTCGACCATCACCACGCGCTCGGCGCCGACGTCCGGCATCCCCTCGCCGGCGTCCGCGGCCGGCGGGTGGCGGACCTGGACGCCGCGCGCGCCGACGTCCCGCGCGACGTCGAGGACGTCCGCGTCCTCGCTGAGGACGGTGACGGCGGCGCCCGCGTCGACGGCCGCCGCGAGCGCCTCCCTGATCGGCGCCTCGACGGTCTCGCTCCCGTAGACCGCGCGGTCGTCCGCGGACGCGAGCAGTTCGGCCGCGCGGGACGCGACGTTCTCCCGGCCGCGGACCGTCCAGATGGACTCGCTCTCCTCGCCGGGCTGGCGTTCGGCCTGCACCGTCTCGAGGTAGTCGAAGGCCGCGTCGCTCTCCGAGCGGAGCTGGCGGTACAGCCGCTGTCGCGCCTCGCCGGCGTCGACGGGCCGGTACCGCGTGGGGTTCGACTGCTCGACGTCGACGAGCCCGCGCGCCTCGAGGTCGTCGGCGGCGCCGTACACCTGCGAGCGCGGCACGTCCGCGACCTCCGCGACCTCGCTGGCGGTGCCGGTGCCGAGCTTCTGGAGCGCGACGAACACCCGGGCCTCGTACGTCGTGAGGCCGAGGCGCTTCAGCGCCGCGACGGCCTCCTCGTCGTTCATTCGTCCCCCGGGCGGTCGCGCGCCCACTCCCCGACGACGCGTTCGTACTGCTCGGCGGAGAGCTCGCCGCCCTCGAACGCCGCGCTCGCCGCCGCGAGGTCGTCGTCGGTCACCTCGGCCTGCGCGAACACGCGCTCGAAGATGTCCGCGACGACCCTCGCCGCGTCGTCGCCGCCGACGGCAGCCTCGTCGCCCGCCGCGAGCACGCGCCCGTCTACGGTGACGTCGCTGCCGTCCGGCGCCGTCTCCGAGACCGCCACCTCGTATGTCGCGGTCGCCGGCTCGCCGTTCAGCCGCCACGCGACGTAGACGGTGTCGCCGGCGAGGACGGCGTCGACCGGCTCCGGGGACGCGTCGAGGTCCGCGACGGTGCCGCCGCGGACGGTCTCCGAGACCACGACGCGGCCGTCGCGCGCCGGCACCTCGACAGTCGCGGCGAGCCTGCCGCCCGGCTCGACGAGGTCGCGGTCGAGCGTCCGCGCCGCCTCCGGCGGCGGACTCCGTGCCGTACCGGCCGCCGCGGCGCCGACAGCGGCAGCCGCGCCGGCCGCGTCGTCGGTGTCCGTGGCGCCGTCCGCGCCCGCACCGCCGGCCGTGTCGGCGTCCGCGCCGGCCGCGCCCGTGCCGTCGCTGGCGTCCGCATCGCCGCTCGCCGTGGTGTCACCGTCCGACGGCTCGCCGCCGGCGTCCGCGGTCTCGACTGCGGCAGTCCCGTCGGCG
Organism: Halobacterium yunchengense; assembly: GCF_037031165.1. Lineage (NCBI taxonomy): Archaea > Methanobacteriati > Methanobacteriota > Halobacteria > Halobacteriales > Halobacteriaceae > Halobacterium > Halobacterium yunchengense. Next base: position 222,855 of record NZ_JAYEZL010000006.1, on the reverse strand, counting down.
TCGGCGTCGCTGCCGGGCGCCGCCGCGGAGTCGCCGCCCGCGTCAGGCAGGTCGCCGGCGTCGTCCTCGAAGGACGCCCAGTCCGGGCCGAGGTACCGCGTCCACACGACGAGCAGCGTCGGCAGCACCAGCACCGCCGCGAGGAACGCGTAGATGATGGTGAGGCCGGTGATGATGCCGAACTGCTGGAGCGGCGGCAGGATGGCGAACACGAGCACGCCGAACCCGCCGACCGTGGTCGCCGCGCTCCCGAGGAGCGCGCCGCCCGTGCCCGTGACGGCGGTCCGCATCGCCGGCCAGACGCCGCCCTGGCGCTCCAGTTCCTGCATGTACCGCTCGCTGAGGTGGATGCTGTACGCCACCCCGAGGCCCACCGTGAGGCTCGTGATCATCCCCGTCAGGATGTTGAACGGGATGTCCGCGAGGTACATCGTGCCGAGGATCCACGACACGCTGAACACCACGGGCAACAGGGTCACCGCGCCCAGCGTCGCGCTCCCGTCGGTGAGCCGGTAGGTCAGCATCAGGAACACGAACACGGCGACGAGCGTGACGAGCAGGCTCTCGACGACCGTCTCCAGCAGCTGGTCCTGGACGATCTTGAACAGGACGGACTGGCCGGTCGCGGTCGCCTCGACGCCGCCGCCGCTCGTCGCGTCGGCGACCGCGCGCATCTGCTCGGTGACGTCCCCGCCGGACGCGCCGCCGGACACGGAGACGACCAGCCGCACCGCCTCGTACTCGCCGCCGTCGGTCCGGTGGACGTACGAGCCGGCCTGCTCGGGCGCGGTCTCGTAGAACGCGTCGTAGACCGCCTCGACGTCCCGGTCGGGGACGCCGTCGCCGTCCGTGTCCGCCGCGTGGAACGTCGCGTTGAACGTCTCGTTGGTCGCCGCGGCGCCGCGCATCGCGGACAGCGGCCCCTGGATGGCGGGCTCGCCGTTCGGCAGGATCTTCGTCACGTCCTGCTCGGCGGACGCGTCCCTGGCCGCCTGCACGCGCTCCAGCGCGTCGTCCCCGACGACGTCGCCCTCGAGCAGGATCTGAGCCTGCGAGTCCTCGCGCACGAACCGGTCGTTGACGTACTCGAGGTTCTCCTTGGCCGTGTACTCGCCGGGCGCGAACGGCTCCGGGAGCTCGGTCATCCACTCCTCGGGGTCCTCCGCCAGGAAGTCCTCCTGCGCGAAGGACGTGTCCACCTGGGTCGCGCCGTACGCGCCCGAGGCGGTGACCAGCAGCGTCAACACGAGCACGACGGCGGGCGCCTTCCGCGCGGCCGTCGAGCCGACCGACAGCACCTGGCTGAACCGGCCGCCGCCGGTGCCGAACGCGCGCTTCCGGCGGTCCCAGCCGCGCGCCTCCAGGAACCCGTCGATCTCGACTTTCAGCGCTGGCACCAGCACGCCGAACACCAGCAGGGCGGCCGTGATGCCGACGCTGGAGACGACGCCGAACTCCCGGATTGGCGGCACGGGGCTCGTGAGGTTCGAGAGGAACCCGATGACGGTGGTCGCGGTCACCCAGACGAGCGCGACGCCGACGCCGGCGAGCGCCACCCGCATCGACCCCCGGGGGCCGTCGGGCGCGCCGCCGTCGGTCGCGGCCCGCCCGACGCGCTCCTCGCGGTGCCGCATGAAGATGTGGATGGCGTAGTCGATGCTGAGGCCGATGAGGAGCACGGGCACCGCGATGAAGATCTGGTTGAACGCGATGTCCGCCCACCCCATGAAGCCGAACGTCCACGTCAGCACCGCGCCGATGCCGAACAGCCCGAGGAGGATGTCGAGGACGTCCCGGTACGCGACCGCCAGCGCCACCAGCACGAAGAGGACGGCGAGCGGCCCGACGATGAGGAGGCTGTCGGTCATCGAGGAGTTGATCTCGTCGGTGATGAGGCCGCCGCCGAACACGAGGTAGTCCTGGTCGCGGTCCTCGCCGAGGTCCTGCATCGCGAGCTGGGCGTCGACGATGCGGTCGCTGGTGACCTGGCCGCCGGCGGGGACCTCCTCGTCGGCCTGCTGGGTGACGACGAGCATCGTCGCCTCGGCGGTCGTCGACCCGGGCTCGTAGCCCGAGGGCATCAGGCCGAACACGGACTGGCCGGCGCCGCCGGTCCCGTCCTCGGCGAGGACGGCCGCGACGACGGACTCGACCTCGGAGTCGTTCAGCGACTCCAGGTGGGCGAGCTGGTCGGCCAGCGAGGCGTCGCTGGCGTTCTCGACGACGGCGCGCTGCTCGCGGACGTCCTCGCCGAGCGCCCGGAGGTCGTCGGCGCGCTCGTCGAGGGCCTCGCTGCGCTCGGCGAGCGCGTCGTACTCGTCGGCGAGCACGCCACGCGTGCCGAGGCGGTAGGCGGCCTCCGCGTCGGACTCGCTGTCGGCGGCCCGGAGGTCGTCGGCCGCGCGCTGGAACGTCGCGGAGTGGTCGTCGCCGAGTTCGACGGTGGCGTTCGCGCGGACGCGCTCGAACGCCGCGTCGACGCTCGCGTCCGGGTTCTCGCGGAGGTAGGTGAGTTCGCCGCGCAGCAGGTCGGCGGTCTCGTTCAGCGCCGCGGACCGCTGTTCGAGGGCCCGCCGCTCGCTCCGCAGGGTCGCGTTCAGCTCCTCGAACTCCGCGGCGAGCGCCCGGAGCTCGCGGCTCTCCTCGCGCTGGATGGACGCCGTCGCGACGACGTTCGCGATGCCGGTGACGGCGTCCTCGTCGGCGAGCGTCCGTTCGACGGTCTCGTTGTCGTAGAGCGCGCGCTCGTACTCGAGAGTGTTCACGAGCGCGTCCTTCGAGAGGACGTTGTCACCGCGGACGACGACCTGCGCGGTCGTGGTGTTCTCGTCGCCGGCCCGGAAGTTCCGCTCGATGTAGTCGAGCTTCTCGGACTCGGGGCTCTCGGACTGGAACTGGTCCAGCGACGACGACTGGCCGACCATCGGCGCGCCCGCGCCGACCACCACGGTCAGGACGAGCATCACCGCGATGGCGGCCTTGCTGTGCCTGGTCACGAACGCGGCGACGTCGCCGATGCGGCTCACGGCAGCCACCCCGCGTTCGGCGCGGACGGCGACGCGCGCCGGAGGGTTGTTGGTAGGAACATACTGACAGTCTTCTCTGCCGGAGTGTTATCGACAGCGCACATAAACGCAGCGATAGGAGCGCGCACTGCGGGAACGCCGACGGGGCCGTCCGCTTCGCGACCCAGCCACCCCCCTACCACTCCGCGACCCAGCCACCGCTCCCTACCACTCCGCGACCCAGCCACCGCTCCCTACCACTCCGCGACCCAGCCACCGCTCCCTACCACTCCGCGACGCTGCCGTCGTCGCGGCGCCACACCGGGTTCCGCCAGTCCGGGTCCTCGGCGGCGCGGAGCGCGTCCTCGTCGACCTCCACGCCCAGACCCGGGCCGTCCGGGACCGACACGTGGCCGTCCTCGTAGTCGAACACCGACGGGTCCGCGAGGTAGTCGCGGACGTCCCGGGTCTCGTTGTAGTGGATGTCGAGGCTCTGCTCCTGGACGAGCGCGTTCGGCGCGACGGCGTCCACCTGCAGGCAGGCCGCCAGCGCCACCGGCCCGAGCGGACAGTGCGGCGCCAGCGCCACGTCGTAGGCCGCCGCCATCGCCGCGATCTTCCGCACCTCCGTGATGCCGCCGGCGTGCGAGACGTCCGGCTGGACGACGTCGACGCACCCCTGCTCGAGCACCTCCTTGAAGTCCCACCGCGAGTACATGCGCTCGCCCGTCGCCAGCGGCGTCGACGTCCGCGCCGCGACCGCCGGCAGCGCGTCGTTGTGCTCCGGCAGCACCGGCTCCTCGACGAAGAACGGCTCGTACGGCGCCAGCGCCTCGACCAGGCGCTCCGCCATCGACTTCGACGCGCGCCCGTGGAAGTCCACGGCCACGTCCACGTCGTCGCCGACCGCCTCGCGGACCGCCGCCAGCCGGTCGGCCGCCTCGGCGACCGCCGCCGGCGTGTCGACGCGCCGCAGCTCCGCCGTCGCGTTCATCTTCAGCGCCGTGAACCCGGCGTCGACCTTCTCCCGGGCGGCGTCGACGACGTCGCCCGGCCGGTCGCCGCCGACCCACTGGTAGACGCGGACCGAGTCGCGGACGGCGCCGCCGAGCAGCTCGTGGACGGGCGCGCCGAACTGCTTGCCCTTGACGTCCCAGAGCGCCTGGTCGACGCCCGCGATGGCCGACAGCAGGACGGGGCCGCCGCGGTAGAACCCGCCGCGGTGCATCGCCTGCCAGTGGTCCTCGATCCGACCCGGGTCCGCCCCGAGCAGGTGGTGCTCGAACAGCTCCTCGACCGCCGTCTCGACCGTCCGCGCGCGCCCCTCGAGCACCGGCTCCCCCCAGCCGACGGTCCCGTCGCTCGTGGTGACCTTCAGGAACAGCCACCGCGGCGGCGCGTGGAACAGCTCGTAGTCGGTGATGCGCATCGCCACCTACGAGGGCGCGCGCCGCCGATAGTGGTTCCGGTCACGCCAGGTCGTCGACGTACTCGTAGTCCGCCGGGTACGCCGTCGGCGCCGCGTCGTCGATCGTGACGCCCCAGCCGTCCAGCGCGTCCGGGTCCTCCAGGGCCGCCCGCAGCGTCGCGCGCACGTCCTCGACGTCCACGCCGTAGAAGTCCCCGGGGACGCCGTCGAGGTACTGCAGCGCCGTCCGGAAGAGGCTGCGCATCCCGTCGTCGTCCTCGAAGTCGTAGTGCTTGTACGCGCCCGCCGCCACCTGCACCATCCCGTGCAGGAACGCCGACTCCGTCGTCCCGCTGCCGTAGTTGTACCACTCGGCCTCGAAGCAGTCGTGGCTCGCGTGGAACTCCCCGCTGTTGTACAGGCGGACGCCGTGCTCGGTCGCGCGCCGCAGCGTCGCGTGCTCCCACACCCGCCGGTCCGCGTGCCAGCCGGTCGGGTTCCCGAGCGGCGGCGCGACGCTCGGGTCGCGGGTGTGGTCGTCCATCACCGGCACCTTCGGCCTCCCCGGTCGTAACGTCGTCGGTCGGCCGCGCGTCCGCCGCTCGCTCGCGGCCGCGGCACCCGTCCTCCGCAACGGCAACCCCTTTGAAGCCGCGAGCGCTACGGGAGCGTGATGCGAGTCGAACAGCTGGGTGACGGCGACCCGGAGGTCGCAGTCGTCGGCGGCGTGCACGGCGACGAGCCCTGCGGCGCGCGGGCCGTCGAACGCCTCCTCGACGCGGACCCCGACGTCCTCCGGCCCGTCAAGCTGGTCGTCGCGAACGAGCTCGCCCTCGAGCGCGGCGTCCGGTACGTCGACGCCGACCTCAACCGCTCCATCGGCGAGGACGTCCCCGAGGGCGCCCACGAGCGCGCGCTCTCCCGGCGCCTCGCCGACGAGATCCAGGGCTGTACGGTGCTGTCGCTGCACTCCACGCAGTCCCACGCCGACCCGTTCGCCATCACCGCGGGCCTGGACGGCGGCGTCGCGGACGTCGTGCGCGCGCTCCCCGTCGCCGCCCTCGTCGACACCCGGGGGTTCGGCGAGGGCCGGCTGTTCGCGTCGGACGCCGACATCGTCGAGGCCGAGGCCGGCCTCCAGGGCACCGAGACCGCCGCCGAGAACGCCTCGCGGCTCGTCCGCGAGTTCCTCACCGTCGTCGGCGCGCTCCCCGGCGACCCCGTCGCGCGCGAGGTCCCGGTCTTCGAGATGGGCGAGGCCATCCCGAAGCCGCCCGCCGACGAGTACGAGGTGTTCGTGGAGAACTTCGAGCGCGTCGACGCCGGCGAGACGTTCGCCGCCGCGGACGGCGACCCCCTGGTCGCCGACGACCCCTTCTACCCCGTGCTCCTCTCGCCGTACGGCTACCCCGGCCAGTTCGGCTACCGCGGCGACCGGCTCGGCGTCCTCGGCGACGCGGAAGCGGTGCGGTAGGCGCGCCGAGAGCTCGTACCAAGGCGTGGCGCTGTGAGCGGTCGCGTCGCCGCCCGTCACTCCTCGCCGGCCGCGAACTCCACGAGCGTCAACTCGCGGTCGAGCGCGCAGTGGTCGTGGGGCGGGTCGCCGACGACCTCCCGGATCTGGTACTCCTCCTCGAAGTCCGCGCCCAGCGGCTCGCAGAACTCGTGGCTCGGGCACTCCGTGTGCGGGCACGGCCCCGCGAGCTTGCCCTTGCTGCCGGCGTACGCGCCCTTCGAGGGGACGTTCGCCGTCACGGCCGCGGGTTCGACGTCCACCGCGACGACGCCCTCGTCGTGGACCGCGCAGTCCAGTACCTGGCCGCCCTCGCGGACGTCGGTCACCTCGTAGCGGACGCCCTCCGCGAGGTTCAGGCACTGCTGGCGGTACGGACACCCCTCGCAGGCCGACGACTCGCCCCGGTAGACGAACTCGGTGCCCGGTTCGGCGAGCCGCGAACCGAGCAGCGTGATTCCCATGGCCGGGCGTTCGGCGCGGACGCGGTTAAGCGTCCCGACGCCTCGGCTCGCCGCGGTCACCCCCCGGTCAGGTCGTCGAGTTCGTCGAGGTAGTCCTCGCGGGGGAGCTGGTAGGCGCCGCGGTAGTCGACCTCGCCGGCCGCGAACCGCTCGGCGAGGTCGACGGCGCCCGCCTCGGCGGCGTCCCGGGTGTCGAAGTGGGCGTCCGCGCTCCGCACGCGGACCTCGGGCTCGAGGCGGAGGGAGACGAACCAGCCCGAGGGCGTCGAGCCCGGGCGGCGCTTGCGCTCGCTGGGCGGACGCCGGGTGACGCGGATGGTCGGCAGGCAGGCGGCGTCGAACTGCCGGGTGTCGAAGACGTCCGGCCGGTAGACGAGGATGGTGCCGCTCTCGTCGTCGTTCCACACCTGCCAGCCCTCGGGGAGGCCGTCGCGCGCGGTCATCGTCGGAGGGTACGGCGCGGCGACGTAAGGCCTGCCGGTTCGCGGCGCCGCTGTGTCCCCCACCGGTCTGCAAGTGAAAGTGGAACGCCGACCGCCGCACGCACGACGCGCCGGGAGCGAGCGCGTCGCCGCCAGATTCGACAGCTCCGGCGTCCCCGGACCGAGGTTTCACTTTCACCGCGCACCAGGCGATGCCTTATCCGACGCGTCGATTTGGCGTTCTCGTATGCGCACCGCATCGCACGCGCTCCCCGAACTCGACCCGGGCGTGACGCTGCTGGACAGCACCGACCGCAGCACCGTCGCCGCGCTGGTCGCGGCGGCCGTCGAGCGCCGCGACGGCCCCGCTCGCTGGGTGGACGCGCGCAACCACGCGTCGGCGTTCGCGCTCGCCGAGGCGGGCCGCACGCACCGCGTCCTCGACGAGGTGGTGGTGGCGCGGGCGTTCACCGCCCACCAGCACCACGCGCTCGTCCGCCAACTCGTCGCCGACGCGCGCCGCCCCACGAGCCTCGTCGTCGCGCCGGCCGTCGACGACCTCTACCGCGACGACGACCTGCTCGACGCGGAAGCCGACCGGCTTCGGGCGGCGTCGCTGTCGACGCTCGCCGCGCTCGCGGACGCCCGCGACGTCCCCGTGGTCGTCACCGCGACCGACCGCGACGCGGTCGCCGAGTACGTCGACCGCGAACTCGACGTGACCGAGACGGCGTTCGGGCCGCGCTTCGACGGCGACGACGCCGAGACGACCGCGTACTGGACGCGCGGCGGCTGGCAGACCACCATCCCGTACTGGGTCGACCTCGTCGGCGCCGTCGACGCCGCGCCGCCGGTCGCGCCCCACACCGAGGTGGTGGCCTGATGGGCCGCACCAATCCGACGTACCGCGACCACCTCGACGCCTACGAGCAGCGCTGCCAGCCGTTCCGGCGCGCGCTCCGCTACGAGTACGAGCAGGACTTCGACCGGCTGTTCGAGCGCGCGCGGAACCACGCCCACGCCGCCGGCCACCTGAACGACGTCGACCCGGAGCGCGCGGCCGTCCTCTCGATGCTGCTCGCCCAGGAGGCCGAACTCCGGGCGCTCCGCGAGCGGCTGGACTGATGGCGTACGCGTTCGACGTCGACGACGGCGGCGTGACGCTGTGGCACGCTCGCGCTGACGGCGGCGTGGACGCCGAACGCGACACCGGGTACGCGCCCACGATGCACGTCCACGCCACCGACGGCTCGCTGGGCGCGCTCGCCGACAGTCTCGCCGACGACCCGAAGGTCGCCGGCCTCCGGTGGGCCGAGTGGTACCTCGACCTGCACGCCGACGACCGCACCGAAGTCCTCGCGGTGGACGTCGAGCGCGTCCGCGAGGTCGGGACGCTCGCCCGCGAGATCCGCGTCGACCGCGAGGCCGGCCGCGCGCCCGGGACCTACCGGCTGTTCGACGTGGACTTCTCCCCGGCGTTCCGGTACTGCCTGGAGACCGGCACGGACCCGACGCCCGACCGCGAGTTGCGGACGCTCGCGGTGCGGACGACCGACCGCGCGCTCGCCGACGGCGACCTCGCGAGCCTGCGCGTCGACGGCGACCGGCTCGAGGGCGGCGAGGACGCGGTGCTGCGCGCGCTCGCCGCCCGGGTCGACCGCCGCGACCCCGACGTCCTCGTCGTGAGCCACGGCGGCCTCCTCGACCTCGCGAGCGAGCGCGCCGCCGACCTCGGCGTCGGCTTCCGGTGGGGCCGGGAGGCCGCCGTCGCGCCCGACCGCGACGTCGTCCAGCTGTCGGGCGCGAACACGTACGTGAGCTACGGCCGCACCGGCCACTCGCCGGCGCGGTACACCGTCACCGGGCGCGCAGTCCTCGACGAGTCCAACAGCTTCCTCTGGGAGCAGTCCGGGCTCGCCGGCCTCCGGTACCTCGTCGGGCGGTCCTGGAAGCCCATCGAGGAGGCCGGCTGGGCGAGCATCGGGAACGTCCTCACCGCGATGCAGATCCGGGCGGCCCACGCGAGGGACGTGCTCGTGCCGTGGAACAAGTGGGAGCCCGAGGCGTTCAAGGACGCGCGCACGCTCCAGGCGGCCGACCGCGGCGGCACCACGCTCGCGCCCGAGGTCGGCCGCCACCGCGACGTCCACGAGGTCGACTTCGCGTCGCTCTACCCGACGATCATCTGCGAGTACAACGTCAGCCCGGACACCGTGGGCTGTGACTGCCACCCGGACCGCGAGGTGGTGCCGGAACTCGACTACAACCTCTGCCCCGAGCGGGGGTTCCTCGTGGACGTCCTCGAACCGCTGCTGGAGGACCGCGCGGACATCAAGGACGCCCTCGATTCCGCGACCGGCGACCGCCGCGACCGCCTCGAGGCGGAGTCGTCGGCCATCAAGTGGGTGCTCGTGTCGTGTTTCGGCTACCAGGGCTACCGGAACAGCAAGTTCGGGCGCATCGAGTGCCACGAGGCCATCAACGCCTACGCCCGGGACGTCCTGCTGGACGCGAAGGACGCCCTCGAGCGCGCGGGCTGGCACGTCGTCCACGGCATCGTCGACAGCCTCTGGGCGACGCCGCGGGCCGACGACCCCGAGCCGCTGGACGCGCTCTGCGAGCGCGTCACCGACGCCGCCGGCGTCCGCCTTGAGCGCGAGGCGCACTACGACTGGGTGTGTTTCGCGCCGCGCCGCGACGGCTCCGGCGGCGCGCTCACGACGTACTTCGGGAAGAAGGCGGGCGTCGACCCCGGCGACGAGGACGCGTTCAAGCTGCGCGGCGTGGAGGCCCGCCAGCGCTCGACGCCGCCGTTCGTCGCGGACTGCCAGCGCGAGTGGCTGCGCGTGCTCGACCGCGCGTGCGACGGCGGCTCGAGCGGCGGCGCGAGCGGCGACCGCGGCCCGCACGCGGTCGTGGACGCGCTCCAGCGCGACCTCCGGGCGCTCCACGGCGGCGGCGTCGACCCGGCCGACCTCGCCGTGACGCGCCGCGTGTCGAAGCCCCAGGGCGAGTACCGCCGCGAGACGCGCGCGGTCGCCGCGCGCCGCCGGTACGACGCCCACGGCGTCGACCGCCACCCCGGACAGAGCGTCGAGTTCGTGGTCGTGGACGACGACGCCGACGGCCGCCACCGCGTCCGCCTGCCGTTCGAGGACGGCGCCGGCGACTACGACGCCGACCACTACGCCGACCGCCTGCTGCGCGCCGCCGAGACCGTGCTGTCGCCGTTCGGCTGGTCGCGCGCTCGAGTCGAGCGCGAACTCCGGTCGACGCGGGACGCCAGCCTCTCGTCGTTCTAGACCGTCGAACCCGACAGTTGACGGTGGTCGACGCCCTCGGGGCGAGCATGGCGAAGACTGTCCACGAGTTGCGCAACGAGATCCGGGCGTCGGTGGGGCGCTTCGAGCGCGAGGCGGCCGCGGCGTTCACGAAGGAGGAACTGGCGGCCGTCTGCGAGGCCGTGGGCGCGACCGGTTCGCCGGGGAAGGCCGCGATGCGCGCGGCCGTCCGCGAGCGGGTGGACGGCCTCGCCGACCCGGACGGCGAGAACGAGACGCGCGCGTTCCGGAAGGCCGAACTCGAGGCCATCGCGCGCGCCGTCGGCGGCGAGTAACGCGCGTCGGTCGACCAGCGCCACGCGTCGGCCAGCGTCGCGCGTCGGCCAGCGTCGCGCGTCCGTCTGCAGTTCGGCCTGGCGTTACGCGGACTGCCGGTAGTGGTCGACCGTCCGGTAGAGCACGTAGAGGACGGCGTTGAGGACGCCGGTCGCGGCGAACAGCGTGCCCAGGCCGGCCCAGAAGGCCCCGAACGGCAGGCCGAGGTCGGCGACGCCGTGCGTGAACAGTCCGGACAGGACACCCCAGACGAGGAGGATGCCGGCGATGCGCGCGCCGTCCTCGACGTACTCGGCGAGCGGTGCTGCGGGCGGCGTGGAGGGCGTCGGTGGCACGCGCCGACCGTCGCCGGCCGACGACAAAAAGCCGCCGATAGCGGCGTGCCGCGGTCGGGAGCCGGCGAGCGACCCGACGGCCTCGACGCGGTCAGGAGTCGGCGAGCGACCCGACGGCCTCGACGCCGTCCTCCTCGTCGGCGAGCCACTCCTCGGCCCACGCCTCGATGGCGTCGAAGACGGGGAACAGCGACTCGCCCTTCGGCGTCAGCGAGTAGTACGTCGCGACCGGCGACTCCTCCTCGAGGCGGCGGTCGACGAACCCCGTCTCCTGGAGGTCGTCGAGCACGCGGGAGAGCGTCCGCGAACTGGCGTCCGTGGAGCGCTTGAGTTCGTTGAACCGCTTCTCGCCGTCCTGGAGGTCGTGGAGGACGATGAGCCGCCACTGGCTGCCGATCTGCTCCAGCGAGTCGATGACGTAGCAGGCCTCCTCGCTGTAACGCTCGTCGGTCATGCCACGCGGTAGGCGCCCGCGACGCATAGTGGTTCCGACCGGCTACCAGGTGTCGCCGTGAAACCAGGCTGCGGTGGGCGGCCGGACGACCGTCGCTGCTCGCGGCCGAGCAACCGTCGCTGCTCGCGGCCGGACGACCGTCGCTGCTCACCGCGCGCGTCGGTGACGCGGCCGTCACCGGGTGGCCGCCCCGTTAGCAGAAGCGTTTACGCGTGGGGCGTCTACCACGTGGCATGTCGACCTCGGACCCCCACGCCGGACAGCCGGTCGAACACCGCGGGACGCCGCTCGCCGACGCCGACCGCGCCGTCGTGTTGCTGCACGGCCGCGGCGCGCGCGCCACCGGCATGCTCCAGTTCGCCGACGACCTGCCCGGCGAGGGCACGGCGTTCGTCGCGCCGCAGGCGAAGCGCGCGACCTGGTACCCGGAGCCGTTCCTCCGGCCGACCGGGGAGAACGAACCCTGGTTCGGTTCCGCGCTCGGCCTCGTCGGCGACGTCCTCGAGGACGTCACCGCGCACGTCCCGGCCGAGCGCGTCCTCGTCCTGGGGTTCTCGCAGGGCGCGTGCCTCGGCAGCGAGTTCGTCGCGCGGAACCCGCGGCGGTACGGCGGCTTCGTCGCGTTCTCCGGGGGGCTGCACGGCCCCGAAGGGACGACCTACGACTACGACGGCAGCCTCGAGGGGACGCCGGTCTTCCTGGGCTGCAGCGACCGCGACCCCCACATTCCCGAGTCGCGCGTCCACGAGACCCGGGACGTCTTCGAGGCGATGGGCGCCGACGTCACCGAGCGCATCTACGAGGGGATGGGCCACGGCGTCAACGAGGACGAACTCGCGGTCGCCGCGGACCTGGTCGCGGACCTGTAGGACTGTCGAGGGAACTACACGCTTACCGTCCTCGAACGCCAACGCTCCGGTATGAGCGACGCCGACGACCCCGACCGGACGGCCCAGGAGGCGGCGGGCGACCCGCTGCCCGAAACGGAGGCGGCGTGGCGCGAGCGCCTCGACGACGAGGAGTACCGCGTGCTCCGCGAGGCGGGGACCGAGCGGCCGTACTCCGGCGAGCACGTCGACCGCGACGACGACGGCGTCTACCGGTGCGCCGGCTGCGGCGCGGTGCTGTTCGACGCCGAGACGAAGTTCGACGCGCACTGCGGCTGGCCGAGCTTCTGGGACGCAGTCGACGAGAGCGCCGTCGAGCGCCGGCCCGACCACAGCATGGGCATGGAGCGCACGGAGGTCGTGTGCGCGACCTGCGGCGGCCACCTCGGCCACGTCTTCGCGGACGGCCCGGAGCCGACCGGCGAGCGCTTCTGCATCAACTCGGTCGCGCTGGACTTCGAGGCGGCCGGCGACGAGGAGTAGCCGCGGTTCCGCGCGTCAGAAGCAAAACGAGAACGGGTACGTGAGCGCGACGCGGTCGCCGTCCTCGAGTTCCGTGGCGAAGCCGTCGAGGAGTTCGTTGAACCGGCCGTTCACGAGCACTCTCGCGTACGCGCGAGTGCGCTCGCCCTCGGGGTTGCGCTCCCAGCGGCCCGGCGGGTCGCCGGGGTAGTTCGCCCACGTCGCCGCGGTCTCCTCGTCCTCGCTCTCCGCGAGCAGCATCTCCTCGAGGCCGTACTCCTCGAAGAACGCGTCGAGGAACTCGCCGAGCGTGTTCCCCTCGAAGGTGAACTCCATGGTGTGCGTGCCGAGCGCGCGGCGGACGTGGCCGGTCGCGCGCACCTCGACGGTCGTCTGCACGCGCTCGCTGCCCGCCTCCGCCGGGTCGTCGCGGTCCTGGACGCTCATACACCCAGTTAGCCGCCCACGCGGAAAACCCCTCCTCCCGAACGTGTTCGGCCCGGCGCCGGGGAAAACGCCTATCCGCGTCGCCGCGAACACGCGTACTGATGGACGAGGACCGACGGTTCGCGCTCGAGTCCCGGCTGACGAACAGCGGCTGCTACCTCGAGTCGGTCGCCGCCGGCGACGCCTACGAACTCACCTACCAGTCGGTCGCCGCCGGCCAGCACGGCGAGGTCCCCCACCAGCAGGTCGGCGACGTCGTCAACGTCTTCCGCGAGCTGTTCGACGAGGAGGACTGGCCGGTCCGGACCGTCCGCGCGACCGTCACCGACCTCGACGGCGAGGAGCTGGGGTCGTGGCGCGCCGAGGCGGCGTGGTTCGACGCGCTCGCCGACGGCGACCTCACCGAAGTCGAGTTCTCGGGGCGCGTGCTCGACAGCCTCCACGACGACGCGTAGGGCCGCCCCCTCGTCAGCCGCCGGCGCGCATCGCCTTCCGCGAGAAGTCCGCGACGAGCGCCTCGAACTCCGACTCGGCGAGGCCGTCGGCGTCGAACGCCACCGTCACCTCGGTGAGCTCCAGCGACGGCCCGACGGCGACTTTCTCCGCGGAGAGGTCCGCGCGCCAGCCGTCGCCCTCGACCGTCTCGTCGTCGACGGCGGTGCCGCCGAGGTTCTCCAGGTAGTTCCGCGCGAGCCGCACGGAGATGCCGCGGAACGACTTCTCGCGGTGCACGCGTCAGCGCTCCCCGGCCGCCGGCCGGTCGGCGGTGGCGGTGCTGCCGCCGGCGACCGGCGGGAAGATTGACAGCCGGTCGCCGTCCGCCAGTTCCGTGGCCATGCCGTCGAGGTGGAGGACCTCCCGGCCGTCCTTGAGGACGTTGATGTGCGGGCGGAGGTCGCCGTCCTCGACGAGCTGGCCGGACAGCCCCTCGTACTCGGCCTCGAGGTCGCGGAGCACGTCGCCGACGGTCGCGCCGTCCGCGTACTCGCGCTCGACGACTTTCGACCCGACGGCCTGCCGGAACGTCGCGAAGAAGCGGAGCTCGACGTTCATGTGTCCCGCAGGCGGATGCCGTCCTCGACGAGGCGCTGGTTGCGCTCGCGGTCCAGCGCCCGCGCGAGCTCGTCGTGGTCGTAGAGCTGGCCGAGCAGTTCCGCGTAGAGGTTCCGCCAGGCGATGGCGTAGATGGGGCTCTGGCCCCACGCCCGGAGCTCGGGGACGAACGAGTCGTAGCGCTCGAGGCGGTCCTCCATGCGCTCGACCCCGTCGACGACGTACGACACGGCCTCCTCCTCGGAGTCCGCGGACTCGATGGCGTCGTTGAGGCGGCGCTCCCAGCCGGCCACCGCCTCCTGCATGTCCGCGCGCGTGTCGTCGCTGTCGGCGGGCAGCACGTCGAGAATCGGTTCCGGGACGCCGAGTGACACCGTCTCCATGCGAGTGATTCGCGCTGCGACGTGCATAAATCCCCCGCAGCACCCGTGCCGCGCCGCGATGTAACTACTGCTGGTTACGTGCGCGTGGGAATCACTATGCGGCAACGGACCGTATGTAACGGTAGAACACTAACTATGACCGACCTAGGCGGATTCCGGGACCGAGTCGCCCGCGTGGACCTCAGCGAGGGCGACGTCGGCTACGAGAGCATCGACGACGAGGACGCGCGCAAGTACATCGGCGCGCGCGGCCTCGGCGTGAAGTACGTCTTCGACAACGGCCCGGAGGTCGAGCCGCTGTCCGAGGACAACCTCCTCGCGTTCATGAACGGCCCCATCACGGGGACGCAGGCGCCGATGAGCGGCCGCATCGCGGTCGTCACGAAGTCCCCGCTGACGGGGACGGTAACCGACTCCCACCACGGCGGCTGGTCGGGCGCCCGCCTCAAGTGGGCGGGCTTCGACGGCCTGCTGTTCGAAGGCAGATCCGACGACCCAGTGTACGCGGTCGTCGAGGACGGCGAACTCGAACTCCGGGACGCCAGCCACCTCTGGGGGCAGGGCATCCACGAAACGATCGACGAACTCGAGGAGGAGGTCGACGGCGCGTACGGGAAGAACCTCTCCGCGATGGCCATCGGGCCCGGCGGCGAGAACCAGGTGCGGTACGCCTGCATCATGAACGAGGACGACCGCGCGTCCGGCCGCGGCGGCACGGGCGCCGTCATGGGCTCGAAGAACCTCAAGGCGGTCGTCGTGAAGTCCTCGACGGACATGCCCAAGCCGGCGGACCGCGAGACGTTCATGGAGGGCCACAAGGCCGCGATGCAGGCCATCCAGGAGTCCGACGTCACCGCGCCGAACGAGGGCGGCCTCTCCGTGTACGGGACGAACGTCCTGATGAACCTCACCGAGGAGATGGACGGCCTCCCGACGCGGAACGGCCGGTACACGTCCACCAGCACCGAAGCGGAGGCCGACCCCTCGGAGCCGAACATCGACTCCGAGAAGGTCTCCGGGGAGAACGTCGAGGAGAACATCCTCGTCGACGACCCGACGTGTCACTCCTGTCCGGTCGCCTGCAAGAAGGAAGTCGAGGTGGACGTCCACCACAAGGGCCAGGACCTCAACGTCCGCATGGAGTCCTACGAGTACGAGTCCGCGTGGGCGCTCGGCCCGAACTCCATGAACGACGACCGCGACAAGGTCGCGTACCTCATCGACCGGTGTAACGACCTCGGGATCGACACCATCGACAGCGGGAACATGCTCGCGTTCGCCATGGAGGCGACCGAGAAGGGGTACGTCGACCACCTCGACGGGAGCCTCGACTGGGGTGACGTCGACGAGATGGTGGAGATGCTCGACCGCATCGCGCACCGCGAGACCGAGTTCGCGGACGTGCTCGCGGAGGGCCAGCAGCGCGCCGCCGAGGAGCTCGACGCCCACGACTGCCGCCTCGACGTCAAGGGCCAGTCCATCGCGGCCTACGACCCGCGCGGCCTCAAGGGAATGGGCATCGGGTACGCCACCTCGAACCGGGGCGCCTGCCACCTCCGGGGCTACACGCCGGCCGCCGAGATCCTCGGCATCCCGGAGAAGGTCGACCCGACCGACTGGGAGGGGAAGGGCGAACTCACCGCCACCTTCCAGGACCTCCACGCCATCTCGGACTCCTTCGACATCTGCAAGTTCAACGCGTTCGCGGAGGGCGTCGAGGAGTACATCGACCAGTACAACGGCATGACCGGGCGCTCGGTCACCGAGGACGAGCTCCTGGAGGCCGGCGAGCGCGTGTACAACCTCGAGCGCTACTACAACAACCTCGCCGGGTTCGACGGCGACGACGACACGCTCCCCGGCCGCTTCGTGAAGGGCGCCGAGGACGCAGTTCCGGCGGGCGGCGGCATCGAGGGCGAGCTCTGCGAGCTCGACGAGATGCTCGACGAGTACTACGAGCACCGCGGCTGGGTCGACGGCGTCGTCCCCGACGAGAAGCTCGACGACCTCGGCATCGACGTCGGCCCCGGCACCGGCGTCTCCGCCGGCGGCGCGGCCTCCGCCGACGACTAGGGCGCGAGCACACCGTCCACGTTCTTTCGAGAGGTCCGCCCGGGAGCGCATGCGGCGACTCGCGAGCGGATGCGACGACGGCTCGACGCCCGGAAGCCGGCTGGCGGACTGAACGGCCGAGGGCTCTCAGCGGGAAGCGGGGAGCGCGTCGGTTCGGCAGCGTGCGTCGAGGAACGACCCGAAACCCGTTTTCCGCCGCGCGCCCTACGCCGGGTAGTGACCGACATCTCGAAGGACGCGTTCCTCGACGCGCTGGAGTCGGTGGGGCGTCCGCTCGCGACGGCCGACCAGGTGGCACGCGAACTCGAGTGCACGCAGGCGGCGGCAGCCGAAGCGCTCGCCGAGCTGGCCGACCGCGGCGAGGTGGCGCGCGCGGACGTCGAGAACGACCCCGTGGTGTGGTATCCGCGGGACTGGCTGGAGCTGACGGACCGCGAGCGCGTCGTCGCGTTCCCGGACCGCCGCGAGCTCGTCGTCGACCAGCCGTCGCAGTTCACGCGCGCCCGGCTGTCGCGGTTCGCGCACCTCGCGGACACCACGCGCGCCGGCAGCTACCGGTACGTGGTCCGCGAGGAGGACGTGTGGGCGGCGCCGTTCGACTCCCTCGAGGAGCTGCTCGACGCCGTCGAGGCGGTGCTGCCGCGTGACTGTCCCGGCCTGCTCGACTGGGTGCGCGAGCAGTGGACGCGCGCGACGCGGTTCCGCCTGCGCACGCACGACGACGGCTACGTCGTCCTCGAGGCGGCGAACGAGAGCCTGCTGGGGAACGTCGCCGAGCAGCACCTCGCCGACGACGTGTTGCGCGCGCCCATCTCGGACACCGAGGCGTGGGTCGCCGAACGGAAGGTCGCGGAACTGAAGCGGTCGCTGTACGAGGCCGGCTACCCCGTCCGGGACGACCGCGACCTCGAGTCCGGGGAGCCCCTGGACGTCGACCTCCACCTCGAGCTCCGGGACTACCAGGCCGACTGGGTCGAGCGCTTCGCGGACGCCGGTTCCGGCGTGCTCGTCGGGCCGCCGGGCTCCGGGAAGACCGTCGCCGCGATGGGCGTACTGGAGCATGTGGGCGGCGAGACGCTGGTGCTGGTGCCGAGTCGCGAACTCGCGGCGCAGTGGCGCGACGAACTGCTCGCGAACACGAGCCTCGACCGCGACCAGGTCGGCGAGTACCACGGCGGCGAGAAGCGGCTCCGCCCCGTCACGATCGCGACCTACCAGACCGCCGGGATGGACCGCCACCGGCACGTCTTCGACGACCGCGAGTGGGGGCTCGTCGTCTACGACGAGGCCCACCACCTGCCGGCGGACGTCGCGCGGCGGTCCGCGGACCTCCAGAGCAAGCACCGCCTGGCGCTGACGGCGACCCCGGTCCGCGAGGACGACCTGGAGAGGGACATCTACACGCTGGTCGGCCGGCCCATCGGCACCGACTGGGACGCGCTGTTCGACGCGGGCTACGTCGCCGAGCCCACCGTCGAAATCCGGTACGTGCCCTGGGCGGACGACGACGCGCGCGAGGAGTACGCCGCCGAGAGCGGGCACACGCGCCGTCGGCTCGCCGCGGAGAACCCCGCGAAAGACGACGAGGTCGCACACCTCCTGGCCCAGCACGACGACAAGCAGGCGCTGGTGTTCGTCGACTACCTCGACCAGGGCGAGCGGCTCGCGGACCGCCTGGACGCGCCGTTCGTCAGCGGGGAGACGCGGCACGCCGAGCGCGAGGCGCTGTTCGACCGGTTCCGCACGGGCGCGCTGGACGCGCTCGTGGTCTCCCGCATCGGCGACGAGGGCATCGACCTGCCGGACGCCGAGCTCGCCGTCGTCGCGTCCGGCCTCGGCGGGAGCCGCCGCCAGGGCGCCCAGCGCGCCGGCCGGACGATGCGGCCGGCCGGCAAGTCGCTTTTGTTCGTGCTGGCGACCCGCGGCACCGGCGAGGAGGACGACGCGCGCCGCCGGATGCGCCACCTCTCGGCGAAGGGCGTCCGCGTCACGGAGTCGGGGAGCGAGCGTGCCTGAGGACGAACTCGAGTTGCTCCACGGCCACCTCGAGGCGACCGGCGAGCGCCCGGTCGAGACGACCGCGAGCCGCTACCTCGGCGAGGCCGAGGCCGTCGTCGCGGACGCGCTCGCGCCCGGGACGCCCGAGTCGGTCGTCCGCGAGCGCGTCGCGCAGGCACGCGACCTGCTCTCGCACGTCGAGGGCACCGGCGACCAGACGGCGGACGAACACGTCGACGCGGCGCGAGTGCTCTGTGACGCGCTGCTCGACGACGAGTGAACCAGACAGGTCGGAAAGATTTCGAGAGTGGTTGACTGGAACGACTAGGTGGAACCTGACGAGCGTAGCTAGAATTCCGTTCGAGTTCGGTGAACGCTCGCGTTCCACGATTTCCGCCAGGAGACATCGAATTCTGTACAGCACCTCGAAGCAGACAGATCCGGTTCACGTTCGACTGCGGGCAGCGTTCGGAGCGTCACCGCACGGCCGGCCGCGAGTATCAGCGCTGAGAGTCGGGCACGATGATTTAAGTGCGCCGTGTTTGACGGGGCACCGACCAGGGTGACCGCAAGGCATGTTCGAGCTACTCGGTAGCGTCGTCGCTACCGTGACGGGGTCGGCAGCGACCGGCCCGGAGGAGGACGCGACCGCGACCGGCGACGCGGCCGACGCCGCCGGCGGATGGACCGCAGACCAGCACGACCCCCGCGAGTGGGAGCACGACGGCGACCACGTCCCCGAGGCGTGGCGCGAGCGGGCGACGGTCGGCTCGGTCGTCGAGAGCCTCCTCGGCGGCCTCGGCTACCCCGTGTTCGTCGTCGACGACGAGGGCTACTTCACGAAGCTCAACGAGGAGGCACGGGACCTCTTCGACCGCGAGCCCGGCCAGCTGTACGGCGACTCGCTGTTCGACTACGACGAGGCCGACAACTCCGTGATGCGGGAAGTCCTCGAGACGGGCGAGCCCGTCCGGAACCTCGAGGACACAATCGTCGTGAACGACGAGGAGATCCCCGTCAGCCGCACCGTGATGCCGTTCCACGGGCCCGACGGCGAGGTAGTCGGGGCGCTCGAGATCAACCGCGACGTCACCGAGCGCGTCGAGCTCGAGGCCCGCGAGGAGCGACTCGAGGCCTACCAGACCGAGGTCGTCGAGGAGCTGCAGGCGAGCCTGGACGCCCTCGCGTCCGGGGACTTCACCGTCGAGGCCGAGGTCAGGGAGCCGGACGCGGACTTCGAGGCCATCCGGAACGTCCACCGGGAGTTCGACGAGATGGCCGCGGACCTCAACTACGCCGTCCGGAACGCGCGCGCGGCGCTGACGGAGGCCCGCGAGCACGCGACCGACCTCGACGCCATCGCCGAGACGCTCAGCGGCGCCAGCCGGCAGGCCCGGGCCGCCATCCGGGAGATTGAGGCCTCCAGCGAGGACGTCACGGACGTCGCGGCCGCCCAGACCGAGCGCACGGAGCGCGCGGAGGCGAACGTCTCGGAGCTGTCCGCGACCGTCGAGGAGATCGCGGCGACCGCCCGGCAGATCGACCGCCTCGCGGCGGACGCCGCCGAACTGGCGTCCGAGGGCAGCGAGGACGCCGAGGTGGCCATCGAGCGCATGGAGGCGGCGATGGACGCCGCCGAGCGCAACCGCGAGGTCGTCGAGTCCCTCGAGGCCCAGATGGACGTCATCAACGAGATGACGAAGCTCATCGACGAGATCGCCGACCAGACGAGCCTGCTCGCGCTGAACGCGAACATCGAGGCGGCGCGCGCCGGCGACGAGGGGGACGGCTTCAAGGTGGTCGCCGACGAGGTGAAGGCCCTCGCCGACGAGTCGAAGGCGGCAGTCGCGGAGATCTCGGCGAACGTCGAGGACCTCGAGGACGGCATCGAGACGACCGCCGAGGCCATCGAGGAGTCCAACCGCGAGGTCGAGCGCGGCGCCGCGGTCGTCGAGGACGTCGTCGAGCGCATCGAGGAGATCGACGACGCCATCGCGGAGACGAACCACGGCCTCGGCGAGATCACGGACGCCACGGAGGACCAGGCGAAGAGCGCGGAGACCGTCCACCAGCTCGTCGAGGAGGTCGCGGAGTCCAGCCGGGACGTCAGCGCGCGCATGCAGCAGGTGGCGTCGGGCGTCCAGCAGCAACGCGACTCCGTCGACGACGTCGCGGACCAGTCGGCGGACGTCGACGACATCGCCGACGAACTGGCCGGCAGCCTCCGGCCGTTCCGCCTGCACGAGAGCGAGACGGCGGCCCTCGACGGCGCCCGGGGCGCGACAGGCGGCGACGCCGCCGGCGGCGCGCTGCGGACCGACTGACGGAGCGCCGACGGCCCGGTCGAGCGGACACTTCTCCTGCCGGCGCAGCGAGCACTCGAGAACAGTCCACGGCGTCCCGGCCCCCAGCACCTCGAAAACAGCCCTCCGGCCACCGAGACGCCAGCGGTACCTCGAAAGCGGTGCCCGGACGTGCCGAGGCGGCGGCGCTACTCGTCGGCGCGCGGGACGCCGATACCCTCACTGCGGTCGGCTATCGAGCCCCACGCTCCCGTCACTCCCGTGGGACGCCCTCGTCGTAGCGCGGCAGGTAGTCGCGGCCGCCCTTCTCGACCTGGAGTTCGTCGTCCTCGACGACGACCTCGCCGCCGACGATGGTGTGGGTCGGCAGGCCGGTGAGTTCCTCGCCGTGGAACGTCGAGTAGCGGGGCTCCATCGTGTGGTAGAAGTCGTCGTCGACGACCTTGCTCTTGTCGAGGTCGACGATCACCATGTCGGCGTCGCTGCCCTCGACGAGCGCGCCCTTCCGCGGGTAGAGGCCCCAGCGCTTGGCGTTGTTCGCACAGCAGACCTCGACGAGGCGCTCCATCGAGATGCGGTTCCGGTTGACGCCCTCGCTCATCATCACGGGCAGGAAGTACTCGATGCCGTTGTTGTCGCCGGGGATGGCGTCCCAGATGTCGCCGTGCTTGCCCTGGTCTTTCTCCTTGAACTCGATCTTGTGCGGGCAGTGGTCGGTGCCCATGTAGTCGACGGTACCGTTCCGGAGGCCCTCCCAGAGGCGCTGCACGGAGTCGTCGCCGCGCAGCGGCGGACTGATCTTCCCCCAGACGCCGAGGTCGTCGTCTTTGGTGTGACAGAGGAACGCCGGCAGCGTCTCTGCGTGGACGTTGACGCCCTGGTCCTGGTAGCGCTCGCAGATGTCGACGCCCTCGCCCGTGGACATGTGGACGATGTACGACCGCGAGTCCGTGTACTCCGTGAGCTGGGCGATCTGCTCGATCTGCATCGCCTCGCAGACGTTCGGCGCGGACTCCGACCACGCCTCGAGGTCGTTGCGGCCCTCCGCCTGGAGCTCCTGGCGGCGCACGTGCGCGAGGTCCTCGTTCTCGGCGTGGAACATCACGACGCCGTTGGGGATGTCCGCGACCTCCGAGAGCAGTTTGTAGACGCGGCCGGCGTCCGAGTGCTCGATGCCGAGCTCGGGCGCGGCGTACTTGTACCAGTTGAAGAAGATCTTGAACGACCGGACGCCCTCCGCGGCGAGGTCCTGGACCTCCTCGAAGTGGTGGTCCTTGTGGACGATGGCGTGGTACGCGAAGTCGATGTAGGAGTGCTCCCTGCCGGCGCGCTTGAAGAACTCCATGTCGGGCGCGTACGGCTCCGGCTGGAGGAGGAAGTTCACGACCGTGGTGACGCCGCCGTGGACGGCGCCCCGGGTCTCGGTCTCGAAGTCGTGCTCGAGGCCCTCGTGGTACTCGTACTCGTACCGGCTCAGCCCCCAGTGGACGTGGGGGTCGACGAAGCCGGGGATGAGGTAGTTGCCGTCCGCGTCGATGGTCCGTTCGGCGTCCGGGAGGTTGGCCTCGGTGCCGACCGTCACGATCTTGCCGTCGCGGGCAGCAACGCCGCCGTCGAGAGTGCCCGAGGGCGTGACGACTTTGGCGTTGACTACTCGCAGGTCTGCGTGCTGGCTCACGTACCGAAAGAGACCGCTCTGTTATTTATAATTATGGACGTAGCGGCGCCGAGGCCGGAGTCTGGTCGATGGCGCACGCCGACCCGCGCCGGCCGGGCCGGCACAACGTTCAAGCCGGCAGCCGCGGACAGTGTGAACGAGCCCCATGCAGAGCCACGTCTGCGTCACGGGCGCCGGCATGACCGCGTTCAGCGGCGACGCCGGCGTCCCGATCCACGAACTGCTGGAGACCGCCGCGACGCGCGCGCTCGACGACGCCGGCCTCGCGGCCGCCGACCTCGACGCCGTCCACGTCGGGAACATGGCCGCCGAGGCGTTCGACGGCGTGTCCGGCCTCCACAACGCCCTGACGGCGAGCCTCGGCGCGCACGGCGCGCGGGCCGACCGCGTCGAGAACACGTCCGCCAGCGGCGCGTCCGCGTTCCAGCGCGGCGTCCAGGCGGTCGCCGCTGGCGCCGCCGACACCGCGCTCGTGGTCGGCGGCGAGCGCATGTCCACCGCGAGCACGGAGACCGCGACGGGCGTCATCGGCAGCATCGTCCACGACCGCGAGCACGCGTACGGCGTGACGCTGCCGTCGTTCGCGGGCCTCGCCGCCGACGCCTACCTGCGGCGGTACGACGCGCCCTACGAATCGCTGGCGGCCGTCGCCGCGAAGAACCACGCGAACGGCGCGCGAAACCCCTACGCGCAGTTCCAGAAGCGCATCACCACCGGGGACGCCGCCGAGTCCCCGCTCGTGGCCGACCCGCTGCGCCTGTACGACTGCTGTCCCACCAGCGACGGCGCCGCCGCGGTGGTGCTGGCGGCGGCCGACGACGCGGACGACGCCGTGCGCGTTCGCGCCTGCGAGAGCGCAGTGGGCACGCACGCCGTCGCGGAGCGCGAGGACCTCCTGCGCGTCGAGAGCGTCGCCAGGGCGGGCGAGCGCGCGTTCGCGGCCGCCGACCGCGACACCGGCGACGTCGACGTGGCGTGCATCCACGACGCGTTCACCGTCCTGGAACTGCTCGAACTCGAGGAGCTCGGGTTCTACGGGGCCGGCGAGGCGTACCGCGCAGCGCTGGACGGCGAGACCGCCCTGGACGGCGCGCTCCCGGTGAATCCGGGCGGCGGCCTGAAGGCCCGCGGCCACCCGCTGGGCGCGACCGGGGTCGCCCAGCTCGTCGAACTGGTCTGGCAGCTGCGCGGCGAGGCCGACGACCGCCAGGTCGACTGCGGGACGGGGCTGGCGGTGAACGTCGCCGGGTTCGGGAACAACGCCGTCTGTTCGGTGCTGGAGGTGGCGGAATGAGCGACGGCGGTGGCGGCCAGGACGCCGAGCGCGTGTCGTCCGCGGCGACCGCCTGCGAGGCGTGCGGCGAGACGTGGGCCTACGACCGCGTGCGGTGCCCGAGCTGCGGCGGCGAGTCGTTCCGCGAGCTCGCGCTGGGCGTGGGCGAACTCGTCGCGACGACCGTCTCCAGGGTGCCGCCCTCGGGCGTCAGGAGCCCGAACCCGCTCGGCGTCGCGCGGTTCCCGGACGCGGACGTGCAGGTGACCGCGCAGCTGGCGGACGGCGACCTCGCGGCGGACGACCGGGTCGTCCTCGCCGGCGACTACGAACTCAGGGACGGCCGCCGCGGCCCCCGGCTGGAGCGCGCGGACGACTGACCGGCGAGGCTTCGGGGGCCGGACTCTTCTGGCGGAACTGGGCTACTGTACGGGCGGATTCAGGGACCGGTCTGTTTCTGGAGGCCGACGCGGTCGCTGAGGGCGTCGAGGCACTGGTGGGGGTGCTCGGGGTGAACTGTCAGCGGCTTCGGGCGGTTCCGGACGCGGATGGCGAGTTCGTGCCGGTGCCGGTACGTCCGGTACGCGCTGAACGCGCCGACCGCGGCGAACGCGACGCCGACGAGGGGGTTGCGCGTGACGACGACGTACGCGCCGACGCCGACCAGGAGGAGGCTCATCACCGCGAGGTCCCACTCCAGGGTGCGCAGCGTGACGGCCTCGACGGCGTCGTGGGGGATCTTCACGCGGTCGTCGCCGCCCTCGTCGACGTAGACGGCGTCCTCGGAGTAGCCGATCCAGCCGTCCCCGCGCAGCGACATGCGCGTGATCTCGACGGCGCTGCGGTCGTCCTGTGCGGCCATGGTCGAAAGAACTCGCGGGGGGACTTCTGCGTTGCGCCGGAGGCGAGGACGGGACTAGTCGTCGTCCGCGATGTCCTCGTTGGCGGGCTCGCCGAGCGGGTAGAACTTCTCGTGGTACGGCTCGAAGGCGTCCTCGTCCTCGGTGATCTCCTCCCAGGCAGTGAGGCCGCGCTCCTCCTTGCTACCGGGGATGGTGTTGTCGAGGATGAACGCCGCGATGCCGCCGACCGCGATCTCGGTGCCGAGGATGATGCCGATGGTGGTCGCGACCTCGGGGATGCCGAGGACGCTCCCGAGCACGGGGATCTGCGAGAAGCCCGCCTCGAAGCTCTCGACGTTGCTCGCGTACAGCGGGATCGAGAGGCCGGCGAACAGGCCGAACCCGAGCACGAAGACGTTCCGGTTCTGGTTGAGGTCGACGTGCTGGAGCTGGCTGAGCCCGACGCCGACGATCTGCGCGAACATCGCGAGGAACAGGCCGCCGACGATGGCGTTCGGGATCGTCACGACGAACGCGCCGAAGTAGCCGACGTAGCCGACGAGGATCATCACGACGGCGCCGATCTGGACGACGTACCGGGAGGCGACGCCGGTGATGCCGATGGCGCCGATGTTCTCCGTGTAGGACGTCGAGCCGTTCCCGGTGCCCATGATGCCGGCGAAGACGTTCCCGAGGCCCTCCATGCCGAGGCCGTGGTTGACGCGCTGCTTGTTCGGGGCGCCCTCGCCGGCCATGCGGGCGACCGAGTGGTAGTCACCGAAGCTCTCGATGGCGGACGCGAGCATCCCCGCGATCATGCCGGCGGAGAACGACGGCGTGAACAGCGGCGTGCCCCACTGGAACGGCGTGATGTCCCGGACCGGCGGCGCCTCGCCGATGGCGCCGAAGCTCACGATATCGACGACGCCGGCGACGGACAACACGGCGGCGAGCAGGTACGCGCCGCCGAGCCCCAGCAACACCGGGAACAGCTTGAACAGCCGCGAGTAGCTGTCGATGTACTGGGAGAACAGCACGATGAGCACGAGCGTGAGGCCCGCGAGGTACCAGTTCTGGGACGCGCTGACGATCTGTGGGACGTCGATGAGCGCGAGGCCGATGAGCGCGATGACGACGGAGATGACGAGCGGGCCGATGTACTCCTTCAGGCGGCCGAACAGGCCGAAGTAGCCGATGAGCACCTCGACGCCGCCGGCGATGATGATCGCGCCCTGTAACTCCCGCATCATCTCGGTCGAGCTCGCGCCGCCGTCTGCGCCGCCGAGGACGGTGATGATGGCGAGTGCCGGTCCGAGCATCGAGAACGTCCCGCCCTGCACGATGGGGTACTTGTTCCCGACGGTGGTCTGGGCGAGCGTCGCGACGCCGGACACCACGAAGAACGTCCCGATGAGCTGGGCGGTCTGCGCACCGTCGAACCCGAGCGCGCCGGCGAGCACGAACGGGATGGCGATGGTCGACCCGACCATCGTCAGCCAGTGCTGGGTGCCGAGGAAGATGGACTGCAACAGCGGCGGCTTGTCCTCGATGCCGTACTCGACCATCGAGGCCTCGCTGCCGCCGTCCGGTACCAGTTCCTCGTCCGTGCTGTGCGTCTCGGCTCCGTCTAGGGGGTCGGCTGTCATGTGGTGGCCCTCCGTCCTGGCCTGGCAGCCGTCATGTGTGGAGTGCTGCCACACCGGACACGTACCTTTCTCTACAAACATCCATTATAAATGTGCCGCCTGTGACGCGGCGCCGGGCGGCCGTCCGGGACCGGTCGCGGGGAAACGTATTTGCGGGTCGTCTCGGTGGTACGCGTATGGCGAGCGACAGCGACCCACCCTACGGCGTCCACGCCGAACTGGACGTGGAGGTACCGACCAGGGACGGCGTCGGCCTCTCGACGGACGTCTACCGGCCGGCGGACCCGGAGACGAACGAGCCCATCGACGACCCGCGGCCGGTCATCCTCGACCGGACGCCGTACGACAAGACCGGCGGTCGCCTGCGGCACGGCGAGTGGTACGCCTCCCGCGGGTACGTGATCGCCATCCAGGACGTGCGCGGGCGCTTCGACAGCGGCGGCGACTTCTACATCCACCGACACGAGGCAGAGGACGGCGCCGACGCCGTGGAGTACCTCGCCGAGCGGGACTACTGCGACGGCCAGGTCGTCACGCTGGGCACGAGCTACGGCGCGTGGGTGCAGAACGCACTCGCCACGCAGGACCCCGACGGCCTCGCCGGGATGTTCGTGAACATGGGCGCGGCGAACGGCCGGAAGAAGACGTTCCGGCACAACGGCGCGTTCGAGCAGCGGTGGCTGTCGTGGGCGCTCACGCTCGGCGCGGGCTTCGCCCACGAGAGCCTCGCCGACCCCGACGTCCAGCAGACGTTCGCCGACGTCGACGTCCGCGAGGTGTTCGAGGACGGCCCCGTCCAGCGCGGCGAGAGCGCGCTCGCCGAGCTCCCCCAGTACGAGGAGTGGGCGTTCGACATCATGACCACCGCGTCCGCCAGCGACGACCTCTGGCAGAACCCCGGCCTGAACTTCGAGGCCCACTACGACCAGTCGGCGGACGTCCCCACCGTCTACTCGGGCGGCTGGTACGACTCGTACACGGGCGCGACCTGCGACAACTTCGTCGGGCTCGCGGACCGCAAGGACAGCGACCACTACCTCCTGATGGGGCCGTGGACGCACCTCGCGCGGCTCCCCGGCGGCCACGACCACAGCGAGCAGCTGCTGTTCCCGCCGCTGACCTGGGAGCAGCCGACGGCCGGCGACCTCGCGTTCGGCGAGAACGCGACCCGGAAGTACCGCGAGACCCGCAAGCGCTTCTTCGACCGCTACGTCCGCGGCGTCGAGGACGCCTGGGACGAGCCCCGCGTCCAGTACTTCCTGATGGGGACCGGCGACGGTCACCGGACCGAGGACGGCCGCCTGTTCCACGGCGGCGAGTGGCGCAGCGCCGACCAGTGGCCGCCCGAGGGCACGGAGATGACGCGGTTCTACGCGCACGCCGACGGCACGCTCTCCACCGAGCAGCCGACGGCCAGCGAGTCCACGACCAGCTTCGAGTTCGACCCCACGGACCCCGTCCCCACCATCGGCGGGAACACGTCCTCGTACCTCACCTACGAGCCCCGCGAGGAGTCCGTCGAGGCCTACCCCCTGGGCGACCGGAACATCGTCGACTTCGCGGGCCGCGGCGGCTACGACCAGCGCACCAGCGAGGACACGTTCGGCGCGAGCCCGCCGTACGGCCCGCTGAGCGAGCGCGAGGACGTCCTGACGTTCCGCACGCCGCCCCTCGAGGAGCCGGTCGAGATCGCGGGGCCCATCCGCGTCCGCGTGTTCGGCGAGACGGACGGTCCGGACACGGACTTCACGGCGAAGCTCGTCGACGAGTACCCCGAGAGCGAGGACTACCCGGACGGCTACGACCTGAACCTCTCGGACTCCATCTGCCGCGGCCGCTACCGCGGCTACCGCGACGAGCCCGACCTGCTGACGCCCGGCGAGGTCTACGAGTTCTACATGGAGCCCTACGACACCGCGAACCGCTTCGGGGAGGGCCACCGCATCCGCCTCGACGTGTCGTCGTCGAACTGGCCGCGGTTCGACGTCAACCACAACACGGGCGGACCCCTCTACACCGACCAGGAGTACCGGGTCGCCGAGAACACCGTCCACCACTCCGCCACTCACCCGACGCACGTCGAGCTCCCGGTCCAGCCGTCGGAGTGAACGGCGTCGAGCGCGAGGGACCGGTCCCCGTCACCCCGTCCCGTGGGGCGAGTTGGCAAAACGCTTAATAGCCGGCTCGCGCCTATCTCATGATTGTCCGACCGGGTTACCGGATCCACGTGAGACACATGTGCTGGCACCGACCCCATAGCGCAGACAGACCCCGCCCTCACCCCGGAGGCCGCCCGCGATGAAGCCCGCGGCCTTCGAGTACCACCGCCCGACGTCCGTCGAGGAGGCGACGACACTCCTGGCGGACCTCGGGCACGACGCCGAGGTGCTCGCCGGCAACCAGAGCCTCGGCATCATCATGGCGAACCGGCTCGCCACCCCCGACCACCTCGTCGACCTCGACCGCGTCGACGACCTCGCCGGCTACGAGGTCCGCGACGACGAGGTCGAGATCGGCGCGATGACGACCCACCGCGACCTCGAGTTCGCCGACGACCTCCGCGAGGCCGTCGAGATGGTGCCGGAGGCCGCCGAACAGATCGCCGGCCCGAGCGTCCGCAACCGCGGCACCGTCGGCGGCAGCGTCGCGGAGGCCGACCCTGCGGGGAACTACCCGGCGGCGTTCGTCGCGCTCGACGCCGACCTCCACCTCGCGTCGGCGGACGGCGAGCGCACCGTCCCCGCCCGCGAGTTCTTCGTCGCGTACATGTTCACCGACCTGGGCCCCGAGGAGCTCGTCACCGGCGTGACCGTCGACCGCGAGCCGTTCCCGCCCGAGCGGACGGGGATGGCCTTCGAGGAGCTCAAGCGCGCAGCCCAGACGTTCCCGACGGTCAGCGCGGGCACCGCCGTCCGCGTCGACGACCCGGACGCCGACGACCCCGAGGTCGAGGCGGCGCGCGTCGCGCTCGCGAACGTCGCGGACGTCCCGCTCCACGTCCCCGACGCCGAAGCCGCCGTCGAGGGCACGAGCCTCGACGAGGACGCCCTCGACGAGGCGGCGGCCGCAGCGAGCGACGCCGCGGACCCCTCGCCCGAGATGCACGCCGACGAGGAGTGGAAGGTAGAACTGGCAGGCGAGTACACCCGCCGTTCCCTGCGGACGGCCTACGACCGCACAATCCAATGATAGAATTCTCCGGCGACTTCGACTCCGACCACGCGCCCGAACAGCTCTGGAACTACTTCACGGACCCCGAGATCCTCGCGCAGTGCGCGCCCGGCTGCGACCACATCGAACAGGAGTCCGACGCCGAGCTCTCCGCGACCATCGCGGTCGGCGTCGGCAGCGTGAAACCCACCTTCGACGTCGACATGGTCGTCGTGGAGGCCGACCGGCCGAACCGCCTCGTGATGCACGCGGGCGGCGACGCGTCCCGGAACTCCTTCGAGACCGTCGCGGAGATGGACCTCGTGGACAACGACGACGGCACCACGACGGCGTCCTGGCAGGCGGAGGTGAACGTCTCAGGCCTCATCGCGAGCCTCGGCCAGCGCGCGCTCGGCAGCGTCGCCGAACGCCTCGTCAACGACTTCTTCGAGGACGTCGAGGACCTCGCGGACGAGGGCGTCCCCGCGGAGTCGAAGATCAGCGCGAAACCCGAGGCGACCGCGACCCTCGAGGAGTAACGCGACCCGCCTCCTCCCGTCCAGTGCGCGACGCCCAGCGGAAGCGCCGTCGGTCCCCAGCGTCGATCGGCGTCGGTCCCCACCGGTGACCGGCGTCGGTCCCCACCGGTGACCGGCGTCAGTCCCCGCCGTCGGCGTCGCGGAGTCGCTGCCGGACGCGGTGGGGCGTCATCGGGATCTGGTCGGTGACGAAGTCGAACTCCGCCAGCGCGTCGTTGATGGAGGACGCGACCGCGGCGGGGCCGTCGATCATGCCGCCCTCGCCGGTGCCCTTCGCGCCGGTCTCCGTGAACGGCGACGGCGTCTCCGTGTGCTCCATCTCGACGTCCGGCATGTTCTTCGTCGACGGCAGGAGGTAGTCGAACATCGTGATGGCCTGGGGCTGGCCCTCGTCGTCGTACTGGAACTCCTCCATGAGCGCGGCGCCGACGCCCTGCGCGAGGCCGCCGTGGGCCTGTCCCTCCACGATGGTGGGGTTGAGCATCGTGCCGCAGTCCCGTAGCGTGTAGAACTTCAGGACCTCGACCTCGCCGGTGTGCACGTCCACCTCGACGATGGGCGCGTTCGCGGCGAAGGCCGCCGTCGGGTAGACGGGGTACTTGCTCGTGAGCGCCTCGTCGAAGTCCTCGACCTGGGTCGCCGGGTGGTCGTAGTCGTAGCTCACGCGCGTCAGGCGCTCGTCGCGGTCCGCGTCGAGGTCGGCGAGCGCCGCGAAGTCGAGGCGGTCGCCCGTCTCGCGGTGTTCGACGCCGCCGTCCCGGTAGACGACGTCCTCGACGGCGCAGTCGAAGGCCGCCTCGGCGGCGAGCCGGCGGCAGTTCTCGCGGAGCCGCTCGGCGGCGCCCTCAGTGGCGCCCGAGAGCATCACCGCCATCCGCGAGGCCGCCGTCCCGTACTCCGTCGGCGCGGTGACGCTGTCGAGGTAGCCGACCTCCACGTCGCTGGGCAGCACCTCGAGGCCGTCGGCGAGCAGCTGCGTGACCAGGGTCTGGTGGCCCTGCCCGGAGGTGTCGGTCGCGAGGGACGCCTGCACGGTGCCGTCCTCGTCCAGCGCGATGCGGAAGTGCTCGGGGAGCTCCGCGACGTCCTCGCGGTCGCGGTCGGCCAGGGTCTCCCGGTCGGTGCGCTGGCGGTCCGTCCAGTCCGACCCGGAGACGCCGGGCTCGATGTGGACGGTGTGGCTGACGCCGCGGTACTTGCCCTCCTCGCGTTTCGCCGCGACGACCTCGGGGTCGAGGAGGCCGCCCTCGCAGCGCTCGCGCTCGTCGACGATCTCCTCGATGCGGTCCAGTGCCGCCGGGAAGTCCCCGGAGTCGTAGACGTTGTGCGTCGGCAGCCGGTACGGCAGCTGGTCGGGCTGGATGAGGTTCAGGCGCCGGAAGTCCTCCCGGGAGACGCCGAGCTCCGCGGCCGCCTCGTCGACGACCATCTCGACGGCGTGGATGTGCGCCGGCACGCCGAACCCGCGGTAGGCGGTCTGGCTGGTCTTGTTCGTCATCACCAGCTCGTAGTCGTAGCGGACGTTTTCGATGTCGTAGGCGTTGTTCACGACGGACAGCGGCTTCAGCGCCTGGTTTACGGGGTACCGCGGGAACGCCCCGAAGTCGTCGACGAACCACGTGTCGAGGCCGCGGATGGTGCCGTCGTCGTCGTACGCCAGCCGCACGCGGTACTCGCGGTCCGAGGAGTGCATGTCGCCGCCCTGGAGGTTCTCCACGCGGTCCTCGACGAACGTCACGGGCCGGCCGTCGAGTTGCTGGCTCGCCATCGACGCGAGCGCGCAGTACCGGTGGATGGCGATCTTCGTGCCGAAGCTCCCGCCGACGTCCGCCGGCACCTCCAGGTTCACCTTCTCGGGCGGGTAGCCGAGCGCCTCGTAGACGGTGTCGTCGACGAGCGTGTGCAACTGGATGTTGCAGTCGATGTCGAAGGCGTCGCGGTCGGTGTCGTACTCCGCGACGACGCCCGCCGTCTCGAGGGGGACACCGGAGATGCGGCCCCACGAGTACTCGCGCTCGATGACGTTGTCCGCGGCCTCGAACGCTTCCTCGACGTCGCCGAACTCGAGGGTCTCGCCGTCCGGGACGTTCGTCCCGACGTCCTCGTGGACGACGGTCTCGTCCTCGCGGGCGGCCATCGCGTCCACGACCGGGTCGAGTTGCTCGTACTCGACGTCCACGAGGTCGACGAGGTCCTCCGCGGCGTACCGGTCGGGCGCGAACACCGCGACCACGGGCTCGCCGACGTACCGGACCTTCTCGACCGCCAGCGACCACTCCTCGAAGCCCTCGAGGCCGCAGGGCATCGGCTGGTAGTCCGCCTGGACGTCCTCGCCGGTGAGGACGAGCGCGCAGTCGGGGTGGTCTTCGGCCGCGCTCGTGTCCACGTCGACGATGCGCGCGTGGGGGTGGACGCTCCGGACGAGCGCCATGTGGAGGGCGTTCTCCGGCGCGACGTCGTGGATGTACTCGGCCTCGCCGGTGAGGATGCGGTGGTCCTCGACGCGCTCGAGACCCGTGCCGACGAACGACTGGCGGTCCGACTCCGCCTCGTCGCCGGTGTCGACGTCCGTCGTCGTGCCGGCCTCGGACATTCAGTCGTCACCCCCGGCGCCGCCGTCGGCCCCACCGGTGCGGTCGTCGAGGCCGTCGCTGGGCGCGTCCATCAGTTCCTCGGCCGCCCTGTCGACGGCGTCGTAGATGTTCTGGTAGCCGGTGCAGCGGCAGATGTTGTCCGCGAGGCCGTCCTCGATGGCCTCGCGGTCCGGGTCGGGCTCGCGGTCGAGCAGTTCCTTCGTCGCCATCACGAACCCGCTCGTGCAGAAGCCACACTGGAGGGCGTGCTCCTGGTGGAACGCCTCCTGGATGGGGTGGAGGTCGCCGTCCGCGGCGAGGCCCTCGACGGTCGTGACCTCGCTGCCGTCGACCTGGACGGCGTAGGTCAGACAGCTCTTCACGGCGTCGCCGTCGACGAGCACGGTGCAGGCGCCGCAGACGCCGTGCTCGCAGCCGACGCGCACCCCTCGCTTGCCGCACTCCTCGCGGAGGAAGTCCGAGAGCTTCAGGCGGGGTTCGACGGTGGCCGAGACCGCCTCGCCGTTCACCGTGACCGAGACGGCCTCGGTGGGGCGGGCGAGGCTCTGTGAACTGCTCTCACTACTCATGTACACGACCATCGCGGCGACTGTTCATTATTGTTTCGCCGAAATCGGCGGACGGGACCGGGAGGCCGACGCTCGCGCGGGACCGCAGTTCAGGGCGTCGGGTCGCTGCGCGCGTGAATCGGGCCGGACTGCTCGGCGAGGCGGCCGCCGGACGCGCCGTTCGCCACGGCGACCGCCTCCGCGACGACGCTGAGCGCGATGCCGGTCGGGCCGCCGTCGCCCAGGTCGAGGCCGACCGGCGTCGACACCCGGTCGAGGTCGGCCGGCGAGAACGTCCGGCCGTCCGCGTTCGCGTCCTCCCGGAGGTCCTCGAAGCGCTTGCGCGGCCCCATCAATCCGACGTATCCGACGGCGGTGTCGTCCAGCAGCGACTCGAGGGCGAGCCGGTCGTCGACGAGGTTGTGCGACAGCAGGACGGCGTACGTGCGCTCGTCGTCCACCACGAGGTCGGCGACGTCGTCGGGGTGCGTGGCCTCGACGCGGTCGGCGTGCGGGAACGACTCGCGGCTCGCGCGGCCGCCTCGCGGCGACGCGACGGTCACCCGGAAGCCTGCCTGCGCGCCGAACCGCGCGACCGCGTGGACGTCGTTCTGCGCGCCGAACAGCAGGAGTTCCGGCGCCGGTTCGACGCCGTCGACGAACACCGTGAGGTCGCCCGCGTCGCGAGCGACCTCGAGGGAGGCGTTCGCTCCCGCGTCGCGGGCGTTCGCGGCGGCGTCCCGGAGGTCGCTGCGTGCGTCCGCGGGCAGCGCCGCGCGGTCCTCGCCGGTCAGGAAGTCCCGGCCGTCGAAGACGGCGCGCGCTCCCACGGGGACGTCCGGGTCGTCGCTTCCGACGACCGTCAGCAGCGCCGCCGGTTCGCCGTCGGCGAGCGCGTCCAGCAGCGGGTCGACGGAGTCGTCCAGCGGTTCGACGAGCACGTCGATGACGCCGTTGCAGCCGAGGCCGAGGCCCCACTCGTCGTCGTCCATCAGGTCGAACGTCTCCACGGTCCTCGCGCCGGTCTCCCGGGCGTCCGCCGCGAGGTCGGCGACCGGCCCCTCGAGGCAGCCGGCTGTGATCGCGCCGAGCGCGTCGTCGCCCTCGGGCGCGACGAGTTTCGCGCCGGGACGCCGGTACGCGGACCCCTCGACGCCGACGACGGTGGCGACGGCCGCGGACGCGCCCGCCTCGCGCAGGGAGCGCAGGGCGTCGTGGAGGTCGCGGTCGGTCACGCTCCACGGGTCGTCTCGGTCCATGCCAGCACGTTCCACCCACTGGCACTTAGGCGTTCCTCGAACGTGTAACCGGGACCGGTTTCGCCGCGCCGGGTTCACGGCCGAATGCGGGTACGAAACGCCGTTCACTCGGCCCGCGCCGTGATCGCGCGCCGCCACAGCAGCCAGACGCCGAGCACGGACGCCGCCATCGCCGCGAACCCCACGGCGTACGTGTCGGTGGCGGCGACGAGTTCGCCGACCAACCAGGGGTACGCGAGCGCGCCGGCGTTCCCCACCGCGAGCATCACCACGAGCGTGACGCCGGCGTCGTCGGCGAGGTTCGAGAACGCGAGCGCGAACAGCGGCCCGAACGGCACGCTGAACCCGAGGCCGGTGCCCGCGACGGCGGCGACGACCACGGCCGCGGACTCGTAGTGGACGCCCGCTGCCATCCCGGCGAGCACGACGGCGAGCGCCAGCAGCGAGTGCCGGACGACCGCGCGGTCGCCGACGCGGGCCGCGAGCACGCCGCCGAGCGCGCGCCCGACCACCGTCGTCGCGGCGAACGCCACGAGCGCCGTCGTCGTCGGGACGGCCGCGACGCCGTCGAGGGCGGCCTCGTACCACGTCGTCGCCACCATCAGGAAGCCGAACGTCGCCATGTTCCCGAGACCGAGCGCCAGCCCGACGGGCGACTGCAGCGGCGCGAGGTACGCCCGGAACGGCACCACCGGCTCCTCGTCGGCGGACGCCAGGAACGGCGCGCCGAGCGCGCCCGCGGCGGTCACGGCGGCGACGGCCGTCATCGACGCCCCGAGCCCGACGGCCGCGAAGGTCACGGGCGCGGCGGCGAGCGCGACCGCGAGCCCGAGCGTGAACATCGCGCCGAGGAACCCCTGGACAGTCGAAACGTGCGGCCGTGGCGTGCGGCGGCCGACGTGCTTCATCGCGCCGACGAACGCCGCGCCCTGCCCGAGCCCCAGGAGCGCGCGCGCCGCCAGGGTCGTCGCGACCGTCTCGCCGGCGGACAGCAGGCTCGCGGCCGCGCCGGCGGTGAGGCCGGCCGCCGCGACCCACGCCGCCCGGCGCGTCCGCGTCAGGCGGTCCGCGGGCGCGACCACGGCGAGCTGGCCGAGCAGGAACAGCGTCATCCCGAAGCCGGCGACGCCGGGCGCCACGCCGCGTTCGAGCAGCCGCGCGACCGCCGCGCCGTAGCTCCCGACCGCCAGCCCCATGCCGAGCAGGCCGACGCCGAGGACGGCGAGCGCGCGCCGCGGCAGTTCGTCGCTCACGCCCCGGGGTTCCGCGGCCGGTGTAAAAACTGTCCCGGCTCCGGCGACCGGCGAGCGGTCGGTACGAGCGCGTCAGGGCTCCAGGACCGCCATCCCGTAGGCGTCGCCGGCGCGCAGGTCGCGGTGGTACTCGGGGACTCCCGCGAGGTCGACGGTGCGCGCGTCGTCGACCTCGACGCGGTCGTCGGCGAGCAGGCGCGCGGCACGGACCACCTCGTCCTTCGTGGCGTACCGCGACCCCACCACGCTCGCTTCCGTCACGACGAACTCCTTCAGGAGCGGCGCGAACGAACGCTCGTGGTGGGTCGTGAGCGTGACCACCTGGCCGCCCATCGCCAGCGCCGCCCAGGCGTCCCGCAGCGTCTCGAGGTCCCCGACCGTGTCCACGACCACCGTCGGGCCCTCGCCGTAGGGGGTCGCGGCGCGGACGCGCTCGGGAAAGTCGTCGCCGCGCGCGTCGACCGGCGTGACGGCGTCGGGCGTGACCGCGTCGACGTGCGCGAGACGGTCGTCGTGGACGTCCGCCGCGAGGACGTGCGCGCCCCGCGCCGCCGCGAGCTTCGAGAGGTGGACGCCGATGCGGCCCGCCGCCCCGAGCACGAGTACGGTGTCGTCGTCGCCGACGCCGGTGCGGTCGCAGACGTGCAGCGGCGTCGCGAGGCCGTCCGCCGCCACCGCGCCCTCCGCGAACGACGCGCCGTCCGGGAGCGGGAGGACGTTCGACGCCGGAATCGTGGTGGCGTCGGCGTACGCGCCGTCCCGGTGGACGCCGAACCAGCCGCCGAAGTCCGTACACTGGTTCGTGTCGCCGCGCCGGCAGCGGTCACAGCGCCCGCAGGTCAGGTAGAAGTACGCGAGGACGCGGTCGCCGACCGCGACGTCGGTGACGCCGTCGCCGACCGCGTCGACGACGCCGGCGAACTCGTGGCCGGGGATCCGCGGCGTGAGGCCGGGGTCGTCGCTGAGGCCGCCCCGGACGGCGTTCTCGATGGTTCGGGTGACGCCGCAGGCGCGGACGTCGACGCGCACCTCGCCGGGTGCCGGCTCCGGGCGTTCGACCTCGCGGACCGTCAGGTCGCCGCCCCACTCCTCGAGGACGACTGCGTCCATCCGTGACATACGGGCCCAGTCTGCGCGCTGTCAGTTAGCTGTTCGCCCCGCGGCAGCCCCGGGTGATAATACCCGCTGCGGACCATTCTAAAAAATGTTATAAATGTTTATTGGGGGCGATTGTGTGCCCGAGAGTGTGCCACGAGACACCACCACAGAGTCCAGCGTAGACGCAGAACCACGCACCGACGGCGGGGCCAGGCTCGTCGAGTACGGCATCGAGGAGGAACCGCCGCTCGGGGAGTCCGTCGCCCTCGGCGCCCAGCACCTCCTCGCGATGTTCCTCTCGACGGTCGCGCTCCCGCTGGTCATCGCGGGCGCCATCGGCCTCGGCGGCGCCGACACGACCTTCATCGTCCAGATGGCGCTGTTCGTCGCCGGCGTCGCCACCATCGTCCAGGCGTACCCGCTCGGCCCGGTCGGCGCGCGCCTCCCCATCGTCATGGGCACCAGCGCCATCTTCGTGTCGCCGCTCATCGACGTCGGCAGCGAGTTCGGGCTGGCGGCCATCTTCGGCGCGGTCATCGTCGCGGCGCCGGTCGAGGTCCTGCTCGGGTACGTCTTCGAGGACGTCCGCGGGCTGTTCCCGCCGCTCGTGACCGGTATCGTCGTGATGCTCGTCGGCCTGACGCTCATCCCGACCGCGATGCAGTACGCCGCGGGCGGCCCCGGCGCGCCGACGTACGGGAACCTCGAGAACCTCGGGCTCGCGGCGCTCGTGCTCGTCGTCTCCGTCGTCGTGAACCAGTTCTTCGACGGCTTCCTCCGGGCCGCGAGCGTGCTCGTCGCCGTCGTCGTCGGCTACCTCGCGGCCATCCCGCTCGGCCTGCTCGACCTCTCGGCGGTCGCGGGCGCGTCGTGGTTCTCGCTGCCGACCCCGCTGTCCTACGGGGTCTCCTTCGAACCCAGCGCCATCCTGCTGGTCGCGTTCGCGTACGTCGTCACCGGGATGGAGACCATCGGCGACATCGCCGGGACCACCGAGTCGGTCGGCCGCGAACCCACCAGCGAGGAGACGAAAGGCGGGCTCGTCGCCGACGGCGTGATGTCCGCGTTCGCGGGCGTGTTCGGCGCGTTCCCGAACACGTCGTTCAGCCAGAACGTCGGCCTCATCAGCTTCACGGGCGTCGCAAGCCGGTTCGTCGTCGCCATCGCGGGCGTGTTCCTCGTCGTCCTCGGCCTCGTGCCGAAGGTCGCGGAAGTCGTCGCGGCGATGCCCAACCCCGTGCTGGGCGGCGCCGCCGTCGTGCTGTTCGGGATGATCTTCTCCATCGGGGTGCGCATCGTCTCCCGCGGCGCCGAGCTCAACCGCCGCAACCTCACCATCCTCGCGGTGTCGGTCCTGCTCGGCGTCGGCGTGGAGTGGCAGTCGGACGCGCTCGCACAGCTCCCGCAGGACGTCCAGATCTTCGCGACGTCGGGCATCATCGTCGGCGGGACGATCGCGCTCGTCCTGAACGCCGTCCTGCCCGAGAACGTCCCGCCCGTCGGCGAGGGCCCGGTCGGCGAACCCGTCGCCGGACAGGACCCGGAGGAGGCCGTCGACGACTGAGCACGGGACGAAAGCAGCCGCTCGAACCGCCTATTCTTCGGTGAACGCGACGACCCGCGAGACCGAGGACTCGCCGCCGCGGAACCGCCACGGGAACGTCCCGATCTGGCAGCGCTCGTTCAGCAGCTCCTCGGGTACCTGCGCGTTCTCGACGTGCACGATGCCCTCCGGGAACAGCTCCGTGTGCATCAGCTGGTAGCCCTCCGGCGGGAAGATCTCGTCGAGGTCGTCGACGCCGAAGTGCTCGCGGGCCTCCGCGGCGAGCTCCGGGCGGACGTCCCGGATCACGGTGTTCATCGGGTGGTCGGCGCTCCCGCAGTCCAGGATGAGGTAGTTCAGGTCCTTCTCCTTGCACCAGTCCGCGAACTCCTGGTTCGGGCCGGGGTGCTTGCAGAAGAACTTGTGCGGGTCCGCGTTCTCCTTGTGCCAGGCGTACTCCTGGTAGCCCGTGTGGACGAACAGGATGTCGCCCTCGCGGACGTCGACGACGTCCTCGATCATCTCCGGCGTGTAGACGTCGTAGTCGCCGACCTTCTCGGAGATGTCCGCGACGACGGCGTCGCTGACGAGCTCCTCGAGGGGCATGCTCTCGATGTCCCGGCCGTGGGCGACGAAGTGCTTCTCGCCGTCGAGGTGCGTGCCCGTGTGGTTCATGAACTCGATCTTCTGGCCGTTGACCTTCTCCGTGTCCAGTGACTTCTCGTACCAGACCTTCGGGTTGTCGTAGGTCGGCCAGGCGGGCGTGTCGGCACACCACGGCTGCGTCAGGTCGTGCATCTCGTAGCCATCCAGCATACCCCGACCGTCGCGCGACTCCCTCTTAACGGTTGGCCATAGGGCAGACCGACGGGGGAACACGGCGACGGTACCAAGACTTCGGTCGGCGGGGTGACAGAACGCCGGTCAGTCGAGGATTCGAGGAGACGCCGGTCAGTCGTCGCCGAACACGCCGGCGTCGGCGAGTTCCTCGATCTCCTCGTCGCTGTAGCCGAGCTCCGCGAACACCTCGCGGTTGTGCTCGCCGAGCTCCGGCGGCGGCGACTCGAAGCCGCTGTCGCTGTGCTCGAAGTTCAGGGGGTGCTCGACGACGGGGATGGTCTTGCCGCGCGCCTCCATCTCCGTGACGACGCCCCGCGCCTCGGTCTGCTCGTTGTACAGGGCGTCCTCGACGTCGTAGACGGGGCCGGCGGGGATGCCGGCGTCCTCGACGAGCACGTCCATCCACTCGTCGGTGCTGCGCTCGCGCAGCTCGGTCTCCAGTTCCGCCTCGAGTTCGTCCATGTGCTCGACGCGGTCGCCGTTCGTCTCGAAGCGGTCGTCCTCGGGGAGGTCCGGACGACCGATGGCCTCGCAGAACTGCCGCCAGAGCTTCTGGTTGAGGCACGCGACGTTGATGTGGCCGTCCGCCGTCTCGAACGTCTGGTACGGCGCGAGCACGGGGTCCTTGGTGCCCATGCGCTTCGGTTCCTCGCCGACGAACGCCTTCCCGGCCTGCTTTGTGAGCCACGGCAGGGTGGCGTCGAGCATCCCGAGCTCGACGTACTCGCCCTCGCCGGTGCGCTCGCGGCGGTAGAGCGCGCCCATGATGCCGAACGCCGACCACATCGCGGTGATGAGGTCGGTCTGGGGCAGCCCCACCTTCACCGGTCGGCCGTCCGGTTCGCCCGTGACGGACATGATGCCGCTCATCCCCTGGATGAGGAGGTCGTAGCCCGGACGTTGGCTCCACGGGCCCGTCTGGCCGAACGCCGAGATTGCGCAGTAGACAATCTCGTCGTTGACGTCACTGATTTCGTCGTACGCGACGCCGAGTTTCTCGGCGGTGCCCGGGCGGTAGTTCTGGACGAAGACGTCCGCCTCCTCGGCGAGGTCGTAGAGTGCGGCCAGCCCCTCGGGCTTCTTGAGGTTCAGTTCGACGCTGCGCTTGTCGTAGTTCACCGTCCAGAAGTACGGCGACTCGCCGTCCACGAACGGCGGCCCGGAGTGGCGGTTGTCGTCGCCGACCCCGGGACGTTCCACCTTGACGACGTCCGCGCCCTGGTTCGCCAGCATCAGCGAGCAGAACCCCCCGGTGACGAA
Source organism: Halobacterium yunchengense (assembly GCF_037031165.1). Classification (NCBI taxonomy): domain Archaea; kingdom Methanobacteriati; phylum Methanobacteriota; class Halobacteria; order Halobacteriales; family Halobacteriaceae; genus Halobacterium; species Halobacterium yunchengense. The sequence continues at coordinate 182,508 of NZ_JAYEZL010000006.1, read as the reverse complement.
CGTGCTCAGGTCGAGGACCGTCACGCCGTCGAGTACGTGTCCGTCGCTCATCGTAGTCACCGACGCGGACCCGGGCCATAAATCATTGCCGTCGCCGCGGCGAGCTGGAGTCGACCGCGCGCGCCGCGGATGGGGCCCGGTTCGACCGCTCGTTCGGCATCGCTGAACGCACGCGTTCGTGTTCAAGAACGTGCATACTTCCGAACTGGCGCCTCGGGCCTCGAAGGGCGACAATCCGCAGAGCACCCCGAGTGCCCCGTGTTAGCACACCGTTCACTATCGGGGATTCGCGGCACGAATCGCGCGCCTGTCTGGACAGTTGTCCTGTCCAGTTGAACAAAAGATTTACGTCACCGAACGCAGACGTGTGAACGAACACCATGGACGACACGGGCACCCCGGCGGTGAAGTCGGTCGAGACCACGCTGCGCATCGTCGAGGCGCTCCACGACAGCGGCGGCGCCGGCGTCACGGAGCTCGCCGACGAACTCGCGTTCCCGAAGAGCACCGTCCACAACCACCTGCAGACGCTCGAGCGCAACGAGTACGTCGTCAACGAGGACGGCACGTACCGCGTCGGCACGCGCTTCCTCGAGCTCGGCGCCCACGCCCGCGACCGCCGCGCTGTCTACGAGGTCGCGCGGCCCGAAGTCGACCGCATCGCCGAGGAGACCGGCGAGCTGTCCGGCGTCGTCGTCGAGGAGCACGGCCGCGGCGTCTTCCTCCACCGCGCGAAAGGCGACCGCGCCGTCCACGTCGACACGTACGCCGGCAAGCGGATCTACCTCCACGGCGCCGCGCTCGGGAAGGCCGTCCTCGCGAACCTCCCGGCGGAGCGCGTCGACGAGATCGTCGACCGCCACGGCCTCCCCGCGCTCACCGAGAACACCATCACCGACCGCGAGGAGCTCGCCGACGAACTCGCCGAGATCCGGGAGGCCGGCATCGCCTTCGACGACGAGGAGCGCCTCGAGGGCCTCCGCAGCGTCGGCGCCGCCGTCACCGACCCCGACGGCGACGTCCTCGGCGCCGTCAGCGTCGCCGGCCCGACGACCCGCCTCCAGGACGAGCGGTTCCGCGAGGAGATCCCGGAGGTCGTCCGCAGCGCCGTCAACGTCATCGACCTCAACGTCACCTACTCGTGAGCCGTGACGTATGTACGCCTGTAACGAGAATTGGAGGAGTCGACGCGGTTCGCCTATATAGTAATTTTTCCAGTACGTTTCCGAGGAGAGCCGCGGAATTCGCGGGAACCGGGCTTAAATGGCGTCTAGTACCCTCAAAATACGGTTACGCTGTTAGAAGAGCACCCAGGAGGAACGGCGCCAGTACAGTACTATTCTCGAGTATTATCGTTTCTGTTGGCCTGAAAGTGGAGAATTAGATTCCTACCCCAGCGGACGGTATAACTATATATCTATAAATTCTGATTTTTCTCGCCCCGCGGTCGAGAGGGGCGGGCGGCACCGTTCGCGACAAGACCTTAACGGCCCGGGGACTCTCGTGTGCGTATGAGTCACGACCACGCGGACCTGCTGTGGCGGTCGGACGCCGTCGAGCGCGTCCTCGACGCGCGCGACGCGGCGCTGTCGCGGCTCGGCGTGACGTCGGTCGGCCTCGACGCGGTCGCGGGCCGCGTCCTCGCCGAGGACGTCACCGCCAGCGAGGACCGGCCGGCGCACAGCTTCGCGACGATGGACGGGTTCGCGTTCGACGCGACCGCCGACTACCCCCTCGAGGTGGTCGACCGCGACGTGTTCCCCGAGGACGACCCCGGCGAACTCGGCTCCGGGCGGGCGGTCCGCATCGCGACCGGCGCGCCACTGCCGCGGGGCGCGAACGCCGTCCTGAAAGTCGAGGACGGCGTCGTCGACGGCGGCGAACTCGCGGGCGAACCGGTCGACCCCGGGACGTACGTCTACGAGCGCGCCAGCAACGTCGCCGCCGGCGACCGGCTGTTCGACGCGGGCGAGCGGCTCTCGCCGAAGGACGCCGTCCTGCTCCGCGACCTCGGCGTCGAGTCCGTGCCCGTCCGCGAGCGGTTCTCCGTCGGCGTGCTCGCGACCGGCACGGAGATCCACGAGGGCCGCGTCGACGACCTCGACTCGCCGATGCTCGCCGGCCTCGTGGAGTCCTGGGGCCACGACGCCACCTACGAGGGCAGCGTCCCCGACGACGCCGAGACGGTCCGGGACCGCGTCGCGGCCCTCGCCGAGCGCCACGACGTCGTGGTGACGACCGGCGGCACGAGCGTCGGGCGGAAGGACTACGTCGTGCGCGCGCTCGCCGACCTCGGCGACGTCGACTTCCACCGCGTGCGCGTCCGCCCGGGGAAGCCGATCGCGCTCGCCGACCTCCCCGAGTTCGACGCGACCGCGTTCGCCATCCCGGGCAAGCCCGTGGGCGCACACACCGTCGCCGTGCTCGTCGCGCGACCGTTCTTCACCGGCCGCACGGACCTCGCGACGGTCCCGGCGGCCTGCACTCACGACGTCGGCCTCGGTCCCGACGGCTTCGAGTACGCGGTGCCAGTGACGCTCGACGGCGGCGACGCGACACCCCTCGGGCACACCGCGTCGGCGCTGTCCGTCTACGAGGAGACCTTCGACCCGAGCGTGCTCTCGTCCAGCACGCGCGCGACGCGCGCCGACGGCTTCGTGCTCACCGAGACGCCGCTGGCGGCCGGAGCGGACGTCCGCGTCGTCCCCTATCCAGTGGTCGAATGACGCTCCCCGTCGTCGACCCCCCGGACGCGCGAACGGGCGACGCGACCGTCGCGGGCGTCCTGCTCGCCGCGGGCACCAGCTCGCGGTTCGGCGGCGACAACAAGCTCCTCGCGTCCGTCGACGGCGAGCCGATGGTCCGGCGGAGCGCGCGCACCCTCCTCGACGCCGGCCTCGACCGCGTGCTGGTCGTCGTCGGCCACGAGGCCGACCGCGTCCGCGCCGCGCTCGCGGACGCGCCCGTCGAGTTCGTCGAGAACGCCGACTACGCGTCCGGCCAGGCGTCCTCCGTCCGCGCCGCCGTGCGCGCCCTCGCGGGAGCGGACGGCGACGACGCGTCCGTCGACGCCGCGGTGTTCGCGCTCGGCGACATGCCGTACGTCGACCCCGGGTCGGTGCGCGCGCTGGTCGCGGCCTACGAGGCGGGCGCCGGGTCAGCGCTCGCCGCGGGCGTCCGTGGCGAGCGCGGCAACCCCGTGCTGTTCGACTCGCGGCACTTCCCCGCGCTCGCCGACCGCGAGGGCGACGCGGGCGGCAGAGCGGTCCTGCTGGACGCCGAGGACGCCGCGGTCGTGGAGACGGGCGACCCCGGCGTCCGGCGGGACGTCGACGAACCCGGAGACCTCTCGTGAGCACGTGGTCCGCCGACGGCAGCCAGCGGCCGCGGCCCGACCGCCGGCCGTCGAGTTCCCGCGAACCGGGGGCGTTAACCCCGCCGCGGGCGCACCTCCGGTGATGACCGAGTTCCCGTTCGTGCACACCGTCGCCGTCCGCTACCAGGACTACGACATGCTCGGCCACGTGAACAACGCCGTCTACGCGGCGTACCTCGAGGACGCGCGCACCGAGTTCCTCGACGACTACGTCGGCCTCAGGCCCGGCGACATCGACATGGTGCTCGCGCACCTCGAGTTCGACTACCGCGCCCCCGTCGAGGACGCCCGCGAGGTGGACGTCGCGCTCGCCGTCACGGACGTCGGCACGACGAGTTTCGGGTTCGCCTACGAGGTCCGGGACGGCGACGCGGTCGCCGTCGAGGCCGAGTCCGTGCAGGTGGTCGTCGACCCCGAGACCGCGGAGAGCCAGCCGATCCCAGCGGACTGGCGGGCCGCCCTCGAGGGCGCGCGGCGCTGACGCGCGCCCCGGTCAGGCGTCGGTCGGGGGGAACGCCGCCAGGCGCGCGAGGATCACGTCGACGATGCCCGCGTCGAACGTCCAGAACCCGAAGAACCGGCCGTCGTCGCGTTCCTCGGCGAGCAGCGCGCGCTTCTGTGCGTCGTCGTCGGCGTCCAGCACGACGAACCACGAATCAGTGATCTCCGGGTCCGCCGACGCGTGGACGGCGTGGGCGTCGGTGGGCACTTCCCAGTCAGGCGCGCCGTAGACGTGGGTCTCCACGCCGGCGGCCGCGACGCGTTCGTAGAGCCGGAACTGCGGCCGGAGGTTCGACAGGCGCTGGAAGCCGGCGTGGAGGGTGCCGCCGTACCGCGCCGCGGCCGCCTCGATCTCCCGGGAGGCGACCACCATCCGCGCGCGGCCGTAGTCCGTGAACACGGTCTGGTCGATCTGCCGGAGGAGGTCGGGGTAGTCCACCTCGCTCGGGTCGGCGGCGGCAAGCAGCGGCGAGTCCGGTCTGACGACGCGGTACACCGACGCGAGGTCGCTCGCCGCGACGTACTCGTCGCCGTCGTGGAGCACGACGAAGTTCCGCGGGCGGCCGTCGTCGGTGCCGGCGCGCCGGAGGTCCACGGACTGCACGTCGAAGTACGACTGCACGTCCACCAGCACCTCACGCGGGACGTCGGCGTTGTACAACGACAGCGTGAGCGCGCGTTCGTCCACGTCGTCGACGATGTCGGGGAGCGGCGGCGGGTCGTCGGCGTGCATCTGTCGCTGGCCGGACAGTAGACCGCGCCCCCCTTAAATTCGCGTGCCCGTCGTCACCGCCGCCGGAGGCACCCCCACTCGGCAGCAACGGTCTCGTCACGTCGCTCGGCCGGTCGCCGTGACGCCGATGCCGACGAGGACGACTGCGCCCCCGACGAGCGTGAACGCGCCCGGCACCTCCGCGAACACCGCGAGCGCGAGCAGCGTGCTCACCACCGACTCGCCGAGCAGCGACACGCTCACGACGCTGGACTCGACGTGCTTCAGCGCCCAGTTCACGACGGTGTGCCCGAACAGCCCCGGCCCGACCGCCATCGCCACGAACAGCGCCCACTCCCGTGGCGGGTAGTCGAACAGCGGGATCCCGGAGGCGACCGCGCCGGCGAACAGCGCGACCGTGCAGACGCCGTACACGGCGAACACGTACGGCGCCAGCGACAGCCGCTGGCGGACGGACCGGCCGGCGAGCACGTAGCCCGCGCCCGACACCGCGCCGAGGACGGCGAGCGCGTTCCCGAGCGTCGGCGCGGCGCCGACCGCCGTCCCCGAGAGGAAGTCCCCGGCCGACAGCAGGACGGAGCCGGCGAGCGCCACGAGGATGCCGCCGACGATGCGTGGCCCGACGCGCTCGTCCAGCAGCAGCCACGCGCCCACCGCGACGAACGCCGGCTGGGTCTGCACGAGCGTCGTCGACGCCGCGATGGACGTGAACTCGATGGACGCGAACCACGCCGTGAAGTGCACGGCTAACAGCACGCCGGCGACCCCGACGACGACCCAGTCCGTGCCCGAGACCGTCGCGAACGCCTCGCGCTCCCGGAACGCGAACGGCGCCACCAGCGCCGTCGTGAACAGCACGCGGTAGCCGGCCTTCAGGACGCGGGGCGCCTCGCTGAGCTCCACGAGAATCGCGGACGTGCTCACCGCGACCACCGCGACGGCGACGGCGGCCATCGGCGGCACGCGCGGGTCGGTCCCGGGACTCACACGCCAACCAGGGCGCCGGCGGCGAATAGCGGTTGGGGTTCCGGTAGCGGGGTCGTCGAGCCGGGACCGTTATGCGCGACCGGCGCGAAGCTGCGCGCATGCACGGCGAGACAGTCGTCGAGTGCTCGTGTGGCTTCGAGGCCGGGTTCGACCGGCTGCGGGACGCGCGCGAGGCCGTCGACGCCCACGAGTCGGCCGGCCACGACGCGGACTGGGACATCCGCAGGGTCGCACCGGGCGTCGAGCGCGCGGGCGAGGACGCGGGCGTCTGCGGCCGCCCCGAGTGCACGGACGAGGCGTCGCCGCTGTTCCGCGACGACCTGTAGCGGGGGCGGACGCGGTACAGCGAAACCGCGCGAGAGAGCTGTTACTCCGCGTCGGCGGGCGTGTCGAAGTCGTGGAAGTGCTCGCCCTCCTCCTTCGAGAGGACGTCGAGTGCGGCGGCCGCGCCGTCGCCCGCCGAGATGACCGCCTGCCACTCCTGGTCGCGCACCATCGCGCCGGTCGCGTACGCGTCAGCGACGCTGGTCTCCATGTCCACGTCGACGTCCACGACGTCGCCGTCGAACGCCGCGCCGAGGTCGTCCGCGAGGTCGCGGTCCGCGCCAGTCGCCAGCACGAGGTACGCGGCCTCGTACTCGTCGTCCTCGGTGGTCACGGTGAAGCCGTCGCCGCTCGAGGCGACGCCCGTGACCGCCTCGCCCTGGCGGCGGTCGACGCCGAACTCGTCGACTTGCTCGCGGGCGTCCTCGACGAACGCCGAGCCGTCCCGCGAGTCGATGCCGAGGTAGTTGAACAGGTGGGCCTTGTGCATCCACGTCTCGTCCGTGTCGAAGACGGTGGTTTCGAGGCCGTTCTTCGCCGTGAACAGCGCGGCGCTCAGGCCGGCGGGGCCGCCGCCGACGACGATGACGTCCGTCATGGGTGACAGTTCGGCCGCGCGTCCGATAAAGCTACGCGTCCTCGAGGATCTCACGGGTTCTCCGGTGGCGGTACCGGAACCCGGGCTCGAGGAACGCGCCGGCGACGCCGTCGAGCACGCCGCCAGCGGGCGCGCGGTACTCCACGCGGTCCCTGACCAGCGTCCCGTCGCCGTCGCCGTAGAAGAGGTGCGTGTGTTCCCAGTGCGGGAACGGCCCGTCCTCCATCACGTCCACGAAGTACGCGGTGGCCTCGCCCTCCTCGCGGGCCGTGATGCGGGACACCCAGCGCTGCCGCGGCCCGACGCCGAACGGCTGCACTGACGCGCGGATGCGCGTCCCCGCGGTCAGCACGTGCGTCTCCGGTTCGGCCGCCGGGCGCTCGATCTCCTCGACGCGGAGGTGCAGCCAGTCCGGCGTCAGCGACCGCAGGCCGTCGATGGTGGAGTGGAACGCCCAGACGTCCGCGAGCGGCGCGCGGACCCGGACCTCCCGCTCGAACGTCGCCATACCTACTCGTTGGGCGCGCGGGCGCAAAATTCCGGCGGCGACAGTGCTACCACGTGCCACGACCCGCTCCGGTCGGTGCCGCGACCGGCACGCGCCCGAGCGGCGGTGACCGCTACTTCAGTCGCTCCTGGAGGAACGACGGGTGGGCGGCCGTCACGCCGTCGATGCCCATGATGTCGTCGCTGATGACCTCCCCGAGCGCGTCGCCGTCCGCCGCGCGGACCTCCGCCATCAGCATGTGGTCGCCGCTGGACGTGTACAGCGCGCGGACAGCGTCCATCTCCTTGAGGTCGCGGGTCGCCTCGACGTAGCGCTCCGAGGCGACGTCGATGCCGACGAGCGCGATGCTCTGCCCGGAGAGCTTCTTCGGGTCGACGTCCGCGGAGTAGCCGACGATGACGCCCTCCTCCTCGAGTCTGTCGATGTACTTCCGGACCGTCGGCTTCGAGACGTCCGCGCGCGCGGCGATGTCGGCGTACGACGCCTGCGCGTCCTCCTCGAGCGCGGCGAGGATGCGGTCCTCCGTCGATTCGGTACTCACACCCGTCGTTTTGGTGGCTGTGAAAAAATATCTTCCGAATCAGTAAGTCGCGCGGGACGAACGCACAACGACCGCCCGGCGGCAATCGGCTGCCGGTGGCGACCGTCCAGTCAGCGACAGTCGGCTGCCGGTGGCGACCGTCCAGTCAGCGACAGTCGGCTGCCGGTGGCGACCGTCCAGTCAGCGACAGTCGGCTGCCGGTGGCGGCGGCGGTGCTACTTGTGGCGGTCGACGAGGTCGTACGAGCGCTCCCACTCGTAGTCGTCGTCGAAGTACCGCTCCGCCAGCGGCTCCTCGGGCATGTCGCCGCGCTGCTGTTTCTCCTGCTGGTAGGAGTTCCGCTCGCTGTCCTTGTAGTACCGGCCCGTCAAGACGGTGCCCTCGTAGAGGGCGTTCTCCGTCTCGTGCATCATCTCCGACGCCTCGCGGCGGTCGGTGACGTCGAAGTCGTAGTCGTCGGACTCCTGGACGTCGACGTAGGGGACGTACTGCTTGGCGTCCTTGTTCCACGTCGGACACTGCGTCAGGAAGTCGATGTGCGCGAAGCCGTCGTGCTCGACGGCCTCCACGATGATCTCCTGGGCCTGGTTCGGGTTCACCGCCGCGGTGCGCGCGACGAACGACGCGCCCGCCGACAGGCTCATCGACAGCGGCCGCACCGGGTCCTTCGCGTTCCCGTGGGGCTGGGTCTTCGACTTGTGGCCCTTCGGCGACGTCGGCGACGTCTGGCCCTTCGTCAGGCCGAAGACCTCGTTGTTGAACACGATGTACGTCATGTCGTGGTTCTCGCGGGCGGTGTGCATGAAGTGGTTCCCGCCGATGCCGTAGCCGTCGCCGTCGCCGCCGGCGGCCACCACTTCCAGGTCGTGGTTCGCGAGCTTCGCCGCGCGAGCGACCGGCAGCGACCGGCCGTGGATCGTGTGGAAGCCGTAGCTCTCGAAGTAGCTGTTGAGCTTCCCCGAGCAGCCGATGCCCGTGCACAGCAGGACCTCCTCGGGGTCCTTGCCGAGTTCCGCCATCGCGCCCTTCAGCGCCTTCAGGACGCCGAAGTCGCCGCAGCCCGGACACCACGTCGGCTGCGGCTCGATGCCGGGCGTGAACTCGTCTCGCTCGACGTCCCGTTCCTCTCCGATCGCGCTGAACGCTTTGCTCATGGATTAGTCACCTGCTGCGGGTTCGAGGGTCGTCTGTGCGGTCGGTTCGCCGCCGCCGTCCTGCTCGAGCTCGACGGCCTCGACGATCTCCGCGGGCTCGAAGGGGTTGCCGTTGTACTTCAGGAGGCTCGAGAGCTTCCCGCCGAAGTCCCCGACCTCCTTCTGGATGAGCCCGCGGAACTGCTTGGTCGAAGACATCTCCACGACGATGGCCTCGTCGACGCTGTCGACGAACTCGCGGACGCGCTCGGCGGGGAACGGCGAGAGGTCGCTGACGCCCAGCGCCTTCACGCTGTTCCCGTCGTCGTTCAGCCGCTCGACGGCCTCCGCGACGGTGCCCTGCTGGCTGCCCCAGACGACGAGGCCGAAGTCCGCGTCCTCGTCGCCGTACACGACCTGCTGGTCGCGCTCGTCGAGGTCCTCGCGGACCGCGTCGAGCTTCTGGAGGCGCCGCTCGACCTGCGCGACGCGGTTGTCCGGGTCCTCGGCGATGTGGCCGGTCGGCCAGTGCTCGTTGCCCGTCGCGAGGAACCGGCCGCCCTTCTGGCCGGGGATCGTGCGCGGACTCACGCCGTCCTCGACGTCGTGTTGGAAGCGCTCGAACTTCCCGGTCACGTCGTGGGCGGCGTCCTCGATCTCGTCCTCCGTGAGCGTGCTCCCGAGGCTCGGGTTCGGCTCGCGGTCGAAGAACGAGGCGTCGACGTTCCGGTACTCGCCGGAGAGCTTCTGGTCGTAGACGACGATCGAGGGGATCTGGTACTCGTAGGCGAGTTCGAAGGCGGTTCGCGTCTGCTCGTAGCACTCCTTCGGGTCGCTGGGACCGAACGCCACGCGGTGGCTGTCGCCCTGGCTCGTGTACAGGATGTGCTCGAGGTCGGCCTGCTCGGGCTTCGTCGGCATCCCCGTCGAGGGGCCGGCCCGCATCGCCTCCAGCAGCACGAGCGGCGTCTCGGTCATCTCCGCGAGTCCGAGCGGCTCGGACATGAGCGCGAACCCGCCGCCGGAGGAGCCCGACATCGCCTTCACGCCGGCGTGGCTCGCGCCCACCGCGAGCGCCGCCGCCGCGATCTCGTCTTCGACCTGCTCGGCGATGCCGCCCATGTCAGGCAGCGCCTGACTCATGATGGTGAACACGTCGGTCCACGGCGTCATCGGGTACCCGGAGATGAACCGACAGCCGGCGTCGATGGCGCCGTACGCGATGCCGTGGCTCCCCGAGACGAGCACCTGCTCCTCGTCGTGTTCGCCCTCCGGGACCGTCAGGTCGTGCGTGTGCTCGAGGTCCTGGACCTGCTCGTAGGCGTCGTGCAGGACCTCGAGGTTCTGCTCGAGGACGTCGCCGCTCATCGCCTCGGACATCAGGTCCTCGACGTGGTCGAGGTCCATGTCGATCAGCGCCGCCGTCGCCCCGACGCCCGCGGTGTTCCGCATGACCTCGCGGCCGTGTTCTTTCGCGAGGCCGCGGAGGTCCAGCGGGTAGACGTGCCAGTCGTTCTCCTCGGCCCGCTCCTCGAGGCCGTCGACGTCCTCCTCGTCGAGCAGCCCCTCGTCGTAGACGATGATGCCGCCCTCGCGGAGGTCCTCGAGGTTCTCGGTCAGCGGCTTCACTTCCTCGTCGCCGTAGACGGCGTGCTCGCTCGGGTTCCGCGCGAACGAGTCGCCGAGCGCGAGCAGGAAGTTGTAGCCGTCGCCGCGCGACGTTACTTCGCCGTCCCGCGCGCGGATCTCGACGTACGTGTGGCCGCCGCGGATGCGGGACGGGTAGTGACGGTGCGTGAAGACGTCGAGTCCCGAACGCATCAACGCCTTCGCGAAGTTCTGGCTCGTGGAGTCGATTCCGTCGCCGGAACCCCCTGCCACTCGCCAGATGAGTTCGTCATCAGTCATAGTGTAACCTCTGGCCCGTGCTCGGACCGTTACTGGAGGTTGGTGCGTTCGCCACTAAATCGTTTGCCATCCATTATCACGGAAAGATGATTAAGGACTCCCCCACGCCGACCGCGCTCCTGCGTTCGCGCCGGCGGAGCGGAGGCGAGGCCCGCAATTATCATTCTGTATTATCGCGATGAAATTTTATATACGGGTTAGCGGATTCAACTACCTGTAGTGTGAATGTTGAGTGGCTGTTCGCCGCCCTCCTCGTGTTCGGGGCGGCGACGACCCCTGGTATCGCCGCCGCGAACGACCCGCCGCTGCCCGACGCCGGCCTCGACCAGACGGTCACGCGCGGCAGCACCGTCTACCTCGACGCCGCTGGCTCGCGCGACCCCGACGGGACCATCGAACGCTACGAGTGGTCGATCGCCGGCGTCGACGGCGACGCGACCAACGCGACCACGCCCGCCTGCCCGACCTGCGAACGCACGAAGTTCCAGGCCGAAGCCACCGGCACGTACCGCGCCACGCTCGAAGTGACCGACGACGACGGTGCTACCGCGACCGATGCGCTCTACGTCACGGTCGAACCCGGCGACCCACCGTCCGTGTCGCTGTCGGGCCCCACGGCGACGACGACGGCCGACGCCGCCGCGTTCACCGCGGACACTGACGCAGGTGCAGCGCCGCTGGACCGGCTCGTCTGGAAACAGGACGGCGAACGCGTCGCCACTGAGTACCTCTCGGGCGGCGCGGCCACCACCGACCGCGACCTCCACTTCCCCACAGACGGGGCTCACGACGTCACCGTCCTGGCGATCGACGAGGACGGCCAGCGGGCCGCCGACACGCGGGCCATCGACGTTACGAACCCTGACAATCCCATGGACGACACGACGGACTCCCCCGCGAGTAGCGTGCCGGACGTCGACGGCCCTCGCGTGCTCACCAGCGACGACGCGCTCACTGGCACGTACGAACTCACTTCGGGGACGTCCGGCACGTGGATACGCGACGGGGACCGCGTCGACAGCGGCCAGCAGACCGTGCAGACGTTCCCCGCGGGCGTCCACGAACTCTACGCGACGACTGCCGACGCCGCCGCGACGTTCTCGGACGGCACCAGGACCGTCGTCGCCGACCCAGCGCCGGTACTGGAAACCGTGTCCGTCGAGAACGCCTCGATCGTCCCCGTCGACGTCCACGCCACCGACGACTTCGGGAACCTCCAGTCGATTACTATCGAAGTCGACGGGGATACGGTCGAGACCGTCACCGAGGACGGACTGCGAACTGGAGCGACCGGTGATAGCCTCGGCGCTGTAGCACACCTCCGGACGCTCGACCCCGGCCGACACGAGGTCACGGTGACCGCTCGCGACAGCCGCGGACAGACGGACACGGTCACCCGGAGTGTCGAGGTCCCGGGGCCCCCGGAAGTCGTCTCGGCCGGATTCGTCCAGGACGGCCCCCTCGACCAGTACCACCCACGCATCGACGAATCTCGGTACGTGGCGACGTACCGGGTGGTCGTCGATCTGAACGGTGTCGAACCGGAGTTAGTAGATTCAGAGATAAGTGTAGAAACTCAAGGCTGGAATTCTGAAGTCAACCGAACCGCCACTTCGGATGGAAAGTTGGTCATTCAAAAGAAAGCTTATAGAGAAAATATAGGATCAATCGTTGGGAATTCCCGAATTTCGTCAACGAGATGGGAGCTTGACCGAGGCGTCTCAAGAGCATCAATTCAAGTAACCCCGTCACCGCCGGAAATCCGTATTTCGATAATTTCCCCACAATCAGCTGATGCTGATACAATAAGCGGTATGGCATTGAACGCCAGCGGATCGTTCGACCCCGATGGCCGGAGTCTCGAATACGATTGGTACGGCGTTAGTAGTGGACACGCGGAGGGTCCGATAGCGAAACTGGACTCGCTGGACGTCGCAGAGCTGGTAGTCACAGACGGGGCTGGACTGTCGAGTAGCACGAGAGACTTACTGCATTGGTTCGCCCCCGAACTGAGGAACGCTTCGGTAGTCGACGAGGGGCCGTTCTACCCCAACGAGACCGTCGAAGTCGTCGTCTGGTCGGACGTGTTCCGGTACTCCAAGCCCGAGTACGAGGATTCGGCGTCCTTCGCTCTCGATTCCGATAGCGGCCGAGTGGTCGACAGAGAGCTGTTCCGCGACCCCGGCCCACAGAACGGAATCCCGGAGGGGGAACCGCGCTCCCGCCAGTACCGCTGGACAGTCGAGATTCCGGCACGCGAGTTCCTGGATTCGTCTGAGCCGCTTGAGGTCGCTTCCGCGCCGACGGAGAAACCCGTGATCGCCGACTCGCTGCCTCTCGAGGAGCCGACCGTATTCGTGCCGACTGACGCCGAAATTGACGAGATAGATACCTCCGTTCGGTACCGCGTCGAACGTCCGACCTACCAGAAACGCGCGACGGTCGACGAAACGTACCGAGACGAGCTACTCGGGGACGGGTACGAGGTCGCGCTGACGACCAACAGCGGACAGGAGTACGTTCTCGAGGAGCGTGTGAAAGTAGAGGATGCGGAGTACGACGTCGACCGGATGGAGTTCCAGCAGCGCGGTCGGCGCGGGATGTACCTCGAGGACAACCCCGAGTGGGAGGACGCCGGTTCGCAACTGGAGACGCGAAGCTGGACGACGACGGAACGCGAGTGGAGATCCGACCAGAGCGGCGATGGAACGTTCACGGGGAACACACGGCGGAAACTCGTCGAGCACGGTCGGTACCAGACCGAGCACGAGTACCGTCACGAGACGACGGAGACCTACTGGACGACCGAGACCTACCAGGACACATATACAACGACCGAGACAGAGACCGTGACCAGGGAGCGCTGCACTGCGTTCGGCTGTTACAATTACCAGACGACGACTACCGAAACGGAGTACCACACTGTGACGCGAACTCGGCGAGTGCAGGAGACCAGAACGGTGACCGAGACCTACTGGGCCACGCGTCCACGAGGGTGGTCGCACGAACGCACCGGACGCGAACGGACCATCACGCTCGAGGAACCGGAATACGAGCGCCAGTACGAATTCGAGGTCGAAGAACGACACGAGGAGACGACGAGAGTCTACTTCGCAGCGCACCGGACGCTCGTCCAGCCCGCAGAGTACGAGTGGCAGACGGAAAAGACCGTGGCCAGGCAGTCGCTGGCCGAACTAGAAGCGAACGCCGACGACACGCGCATCGCCGAAACGAGACCGACTCGAGAGTGGATCCTCAAGAAACAGGACGGGACGGAAGTTACCACGAGAGGCTACACAGAGCCCGACTGGGAGGTTCTCGAAACCATCGGTACTGCGGAAGCCACCGTAATCCAGCACTATACTCCGAACAGCGGCAAGCAAGTTGCTTCTAAAAGGACTAAAGAGCAACAGACAAAAATAGAAATAATCGAACAAAGCCAAGTTACCAGAGAGAAGATTAAAGACCAATTAGTAAAGGAATTAAAGAGGAAACATGAGCGTTGATAGGGGAATCCTTTTAGCTTTGGTCATATTAGTGATGAGTTCATCGGTTGTGACGGTGGGTGCAATAAATACTCAGCAGCCATGTGGTAGTGCAGTCAGTGAGACCGTTGTTCATGAGATGGGTGAGTCAATCCACATTGAATACATATTTGAATATTCTAGGGAATCGAACAAAGTCTGTGTGGAGGTAAGTAATGAGGGTGAAAAGAAACACTCCGGTATATTTCATATCGGCGTGGACAATATATCTGCAACACCAGAAGTATCAGAAGTAGCCCCCAACGAGTCGAATCATTACAAGGTGAACATCTCCAACCATCTAGATTCCCTAGAAAAGAACCACACGGTCGAGATGGGTGCTTGGGGCACGTCGTACACGTACAACTTCACCCGGGAGATCGATTCGACGGCCCGTAATTCCCTGTCGCCGTACATCGAAGACGTGGAAGTCGCGCGGTACGAGGACAACGGGTCGTCAGCGCTTCGAGTCGCCGTCAGGAATCCCACAGAGCGCGGGTACGGGATGTACGTCCAAGCGAAGACGTTCGGCACGAAACGCGTCTACACGACGGGCGCACCGCAGCCGAACGAGACGAAGGTGTTCACGCTCCCGCTGGAGGAGGGATCGGACGCTGTCGTCGCTGGCAAAGTCCGCATCTTCGACGACTGGGGCGACCCTGACACGAAGTACGGGCAGGTGGAGTTCATGTCCGAGCCCGGTGCGGACACCGAGTCCTGGCAGAAGGAGTTCGAACACATGCCGGGCACGGATTCCGAGGCGCCCTACCAGAACGAGTCGGCGAGGCACGCGCGATCGGGCGTGGTCGACGAGGACTACTACTCCGAGCGCACTCAGAAAATCGGCGCGGCTGGCGTCGTCGTGTTGCTCGTCGCGGCAGTCGCGTGGCGGCGCAGGCGGAAGTTCCGGTGACGCCGGGTTCCGGACCTTCCGCTAACGTTCGATGCCGCCCTGTTCGGAGATCCGCAAGATGTTCCGCATGTTGAGGTAGACGTGCTGGGCGTCGGTGTCCTCGCCGTCGTCGTAGATGTCGCTGACGCGGTGGACGATTGCGGCGACGCGTTCGGCCTCCTCGCTGCCCTCTCCGCGGAGGTCGTCAGCGACCTCGCGGAGGGCGTCGCGCTTCTCGCTGTCGTCGAACTCTGACATGGGTGCTGTGTGGGTGGTACACCGACCGCGTAGTTAGTGTTTGGCGGGTCGGCTGGCGTCGCGGCGGTGGACGAGGCCGACCATGTCCGCTGTCTCGGCGACGAACTCGCGGAACGCCTGGCCGGTCTGGTTGTCGTCGTCGAGGACGACCGGCTTGCCGTCGTCGCCGCCCTCGCGGACGCTCGGGTCGAGGGGGATGGAGCCGAGGAACGGGAGTTCGTTGTCGTCGGCGAACTGCCGGCCGCCGCCGCTGCCGAAGATGTCGTGGTCGCCGCCGCAGTCCGGGCAGACGAACGTGCTCATGTTCTCGGCGACGCCGAGGACGGTCGTGTCGTGGCGGCCGAACATGCGGAGGCCCTTGCGGGCGTCGTCGACGGCGACCTCCTGGGGCGTGGTGACCACGACGGCGCCGGTGAGCGGGACGGTCTGGAGGAGGGTGAGCTGGGTGTCGCCGGTGCCCGGCGGGAGGTCGACGACGAGGTAGTCGAGGTGGCCCCACTCGACGTCCTCGACGAGCTGGGTGAGGACCTTGTGGACCATGGGGCCGCGCCAGATGACGGGGTCGTCCTCGCCGACCATGAACGCCATGCTCATGAGTTTCATGCCGTGGCGTTCCGGGGGGACGATGGTCTCGCTCTCGGTGGCCTTGGGGTGGTCGTCGGCGTCGACCATGCGGGGGACGTTCGGGCCGTAGATGTCGGCGTCGAAGAGTCCGACGCGGGCGCCGCGGTCGGCGAGGCCGGCGGCGAGGTTGACGGCGACGGTGGACTTGCCGACGCCGCCCTTGCCGGAGGCGACGGCGACGACGTTCTTCACGCCGGGGAGGACGTCGCCGCCGGTTCGGTCGGGAATGGCGGCGGTGAGGTCGGGTTCGAGGCCGGCGTCGGTGAGGACCTCGCGGACGCGCCCGGCGATGTCCGTCTCGGTGGGCGAGTAGGGTGCGCCGAGCGCGAGCGAGACAGTGACGGTGTCGCCGTCGACGTCGAGGTCGTTGACGAGGCCGAGGGAGACGATGTCGTCGCCGAGACCCGGGTCCTCCACGTCCCGCAGGAGGTCCCGGACGTCGTCTTCGTTCATGGCGCCGAGTAGGGGCCGGTGCGCCGATAAGGATTGTGACGAACACTCGTGGCCCCACCGGCGGGAGTGTAACCACTCGCGGTTACGAAACGGGGGTTTCCACCCACGAGTTTATGCACCTTCACGTGCGAACCTCTTGCATGCTCTCGGACTCGTTCGGACGCGAGGTCTCTGGCGTCCGGGTGTCTCTCACAGACCGCTGTAACTTCGACTGCGTCTACTGCCACAACGAGGGGCTGGGGGACACGCGCGGGCCGATGGACCCGCGAGACCACGAGATGAGCGCGGACGACGTCGTCCGCTTCCTGGAGGTCGCCGAGGAGTTCGACGTCGGGAAGGTGAAACTCACCGGCGGGGAGCCGATGCTGCGGGACGACCTCGAGGAGATCGTCCGGCGCACACCGGACTCGATGGAGGTGTCGATGACGACGAACGGGACGTTCCTCCCCGGGCGCGCCGAGGGGCTCGTGGACGCGGGGCTCGAACGCGTGAACGTCTCCCAGGACGCCCTCGACCCCGAGGACTTCAAGCGGCTGACCCAGAGCGGCGCGTACGAGCAGGTGCTGGATGGCGTCCGGGCGGCGGTGGACGCCGGCCTGGACCCGGTGAAACTGAACATGGTGGTGTTCCGGAAGACGGCCGGCTACGTCCCGGAGATGGTCGACCACGTCGCCGAGCACGACAGCCTCCAGCTCCAGCTCATCGAGTACATGCCGGAGATCGCGGGCCACCCCGAGTGGGCGGTCGACATCGAGGACGTCCACGACTGGCTCGCGGAGCGCGCGGACCGCGTCGAGCACCGCGAGATGCACGACCGGCGCCGGTACTGGGTCGACGGCGGGATGGTCGAGATCGTCGATCCCGTGGGGAACGAGGAGTTCTGCGCGAACTGCCACCGGGTGCGCGTGACCCACGAGGGCTACCTGAAGGGCTGTTTGAACCGCAACGACGACCTGCGGTCGATGGGCGAGATGACGAAGCCCGAGATCCGCGAGGCGTTCCGGGAGACCGTCGAGAACCGCGTGCCGTACTACGGCGAGTACATGGTCGAGGACGGTGACGGCGGCTGGGAGGTCAACGACGAGTACATCGAGGTGTACGCGGACGGCGGCGAACAGCCGGAGTGAACGCAGTGAGTGAGGGCGTTCGTCGCCGCAGTGAACGGGGGGCTCGTCGACCCCGTAAGTGGGGCTCGTTGGCCGCCGGGCGGGCGCCGGAGCGTTCCGGGGCGGGAGCGCCGCAGACCGCCGCCTTTCGTGATGTTTAAGTGTAGTCCCCGATTTCTCTCGAACGCAGTCACTGTAGGGGCCCAGGCCCCGAGTCCGAGAGGGCGAAGATACACACGGAAGCGGGTCGTGGTAGCCTAGCCTGGTCAAGGCGCAGGGTTGCTAACTCTGTGGCGTAAGCCTCCGGGGTTCAAATCCCCGCCACGACGCCTCTCCACAACACACCAAAACATGAGTTCGGAAGAAGGAGACGCGGACGAGGACATTCGATACTTCGTCCGCATCGGTCAGACAGACCTCGACGGCACGAAGACCGTCGAGCGTGCCCTCGCGGAGCTCGACGGCGTCGGCCGCCGAGTCGCGCGAGTCGTCGCGGAGCAAGCGGGCGTCGACCGCACCGCGACGATGGGCCGCCTCGACGACGACGCCATCGAGAGCGTCAAGACGGCTGTCGGCGAGTTCGCCGACAGCGCGCCGGACTGGCTGGCGAACCGCCGGAAGGACTTCTACTCCGGCGAGACCCAGCACGTCACCGGCAACGACGTCAGCCTGACGCGCGACCAGGACATCAACCGGATGCAGATGATCCGCTCGTACAAGGGCATCCGGCACGAGCGCGGACAGAAGGTCCGCGGTCAGCGCACGAAGTCCACCGGTCGCACGGAGGGCACCATCGGCGTCAACGTCGAGGCGATCAAGGAAGAACAGGCAGAGGAAGAAGCGGGTGGTGAAGAGTAATGGCGCTCCCCGGTGAGAACACCAAGTTCTACGAGACGCCGAACCACCCCTACCAGGGCGAACGCATCGCCGAGGAGAGCGACCTGATCTCCCGGTACGGCCTGAAGAACAAGGAGGAGCTGTGGCGCGCGCAGTCCGAACTGCGCGACTACCGCCGCGAGGCGCGCCGGCTGCTCGGTCGCACGGAGGCCGTCAGCGGCGACGAGTTCGTCTCCCGCCTGCAGCG
Source organism: Halobacterium yunchengense (assembly GCF_037031165.1). Lineage (NCBI taxonomy): Archaea > Methanobacteriati > Methanobacteriota > Halobacteria > Halobacteriales > Halobacteriaceae > Halobacterium > Halobacterium yunchengense. The sequence continues at coordinate 163,958 of NZ_JAYEZL010000006.1, read as the reverse complement.
CATCGGCGTGCTCTCCGAACAGGAGGGCCTCGACGACGTGCTGTCCCTGGACGTGACGGACGTCCTCGAGCGCCGCCTGCAGACGGTGGCCTACCGCGAGGGACTCGCGAACACGGCCAAGCAGGCCCGGCAGTTCATCACGCACGGCCACGTCACCGTCGACGGCAGCCGCGTCACGGAGCCGTCGTACAAGGTGACCGTCGACGAGGAGGACGCGCTCGCGTTCGACGAACGAAGCGACCTCACGGACGAACTGCACCCGGCTCGCGCCGGTGCACAGGAGTGACCAACAATGGCTGACGACACCAAATGGGGCATCGCGCACATCCACGCCTCGTTCAACAACACCATCATGACCGTCACCGACGAGACGGGCGCCGAGACGCTCGCGAAGTCCAGTGGCGGGAGCGTGGTGAAGCAGAACCGCGACGAGGCGTCGCCGTACGCCGCGATGCAGATGGCCGAACAGCTCGCAGAGGACGTCCTGGAGCAGGGCATCGAGAAGGTGCACGTCCGCGTGCGCGGCCCGGGTGGCAACCTCCAGCGCAGCCCGGGTCCGGGCGCGCAGGCGGCCATCCGCGCGCTCGCTCGCGCCGGCCTCGAGATCGGTCGCATCGAGGACGTCACCCCGATTCCGCACGACGGGACGCGACCGCCGAAGAACAGCGGGTACTAAGCATGAGCACGGACTTCGACGTCGAATTCGTCGACAGAGGCGACCGGGAAGCCCGGTTCGTCGTCCGCAACATCACGCCGGCGTTCGCGAACGGCGTCCGTCGCGCGATCCTCGCCGACGTGCCGACGCTGTCCATCGACAGCGTGCGCTTCGTGGAGAACTCCAGCGTGATGTTCGACGAACAGCTCGCGTTGCGCCTCGGGCTCGTCCCGCTGACGACGCCGGAGGACTTCGCGGAGGGCGACGCGGTCACGCTCGCGCTCGACGTCGAGGGCCCGGGGACGGCGTACTCGGGCGACCTGGTCTGCCAGGACCCCGAGGTCGAGGCCGCAGACACGAACATCCCCATCATCGAGCTGAAAGACGACCAGCGCCTCGAGCTGGAGGCCGACGCCGAGCTCGGCTACGGCCGCGACCACGCCAAACACCAGGGCGGGGTCGCGGTCGGCTACCGGCACCTCCAGCGCGTGAACGTCGTCGGCGACGCGCCCGAGTACGCCGAGGAGGAACCCGAGATCCTCCGCGGCGTCGTCGAGGAGGACGGTGACCTCGTGCCGACCGAGGAGTTCGACAACGACCTCACGAACCGGTACCCGGGCAAGGAGGTCGAGGTCGAGGACGTCCAGGGCGCGTTCGTCTTCCACGTGGAATCCGACGGCTCGATGCCCGTCACCGAGCTGGTGCTCCGCGCCGTCGACTCCCTGGTCGACCGCGCGGACGAACTCGAACAGGCAGTCCAACTGTAACAATGTCCGCCGCCACCCTTCAGTCCGCTCCGGCGTCCGCTCCTGCCCCGGGAGCCACGGGACCGGCAATCGAAATGGGTAAGAAGGGCCGGCGGCAAACGAGGAGTGAGGCCGGGTTCCGGCCGTGCAGGGGTAGCCAAGTTAGGCCAAAGGCGCAGCGTTCAGGGCGCTGTCCCGTAGGGGTTCGCAGGTTCAAATCCTGCTCCCTGCACTCGACTTCTCAGCACTTTCAGGAGCACGAGTATGAGTAAGACAAGTCCGAGACTCAGCAGTCTCATCGCCGAACTGAAGTCCGCCGCCCGGAACTCGGGCGCGGACGTCTGGCGCGACGTCGCGGAGCGGCTGGAGAAGCCGCGCCGCACGCACGCCGAGGTGAACCTGAGTCGCATCGAACGATACGCGAACGAGGACGAGACCGTCGTCGTCCCCGGCAAGGTGCTGGGGTCCGGCGCGCTGCGGAAGCCCGTCACCGTCGCTGCCGTGGACTTCTCCGGCAGCGCGGAGACGAAGATCGAGCACGCCGACGGCGAGACCGTCCACCTGGCACAGGCAGTCGAACAGAACCCCGAGGGCAGCGACGTGCGGGTGATCCGATGAGTCTCGCGGAGTTCGACGCCGACGTCGTCGTCGACGCCCGGGACTGCATCCTGGGTCGCGTCGCGAGCAACGTCGCCGAGCGCGCCCTCGACGGCGAGTCGGTCGCCGTCGTGAACGCCGAGCAGGCGGTCGTCACCGGCACGAAGGAGGACGTCTTCGGGACGTACCGCAAGCGCGCGGAGCTCGGCTCCGACAGCGGCCCGTACTACCCGAAGCGCCCCGACGGCATCTTCAAGCGCGCCGTCCGCGGCATGCTGCCGTACAAGCAGCGCGACGGCCGCGAGGCGTTCGAGAACGTCCGCGTCTACGTGGGGAACCCGCTGGACGAGGACGGCGAGGTGCTCGAGGAGACGTCCCTCGACCGGCTCTCGACCATCCGCTTCGTCACCCTCGGCGAAGTCTCCGAAGAACTGGGGGCTAACGTCACATGGTAACCAACACGTCAGGAAAGAAGAAGACCGCCGTCGCGCGGGCGACCGTCAGCGACGGCGAGGGTCGCGTGCGAATCAACTCCACGCCGGTGGAGCTCGTCGAACCGGAGATGGCGCGCCTGAAGATGCTGGAGCCGTTCCGCATCGCCGGCGATGACCTCCGCGACGGCGTCGACGTCGACGTCGACGTCTCCGGCGGCGGCTTCGCCGGGCAGGCGGACGCCGTCCGCACCGCCATCGCGCGCGGGCTCGTCGAGCACTACGGCGACGCCGAACTCCAGGACACGTACCGCGAGTTCGACCGCAGCCTGCTGGTCAACGACGTCCGCCAGTCCGAGTCCAAGAAGTGGGGCGGCCCCGGCGCTCGCGCCCGCTACCAGAAGTCCTACCGCTGAGGTGTCCAAGCCATGATGGTACCAGTCCGGTGTTTCACGTGCGGTAACGTCGTCGGCGAGTACTGGGAGGAGTTCAAGGCGCGCGCGGAGACCCACGACGGCGACGAGGACCCCGCGGACGTGCTGGACGACCTCGGCGTCGACCGGCACTGCTGTCGGCGGATGCTCGTCTCCCACCAGGACCTGGTGGACGTCGTCTCCCCCTACCAATGAGCGAGTCACAGCACTTCAACCGGTACGAGAAGGCCCGCATCATCGGGGCGCGAGCGCTGCAGGTGTCCTACGGCGCGCCCGTCCTGGTCGACACCGACCAGACGGAGCCCATCCTCATCGCGGCCGAGGAGTACGACGCGGACGCGCTCCCGTTCACCGTCCGGAGGGGCGACTGAGGGATGACGCGCATCGAGTCCGTCCGCTACCGACCGATCCTCGACTCGCGCGGCGAGAAGACCGTGGAGGCCGAGGTCGTGACCGAGGACGGCGGGTTCGGCCGCGCCGCCGCGCCGTCGGGCGCGAGCACGGGCGAGTACGAGGCCGTCGAGCTCCCCGTCGAGGAGGCGATCGCGGCGGCCCGCGAGCACGTCGCGCCGCGCCTCGAGGGCGCGTTCGCGGGCGACCAGCGCGGCGTCGACCGCGCGCTCCGCGCCGCCGACGGCACGGAGAACTTCTCGGAGGTCGGCGCGAACAGCGCCGTCGCGACGAGCATGGCGGCCGCGAAGGCCGCCGCGGACGTGCTCGGTGTGCCGCTCTACCAGCACCTCGGCGGGTCGTTCCGCGGCCGGAACTTCCCGGTGCCGCTGGGGAACGTCGTCGGCGGCGGCGCGCACGCCGCGGACGCCACCGCCATCCAGGAGTTCCTGGCGGCGCCCGTGGGCGCGCCGAGCGTCCGGCAGGCCGTGTTCGCGAACGCGGCCGTCCACGAGCGCGTCGGCGAACTCCTCGCGGAGCGCGGCGAGGCCGCCGCGAAGGGCGACGAGGGCGCGTGGGCGCCCGCGATCACCGACGCCGAGGCGTTCGAGGTCGTCGACGAGGCCGTCGGCGACGTCGCCGACGAGTTCGGGTTCGACGTCGAGTTCGGACTCGACATGGCGGCCGCGGAGTGCTTCGAGGACGGCGAGTACGTGTACGGCGGGGAGACGCGCTCGACCGACGAGCAGATCGAGTACGTCGCCGGCCTGGTCGACGAGTACGACCTCGCGTACGTCGAGGACCCCCTCGACGAGGACGACTACGAGGGGTTCGCCGCCCTCACCGACCGCGTCGGCGACGCGACGCTGGTCTGCGGTGACGACCTCTTCGTGACGAACGTCGAGCGGCTCCGCGACGGCATCGCGGCGGGCGCGGCGAACAGCATCCTCGTGAAGCCCAACCAGATCGGGACGCTCTCGGACGCGTTCGACGCCATCGAGCTGGCGACCCGGCACGGCTACGACGCGGTGGTCTCCCACCGCAGCGGCGAGACCGAGGACGCGACCATCGCACACCTCGCCGTGGCGACCGACGCCCCCTTCGTGAAGACGGGGACGGTCGGCGGCGAGCGAACCGCAAAACTGAACGAACTCATCCGCATCGCGGACGAAGCATGAGCGACAACGAATCCGACACAGAGGCCGAACTCGAGGACGCCCCCGAGGGCGAGCAGCCCGACGCTGCCGCCGCGGAGGCCGCCGAGAGCGAGGTCCCGACCGACGAACAGCCCGCAGAGGACCCCGAGCCGGAATCGGAGGCGACCTCGACGGCGGACGTGATGTCCGCCGACGAGGCCGACCTCCTGATTCCGGTCGAGGACTACCTGGGCGCCGGCGTCCACATCGGCACCCAGCAGAAGACCAAGGACATGGACCGGTTCATCCACCGCGTCCGCACCGACGGCCTGTACGTCCTCGACGTCTCGAAGACGGACGAGCGCATCCGCACGGCCGCGGACTTCCTCGCGAACTACGACCCCGAGCAGATCCTGGTGACCTCAAGCCGCCAGTACGGCCGCTTCCCCGCGGAGAAGTTCGCGGACGCGGTCGGCGCGCGCGCCCGGACGGGCCGGTTCATCCCGGGGACGCTGACGAACCCCCAGTACGACGGCTACATCGAGCCGGACGTCGTCGTGGTCACGGACCCGATCGGCGACGCGCAGGCCGTCAAGGAGGCGATCACGGTCGGCATCCCCGTGATCGCGATGTGCGACTCGAACAACCAGACGAGCAACGTCGACCTCGTCGTCCCGACGAACAACAAGGGGCGGCGCGCGCTGTCCGTGGTGTACTGGCTGCTGGCCAACGAGACCCTGGACCGCCGCGGCGCCGAGCCGACGTACGCCCTCGAGGACTTCGAGGACGGCCTGTAGGCGCGCTTCGCGATTCGACGCTGGTTCCTTTCGACGCCGCCGACGACCAGCGGCGGCGCCGGGCGGACGGGGCAGAAACTCGCGGTCGGCGTCCCGGGTCAGCGGTCGACGAGGCCGAGGTAGCCGTCGAGGCCGTCGACGAACCGGACGCGCCGCCCGAACCACTCCCGGCCGTCCGACAGCGGGTGCTGGTGGCGGGCGTCGTCGAGGTCCCCGGAGAGGACGACGGTCGCGGGACAGGGACCGAACTCGTCGACGCGGTCGGCGACCCACCCCTGGGCGGGCTCGCAGACGACGACGTCCTGGCCGGGGAACCGCGCGAGGTCGCCGAACGCCTCGTCGTAGTCGTACTCCGGGGTCGGGAACCGGTAGAGGCTGCGGAACCGGTCGACGGTGGCGTCGAGGTCGTCGGTGGCGAGCACCACCCACGCGATGCCCGAGACGGGCGAGCCGTAGAGGTCGCTGTCGGGCACGCGGAACTCCCTCGGGGTGCGGTCGCTGACGACGAACGGCAGGAGGTGTTCGTCCGGCGGGCCGAGGAAGGCGTTGTCCCACTCGACGAGCGTGCCGTCGGGGCGTTCGCGGCTGCCGTAGGACGGGCCGTGGACTTCGACGTCGTGGTCGATGACGCGCTGGCACTCGGCGTGCGCGCTCCCGGTCTCGACACACCAGTCGCTGGGCCCGCCGAGGGGGTCGGCGAACGCGAAGAACTCGCCCCACCACGCGGGGTCGTCGCGGGTGGGCGCGACGAGTTCGAGGTAGGAGCCGTCCGGCAGGACCAGCGCCGCCATCTCGGTGCCTGCGTCGGGGTGTTCGCCGCCGTACGTCGGGTCGAAGCCGGCGGACTCGAAGCGTTCGACGATGGCGTCCAGGCTGGACGCCGCGAACGGCACGTGGTCGATGACGGGTCGCATGCCCCGCGCTTGGCTACGGCGCCTGATAAGTTCTCCGCGGACGTCGGGTCGAGGGGCGCGAGCGGCCGTCAGTACGTGCTGTCGTCGCTCGTGGTGGTGGGTTCGGCGGTGGTCGTGGCCTCGGAGGCTGCTCCGGTGACGCGGGAGCCGTCGGGACCGACCAGCCACCAGACGTCGTTGAGCCCCTGGCCGTTCGCGTCGCCGGGCGCTTCGTCGCCGGCGAAGTAGTACAGCGGCCAGTCGCTGGCGGTCACCTGCAGGCTGCCGTCGTCGCGCTCCGCGGTGCCGAGGTCGGCGGTGACGCCGGACCCGGCAGTGGGGTCGGCGTCGACGGTGAGGGGCGGCCAGTTCGACGCGCAGTCGTCGTAGCACGTCGACTCGCCCCGCTCGTCGGGGTCGAACAGGTAGAGGGCGAACCCGTCGGCGTCGACGAGCACGTCGCCGAACTCGCCGACCGAGCGCGCCAGGACGGTCGCGTCGCCGCCCTCCGCGGTGGTCTCGGCTGCCGTGGTGGTCGCCGCTGGCGTCGCGGTCGGCGGGGCAGTCGTCGGTTCCTCGGTCGTGGCCGCACCGCCGCCGTCTCCGGACGTGCAGCCGGCGAGGGCCGCGGCCGCGCCGGCGGACAGCGCGGCGAGGTAGCGTCTCCGGTGCATCCCGTGTGTGAATTCGTACCACTCGAGGAAAGGGGTTTTCCGAACTCCGACCCGACTCTCTCCGAACTCTCTCCGGAAGCGCTCCAGCGGCGGGAGGCTGGCGGCGGCTACTGTCGCGTGACCCAGGTGAGCGCGAGCAGCGCGGCGAGCTCGCAGACCGCCAGGACCGCGAGCGCGAACGTGTACCGCGGCGGGATCTCCGCGAACCAGCCGCTCGTCGCCGGGTCGAGCGCGAAGAGGTACAGCGCGTACGCGTTCTGCGCGAGGAGGAACCCGCCGAACGCGAGGAACCCCAGGAGGTACGCGCTCCGGTAGCGCCGGTAGTTCCGGAGCCAGACGACGCTCAGCGACGCCGCGAGCGCGAGGTTCAGCGCGGTCCCGGCGCGCAGGACGTCGAACCAGAGCGTCATCGGCTGGTGGCCCCTTGGAGTCGCCGGTCGTTAACCTTGTGCCCGAGCATTCAGTTCACCCGTTCGATGACGTCCTCGACGGTCGCCCAGTCCTCGTCGACGCGGTCGGCGAGCAGGTAGACGGTGCCGTAGCCGTCGCCGGCGTCCTCGACGAGGTCGTGTTCGACGAGGAGGTCGAGGTGGTGACGGACGGTCGTGTAGTCAAGGTCGAGGTCCTCGGCGAGCCGGTTGGCGTTCCGCGGCCGCTCGCGGAGCGCGCGCAGGATGCGACACCGGTTCGGGCCGCCGCGGGCGCCCGCCAGCAGGTACCAGAGGACCCGCTCCATCACGGGCCAGTTGCACGGGTGCGCGAATAAACCCCGGGTCCGGCCGAGAGCGGCCGTCCGCGCTGCGGGAAGTCGGAACTTCTGTAACGGCGTGGCGCACACGCGCTGGTATGACCACCACATCGAGTGCGCCGGGGAAGGTGTACCTCTTCGGCGAGCACGCCGTCGTCTACGGCGAGCCCGCGGTGCCGTGCGCCATCGAGCGGCGCGCCAGTGTCACCGTCACGGAGCGCGGCGACGACCGCGTCCGGGTGTCGGCGTCGGACCTCTCGCTGGACGGGTTCACCGTCGAGTACGCCGCGAACGGGGACGGCCAGCCGGACGTCGACGTGCCGACGCCGCTCATCGAGGCGGCGATGGGGTACGTCGAGGAGGCGCTCGCGCAAGCGCGGGACGCCGCCGGCCGGCCGGACGCCGGCTTCGACGTCGAGATCGAGAGCGCGATCCCGCTGGGCGCCGGCCTCGGGTCGAGCGCGGCGGTCGCGGTCGCGGGCATCGACGCGGCGACGCGCGAGCTCGGCGCCGCCCTCGACCCCGTCGACGTCGCCGACCGCGCGTACCGCGTCGAGTACGAGGTCCAGGACGGCCAGGCGTCGCGCGCGGACACGTTCTGCTCGGCGATGGGCGGCGCGGTCCGCGTGGAGGGCGACGACTGCGCGACCGTCGACGCGCCGGACCTGCCGTTCGTCGTGGGGTACGACGGCGCGAGCCACGACACCGGCGAACTGGTCGCGGGCGTGCGCGCGCTCCGCGAGGAGTTCGACTTCGCCGCGGACACCGTCGAGGCCATCGGCGACCTCGTGCGGCGGGGCGAGGACGCGCTCGCGGCGGGCGACCTCGACACCCTGGGGCGGCTGATGGACTTCAACCACGGCCTGCTGTCGGCGCTCGGCGTGTCCTCGCGGTCCCTGGACAGCCTCGTGTGGGCGGCCCGCGACGGCGGCGCGCTCGGCGCGAAGCTCACGGGCGCGGGCGGCGGCGGCTGCATCGTCGCGCTGGCCGAGGACGCCGGCGTCGAGACGGCGCTGTCGCTGTCGCCGGACTGCGAGGAGTCGTTCCGCGCGGCGCTGGCGACGGAGGGGGTGCGCGCGGAGTGACCGTCGTCGTCAAGCTCGGCGGGAGCGTCGTCACCGAGAAGGACAGCTTCGAGACCGTCGACGAGGACGCGCTCGCCGCCCTCGCCGCGGCCCTCGGTGACGCGGCGGTCGAGGACCTCGTGGTCGTGCACGGCGCGGGGAGTTTCGGCCACCCGCACGCCGCCGACCACGGCATGTCGAGTACGACGGGGTCGCGGGACGCCGGGGCGGTCCGCGCCGTCGCGGACACGATGGAGCGACTGAACCGCGCGGTCGTCGGCGCGCTCGCGGACGCCGGCGTCCCGGCGGTCCCAGTCCACCCGTACTCGGCGAGCCACCGGACCGCCGAGGGCGACCTCCGCTTCCCGACCGGGCACGTCGACGCGATGCTCGGCGAGGGGTTCGTGCCCGTGCTGCACGGCGACCCGATCACGCACGTCGGCGAGGGCGCGAGCATCCTCAGCGGCGACGAGGTCGTCACGCACGTCGCCGCCGAACTGGACGCCGACCGCGTCGGCCTCTGCTCGACGGTGCCGGGCGTCCTCGACGAGTCCGGGAGCGTGGTCGGCGAGATCACAGACTACGGCGACGTCGCGGCGGCGCTCGGCGACAGCGACGCCACGGACGTCACGGGCGGCATGGCGGCGAAGGTCCGGTCGCTGCTCGACCTCGGCGCGCCGGCGTACGTGTTCGGCCCCGCGGACCTCGAGCCGTTCCTCGCCGGCGACCACGCCGGCACCCGCATCGAGGGCTGAAGTCGCGACACGCGCCCCAGTGAGGAGCGACGGCGCGACGCGGCCTACTCCGCCTCGACGACGTCGGCGCCCGGCGCGTTGTCCTTCACGCTCTCGATGCCCTGCCTGGCCTTCTGCTTGGACGCGTACCCCTCGCCGGAGTCCGCGATGATGTTGCCGTTGTCGTGGACGAGCCGCCAGCGGTAGTCCTCGGCGTTGTCGACGTACAGATCGAAGGTCGCGTTCGACATGTGACAGTCTCCGACGGCCGAGGACAAGAAGTTAGGGGGTGATGGCGGCGGGACGCCGCCGCGAGCCAATCCCCGTTGTTTTTAACACCGCGGGACGTAGCCCGTCCAAGAGCAGCGTCGCGGGCGAGGACGCGGCGGCGGCTGACGGCTGCAAGACGCCGCTGTCCGCCGCCGCCAGCCCGCGGCTGTTTCAGACACGACTCCCCACAGCGGGTTTCAGTGCTCACAACCATGGAAATCGAAATTGCCACAATCGGCGGCTACGAGGAAGTCGGACGGCAGATGACTGCCGTCCGCGCGGGCGACGACATCGTGATCTTCGACATGGGCCTCAACCTCTCGCAGGTCCTGATCCACGACAACGTCGAGACCGAGAAGATGCACAGCCTCGACCTCATCGACATGGGCGCGATCCCGGACGACCGCGTCATGTCCGACCTCGAGGGCGACGTGAAGGCCATCGTGCCGACGCACGGCCACCTCGACCACATCGGCGCGCTGTCGAAGCTCGCCCACCGGTACAACGCGCCCATCGTCGCGAGCCCGTTCACTCTCGAGCTCGTGAAAGGCCAGATCGAGGGCGAGCAGAAGTTCGGCGTTGACAACGACCTCGTCGAGATGGAGGCCGGCGAGACGATGCAGATCGGCGACCGCTGCGAGCTCGAGTTCGTCCACGTCACCCACTCCATCATCGACGCCATCAACCCCGTCCTGCACACGCCCGAGGGCGCCATCGTCTACGGCCTCGACAAGCGCATCGACAACGACCCCGTCCTCGAGGACCCCATCGACATGAAGCGGTTCCGCGAGCTCGGCCGCGAGGACGAGGGCGTCCTCTGTTACATCGAGGACTGCACGAACGCCGGCCGGAAGGGCCGCACGCCCTCCGAGAGCGTGGCGCGACGCCACCTCAAGGACGTCGTGCGGAGCGTCGAGGACTACGACGGCGGCATCGTCGCGACGACGTTCTCCAGTCACGTCTCCCGGGTCTCCTCGCTCGTGGAGTTCGCGAAGGACATCGGCCGCGAGCCCATCCTCCTCGGCCGGTCGATGGAGCAGTACTCCGGGACGGCCGAGCGCATGGGCCGCGTGAACTTCCCGGACGACCTCGGGATGTTCGGCCACCGGAAGTCCGTCGACCGCGCGTTCAAGCGCGTGATGAACGAGGGCAAGGAGAACTTCCTCCCCATCGTCACCGGCCACCAGGGCGAGCCGCGCGCGATGCTCACCCGCATGGGTCGCGGCGAGACCCCCTACGACATCGAGGACGGCGACAAGGTCATCTTCTCGGCGCGGGTCATCCCGGAGCCGACCAACGAGGGCCAGCGCTACCAGAGCGAGCAGCTCCTGCGGATGCAGGGCGCGCGCATCTACGACGACATCCACGTCTCCGGCCACCTCCGCGAGGAGGGCCACTACCAGATGCTGGACGCCCTCCAGCCCCAGCACGTCATCCCCGCCCACCAGAACATGGAGGGCTTCGCGCCGTACACGAAGCTCGCGCGCAACCAGGGGTACACGGTGGGCCGAGACCTGCACGTCACCCAGAACGGCAACACCATCACGCTCGTCGAGTAAATGTCGAAGAACGCCCGCGAACAGGCGGTGCTCGCCGCGGTCCGCGAGCGCCGCGAACAGGTCAACGACGCCATCGACGAGGAACTCCCGCCGAAGCGCCCGGAGCGGCTCTACGAGGCGTCGCGGTACCTCCTCGAGGCCGGCGGGAAGCGCCTGCGGCCCGCGATGCTGTTGCTGGTCGCGGAGGCGCTGTCCGACGTCGACGCCGACGAGGCCGACTACCGTTCGTTCCCCGACCTGACGGGGTCGACGGTGGACGTGATGGCGGCCGCCGTCTCCATCGAGGTCATCCAGTCGTTCACGCTCATCCACGACGACATCATGGACGACGACGACCTCCGGCGGGGCGTGCCCGCGGTCCACCGCGAGTACGACACGGAGACCGCGATTCTCGCGGGCGACACGCTGTACTCGAAGGCGTTCGAGATCATGCTGGAGACGGAGGCGCCGGCCGGCCGCGGCATGGGCGCGATGCGGACGCTCGCGGAGACGTGCACGCACATCTGCGAGGGGCAGGCCCTCGACGTGGAGTTCGAGACGCGGACCGACGTGGTGCCCGAGGAGTACATGGAGATGGTGGAATTGAAGACGGCGGTACTGTACGCGGCCGCGGCGTCGCTGCCCGCCATCCTCCTGGGCGCCGACGACGACACCGTCGAGGCGCTCCGGCAGTACGGCCTGAAGGCCGGCCAGGCGTTCCAGATCCACGACGACGTCCTCGACCTGACCGTGCCCAGCGACCAGCTGGGGAAGCAGCGCGGCAGCGACCTCGTCGAGAACAAGAAGACGGTCGTGACCCTGCACGCCAGCGACCAGGGCGTCGACGTCGCGAATCTCCTCGAGACGGACGACCCCGAGGAGGTCACCGAGCGCGAGATCGAGCGCGCCGTCGGCGAACTCGAGGCGGTCGGCAGCATCGAGTACGCCCGCGACCTCGCGGACGACCTCGTCGCGGAGGCGAAAGGCCACCTCGACGTCCTGCCCGAGAACGACGCCCGCAGGCGCCTCGAGCAGGTCGCCGACTACCTCGTCGAGCGCGGCCACTAACGCACCTTTTTTGCGCTAAAAAAGACCGCTCGCCGGAGGCGAGCGGCGAAACGCGCGGCGAAGCCGCGCGTATGCTCGCCACGAACGGATTGCCCATCGCTGCAAATCCCAACGGATTTGCCGGCCTCGGGCGAATCACGGGACATGGACGACGAACTCGCCGAGCGCGTGCGCCGCGAAGCCGAAGTGGCGGCGCTGTTCAACGCGCTCAAGCACGGCAGCGACGCGCAGGTCGGCGCCATCATGGGGCCGCTGATGGGGGAGAACCCCGAGTTCCGCGAGTACGGCGACGAGATCCCGGGCGTGGTCGCGCCGGTCGTCGAGGACGTGAACGCGATGGACGCGGGCGAGCAGCGCGAGCGCCTCGGCGAACTCGCGCCGGAGCGCGTGGCGGAACTCGAGGCCGAGGACGACGAGGACGACCAGCCCCTGCCGGACCTCCCGAACGCCGACGCGTACGAGGAGATCCGGATGCGGTGTGCGCCGAACCCCAACGGCCCGTGGCACATCGGGCACGCGCGGATGCCGGCGGTCATCGGGACGTACGCCGAGGAGTACGACGGCGAGTTCGTCGTGCGGTTCGACGACACCGACCCGGAGACGAAGCGCCCGCTGCTGTGGGCGTACGACGAGATCCTCGAGGAGATCGACTACCTGGGCTTCGAGCCGGCGGCCGTCTACCGGGCCAGCGACCGCCTGGAGACGTACTACGAGCACGCCCGCGACCTGATCGAGATGGGCGGCGCGTACACGTGCTCGTGTCCCGGCGACGAGTTCTCCGAGCTGAAGAACAGCGCCGAGGCGTGCCCGCACCGCGAGAAGGACCCGGAGGCGACGCTCGCGGAGTTCGAGGCGATGGTCGACGGCGAGTACGACAGCGGCGAGATGGTGCTGCGCGTGAAGACCGACATCGAGCACAAGAACCCCGCGGTCCGGGACTGGGTGGCGTTCCGCGTCATCGACACCCCCCACCCGCGCGAGGAAGCCGCCGACTACCGGTGCTGGCCGATGCTTGACTTCCAGTCCGGCGTCGACGACCACCTCACGGGCGTGACGCACATCATCCGCGGCATCGACCTCCAGGACTCCGCGAAGCGCCAGCAGTTCGTCTACGACTACTTCGGCTGGGAGTACCCCGAGGTCATCCACTGGGGGCACGTGCAGGTCGACGAGTACGACGTGAAGATGTCGACGTCCACGATCCGCGAGCTCGTCGACGCGGGCGAGCTGGACGGCTGGGACGACCCGCGCGCGCCCACCCTCCCGAGCGTGCAGCGCCGCGGCATCCGCGGGGAGGCGCTCGTCGACGCGATGGTCGAGCTCGGGACGTCGACGAGCAACGTCGACCTCGCGATGAGTTCGGTGTACGCGAACAACCGCGAGCTCGTCGACGACGGGGCGCCCCGCCAGTTCCTCGTGCGGGACGGCTTCGACGACCGCGGCAGCGGCCACGAGGCGTCGTACGGCGCCGTCGAGGTGCCCGTCGACGGCGGCCCGGCCAGCGCGCACCCGCCCGTCCACCCCGACCACGAGGACCGCGGCGAGCGCGACGTGCCGGTCGGCGACGCCGTCCTGCTGGAGGAGGCGGACCTGCCGGCGGTCGGCGAGCGCGCCTGGCTGAAGGGGTACGGGCCGGTGCGGTACGACGGCGAGCGCCTCGAGTACCTGGACGCGTCCATCGACGTGGTGCGCGAGGAGGGCGTCGACGTCGTCCACTGGGTGCCCGCCGACGACAACGTCCCGGTGCGGCTGCGGACGGTGGACGGCGACGTCTCGGGGTACGCCGAGCCCGGGTTCGCCGACGTCGACCCTGACACCGTCGTGCAGTTCGTGCGCGTGGGGTTCGCGCGCTGCGACCGCCACGACGACGCGGAGTCCGTGGCGTACTACGCGCACCCCTGAGGCGAGACGGCGACGCGAAGCGGCCGACGACCACCCACGCTGCCGGACCGCCAGGCGAGGGGGCCGACGGTCACCGCTACGCAGCGTGGACGAAGACGACGGCGGCGAGCACGGCCACCGTGAGCACCGCCTGCATCGCGGCCGACGCGAGGACGCCGACGGTGGCGTAGGCGGCGCGGCGCGCGCTCTCTGCGAGGTCGCGGCGCTCGCGGAACTCGCTGACGAACACCGTCGCGGCGACGCCCGCGAGCAGGCCGACGGGGCCGCCCGGGAGCAACAGGAGGAGGCCGACGGCGCCGGCGAGCGCGGCGGTGCGAGTGTCGGTGCCGCCGGCCTTCGCGCCGACGAACCCGGCGAGCCAGTCGACGACGAGCGCGGTGGTCGCGAGGCTCGCGAGCACGAACACCCAGAAGACGCCGGGGTCGCCGGTCTGCGTCCAGTACAGCAACACGCCGCCCAGCGACAGCAGGCCGCTGGGCAGCAGCGGGAGCACGCTCCCGGCGACGCCGCCGGCCAGGAGGGCGAACGCGGCCGCCACGAGGAGGTCCATGGGCGCGCGTACGCCGGCGCGCCGCTTGGGTCCGTCGGCCGGCGTGCGCCGGACGGCCGGGTCAGTCCTCGGGGAGCCTCGCGGTCCGCGGCCGCAGTTCGCCGGTCTGGGCGTACAGGCCGGCGACGAGCACGACGCCGGCGAGCAGCGGCACGAGCGCGCACGCGGCGTAGATCGCGGTGAAGCCGACGGGGTCGAGCAGGGGGAGCGTGACGACGGGGCCGAGCGCGCCGCCGAGGTCGCCGAGGACGTTGTTCGTCCCCATCGCGCGCCCCATCTGGTCGCCGGGCGTCAGGTCGCCGAGCAGCGCGAGCAGCGGCCCGCTCGTGCCGCCCTGGCCGGCGCCGATGCAGACGCAGGCGACGACGAGCGCGGCCAGCGAGTCCGCGACGGCGAGCGCGAGGAACCCGGCGAACGAGACCAGGAGGAAGACGAACAGCGTCGGCACGCGCGACCCCGAGGCGTCGCTGGCCTTCCCGCCGGCGAACATGAACGCGGACGCGGCCACCACCGTCACCGCCATCAGGAGGCCGGACATCCCCTGCGGGCCGTACCCCCAGACGGCGATGTCGTTGGCGTCGACGAACAGCACGAGCGTCGAGAACAGCGCGCCGAGGTACGCGAAGTACAGCCCGAAGTTCACGAACCCGACGGTGAGCGTCGGCACCGCGGTGTGCAGTTCCCAGGGCTTCACCGCGGTGCGGCGCTCGGAGACGTGGGTCTCGGGGACCGTGGCGTACGCGACGACGCTCGCGAGCAGCGCGAACGCGGCCGCGACGACGAACGCGACGGTGACGCTGTACGCGTCGCTGACGACGCCGCCGAGGACGAGGCCGGCGGGGAACCCGAGCGTGATGCCGCCGCGGACGACGCCCATGCTCGCGCCCAGCGACCCCTCGGTGCTGACGTCCGAGGCGATGGTGTACGCGGTCGCGAACACGAGCGCGCTCCCGACGCCCCAGAGCACGCGCGCCGCGAGGAACCACGCCTCGGGCAGCGGCGCGTGTAGCGCGACCGCGTAGCCCGCGGTCGCCAGCGCCTCCACGAACAGTCCCACGAGCAGCGGTTTCCGCGTCCCGACGCGGTCGACGAGCGACCCGGCGGGCGCGTTCGCGAGGAGGCGCGTGAACCGGTTCGCGCTGAGGATGACGCCGACGACGAACGGCGAGACGCCCAGCACCGCCTCCAGGTTCGGGAGGATGGGGAACACGACGCCGCCGCCGAACCCGACGAAGAACGTGCTGACGACGACGGCCGCGACCACTGGGTGCGGGCGGTTCATTCGGACACGCGGAGTTGCCGCGTGAGCGCAATGAGTGTAGCGAACGACGACGAGAGTGGCTAGCAGGCGACGACGCGAGTGGCTAGCAGGCGACGACGCGAGTAGTTGGCGAGAGACCACGCGGACGGGTAGCGAGAGACGACGCGCGCGGGCGGCGACGCCTACTCGGTGAACCCGCCTACTCGGTGAACCGCCGGAGTTCGTCGCGCGCCGCGTCGGTGCCGTACTCCTCGACCAGCGGCCGGAGCGCGTCGCCGAGCGCGCGCATCGCCTGGCTCGTCGAGTGGAACCCGAGGTCGTCGGCGACGGCGTCCCACGGGCGCGCCTGCAGGAGTTTCGCGACGAGCAGGCGCTCCTCGCGGTCGGACAGCAGGTCGCGGTCGCCGCCGACGAGGTGGGCGGTCGCCAGCCGGCGGAACGGCTCCGGGTCGACGCTGTACATGCCGGGGCCGTGGGCGGCGCCCGCGACGACGCGCCAGTCGTCGGCCGAGAGGGGCAGCGCCGGCGTCGCGTCGCAGGCGCGGAGCGCGGCGCGCGCGACGTCCGGGTCGAGGTCGTCGAGGGCGTCCGAGAACACGCCGGTGACGCGGTCGGCGAACCAGTCGGCGTGCCGGTCGTGGAGGCGGTCGCCGAGGTGCGTGAGCGGGTCGAGCATCACCGCGGAGTACTCGCCGCTGGCGTCGTTGCGGGTCGTCGAGAGGTGGACCGTCGAGTAGCCGTTCTCGCGCCAGAACGACAGCAGCTCCGGCGTGGCGCCGTAGCCGACGCCGAGCCAGTCGGCGTCGCCGTCGAACTCCTCGCGGACCTCGGCGAGCAGCCGCGACCCGAGGCCCCGCGAGCGGACGGCGTGGTGGGTGGCGATGCGTAGCACGCGGTAGCCGACCGGGACCGCCGCAGCCTCGTCCCGGAGCTGGCTGGTGAGCACGTCCGGGATCATGTTGCCCTTCACGCGCTCGCCCTCGTACATCGCGGCGCGCAGGTCGGCGTCGAGGCCGCCCTCGCGCGCGAGCAGGCAGACGGACGCCACGTGGCCGTCGTGCGTGAGCGCGCGCACGGCGAGGTTCGGTGCGTCCAGCAGGCGCGCGAGGTCGTCCGGTTCGGTGCGGTAGTGGGCGTACACGAGCAGGCCGAACACCTCCCGCAGCAGGTGTTCGTCGGCCGCGAGCGTCTCGGCGTCGACGGCCTCGTATCTGGCGTCCTCGGAGGTCGCGCCCGCGACGAGGGGGTCGACGGCGGGCCGCGCGTCAAGCATGAGCGCGCGGAACGCCCACGCCTCCACGGGGTCGCCGGCGGCGTACCGGATGGGGGCAGCCAGCGTCACGTCGACGACGCCGTGGTCGCTGCCGGCGAGGCGGTCGCGGAACCGCACGTCGAACCCCCGTCCGGCGCCCTCGTAGCCGTGGACGGTCGTGGTGAACGCGAGGCGCTCGCAGTCCAGCAGCCCCTCGAGCAGTCGGACGGGGATCGCGGCGGCCTCGTCGGCGAACACGGCGTCAGGGTCGCCGGGGAGGGCGGCGGCCTCGGGCGGCTTCGCGAACCGGACGCGGCCGCCGCGCGCGGCTTCGACGACGCCGTCGCCGCCGTCGCGGCGCTCGCCGAGCGCGTCGAGCAGTTCGCCGGCTCGCGCGAACAGTTCGCCGGCGCTCCGCCGGCTCGGCGCCGTCACGAGCACGTCCAGGCCGTCGCGCGCGAGACAGGCGGCGGCGAGCCCGGCGGCGCTGGACTTCCCGCGGCCGCGGTCCGCCTCGGCGACGACCGCCGCGGGCGGGTCGCCCAGCGCCTCGAACGCCGCGAGCGCGTCGACCTGGTCGCCGGTCAGGCACGCCTCGTAGGCGGCGTCGGGGAACGCGGCGTCGGCGGGCGGGTCCGGGAGCGGTTCGTCGATTCGCGGCGCGGGGTCCGTCAGGCCGTCGCGCAGGAGTTCGGCGGCGTCGACGTCGTAGACGGCGATGCCCGGGTGGGCGCGGAGCGCGTCGACGAGGCGGCGGCGGAAGCGCCCGGTGACGTCGTCGACGTCGAACGGCGGCACCGCGAGGCCGTCGTCGAAGCGGTCGCGGCGCGCCGGCCAGTCGTCCAGGGGCGGCGCGAGCAGGACGAGGAGGCCGCCGCCGTCTACGGCGCCGACGACGCGGCCGAGCGCGTTCGGCCGGCAGTCGTCGTGGGCGTCGAACACGACGGCGTACCGCGTGGTGCCGAGGAGGGCGTCGGCGTTCCGGACGTCGACGTGCTCGCAGGCCAGCGCGTCGCGCGTCGAGACGAGCGTCGTCCCGGTCAGCGGCAGCGGGAGCGCCTCGAGGACGTCGGCGGCGGCGGCGACGCACGCGTCCCGGTCGCCCGTCAGCGCGAGCAGGCGGCGCTCGTCCGCCCGTTCGGCTTCCGCCAGCAGTTCGCGCGCGGCGTCGACGACCATCGCGTCGTCCTTCGGCCACCCACGGGAAGGGCGTTTCGTCCCGTCGGAATCGACAGCGGGCGCCCTGCGTCGGCGTCGCACGCCGGACCACTTTGAAAGCGCTTTTAACCGAGGGACTCCCACTACTTGGATACAGCCTGCAGGGGGTCGATGATGCTCCTAGCCGTCAGGGATTCCGCACCGGCAGGGGAGCGCAAGCCCGCCAGCAGGAAATAGGTGAACAACACATGCCAGTGTACGTAGACTACGACGTTCCAGCAGACCTCCAGGAGCGAGCCCTCGAAGCGCTCGAAGTGGCTCGCGACACGGGGACAGTAAAGAAAGGCACCAACGAGACGACGAAGGCCGTCGAGCGCGGCAACGCCGACCTCGTGTTCGTCGCGGAGGACGTCTCCCCCGAGGAGATCGTGATGCACCTCCCCGAGCTCGCCGACGAGAAGGGCATCCAGGTCGTGTTCGTCGAGACCCAGGACGAACTCGGCAACGCCGCGGGCCTCGAGGTCGGCAGCGCCGCCGCCGCCATCGTGGACGCCGGCGACGCCGACGACGACGTCGAGGACATCGCGACGAAGGTCGAGGACCTCCAGTAACCAACAATGAGCGCTGAGGAAACCGAAGAGGAGGGCTCCACGCCCGCCGAGGTCATCGAGGTCGTCGGGAAGACCGGGATGCACGGCGAGGCGATGCAGGTGAAGTGCCGCATCCAGGAGGGCTCCAACCAGGGACGCATCATCACGCGCAACGTCCTCGGACCGGTCCGCGTGGGCGACGTCCTCCAGCTCAAAGAGACGGCCCGCGAGGCCGACTCCATCGGTGGTCAGTGATGGTCCAGACACGCACCTGTGACTACTGCGGCGACGACATCGAACCCGGGACGGGGACGATGTTCGTCCACAACGACGGCAGCACCGTGCACTTCTGTTCGGCGAAGTGCGAGAAGAACGCCGACCTCGGTCGCGAGCCCCGCGACGTCGAGTGGACCGAGGAAGAGGGGGCGACGGAGGAATAACCGATGAGCCACCACGACGAGCGCACGTTCGTGATGGTGAAGCCGGACGGCGTCCAGCGCGGCCTGATCGGGGACGTCGTCTCCCGCCTCGAGGACAAGGGCCTGAAGATGGTCGGCGGGAAGTTCATGCAGATCAGCGAGGAGCTCGCCCACGAGCACTACGCCGAGCACGAGGACAAGCCGTTCTTCGACGGCCTCGTGGAGTTCATCACCTCGGGCCCGGTGTTCGCGATGGTCTGGGAGGGCGCCGACGCCACCCGCCAGGTCCGCCGCATGATGGGCGCGACCGACCCCCAGGAGGCCGCGCCCGGCACGATTCGCGGCGACTACGGGAACGACCTCGGCCAGAACATCATCCACGGCAGCGACCACGAGGACGAGGGCGCAAACGTTCGCGAGATCGCGCTGTTCTTCGACGAGGACGAGCTCGTCGACTGGGAGCTCGACACCGCGACGTGGGTGTACGAGGACGCCGGCGACCACTGAGTCGGCGACCCACTGCAGTCGGAGTTTTTTGACGGTGCCGCGCGACGCGCCTAGCATGGAGTGCAGCGTCGTGCAGGGCGACATCGCCGCACAGTCAGCGGACGCGCTCGTGAACGCCGCGGGGACGAGCCTCCAGATGGGGTCCGGCGTCGCGGGCGCGCTCCGGCGCGGGGCGAACGGCCCGATAAACGAGGACGCGGTCTCGAAGGGGCCTGTGGACCTCGGCGGGGTCGCGGTGACGGGCGCCTACGACCTCGACGCGGAGTACGTGATCCACGCCGCGGCGATGCCCCACTACGGCGACGGCGAAGCCACGGCGGAGAGCATCCGGGCGGCGACGCGGAACGCGCTCGCGGCGGCCGACGAGCGCGGCTGCGAGTCGCTGGTGGTTCCGGCGCTCGGCTGCGGCGTCGCCGGCTTCGACTTCGCCGAGGGCGCGCGCATCATCTGCGAGGCGGTACGTGGCTTCGAGGGCGAGCACCTCTCGGACGTGCGCTTCGTCGCGTACGGCGACGCCGAGTACGAGACGGTGCGGCGCGTCGCCGAGGAGGTCTGGGCGTAGCGGAGGGCGGGCGACCGAGCAGCGACCGGACGGCACGCGGCCGAGCAGCGACCGGACGGCACGCGGCCGAGCAGCGACCGGACGGACGAGGGGTGACAGAGCGGCACCGGAGGCAGCCGACGGCCACGGGGTTCCAGACCGCTCGCGGGCCAGCACGGGGTTTCTTGGCGCCACGCCCCGAGAGGGCGGTATGGATTGTACAGTCTGCTCGCAGACCGGGGCGGCCTACCGGCTGGTCGGCGCGGAGCCGCTCGCGGTCTGCGAGCAGTGCGTCGCCGCGTACCTCGCCGGCGCCGTCGACTCCGGGACCTGCGTGTACTGCAGTCGCGCCGGCGACCTCGACCTCGCGGAGGACACGGGCGCGCTCGCCGGGTCGGCGAGCCCGGACGAGTACGAGGTGGTGAGCGAGGGCGTCGTCTGCGCGGACCACGTCTCGCGGCTGCGCGGCGAGGACGCCTGACGGGAGGAAAGTCCGGTGGTCGCCGTCTACGGGCCGCTGCTTTCGTCTCAGTCGGCGTTCGGCGTCGGCGCGGCGACGTCGATCTCGCCCGCGTCGAGGGCGGCTTCGACGTTCCGCGCGGCCTCGACGAGGTTCGCCATCTTCTCGTAGGCGACCTCCCGGGGCAGCAGTTTCAGCCCGCAGTCCGGGCTGACAGTGAGCTGTTCGGGCGGGACGACCTCCAGGCCCTTCCGGACGTTCCGCTCGATCTGCTCGACGGACTCGACTTCCGCGACGTGGGCGTCCACGACGCCGAGCGCGAGGTCAGCGGTGAACGCCGGGTCTTTGAACACGTCGAGCTGGTCGTAGTCGCCGTTCGCGAGCTCGAGGTCGAACTCGTCGACGGGGAACTCCAGGATCTCCGGGTAGATGCGGGAGTAGTCGCCGTAGCAGACGTGCAGCCCGAGGCGGACGTCGTCGGGGATGCCGGCGGCGATGCGCTCGAGGCACTCGCCGACGATTGCGTGGTCGTCCGGGGTCGTCGCGAGCGCGGGCTCGTCGATCTGGACGTAGCGCGCGCCGGCGTCGACGAGCTTCTCGACCTCCTCGTTGACGAGGTCCGCGAGGTCGTACGCGAGCGCCTCGTCGTCCTCGTAGGCCTCGTTGAAGCTCCAGTTCGCGAGCGTGTACGGGCCCGTGATGGGGACCTTGACGGGGCGGTCGGCGACGCTGGCGGTGAACTCGTACTCGTCGACGAGCCAGGAGTCGGCGTACTCGACGTCGCTGACGACGCTGGGCTTGTCGAAGTAGTTGTGCCCCCAGACCTTCACGGGGCCGTTGAACTCGTAGCCGCCGATGCGGTGCGCGAAGAACTCCACCATCTCGTTGCGCCGCATCTCGCCGTCGACGACGACGTCGAGGCCGGCGCGCTCGTGTTCGTCCGTGACGAGTCGCGCCGCGTCGTCCGTGGCCTCCTGCCACTCGTCGTCGCCGAAGTCCGCGTCGTCGTCCTCGCGGAGGTCCCTGGCGCGGTCGAGCCACTTCGGCTTCGGGTAGGAGCCGACCACGGTTGTCAGCAGGAAGTGGTCGTTGTCGTGGCCGGCCGGCCGGAACTGGTCGCGGTTGCTCATGCCGTCACCTCCTCGGCCTCGTCGGCGGCAGTCGCGGCGCCCAGCGCCGCCAGTTTCTCCTCGAAGCGGTTCACGGGCAGGTAGAACAGGCCCGTGTTCGCGGTGAGGTACGCCGTCTCGAAGTCGACGGCGTCCGGCACCGCGTCCCGGAACCAGTCGACGCGCTCGCGGACGGTGTCCGGGGACTCGACGAGCGTGTTCTGGCCGTCCACGACGCCGAGCGCGACGGAGTCCTTGGTGCCGTACTCGGCGACGTTGTGGACGTTGGCCTCGTGGTCGGTGACGAGGTCGTAGCCGACCGCGTCGACGTCGGCGTCGAGGAGGTGGGCGTGGACCTTCTCGTCGAGCGCGCCCCAGTAGGTGTGCGCGACGACGTCGGCGTCGTCGACCGCGGCCGCGACGGCGTCGACGGCCTCGCTTGCGCGTTCGTCCTCGCCGTCACCGGGCGGGTTCGTGACGAGGGAGGGTTCGAGCAGGAAGACGGTCTCGACGTCCGGGAACGCCGCGACCTCGTCGGCGAGGAACTCCGCGACGGCGGCGAGGAACTCGGCGTCGTCGCCGTAGTGGTCGTCGGTCGCGAGGTCGGCCAGCGAGTACGGCCCCGGCACCACCGCCTGGAGGTCGTCGGTGAGGTCGGCGGCCGCCTCGAGGTCGGCGGCGAGGTCCCCGGAGAACGTGAGGTCGCCCTCCACGACGGGGTCGCGGTAGAAGTTGTTGTTGTCGTAGTAGCGGACGATGCCGCCCGTCTCGACGTTCTCGTGGACGGTCAGGGGGTGGGCGAGCATGTCGTCCCAGCGAGCCTGGCCCTCGACGACGCGGTCGAGGCCGGCGTCCCGCTGGACGGCGACGAGGCGCTCGCGGACGTCGTCGTAGACGCCCTCGATCTCGGGGCCCTCGTCGCCGCTGACGAGGTCGTGCTTCTGGTGGCCCTTGAGGTCCGACAGCGCGTCCTTGGCGTCGTCGGGAAGCGGGTAGAGGCCGGGTGTCGTGGCGATTCGCTCCATACCCGCCCGCTACGACATTCCCCCGTTTAATATTTTCCGTTGATGAATATGCTTACCGGTTATTCAGCAGTTTGAGGACGGTCAGCGTCTCGAAGGAGTACGACGCCTCCCGGACCGCCGCCGCGGAGAACCCGCGCTCGGCCGCGTACTCGACCACCTCGTCGACGCCCGTCAGCGTGCTCACCAGCAGGAGGACGTAGCCGTCCGGCGCGAGCACGCGCCCCACCGCGTCGAGGAACGGCTCCACCACCGCGCGGCCGGACTCGCCGCCCGACAGCGCGACCTCCATCCAGTCGTCCCGGGCCGCGTCCTCGTCCCGCGGCAGGTACGGCGGGTTGAACACCACCACGTCGAAGGCGCCGTCCCGGAACGGCGACACGAGGTCCGCCCTGACCACGGGCACGCCGCGGTCGCGCGCCTGCAGGCACGCGTACGGGTTCACGTCCGAGCCCACCACGTCGGCGCCGGTCTCGTCGGCGACGGTCGCCGCCACGTACCCCGACCCGGTGCCGACCTCCAGCACGCGCTCGCCGCCGTCCAGTTCCGCCACCGCGGCCTCCGCCAGCAGCAGCGAGTCCTCCGCCGGCTGGTAGACGGTCGTCTCCGCGCCGCGGCGCTCGGCGAGGTCACCCATCGTCGTCGACCCGGCGCACCGCCGACTCCGGCTCGTCGCCGTCCTCCGCGGAGACGCCTCCCTCGGGGGGCTGTTCGCGCACGCGGAAGCCGTCCGTCTCCGCGCGCCCCGAGAGCTCGCGCTGCGGGAACGGGATCTTGATCCCCGCCTCCTCGAAGGCCCGCTTGACCGCCGTGATGACCGCGGTCTGGGCCCGCCAGCGGCGCCGCGCGCTCGGCTTGTCGATCCAGAACCGCAGGTCCAGGGTGACCGCGGAGTCGTCGAAAGAGGTCACCACGACCTGCGGCCGCGGCACCGTCAGGATGTCGTCGACGTCCCCCATCGCGTCCTTCGCGACCTCCATCGCGCGCTCGACGTCGGCCGTGTAGTCGACGCCCACCTCGACGTGGATGCGCAGCCGGCCCTTCCGCGACCGGTTCACCACCTCGTTCGACCCGACGTAGTCGTTCGGCAGCATCACGTACTCGCCGTCGAACGTCTGCAGGCGCGTGTTCACGATGGTGATGTCGGTGACGATGCCGTCCTTGTCGCCGACCTCCACCCAGTCGCCGATCTCGAACGGCCGCGAGAACATCAACACCAGGCCCGCGAACACCGCCCCGAGCGTCTGCCGGGCGGCCATGCCGAGGACGATGCCGGCGAACCCCGCGCCGATGAGCAGCCCGGAGAGGTCGACGCTCCAGAACCCCAGGATGACCAGGGCGGCGAGGACGTACACCGAGATCTGGACGATGCGGTACGTGATCTCGGCCTGGTGCTCGGAGACGCCCTCCGTGCGCTTCACGAACCGGTCGACCGCGCGGTGCACGACGCCCGTGCCGACGTACACCGCCACCAGGAAGACGACGGTGAGGAACGCGCGCACGAACATCGCCGCCTGCACCTGGTAGCCGGCGAGCGTCTCCCACGCCAGCGCCTCCGCGTCCCACACCACGATGACGACGGCCGTCGTCGCGAGCAACGCGGTCAGCGACCCGACCGACGCCAGGATGCTGGACAGCCGCGACTCCCGCTTCGCGCTCTCCCGCCGCGACGCCAGCAGCGCGCCCGCGAGCACGAGCACCGCGGCCGCGGACGCCGCGAGACGCTCCGCGTACGAGAGGTCGACCGCGAGGTCCACGAACTCGGGCGCCGTCACGACCCGACCCCCCGCTGGACGCCGAGCGCCACGTTCGCCAGCGCCGCGAACGTCGCCGGGTCGAGGTCGCCCGGTCGCCGCCCGAGGACGTCCTCGTCGACCGCGTCGACGACCGCGTCCGCGTCCGCGAGCCCCGAGATGTGCGCCGTGTTCCGGATGGCGTTCCGCACGGTCTTCCGGCGCTGCGTGAACAGCGCCTTCACGAAGTCCAGGAAGAACGCCTCGTCCTCGACGACGTAGTCGGGCTCCCGGGGCGTCAGCCGCACCACCGCGCTCTCCACGCGCGGCTGGGGCTCGAAGGCCTCGCGCGGCACCGTCTCGACGAGCTCCACGTCCGCGTAGTGCTGGGCGGCGACCGACAGCCGGCCGTACTCGCTGGTCCCCGGTTCGGCGGCCATCCGCTCGGCGAACTCGAGTTGGTACATCAACACCGCCGGCTTCCGCTCGGGGAGCAGCCGGAACGTCACCTCGCTGGAGACGCCGTACGGCAGGTTCGACACGCAGCACGTGTACGCCGGGAACTCGACGTCGAGGGCGTCCCCCTCGACGACGGTCAGGCGGCCGGCCGCGACCTCGTCCGCGAACTCCTCGCGGATGAACGCCGCGTAGTCGCCGTCCCGCTCGACCGCCGTCACGCGGTCGGCGACGTCGAGCAACCGGTCGGTGAGCGCGCCCGTCCCCGCGCCGACCTCCAGGACGTGCGAGCGGTCGAACCCCTCCGCGTACGTCGGAATCCGGTCGAGCACGCGGTCGTCCACGAGGAAGTGCTGGTCGCGGTCCGGGTCGGGCCGTCCCGCGCGCCGGATGAGCGCGTCCGGGTCCCGGAAGTCAGTCATTGGCGGGGGTAACCGCCGGCGCGCCCTAAAGGCTCCCTTCTGTCCCGCAGGCGCCGCCAGTTCGCCTCGCCGCGGCGTAACTTCGGCGCCGCACTGCTGTCAGGACCGCACGAAGTTCTGGTACTTCAGGTCGTCCTCGCGGATCTCCTCGAGGATGCGCTCGACGACGACCTCCCGCGGGTTGTGCAGGCCGTCGACGCGGTCCTCGATGTCCGCGAAGCTCTCGAAGGGGCCGCGCTTGCGCTCGTCGAGGATGTTGTCCCGGAGCTTGTCGCCGATGCCCGGCAGGAGGTTCAGCTGGTGGAGGCGCAGGGAGATCGGCTGCGCGTCGTTGTAGAAGTCGACGAACCGCTGTTCCTCGTCGTCGACGACGTCCTCGATGACGTAGTCGAGCTCCGAGCGCGCGCCGTCCGAGAGGTCGTCGTAGCCGACCTCGCGGCCGCGGTCGATGCCCGCCTCGAAGTCCGGCCGGATGCGCACGCGGTCGAGAATCGAGATGTCCGCGTCCGGCGCGAGGCTCAGCTCGTAGAGCGTGAACCGGTCGGTAGAGACGGCGTACGCCAGCGGACCGTCGCCGTAGCCGCGGCCGTCCGAGCGGCCGTGCGCGAGGAAGTCCAGGACGACGGCGTACTCTTCGTCGTCCGCCGGAGACGTATCACTCATACGACGCCGTACGCCCAGGCGACACTTAAACGGTCGGCAACTGGCAGCAGAACCGAGCGGTCGCGAGTCGTCAGGCGTACTTCGCGACGACGTTCAGGATCTCGTCGAGTTCGTCGCCGGAGAGCGCGTACCGCTCCTGGGCGAACACCGCGCGCAGCTCCGTGCGCGTCCGGGGGAGCAGGTCGGCGATCTTGTACGCGACCGCCTCGTCCTCGACGACCTCGAGGTCGCGCAGCTCCGCGACGAGCTCCCGGGAGTCCGCTGCGCCGAGCACCGCGAACCGGTCGACGTGCTCGATGGCCCGCGCGAGCTCGAAGCGGAGTTCGCGGTCCTCGTCGGCCGCGCGCTCCGCTTCGACCTCGGAGAGCAGTTCCTTCGCCTCGGCGGTGGTGAGGAACTCCTCGTCGAGGACCTCCTTGAAGATGGTCATGTTAGTCCTGCTGTGCGCGGAGGTGGGCTGCGGCCGCGAGGACCGTCTTCTGCTTGCCGTTGTCGTTGATCTCGACCTGGAACGCGGAGCCCTGCTTGCCGACGACCTCGCCGGTGAGCCCGTCGAAGCGCGGGTGGAAGCGCCCCTTCTGCGTGCTCGGGTCGGTCTTCAGGTGGACCTTCTGGCCCTCGTCGAACTCCGCGATGGCGCGCTGGGGCGGCGAGGTGCCTCGGTCCCGTGGGTCGTTCGAGAGCTTCTCGCGAGTGCCGTTGAGGGGTCCGTTGGAGCTCGGCATAGTCGTGGGTCCTGCTACTGCCGTCGCGGTTATAAAACGCACGTTATGAGCGTGGGCGAGCGCAGCGAGCCCACGTCACGGCGAGCGCCGACCGGCGGGAGCCGCGAGCAGCGTGGGCGAGCGCAGCGAGCCCACGTCACGGCGAGCGCCGCGCCCGGGGGCCCGACCGCGAAGCGAGGGTTTACGTCCGCGAGGGTGTTAGGGGGCGGTGATGCGAGTACGGGACTGGGAGGACATCGTCTCCGACGTGGTGGAGTCGAGCGCCGACCCGGACGACTGGCGGGCGGTGGCCGGCGACCGCGCGGCCGGCGTCGGGGAGGACTTCTACCTCGGCCACCCCTCGCAGGGCGTCTACCACCTGAAGACGTACGCGAAGAACCCCTTCGAGGTGCGCGGCGTCGGCGCGCGCGTCGCGCGGAAGGTCGACGACGGCCTGGCGGACTACCTCCCGGACGGGGACGCGGGCCGATTCGCGGTCCAGCGGCCGGTCGAGGACGAGGACGAGGCCGAACAGAAGGCCAGCCGGCTGGAGCAGGTGGTGCAGGCGCACGCGGACGCGCCGACGACGCCCGGCGACTTCTTCGACGACGTGATGGACGCCTTAGAGAGCCCGGCGTTCGGGCCGATGGACTACGACCCCCACGGCCGGCCGGCGGCGATGGACGACCTCGCCGACGAGTTCGCGGACGCCGAGGAGCTCCTCGACGCGGAACTCGACGACCTCATCGACGAGGACGACGTCGGCCGCGGGTTCCACTGACGCCGCGGCTCCGGAACCCACTGGTGTGCAGTCGACGGCCCACATTCGCGTCGAGGAGCACGCTACGCGTCGACAGTCCGGTACGCGTCGAGCAGCACGCTACGCGTCGAACAGGACCGCGAGGCGCTCCTCGTAGCAGGACCGGCAGACGTAGTAGTCCACGACGCCGGCGTCGGACTTGGTGTTGATCGTGGCGTGGACAGCGTCGCGCACCGCGACGGCGTCACCGCAGACGCCACACGTTTCTGGCATCGGCACACCCCACCGTCGAGTTCGGTCGCTCGACACTTATAGTCGCGGGACGGTTCCGCCGCTGTCGGCCGTCAGGGCCCGGAAAACGACGGCTCCCGTCGGACCGCCGGGTGCAGCCGAGCCGCCAGTGCTTCGACCGGCGCCGCCAGTGCTTCGACCGGCGCCGTCAGTTCTTCGACCGGCTCGGTTTCTTCTGTTTGACGTCGCCGACGACGTCGCCGACGTCGACGCGTTTCTCGCCGAGCACGGCGCCGGCGAGCGCGCCGACCCCGGCGGCCGTGCTCGCGGCGTTCCGGCTGACGAGACCGCCGACCGCGCCGCCGACGGCTGCGCCGATTGCCGCCCACTTCGCCCGACTGAGCGCTCGCTTGAGTCGACTCATCGCATTCGGACGTACGCGCGGGGACAGTATAAGCCTGTTCGCGGCCCGGGGCCTCGCGGGCCTGTGAAGCCTCTTCGCAGCCCGGAGTCTCGCGCGCCCGTCAGACCGCCTCGACGCGGCCCCGTCAGACCGCCTCGACGCGGGCCAGCCACACCGCCGGCGCGTCGAGCTCCTCGTCGGTCGGGAGGTACTCGGGGGCGTCCCAGACGCGGGCGGCGCCCTCGATGCCGCGGTCCGCGGCGACGGCGTCGAAGAACTCCCGGCCGCGCTCGTACTGCTCGCGCTTCAGCTGGAAGCCCAGCGCGCGCTTCAGCAGCTTCGTCAGGGGGCTGCCGCCCTTCCGGCGCGCGTCGAGCTTCCGCCGGAGGTCGTCGTACTCGTCGTCGAAGGCCTCGTCCATCAGCAGCTCCGCGTACCCCTCGACGGCGGTCATCGCGACGTTCAGCTCGCGGAAGGCGTCCCGGCGGAGCTCGCCCGCGCCGAGCGCGTCGACGCTCTCGGCCAGGCGGTCCTCGAGGTAGCCCGATAGCCACGGCGCCGCGCCGAACTCGGCGGCGTGGGTGACCTCGTGGAAGGCGATCCAGCGCCTGAACCGCTCGAACGGCGCGTCGAGGTCGGCCGCGACGCGGACGATGTTCGGGTGGACGAAGTAGAGGCCGTGGTCGTCCTCGGGGGACTCCGCGAGCAGCAGGGGGTCGTACTGGCCGAGGACGTGCCGGGAGACGAACGCGAGCGCGCCCGCCGTGGTCGCGGTGTTCAGCGACCGCGCGACGCCCGGGAGGACGTCCGCGCGCTCGTTCAGCGGCTCGAACGCGCGGCGGAACGTCGCGACGTTGGCGTCCAGCCAGTGGTGGCGGTTCTGGATCTCGATGGTGTCCGGGACGTCGAACGCGAGCCCGGAGACCTCGCGGAGGCGCCGTCGCGCGTCCCTGACGTCCGCCGCGTACGCCTCCGCCTCCTCGTCGGTGAGGGCGACGTCGCCCGGCTTCGTCGCCGCCTTCGCGGCGTCGAGGACGGCGTCCCAGTCGATGGCGCCGTCGCCGCTGGCGCCCGCGACCGCCCGGGCGCTGTCGAAAAGCGTCATACTGGTCGTCGGCGGCGGACGGCCAAAGCCCTTCTGCCTGTCAGGCGTCGACCTCGATGGCCTCCTCGTCGTCCGATTCCTCGCCGCCGCCCGACCGCCGCTTCAGACCGGCGAGGACCGCGAGCGCGACCAGGACCGCGAGCGCGACGAGCGCGCCGAGGCCCGCGCTGCCGCCGGCCCGGTCGTCGGTCTCCCAGTCGCCGGGTAGCTCGTCGCCCGCCGCGTCCGCCTCGGCGGTCTCCTCGGCCGCGTCGCCGCCGGTCGTCATGGAGGGCGAGAAGTCGAACTCGGGGTCGTGGAAGTGGAACTCGATGATCCCCATGTCCGTCAGTTCGACGGCGGGACAGATAGCCGTTTGGGCGGCGGTCGGTGCGGGCCGGGCCGAGTGGGCGGTGCGGGCCGGCTCGAGGGTGCGGTGCCGGCCGGGCCGAGGGGCCGGTGCAGGCCGGCTCGAGGCGTCCCGGGCCGTCCCGGTGGGTTCTTGTCGCGTGCCCGCAGATGGCGACCATGGACGAACGGCGAGACGCGTTCCTGCGGCGGTTGCTGGAGACGCCGAGCCCGTCGGGCTACGAGACGGCGGGCCAGCGCGTGTGGGTCGAGTACGTCTCGGAGTTCGCGGACGACGTGCGCACCGACGCGTACGGCAACGCGGTCGCGGTCTACGAGGGCGGCGACGGCGCCGAGATGGCGTTCACGGGCCACGCGGACGAACTCGGGTTCGTGGTGTCCGCGATCGCGGACGACGGCTTCCTGCGCGTGCGACCGCTCGGCGGCGTCGACGCGACGGTGACGGAGGGCACGCAGGTCACGGTGCTGTCCGCGGACGGGCCCGTGAACGGCGTCGTCGGCCAGACGGCGGTCCACCTCCGCGACCGCGGCGACGGCGACGAGTCCGCGGACGTCACCGAGCAGCACGTCGACGTCGGCGCCGAGGACGGCGAGCACGCCCGGGAACTCGTCGAGGTCGGCGACCCGGCGACGCTCGCGGCGGGCGTCCACGACCTCGCGGGCACGCGGATCGCGGGCCGCGGCCTCGACAACCGCGCGGGGTCGTGGGTCGCCGCGGAGGCGCTCCGCCGGGCCGCCGAGCGCGGCGCCGACGGCACGGTGTACGCGGTGAACACCGTCCAGGAGGAGCTCGGGACGCGGGGCGCGAGCATGGTCGCGTTCGACCTCGATCCCGACGTCGCCGTCGTCGTGGACGTGACCCACGCCGCGGACAACCCCACGTACCCTGGCAGTCACGCCAGCGAAGTCGCGCTCGGCGAGGGGCCGACGGTCACCCGCGGCGGGTCGAGCCACGCCGAGGTGGCGCGTGCGGTCCGCGAGGCCGGGGACGCGGAGGGCATCGACGTCCAGGTGGAGGCGATGTCCGTGACGACCGGGACGGACGCGGACACCGTGTTCACGGAGCGGTCGGGCATCCCGACGGTCGCGCTCGGCATCCCGAACCGCTACATGCACACGCCCGCGGAGGTCGTCGACACCGCGGACATGGAGGCCGCTGCGGACCTGCTGGCGGCGTTCGCGGTGCGGGAGGCCCGACGGGAGTCGTTCGCCGTGGACGTCTGAGCGGTCCGCGGCGCGCGGCGGCGACGCCGGCGTCTGCCGGCGCGGTCCGGTACGCTTATACACGCGACGGGCGGTCGTTGGCGTATGAGCGGCCGACCACTCGACGTGCTCGAGGAGTCCCTGGAGGAGACCGTCACGGTCACACTCAAGGGCGGCGAGGAGTTCACGGGCGTCCTGACGGGCTACGACCAGCACATGAACGTCGTGCTTGAGGGCGAAGACACAACGATTATCCGTGGCGACAACGTCGTCACCATCAAACCATGACGGGAGCTGGGACCCCGAGCCAGGGGAAGAAGAACATCACGACGCACACGAAGTGCCGCCGCTGCGGCGAGAAGTCCTACCACACGAAGAAGAAGGTCTGCTCGAGCTGCGGCTTCGGCAAGTCCGCGAAGCGCCGCGACTACAGCTGGCAGGACAAGGCCGGCGACAACTGACCGGTCCCTCCTCTCCGTTCTCTCTCGCCGCAGAGCCGTGCGGCCACGTGCGTGCTCCGCGTCCGCTCGCGTCGGGACCGTCAGTCACCGAGACGCACGTCGGACGATTCCGGGTGTGACTGCGACGCGGCCGGGTGTGACTGCGACGCGGCCCGCGACCCGCTCTGAGTGACGCCCCGGGTACCCTACCGCGCAGCACGTATTACACGTTCGTGTATACATATGTGCTCGTCGGCGCCGAGTTCGACACGCTTGCGGAAGTTTTACCGTGGCGTGGCGGGTACGGCCGGCCATGACACGCGGGCGCGACAGCGGCCCCGAGTTCGACCACCCGACCGAGAAGTGCGGCGTCGTCGGCGTCTCCCTCGAAGACCGCGACGCCGCCTTCCCGACGTACTACGCGCTGTACGCCCTCCAGCACCGCGGCCAGGAGTCCGCCGGCATCGTCACCCACGACGGCTTCCAGCAGCACCAGCACGTCGGCATGGGGCTCGTCGGCGACGCCTTCGAGGAGGCGGACATCGAGGACCTCGTCGGCAGCGCCGCCATCGGCCACGTCCGCTACCCGACCGCCGGCAGCGTCGACAAGTCCTGCGCGCAGCCGTTCTCCGTCTCCTTCAAGGGCGGCGCGCTGGGCCTCAGCCACAACGGCAACCTCGTGAACGCCGACGACCTCCGCGACGACCTCGCCGCGAGCGGCCACGCGTTCACCAGCGACGGCGACACCGAGGTCATCGCCCACGACCTCGCGCGCAACCTCCTCGACGACGACATCGTCTCCGCCGTCGAGACCACGATGAGCCGCATCCACGGGTCGTACTCGCTGACCATCATGCACGACGACACCGTGCTCGGGCTGCGCGACCCGCTCGGCAACCGACCGCTCGTCGTCGGCGAACTCGAGGACGGCTACGTGCTCGCCAGCGAGTCCGCGGCCATCGACACGCTCGGCGGCGAGCTCGTCCGTGACGTCCGCCCCGGCGAGCTCGTCGTCCTCCACGAGGACGGCTCCGGGTTCGACTCCCACCAGCTCGTCGCGGCCGACAACACCGCCCACTGCTTTTTCGAGTACGTCTACTTCGCGCGCCCGGACTCCGTCATCGACGACGAGCTCGTCTACGAGGTCCGCCGCGAGCTCGGCCGCCAGCTCTGGGCCGAAGCCGGCGTCGACTCCGACGTCGTGATGCCCGTGCCGGACTCCGGGCGCGCGTTCGCGTCCGGGTACGCCGAGGCCGCCCAGGACGAGGGCGCCAGCGTCGAGTTCGCGGAGGGCCTGATGAAGAACCGCTACGTCGGCCGGACGTTCATCATGCCGACACAGGAGGCCCGCGAGCAGGCCGTCCGCCTGAAGCTCAACCCCATCAGGTCGACCGTCGAGGGGAAGACCGTCACCGTCATCGACGACTCCATCGTCCGCGGCACGACGAGCAGCCAGCTCGTGGACCTCGTGCGCGAGGCGGGCGCGGAGGCGGTCCACGTCCGAATCGGCGCGCCGCCCATCGAGGCGCCCTGCTACATGGGCATCGACATGGCGACCCGCGAGGAGCTCATCGCCGCGGACCGGACGCCCGAGGAGATCGCCGACGAGATCGGCGCGGACAGCCTCTCGTACCTCTCGCTGTCCGCCATCACGGCCGCTGTCGGCAAGAGCGAGGCCGACCTCTGTGCGGGCTGTGTCACGGGCGAGTACCCCTACGACGTCCCCGGGGAGGCCCGCGACCGCGACATCGACCACCCGGCCGTGGACGCGCCCGCCCACGACTGACCGGACGAGCCGCCCGTCCACGACTGACCGGACGAGCCGCCCGTCCACGACTGACCGGACGAGCCTCTCGCGGACGAATTGCGCAGCCACGCTTTAGTTCGAGACCGCCCCAGCAGCGAGTATGCGCGCCCTCTCCGCAGTCGCCGCGGTCGCCCTCCTGCTCGTCGCCGGGTGTAGCGGCGTCGCACCCGACCCGACGCCGGCCCCCAGTCCCGACGACGCGCCCACGACCAGCGAGCCGTCACCGCCGCCCGGCGTGACCGACGGCGAGCTCACCGACCCCGGGCTGCTCGTGCGCGAGCACGCGGCGTCCGTCCGCGAGCGCGGCGCGCGCGTCGTGACGAACTCGACGGCGACCGTCCGCGCCGGAAACCAGACGCGCACCGTGGCGCTGTCCGGGGCGGCGTGGTCGACGCCGAACGGGACGCGCGTCTACCACCGCTCGAACCGCCTGGTGGGCGTGCTCTCGGAGTCGACCCGGCGCGAGCGCGTGTTCGGGTACGCCAACGAGACGGCCGTCGTCGAGCGTCGCGTCGTCGACGGCAACGCGACGACGACCGTCGAGCGACGCGGCGAGCACGCCGACCTCGTGGGCCTGCACGTCGCGAGGTCGCGGTTCCTCGGGAGCGTGCTCAGCGCGGGGACGTTCCGCGTCGCCGACGTCGAGCGGCGGGACGGGCGGACGGTGACGACGCTCGTCGCGGACGACCGCTCGCTTGCCGCGGACGGCCGGTCGGTGTTCGCGGGCTCCGTCGAGGTGACCGGCGAGGGCCGCGTCCTGTCGCTCTCGGTCCGCCGGAACCCGGACGCGAACACGGACGCCGGGCGGCGGACGTACGAGGCGGTCTGGTCGAGTCCGCCGAGCGACCCCGAGCCGCCCGAGTGGGCCCAGTAGCCGGCCGCGCGGTCAGTAGACGACGTACAGGAGGAGGTAGACGACGACGCCGAGCGCGAACGACACCACCCACAGCGACGCCGCGACGCGGCCGACGGTCGCGTGGTTCGTGCGCGGAATCTCGCTGACGTCGCGCGTGCCGGCCAGGAGGAGCGCGTAGTACACGAGCGGGATGCAGACGACGGCCAGGCCCATGTGCACGACGAGCACCGGGAGGTAGACGAACGTGTAGACGGCGTCCGGGCCGGCGAAGTGCGTCGTGCCCTCGACGACGAGCCGGTAGAGGTACAGCGCGAGGAACGACGCGAACAGCAGCGTCGACGCCCCCATCGCGGCCCTGTGCTTGCGGACGTCGCCGCGCCGGATGGCGCGCACGCCAGCGAGGATGGTGCCGATGGCGGCGAGACTGATGACCGCGTTCGCGGTGGGAATCGCGGCCAGGACGGCGTCGGGCGCGTGCGGCAGCGCGGACGCGGGCACGAACCCGCGGACGGCGGCGACGACGAGCCCGACGGAGACGATCGAGAGCACGGCAGTCAGCGGCGCGACGTTCCGGCGCGCGAACCCGTCAGCCATGGTCGACGGTTCGAACGCGCGCCCCATAGCGGTTTCCGTGTCGTCGTCCCGCTGGCGGACGGCCAAATCGTAGGGGTTTTAATTGGCGGGCGGGTACGAGGGAGTGCAAACGCACGTAGCGAGCGTGGGTAGCCAAGCTAGGCCAAAGGCGCAGCGTTGAGGGCGCTGTCCTGTAGAGGTTCGCCGGTTCAAATCCGGTCCCACGCATCGCTCGGGCGGCGCTCTGCGCCGCCGAACGCCGAGGCGGCCTCGCCGCCGAAGCCGATGCGATGCACGGTGATTCCCCTCCAAGGGA
Source organism: Halobacterium yunchengense (assembly GCF_037031165.1). Classification (NCBI taxonomy): domain Archaea; kingdom Methanobacteriati; phylum Methanobacteriota; class Halobacteria; order Halobacteriales; family Halobacteriaceae; genus Halobacterium; species Halobacterium yunchengense. The sequence continues at coordinate 128,992 of NZ_JAYEZL010000006.1, read as the reverse complement.
CATCACCCACGCACAATCCTTCCGACGCGACACGCCACAGCGGTGCTGCCGTCCGTCCGTGGAGAACAACCCACAGCCGTGCTGCCGCCCTCAGCAGCGAGGGGTCGGCGACGAGTTACGGGCAGAGAAGCGAGTCGTCAGTCGTCCGCGCTGGCGGGGGCGCCGAAGGCGCCGCCGAACGACGCGCTCGCGTCGGGTTCGGCGTGCTCGACGGTGACGCGGACGCCGTCGCCGTCCACGGTGAGGGTGACGTCGTCGACGCCGCAGGCGTACTCGGCGACGTGCTTGCCGGACTGGCGGATGCGCAGGGACTCCTCGAGGAGGCCGGCGTCGTCGAGGATGTCGACCTTGCGGTAGGCGGTCGACTGCGCGAGGTCGCAGGCGTCCGCGACCTCGTTGACGGTCAGGGCGTCGTCGCGGGTCGCTTCGAGGATGGCGCGGCAGTCGGCGTCGTCGACGGCGTCGAGGACGCGCTGCACGTCGTCGCTGTCGGTGAGGGTGGCGGGTCCGTCGTCCGTGCGGCCGGCGCGTAGCGCGCCCCGGGGGTGACTCTGGCTCATGTCTCGTGGGACGAACCCCGGGGGGCTATGCGTGCGACCCCGGTATCGAGGGGGGTTCAAGTGGGGTCGCGTATCGGCGGCGAGCCGGGCCGCCGGAGCGGTCAGCCGTCCTCCTCGAGGACGTCCGCGAGGAGTTTCCGCTGGGCGGCGGCGAGGTGTTCGGTGAACGTCGACGCGGCGACGCCGAGCTCGGCGGCGACGTCGCCGGCGTTCGCGCCGCGCGGCTGCTCGAAGTACCCCATGTCGTAGGCGGTGCGGACGGCCTCAAGCTGGCGGTCGGTCAGCCGGCCGCGGTCGACGAAGACGCTGTCGCGGGGCGCGCCGCCGGTCGGCGCGCGCACCATCCGCCGGATGTCGACGTCCGGGAAGCGGTCGCGGAGCGCCGCGACGACGGCCTGCAGGCGCTCGAAGTCGCCGGCGTGGAAGACGAGTTCGAGCGCGCCCGCGTCGGCGAAGTAGCGGTCGATGGGCGTGTCGAACTCGCCGAGGCAGACGCACGGGCAGTCGGTGTCGGCGTCGTGGGTGACCCGGTGGAGGTGGCGGTCGGCGTACGCGAACACGGGGTCGCCGTAGTCGTCGGGGACGGCGTCGGCGTCGACGAGGAACTCGGTGACGGCCGTGCCGTCGACGGCGACGCTCGTCGCGACGTCGCTGATGGTGGTACTCGCGCGCGCCGAGAGGTCGGCGATCGGACAGCCCGGTGGCTCGGGGAACGCCACCGTCACGCGAATCCCGCCGGTCATCGTCGGCAGTTCACCGCCGTCGCACTTGAGCCTGCGGGTCGGCGCGAACGGGTCGCCGAGGCAGGGTCTGTCGGCCCCGGAGGAGGGTGTGCTCGCCGGTCAGGCGTGGCGCCGCTCGTCGAGTTCGATGTACCGGCCGCTGATGGAGTCCGCGCGGAGCTCGTACAGCTTGATGTCGAGGTCGCGCTTGGACTCCCCCCAGATCTCGAACAGCGGGCGCTTGGCGTCGCCGTACTGTTCGACGTGCTCGACGGTCATCTCGTCGCGGGGGATCTCGACGAGCGACCCCTGGACGACGACGCTGCGGTACGTCGGTTCGGCCTCCTCGTAGACGACGAGGCGGGCGTCCGGGTTCGAGGCGAGGAACGCCCGCTTCTCGCTGTCGGGCGTGGAGACCAGGCGGAGGTAGAACGTGCGGTCGTCGGCGTCGTAGCCGTAGGAGATCGGGATCGCGTACGGGTCGTCGTCGCGCGCGAGCGAGAGCACGCCGGTCTCGTGGCGGCCGAGGAGCGCGTCCGTGTCGGACTGCGACATCTCGGTCTGCTTCTCCAGGGCCATCGATATGCCGCCCTTGTTCGGGGATATCTTTATACTTGCCCATCTGGGCCCGGACGACGGACAGACGGCGCAGCGGCGGGGTTCCCCGCCAGTGAGGCGGCTCCCGGCGCGTCACTGGCTGGGCGACTGGCTGGACGGGGAGAACGCGGCCTGCGTGACCCTGGACCCGCAGACGACGCACCCGTTCTCCACGAGCGCGTCCCGCATCGCGGGGTTGACCTCCATCGACTCCCCGCAGGCCGGGCAGACGAAGGTGAACTCCTCACTGGCGGTCATCACCTACTCGTATGCGCTCCCGGGGTAAATGAACCCCCCTGTTTCCAAGGCGCTGGGAAGGCCTCACGCGCCGGCTGCGAGTGGGACGGAGTCACCGGAGTCGCGCCGCCAGCGCCCCGAGTCGCGCGCGTAGGGCGTCGAGGCGTGCGCCGAGCCCGGCGGTCGACGCGCTCCGCCTCGAGGGCGCGTCCGCGCGTGCAGACCGTGGCCTCCCCGGGAGCGCTCCGGCGAGGTGGCGCCGGACGACGGCCAGCGAGGCGGCGACGACCACCAGGGGGAAGCCGACGAGCGCGGGCGCGGACAGCGGTTCGACGGACGGCGACACCTGTACGCCGAGGCCGTACGCGACGTACACGCAGCCCACGAGGACGGCGACGGTCGCGGCGGCGACGGCGAGGCCGAGCCGGCGCGTCCGCGCGTCGAGGTGCCGGCAGAACGCCTCCAGCCGGCCGGCGACGTGCGTCGCGGCCTCGCCCGGCGACTCGGTGGCGCCGGCGCGCCGGACGGCGGCGGCCTGCTCGCGCGTGAACGCCCCCAGGCCCGGACGCGGCGCGACGGCCGCGTGGACGGCGACGCCGGTGGCGACCGCGCCCCCGAGTGCGACGGCCGCGACGCCCGCCGAGACGGGCGCGGTCAGGGTGAGCCGCGGCCCGGTCGGCGGCCGGTAGCGCGCGACGACCGCGAGTGTCGCCGCGAGCAGGAACGCCGCGAGCGCGAGCACGCGCCACGCGGTCGCGCGGACGCCGTCGAGGGCGTCCAGGTGCGCGCCGAGCACCGTCTCGGTCCCCGAGACCGGCGCCCCGGCGGTTTCGTCGAAGCCGCTCGCGTCGACCGGGTCGGGTCGGCGGTCCGGCGGCGTGCCGCCCGGCGGCACGTCGAACGCGAGGGGGTCGGCGACGGCGTCCTCGACGAGGCGCGCTGGCGTCGTGTACGACTCGCGGAGCGCCCGCGCGGTGTCGTCGTCGAGGCCGTAGAGGGAGGCCGAGCGGCGCGCGTCGTCCATCCCCAGGGACAGCAGGGAGACGTGGTCGAGTGCGGGCTGGACGTTCGTGAGCGTGACGACCGCCCACTCGCCGGCCGGGTCGTCGAGGCCGGTGTACCGCGCGACCTCGTCGCTGTCGGCGGTGGTCGCCCACACCTGGCCGACGGACCGCAGCCCGAAGTCGCGGTGGAAGCAGACGTAGTCGCCGCGGGACAGCTCCGCGACCACCTCGGTCTCGCGGGTCGCCCACGCGTGCGTGTCCGCGAGACTCCGCAGGAGGTCCGAGACCGCGGGCGGCTCGACGGCGGCGTCGTAGCCGTCCCCGAACGCGGCCGCGAGGTCCTCGCTGTCCAGGGACGCGAGGTAGACGCGGTCGGCGAACGCTGGTGGCATACGGGTGCGCTGACGCCCCGGGCACTTAGTCGTATCCGGCCGGCAAGCGGGGTATTGAAATGCCACCGCCTCTATACGACAGGGTATGCCGAAGTACTCGACCGGCGGCGCTGGCGGCAGCGGCGGCGGCCAGACCTGCGAGCTCTGCGGGTCGACGTCGGACTCGCTGCGGTCGGCGAACGTCGCGGGGGCGGAGCTGACGGTCTGTCCCTCGTGCGCGAGCAGCCACGACGAGAACCCGGAGTCGGAGCCGGACACCGACCAGCAGCGCCGGAAGCGCGCCGCGCAGAACAAGGCGCGGGCGTTCGACCGGGCGGGCGGCGACTCCTCGCACTGGGAGGAGAACGGCACGGACTACGAGCGCGACCGCCTGCCGTACCTGGTCGACGGCTACGGCGAGCGCGTCGTCCGCGCCCGCCAGGCCGCCGGTCTGCAGCGCGGGGAGCTCGCCGAGGAGCTCGGCGTCGACGAGGCGGACCTGCTGGCGGTCGAGCAGGGCCGCGCGACCCAGGCGAACGTCGGCGGCTCCGTCGTCGCGGCGCTGGAGGAGTTCCTCGACGTCGAACTCAGCGACGAGTAGCGCCGGGGGCTGCGGGCGGCGGTTCGTTTTTCTACCCGCGGCGACTCCCGACGCGTATGGCAGACTCGCTGGCACCAGCGGACCCGTACACGCTGTCGTTCGCGGCGACCGTGACGGCCGTCGACGGCGACGGCCTGCGACTGGACGAGACGTACTTCTACCCGGAGGGCGGCGGCCAGCCCGCTGACCGCGGCACGGTCGGCGGCGTCAGCGTCGAGCACGTCGCCGAAGACGAGGACGGCGTCGTGCACTACCTCGCCGAGGAGCCGGACTTCGGCGAGGGCGACGAGGTCCAGGCGGAGGTCGACCCCGAGTTCCGGACGTACTGCATGCGCGCGCACACCGCCAGTCACGTCCTGTACGGCGCGGGCCGGCGCGTGCTCGACGACCTGGGGTACGGCGGCTTCGACATCTCGGCGGAGAAGGTTCGCGTGGACTTCGAGACGAGCACGGACGTCGACGACGGCGTGCTCGCGGAGCTGGAGCGGTTGACGAACCGCGCGGTCTGGGACTCCCACGAGGTCGCCTGGGAGCACGTCCCGGCCGAGGAGGCGCGCGGCCGCGAGGACGTGGCGTTCAACACGAAGACCGAGGAGGGCGTGATGAGCGACGCCGACGAGGTGCGCGTCGTCACCGTCGAGGACTGGGACGTGGCGGCCTGCGGCGGGACGCACGTCCGGAACACGCGCGAGATCGGGCCGGTCTCCGTCCTCGAGCGGTCGAACCCCGGCGAGGGCCTGACGCGCGTGGAGTTCGCGGTCGGGCCGTCCGCCGTCGAGCGGCAGGCGGACGTGCGGCGCGCGACCCTCGACGCGGCGGCCGCCCTCGGCGTCCCCGAGGACGAAGTCGGCGACGCGGTCCGGAGGCTGCAGGCCGACAGGGACGACCTGGAGGCCGAACTCGCCGACCTGAAGAGCGAGGTCCTCGAGTCCCGGGTCGCGGGCCTCGACGCCCTCGAGAAGGACGGCGCGACGTGGCGCGTCGGCACCCTGGACGGCTTCGACGCGAACGACGTCGGCGAGGCCGCCAAGGAGGCCGTCGGCGACGCAGGCGGCGTGGTCGCCGTCGCGGGCGGCGACGGCGGCACGTACGTCGTCGTCGCGGCGGCGGACGGCGCGGCGGACGCCGGCGACGTGGTCGGCGACGTCACCGACGAGTTCGGCGGTGGCGGCGGCGGCCGGCCGTCGTTCGCGCAGGGCGGCGGCATCAGCGCCGACCCCGCCGAAGTGGCGGCCTACCTCCGCGAGTCGTAGCGCCGCACGCTGTCCGCGAGTCGTAGCGCCACGACGGCACCCGCACCGAGCGGCGCGGCCGGCGGACCGGAATCACTCATCTTTTTTCAGGGGAGACGCAAGAGGCGGTATGGACCTCTCCGCCGAGCAGCGCCAGATCCGGGACGCCGTCCGCGAGTTCGCCGTCGAGGAGATCCGGCCGACGGCCGCCGAGTCCGACCGCGAGCAGTCGTTCCCCGAGGGCGTCTGGGACGGCCTCGCCGAGATGGAGCTGACGGCGATGACGGTGCCCGAGGCGTATGGCGGGCTGGACGTCGACTCGGTGACGTACAGTCTCGTCAACGAGGAGGTGGCGTACGGGGCGCTGTCGGTCGCGACCGCGCTGTCCGTGCACTGCCTGGCGACGTCCTGCATCGCGGAGTTCGGCAGCGACGACCTCAAGTCGGAGTGGCTGCCCGAGATGGCCGACGGGCGGCCGGTAGGCGCGTTCGCGCTGTCGGAACCGGACGCGGGCTCGAACCCCGCCCAGATGACGACGGAGGCCGTGCGGGACGGCGACGAGTATGTGCTGAACGGGAAAAAGCAGTGGATCACGAACGGCCAGCGCTCGGGCGTCGCCATCGTGTTCGCGAAGGTCGACGGCGACGACGACAAGATCACGCAGTTCCTCGTGCCGAAGGACGCGGCGGGCATCGAGGTCGGGAAGAAAGAGGACAAACTCGGGCTGCGGGCCAGCGACACGACAGCGCTCCTCTTCGACGACTGCCGCATTCCCGCCGAGTACCGCCTCACGGAGGAGGGCAGGGGGCTCTCGGCGGCGCTGCAGATCCTCACCGGGGGTCGCATCGGCATCGCGTCGCAGGCCGTCGGGCTCGCGCAGGCCGGCCTCGACGCCGCACTCGAGTACGCGCAGGACCGCGAGCAGTTCGACCGCCCCATCTCGGAGATCCAGACGGTCCGCCACAAGCTCGCGGACATGGAGACGCAGACGCAGGCGGCGCGCCTGCTCACGCGCGAGGCGGCGCGGAAGGCCGACGCCGGCGAGGACCACCGGGCGGCCGCCGCGAAGGCGAAGTACTTCGCGAGCGAGGCGGCCGTCGACGTCACCAGCGAGGCCGTCCAGGTCCACGGCGGCTACGGCTACACGACGGAGTTCGACGTCGAGCGGTTCTACCGCGACTCGAAGATCACGACCATCTACGAGGGCACCAGCGAGATCCAGAAGGAGGTCGTCGCGCGCGGCCTCCTGGACTGACCGCGCCGACCGCCGACGGCGTCGTCACTCGGCGTCCTCGATGCGCTGCGCGGGGTTGCCCGCGACCGTCGCGCCCGCCGGCACGTCCCGCGTGACGACCGACGCGGCGCCGACCGTCGCGCCCTCGCCGATCTCGATGTCGCCGAGCAGCGTCGCGTTCGCGCCGAGCGTCGCGCCCTCGCGGACGGTCGGGTGGCGCTTCACGGGCCGCGGGTCGTCGCCGCCGAGCGTGACGCCGTGGTACATGTGGACGTCGTCGCCGACTCTCGCCGTCTCGCCGATCACGACGCCGGCGCCGTGGTCGATGGTGACGCGGCGGCCGAGGTCGGCGCCGGGGTGGATCTCGACGCCGGTGAGCCACCGCGCCAGGTTCGAGGCGACGCGGCCGGCGAGCGGCCACGCGCGGTACAGCGGCGCGGCGAGGAAGACGTGCAGCCAGACCGCGTGCAGGCCCGGGTAGCAGAGCAGGACCTCGAGGTCGGACGTCGCGGCGGGGTCCCGGGACCGCATCGCGGCGACGTCGTCGCGGACGCGAGCGAACATAGGGTGGTCTGCGCGGGCCGACGGGAAAAGCGTCCTGACCGGGGCGGGGACTGTCGCGACCACCGAAGTCCCTAACTCCGGGGGAGCAGTAGCGTCGGGCGTGACCGACGACTACGACGCGGTCGTCTACGACCTCGACGGGACGCTCGTGCGCCTCGTCGTCGACTGGGCGACCGTCGAGCGCGAGGTGGCCGACCGGCTCCGCGAGGTCGGCGTCGACCCCGACGAGCACGACACGTGGGAGATGCTGGACGCCGCGGAGGCGGCGGGCATCGGCGACGCCGTCCACGAGCTCATCGCGGCCCACGAGCGCGACGGCGCGGCGCGCGCGGAGCGCCTGCCGTGCGCGGACGAGGTCGGCGGCCTGGACGTGCCGGCGGCCGTCTGCTCGCTGAACTGCGAGGCGGCGTGCCGGACGGCGCTGGACCGCCACGGCCTCCTGGGGTCGGTGGTCGTGGTCGCCGGCCGGGACACCGTGCCGGCGCGGAAACCCGACCCGCGAGCGCTGACGTGGGTGCTCGGGGAGCTCGGCGTGCCGCCGGAGCGCGCGCTGTTCGTCGGCGACTCGGACAGCGACGCCGTCACCGCCGAGCGCGCGGGCGTGGCGTTCCGCTGGGCGTGACGAGAACGACGACCGGGAGCGAGCGGCGACGGCGACCGAGAGCGAGCGGCGACAGCGACTGTCGGTAGCGGGCGACGGCGGGGGGACAGCTACGACTGCCGGCGGCGCTCGTAGGCGTACGCCGCGAACGCGGTGAGAATCCAGACGACGGCGCCGACGCGGACGGCGAACGACGCGCGCGCCTCCCACGTCGGCAGCGCGTAGAACGTCGACAGGGCGGTGACGACGGGCGCGCCGACAACGACCGTGAGCACGAACGTCGCCTGCATCACCCACCCGTAGTCGACGCCCTCGGGGTCGGTCTCCTCCTGTAGCTCCGGCACGACCGGAGCGTGGACACCTGTCGGCTTAACTCCCGCGCTGTCGCGGTCCGAGTCGCGTACGTTTAAGCCGCGAGCGACGCGACTCCGGAGTATGCCCTCTGTGCGTAGCGTCAGGCGGCGGGCCGGCGAGGAGCCAATCACGATGCTGACCGCGTACGACGCGCCGACCGCTCGCGTCGTCGACGACGCCGGCGTCGACCTGATCCTCGTGGGGGACAGCCTCGGGAACGCGAAGCTCGGCTACGAGACGACCCTGCCCGTGACCGTCGACGAGGTGGCGAGCGCGACCGGCGCGGTGGTGCGCGCGACCGACGACGCCGTGGTCGTCGCGGACATGCCGTTCCTGAGCTACGGCGCCGACGAGAGCGACGGCGTCGAGGCCTGCGGCCGCATGCTCAAGGAGGAGGGCGCGGACGCCGTGAAACTGGAGAGCGGCCCGCACACCGTCGACCTCACCGACCGCCTGACGGACCTCGGGATCCCAGTGATGGCCCACCTCGGGCTGACTCCCCAGCACGTGAACCAGCTCGGCGGCTTCCACCGGCAGGGCACCGACCGGGACGCCGCCGAGCGCATCCTCGAACTGGCCCGCGACCACGAGGACGCGGGCGCGTTCGGTCTCGTGCTCGAACACGTCCCGGCGAACCTCGCCGAGGCGGTCACCGACGCGCTCGAGATCCCGACCATCGGCATCGGCGCCGGACCCGAGACGGACGGCCAGGTGCTGGTCGTGGACGACGTGATCGGCCTGTCGGAGCGCAGTCCGCCGTTCGCCGAGCAGTTCGGCGACGTCCGGTCGGAGATGGAGCGCGCGGTCGGCGACTACGTCGAGGCCGTCGAGTCCGGGGACTTCCCCGCCGACGAGCACAGCCACGTCGAGGAGGACGTCCACGACCTGTACTGAGTGTCGGTGGCCGCCCGCTGATAGGCTACCGCCTGCACCGGGTATCAGTGTTCGTACACTTGAAGGGCACCGCCTGTGCTTCCAGCGCGGGTTTTCCGCGACGCGTTGTCCGGTTCGAGAACTGTTATACGGTAGCTGTGCCAGGGCGGCTATATGTCAGCGAGAGACGCTGGGTCGCGGGACGGACAGCGACTGTTCGCCGTCGCGCTCGCCGTGCTGCTGAGCGCATCCGCAGTCGGACCGATGACCGCCGCCGAGGCCGCGGCGGACTCCCGGTCCCTCTCCGTCGGCGAGCAGACGGCTGCGACCGCGGACGCCGCCACGGGGACGATCGAAACGGAGCACTTCCGCATCGAGTACAGCGACGGCCACCGGAGCGAGGCCGAGACAGTCGCGTCGTTCGCGGACGACTACTACGAGGTGTTGCTACAGCAGTTCGGCGTGCCGCCGTCCGACGACAGGGTGTCCGTCGTCGTGGGCGAGAAAGGCGACCTCGAGTGCGAGACGACGGACGCCCAGGGGTGTTACGTCTCCGGCGTCGACGGGACCATCTATCTCGGTACCGACGCCCGGAGCGTCTTCTACCACGAGCTCGTCCACTGGCTGCAGGCCGAGTCGGTGGGCGACGGGAGCTTCATCAATCCGCCGGGCGCCATCGAAACGCCCCAGGTGATGGTCGAGGGGACCGCGACGTACCTCGACTCGCCGGCCGCCGAGATCGCTCGCGGAGCGTCCTTCAGTGCCGCTGAGGTCGACTTCGCCGAGACCGGTGACCTCGAGGGCGACGAGTACGACGACTACGCGCTGTTCGCCGAGTTCGTCCTCCGGGAGTACGGCCGCGAGGGCTTCGACGTCCTCTTCTCGGCGTCACACCCCCGAGCGCTGGAGGCCGTCACCGACGAGGAGTACAGCGAGATCCGGGAGCGGTTCGCCGACCAGCTCTCCGCCCAGGAGGGGCGGATGGCGGACGGCGGCGCGGTCCTCCCGGGGTTCACCCACGAGCCGTTCGTCGTCGAGGCGGGCGACGAGGTCACGGTCGACGCGTCGACGCCCGAAGCGATCGAAGCCCTCGACCGCGCGTGGTACAACGGCGACCTGGAGGCGGTCGAGTGGGACGTGGACGGCGACGGCGAAGTCGAGTCGTCCGGCGAGTCGGCGTCGTTCACAGTCGACGACCCGACGGAGCCGGTGACCATGTACGCGACAGTCGACGGCGAGACGTACGAGGTCGAACGGCGGCTGCTCGTCGACGACCCGCCCGAGTACGCCGTCGAGTCGGTGACCCCCGGCGACGGCGCCTGGGAGAACACCAACCGCGGCACCGTTGACGCGGTCGTGGTCCCGGGACAGACCGCCACCGTGGACGTGGCGGTGGCGAACGACGGCGAGTTCGGCGACGAGACGAGCGTCGAACTCGTCGGTGACGGCGAACTGCTCGCGTCCGAGCGCGTCGACGTCGGCGCCGGCGAGCGAGCGACGGCGGAGCTGACCTTCGAGCTGCCGGCCGACACGGAACTCGGCACGCACAGTTACGACCTCCGGACGGAGACGAGCGAACGGGAACTCCGCCTCGAGGTCGCCGAATCGCCGACACTCTCGTTCGACGAGGACCGGGGCATCGGTCTCGCGAACAGCGACCAGCTGGACGCCGGCGCCTCGACGGAGCTCGTGTTGCGGAACGGCATCGTGAGCGAGGACGTCACCCAGTACGACGGCCTGGACGTGGCGGTTGACGTCGGCGTCTTCTACGGCGACACTCGCGTGGCGACACGGACACTCCCGTTCGAGCCCGGCTGGGACACGCAGACGGTCGAGGTGCCCGTCGTCGAGGAGTCCGGCGACCACGAGCTCCGGGTCGAGATACTGGACGACAGCGGCGTGCTGGCCGTCGAGGACGGGGAGTTACGGACCGACGTGACGGTTACCGAGGCCCCGGTGCCGGACGTGGAGTCCGTCGACGTCGAGTCACCCGTGAGCGCCGGCGAGGAGTTCCCGGTCGGCGTCGACGTGACGAACGACGGCGACCTGAACGGGGAGGTGGCCGTCGAAGTGACCATCGGGGACGAGACGGTCACCGGGAGCCGGGACGTCGACGCCGGTGAGACGGAGACGGTCTGGACGTCGGCGGTCGTGGACGAACCGGGCACGTACGACGTGCGCGTGGACGGAACGGTCCTCTCGGAGGTCGACGTCGAGGCGGCCGAGTCCACGACGACGGACGACGCGTCGACGGGCACCGAGTCGACGGCGAACGCTACCGCGGACGGGGACGAACCGGCCGACGAGACCGCTACCCAGACGCCCGCCGGAGGGGAGTCGGGCGGGTCGGTGCCCGGGTTCGGCGTCTGGACGGCGGGCGTCGCGCTCGCGGTCGTCGCGGTCCACGCCCTCCGTCGCTGAGGACCGAGGACACCGCGACTAGAGGCCGCGCTCGGCGAGGAACGCCCCGAGTTCGTCGTTGAACGCCTCGGGGGCCTCCAGCATCGAGAGGTGGGCGGCGTCGGGGACCGTGGTCCACGCCCCGTCCTGCACGTGTTCTGCGAGGTACTCGTGGTAGTCCGGCGGCGTGAGGCGGTCGTACTCGCCGGTGAGCGCGAACACGGGGACGTCGACGGCGTCGAGGTCGCCGCGGACGTCGAACGTGTGACACGACAGGAAGTCGCGTTCGACGACCGCGCGGCCGGCCTCGCGCATCGCCGCCTCGGAGAACTCGCGCTCGCGGTCGCTGGGGTCGTGGAACAGCATGTCGTCGCGGTGCAGGAACTCGACGGCGCGGTCGAAGCCGCCGCCCCCGCCCGCCAGCCAGTCCCGGAGCTCGTCCAGCACCGCGAGTTTCGCGCCCGAGCCGGCGAACACCGCGGCGTCGACGTCGACGCGCGACTCGGCGAGGGCGTCGCGGTCGAGCAGCGCGGTGAGGACCACCGCTCCGCCGAGGCTGTTCCCGGCGAGGACGCCCGCCTCTACCTCGCCGGCGACGGCGAGCACGTCGTCGACGTACGCGCGCAGCGTCTCCGGGCCGGGCTCCGCGTCGACGTCGTCGCTGTCGCCGTGGCCGCTCAGGTCCACCGCGGCGACCGGCCGCTCGCGGGAGAGCCGCGCGAGCTGGGACTTCCAGACGGCGTGCGTGCCGCCGCTGCCGTGGACGCACAGCAGCGGCGCGGCGTCGCCGCCGCGGTCCTCGACGCGGTACGCGGTCGTGCGACCATCGTGGGTGACCGTCTCCATGGTTCCGGCGAGGGCGACCACCGCCAAAACACCTACGGCGCTGTGAACCGCAATTCCACTCGTCGCCGTACGGACCGACACGTCCCCCCACCGATTCGCGACAGACATATAAGTTAGAACGGATTACTTCAGGTTAGTCAGATGAGTCCAGAATCCCTCAGCGAACGGCTGGACGCGCCCGCCCGCCGGGTCGAGTACGACGACGCGACCGTCGTCGTGGCCGACCTCGGCGTCAGCGACGACGCAGTCGACGTCGACGTCGTCGGCGACACGGTCATCCTCGTCGTCGACGCCGGCGGCGAACTCGCCCAGCACGAGTTCGAGGTGCCGGCGGGCACCGTCTCGAAAGCGCTTATCAACAACGGCGTCGTCACCGTCGAGGTGGAACGATGAGACTCACGGTCAAGCCGCTGAAGCAGAAGGACGCCGGCCGCGGGTTGGCCGCCATCGACCGCGCCGCCATGGCGGAACTCGACCTCGAGAACGGCGACTACGTCGTCGTCAACTCCGACCAGGGGCGGGCCGTCGCGCGCGTCTGGCCCGGCTACCCCGAGGACGAGGGCGAGGGCGTCGTCCGCATCGACGGCCGCCTCCGCCAGCAGGCCGACGTCGGCATCGACGACACCGTCGAGGTCGAACCCGCCGACATCAAGCCCGCGACCAGCGTCACGGTCGCGCTCCCCCAGAGCCTCCGCGTTCGGGGCGACATCACGCCGATGGTCCGGGACCGCCTGAGCGGCCGCCCCGTCACCACCGGCCAGACCATCCCCATCTCCTTCGGGTTCGGCGGGATGAGCACCGTCTCCGGCCAGCAGATCCCCGTCAAGATCGCCGGGACTGACCCCGACGGGACGGTCGTCGTCAGCAACGACACCGACATCCAGGTCTCCGAGCAGCCCGCCGAGGAGATCGCGGCGGGCGCCGGCGGCGCCGAGGGCGGCGACGCCACGCCCAGCGTCACCTACGAGGACATCGGCGGCCTCGACCGCGAACTCGAGCAGGTCCGCGAGATGATCGAGCTCCCGATGCGCCACCCCGAGCTCTTCCAGCAGCTCGGCATCGAACCGCCGAAGGGCGTGCTCCTGCACGGGCCGCCCGGCACCGGGAAGACGCTCATCGCGAAGGCCGTCGCCAACGAGATCGACGCGAACTTCCAGACCATCTCGGGCCCCGAGATCATGTCGAAGTACTACGGGGAGTCCGAGGAGCAGCTCCGCGAGGTCTTCGACGAGGCCGAGGAGAACGCGCCCGCCATCGTCTTCATCGACGAGATCGACTCCATCGCGCCGAAGCGCGGCGAGACCCAGGGCGACGTCGAGCGCCGGGTCGTCGCCCAGCTGCTCAGCCTCATGGACGGCCTCGAGGAGCGCGGCGACGTCACCGTCATCGCGGCGACGAACCGCGTCGACGCCATCGACCCCGCGCTCCGCCGCGGCGGCCGCTTCGACCGCGAGATCGAGATCGGCGTCCCTGACAAGGGCGGCCGCACCGAGATCCTCCAGGTCCACACGCGCGGCATGCCGTTGGCCGACGACGTCGACCTCGACGAGTTCGCGGAGAACACCCACGGGTTCGTCGGCGCGGACATCGAGAACCTCGCGAAGGAGGCCGCGATGAACGCGCTGCGTCGCATCCGGCCCGAGATCGACCTCGAGTCCGACGAGATCGACGCCGAACTCCTCGAGTCCATCCGCGTCACGGAGAGCGACTTCAAGGACGCGCTGAAGGGCATCGAGCCCTCGGCGCTCCGCGAGGTCTTCGTCGAGGTGCCGGACGTCACCTGGCAGGACGTCGGCGGCCTCGAGGACACCAAAGAACGCCTCCGCGAGACCATCCAGTGGCCGCTGGACTACCCCGAGGTCTTCGAGTCCATGGACCTCCAGTCCGCGAAGGGCGTCCTCCTCTACGGCCCGCCAGGCACCGGGAAGACGCTGATGGCGAAGGCCGTCGCCAACGAGGCGAACTCGAATTTCATCTCCGTGAAGGGCCCCGAACTCCTCAACAAGTACGTCGGGGAGTCCGAGAAGGGCGTCCGCGAGGTGTTCAGCAAGGCCCGCGAGAACGCCCCCACGGTGGTGTTCTTCGACGAGATCGACTCCATCGCGGGCGAACGCGGCCGCAACATGGGCGACTCCGGCGTCGGCGAGCGCGTCGTCAGCCAGCTCCTCACGGAGCTCGACGGCATCGAGGAACTGGAAGACGTCGTCGTCGTCGCGACGACGAACCGCCCCGACCTCATCGACAACGCCCTGCTGCGCCCCGGCCGCCTGGACCGCCACGTCCACGTGCCGGTGCCGGACGAGGACGCGCGCCGCGCCATCTTCGAGGTGCACACGCGCAACAAGCCCCTCGCCGACGACGTCGACCTCGACGACCTCGCCGCAGACACCGACGGCTTCGTCGGCGCCGACATCGAGGCGCTCGTCCGCGAAGCCACGATGAACGCCACCCGCGAGTTCGTCAACTCCGTCGACCCCGAGGAAGCCGCCGAATCCGTCGGCAACGTCCGCATCACCGCCCAGCACTTCCAGGACGCCCTCGACGAAGTGACTCCGAGCGTCGACGAGGACGTCCGCCAGCAGTACGAGGACCTCGAACAGAAATTCGAGAAGGCCGAAGCCCCCGAGGACGAACGCACCACCCCCGGGGCGTTCCAATAGTACCTTTTTGCAGCGCTCGGGCGGCGAAGCCGCCCTCGCTTGCAAAAAGCTACGCTAAAAAGCGCTCCTCGCTCCCGTCGCGCGCCGCCGGCGCGCGGTGGTCACTCGTCGGCCCGCTCGCTCACTGCGTTCGCTCGCGGTGAGTGGACTAGCTCAGGACCACCCCGTGGTTCGGCTACGAGACGTCGAGGCGGTCCTCGATTTCAGATTTCCACGCCGTGTTCTGAGCGTGTGTATCGTCGTAGACTGTATTCGAGAGCCCCATGGGCTTCCGGGCCGCAGTATCTATCGAAGCTCGCTCCGGCAAGCCACCGATGTGACGCGCCCACCGGTAGAGCGGCACTTGATTCGACGCTGCGCGTAGCTGTGTGGCGTCGGTTCGGAGCGCCTCCGATGCTTCGTCGAGATCGGCTTGGCTGTTGTTCGCAGGGCCCGGAGACGTGATGACGCGAGCGTAGTACTGCAAGTCAGCGTCAGTCTGGCTGATCGCGCTCTTGACCTCGGACAGCGGCCTGAAGTAGAACCAGACGACACTCGACGAGACGAGACCGAGCGCGAAAGTCGCAATCGGAGCACCAGCCCGAGAGCCATCAGTCCAGTCGTTCGGCGGCGCCCTTCTCCACGAGCGGCTGGGCGTTCTCCTCGGGGAGCGTGACGACGTCCTCGGCCTCGAGCGTGTACTCGCGTTCGTCCAGCCCGAAGATGTCGCCGACGTCGTCGGTGACGCGGACCGTCGTCCGGGCCACGTCGTCGCCCCCGTCCGCGGCTTCGGCACCGCCGTCCTCGTCCGGCGCCGCGTCTTCGCCCTGGACGCGCGCGAGGTCCTCGGCGACGGCGTCCGGCACTCCATCGTCTGTCTGCTCGCGTGCGGACGCCGACCGGTCGCTGCCTGACGCCGCCGACTGGTCGGTCTCCGGCGACGCCGGCTCGCTCTCGTCTGCGCCCATCCCGCCGCCCATCGCCGCGGCGGCCGAGGAGTCCGACGGCCGGTCGGTCGTCGCCCGCTCGGACCGCCCGCTCGCCGCGTCGGCGGCGTCGTCGGTCCCCGCGGCCGTACCGTCGTCCGGGTCCGCCTCTCCCGAGATCACGTCGAGGACGTGGTTCTTGTTCGCCTCGATGCGGTCGACGAGGTCGCCGTAGAGCGCGCGCTCCTCGTCGGTGAGGCCGTCCGCGTCGTCTGGCATCCCCGCCGCCGCGAGGCTCGCCTGCTTGACGAGCTTGCCCATGCGGCGCTCGTAGATTGCCTCCGCGACCTGCTCGGCGGTCTCGACCTTGTCCGTGAGCTCCTGGACCTCGGGGTCGCCGAACGGGTCGTCCGCGGCCGCCGCCGCGGCCTCCCGCTGCTCTTTGAGCTCCGCGATGTACTCCGCGACGTCCGCGTAGAAGGAGTCCCGCAGCTCCTGGAGGCCGTCGGTCGCGCGCTCCCGCGTCTGGGCCGCTCGCAGGTCTTCGAGGTTCATTCTCTGGCCTTCTCCGCCGCGCCGCGTGCCATCAGGAACACGCCCGCGTACTCTGGGACTGATACGACTCCCGGCCGCACCCTAAGCGTTTCCCCGAGCAGTTCGAGCGTGCGCTCGTCCTGGACGTCGACGGCGATGTCGTGGCCGACGAACGTCTCCGGGACGGCGTCCACGAGCGGTTCGAAGTCGTCGAGTTGCTCGCGCGAGAGCCGGCGCACGCGCAGGCCGCTGCCGCCGTGCAGCGTCCCGGGCAGCCGGATCAGGCGGTTCGTGTCCGTCGTCACCGGCTCGTCGATGGCCGCCTGCTCGGCGTCGACGGTCTCCGCGACGGAGCGGCGCGCGACCTTCAGGAACGCCGGGTGGACGTCGACGTTGCCGCGCTCGACCGCCGCCGTGTTGTTGTCGACGGCGTTGTAGATGGCGCGCGCGGACTTCTCGCCGACGCCCTCGAAGTCCGAGAGGTACGCGACGGCGTCGTCCTCGCCGCGGTCGAGGAGGTCGTCGGCGAACTCGCCGAGGCGGTCGGTGACGCGGCGGCCCCAGCCGCCGTCCGCCGGCAGCACGCGCTTGGTCGTCGGGTTCTTCAGGCCGATGCCCTCGACGGTCTCCTCGCGGACGAGCGTCTCCAACTCGAGTTCGTTCCCGCGCACGTAGTCGACGATCTCGCGGCGCTGCTCGCGCTCGAGGTCGTGGACCCCGTCGTCGCGGACGTGGACGTGGTAGCCGCGGCCGCCGGAGAACGCGACCGTGAGGTCCTCGAACCCGAAGTCGGTCTCGAGGAAGTCCAGCAGGCGGTAGAGGGCGTCCTTGCACTTCGCGAGCATCTCCGCGTAGGAGTCCTCGCCGAGGGTGACGTTCGGCAGGTGGTCGGCGTCCAGGTCGAAGACGAGGTCCGACCCACGCCAGCCCTTCGCCTCCATCGTGGACGCGCCCGGGTTCTCGTAGAACCCCGCCGAGAAGTAGACGTGGCGCGGCCGCTCGCGTTCGAGGAACGCCGCGGTGTTCCCGAGGTCGAGCGTCGACTTGTGCCGGACCATCGTCGTGTCCGGCCCCGACGTCCACGGGATGTACCCCCACTCGCGGTCGTCGGCGCGCGGCGGCAACACCACGTCGTTCCGCCGGTAGAAGTCGCCGAACCGACCGCGGAGGTACGCGCGGGTCCGTTCCTCCATAGCGACCAACGGCTACGGCGACCCACCGTAAATGCGTATCGTATCACCCGTCGGCCGGGCGGGCGCGGCTACCAGCCTCGCAGGCTGCCCTGCGGTCGCGTCCCGGCCACCGGCGGTCGCGTCCCGGCTACCGGCCGCGGAGCAGTTCGCTGATGCGGTCCCGGATGCGCGCGCGGTCGCCGAGCCGGAGGTAGTAGGCGCCCTCGCCGTCCTCGTAGTAGTTCGCGATCTCGCGCTCGATGGTGAACCCGAGGTGCTGGTAGAACGAGACGGCGTTGTCGTTGCTCGTGCGGGCGTGACAGGACGCCTTCCCGGCGTCCTCGGCGACGGCGGCGACGAGGCGCTCGCCGAACCCGTCGCCGCGGTACTCCGGCGCGACCGCGAGAAAGAGGATGTAGCCGTCCGAGCGCGCCGCGGCGAACCCCACGAGGTTGTCGCCGTCGAGGAAGCAGTACACCGACGAGCGCCGGTACGCGTTCGCGAAGAACCCGCGTCGCTGCTTGAGGAGGGCTTCGTCCTCGCGGATGCGTTCTTTCAGCTCCCAGGCGTCGTCGAGGTGTTCGTCGTCGCCCGGGGGGACCACCTCTTCGTCGACGGTGACGCTCACTGGCCGTGGCTAGCGCGCCAGTGAATATAATTCCACCGTCGACGGCGGGCTCTCCGGCGAACGCGCTCGTGCCGACGGCGGACTGCCCGCCGAGGCCGCTCGTGTCGACGGCGGACTGCCCGCCGAGGCCGCTCGCGCCGACGTGGGTCCTTCGGCGAACGCGTCCCGCCGGCGGCAGGCAGTACGGCGAACCGCCCGTGCCGACGGCGGGCCGTCTGGTGGTCCGCCGAAACCCTTTCACGGGTCAACGTAGTGTCCGCAGACGATGGTTCCGGACTCGCGTCCCGACAGGGAGACGGTCCAGCAGGCCGGCCAGTCGGCCTACGACCGCGTCCGCGAGGCGGGGTTGACCGGCGTCGCGGTCGTGGTGCCGCTGCTGGTGACGGTGTACGTGCTCAGCGTCGCCGTGGGCGTCGTCGACGACCTGCTCGCGCCGCTCGTACAGTTGCTGAACACCGCCGGCCTGACGCCGGACGCCTCCGAGACAGTCGTGGACGCCGTCGGCGTCGTCGCCGTCGCCGTGCTCACCGTCCTCGTCGGGTTCGCGGCGTCGTTCCGGTCCGGCGAGCGCGTCCTCGAGTACTTCGACGCGGCGCTCGAGCGCGTCCCCGGCGTGGGCGCCGTGTACAAGAGCTTCCGCCAGATGGGCGACGTGATGGTCCAGAGCGAGGCGGACAACTTCCAGTCGGTGAAGCTCGTGGAGTTCCCCCACGAGGGCGCGTACACGCTCGGGTTCCTGACGACGGAGACGCCGTCCAGCATCGAGACGGCGGCCGACGAGCCGGACATGCAGACGCTGTTCCTGCCGCTCGCGCCGAACCCCGTGATGGGCGGCCACCTCACGCACGTCCCGACCGACCGCGTGATGGACGTGGACATGACCGTCGAGGAGGGCATGCGCACGGTCGTCACGATGGGGGTCGCCATCGCCGGCGACGGCGGCGGGACGGACGGCCTCTCCCGGGAGCGCCTCGAGCGGCTGAGCGGCGAGGACGTCGCGAACTCGAAGCTCTCGGCGGACGAGGCGGAGGGCGAGGAGTCGTGACCTTCGAACTGCGCGAGCACACCGCCGACGTCGCCGTGGAGGCGACCGCCGACACGCTCGGCGGCGCGTTCGCGGCGTGCGCCGACGGGATGGCGGCGGCGATGACCGACGACGACCCCGGCACGGGCGAGCGGTTCGCCGTCGAGGAGCGCGCGGACACCCGGGAGAAGCTCCTCTACGACTACCTCGACCGCCTCATCTACGAGCGCGACGTGCGGAACGTCCTCCCCGTGGCCAACGAGGCGGCCGTCCGCGAGGCCGGCGGCGAGTGGGTCCTCGAGGCGACCGCGCGCGGCGTCCCACTGGGCGACGTGCGCGCCCGCGACCTGAAGGCCGTGACGTACTCCGAGATGGACCTCTCCGAGACGGCGTCGGGCTGGCACGCCTACGTCGTCTTCGACGTGTAGGCGCTGGCTGGCGCCCGCCGTCCTCGTCGGCGTGTCGGCGACCGGGCGAGACGAAACGTATTCCCGGCCGCCACGCGGACTACCGAACATGAACACGTACGACGCCGACGGCCACACGCTCCGCGAGGTCGAGCCCAACGTCTGGGAGCTCGACCGCGACGCGGACATGCGCGTCCCGGCGCGCGTGTTCGCCAACGAGGCGCTGCTCGAGCACATCGAGGACGACCGCACGCTCGACCAGCTCCGGAACGTCGCGTGCATGCCGGGGGTCGTCGCGCCAGCGCTCTGCATGCCGGACGGCCACCAGGGCTACGGCTTCCCGGTCGGCGGCGTCGCCGCCTTCGACGCCGAGGACGGCTGCATCTCGCCCGGCGCCGTGGGCTTCGACATCAACTGCCTTTCGGGAGATAGCGACGTGCGACTCCCGTTCGGACGGCATCGGCCGATTCGAGAATTCCTCGATGACTTCGACGGCCAGCAGGCCGTCGTCGCGGCCGGCGACGACGAGTACGCGTCCGATATTCGCCTCGCGACGGAGACGCGGAGCAAGACCGTCTACGAAGTCGAAACCGAATCCGGCGACACAGTCGAGGCGACGGCCGACCACCCGCTCCGAACGGGCGACGGAATGGTCGATGTGGAGGACATCGAAGTCGGCGATGACGTGTTCGTATCGCCGTTCCGAGGCCTCCCCCACGAGGAACCACCGGAGTTCGTCGTGCTCGACGAATCGGACTTCGAGGACGAGGACCCGCAACTGATTCGCGTCCTGAAGGACCGCGACCTCCTGCCGCTGAAGTCTACTGACGAGGCGTTCGCCCGGCTCCTGAAACTGGTCGGCTTCCACACCGGAGACGGGTCGTTCAGCGGCTCGCAGACGTGGTTCTACGGCGACCCCGAGGACCTCCACGATATTCGAGAAGACATCGAAGCAGTCGGATTCACTCCTTCGAAAGTCTACGAGAGAGACCGCGAACACTCGGTCGGCGGCAACGAGTTCGAGCGGACCGAATACAGCACGCGCTCGACTTCGAACGCGTTCAAGCAGTTGCTCCTGAAGCTCGGCGCGCCGGACGGCAGAAAGACGGATTCGGCGTTCACCGCGCCCGCGTACCTCGACCGGCTCGCCGACTGGCAGACGGCCCTGTACCTCTCCGCGTTTTTTGGAGCGGAGATGAGCGCGCCCGCCGCCGTCTCGCGAACGAACCTCTACGCCCCGTCGGTCTCCCACAACCGACTCGCAGAACACGAGAGCGCAGGGGAACAGTTCTTGCGGGACCTGATGCGGCACCTAAACGACCTCGGCGTGGAGACGAACGCGCTGGAGGTCGTCGAGCGCGGCGAAAACGCGGATGGGGAGACAGTCCGGTTCCGTTTCGGCGTCAGGAACGATTCGAAGAACCTCGTCCGCTTCTTCACCACCGTCGGCTACCGCTACAACCGCGAGAAGCGACGGACAGCCGCGCTCGCTGCGGAGTACCTCAAGCGCAAGGAACGCGTCGTCGAGGAGCGAGCGCGGATCGCGAGCGAAGCGCGCGCGATGGCCGACGGTGGTGCTGTCGCGAGTGAAGTGAAAGCGGCGTTCGACGAAGTCAACGACCGATTTGTCGAGCGAAGTCTCTACGGCCAGCGTGATGGCCGACCTCGTCCCCCCGAAGACTTCCCTGGGTTCGAGGAGTTCCGAGAGAAAACCGAGGTCCGCGAGGACTTCACGGTTCCGAGTGAGGTCGTATCGGTCACGGAACTCGGGGAGAAGACGGTTTACGACATCGGTGTGACGCACGACGACCACACCTTCGTCGCGAACGGGTTCGTCGTCTCGAACTGCGGCGTCCGCATGGTGAAGACGGACCTCGCCTACGAGGACGTGCAGGGCCGCGAGGAGGAGCTCGTGGACGCCCTCTTCGACGCCGTGCCCTGCGGGCTGGGCGGCGGCGGCGTCCACGACGGCGACCACGCCGACCTGGAGGCTGCCCTCGAGCGGGGCGTCGACTGGTGCGTCGAAGAGGGGTACGCGACCCGCGAGGACATGCTGCACTGCGAGGACGAGGGGCGCCGGCCCGAGGCCGACCCCTCGGCGGTCTCCCAGAAGGCCAAAGACCGCGGCGCGAACCAGATGGGGTCGCTCGGCTCGGGCAACCACTTCCTCGAGGTCCAGCGCGTCACCGACGTCTACGACGGCGGGACCGCCGACGCGTTCGGCCTCGACGAGGACCAGGTCGTCGTCCTCGTCCACTGCGGGTCCCGTGGCCTCGGCCACCAGGTGTGCTCGGACTACGTCCGCCGCATCGAGGACGACCACCCCGAGTTCGTCGCGAGCCTCCCCGAGAAGGACCTCGCCGCGGCGCCCGCCGGCTCCCAGACCGCCGCGGACTACTACGGCGCGATGTGCGCCGCCATCAACTTCGCGTGGGTGAACCGCCAGCTCGTCACGCACGCCGTCCGCGAGACGTTCGCGGACGTCTTCGGGCGGTCCTGGGAGGCCCTCGGGATGGAGCTCCTGTACGACGTCGCGCACAACATCGCGAAGCGGGAGACCCACGACGTCTACGTCACCGACGACGGCTACAGCCTCGACGGCGACGGCGGGCGCGTCGAGCGCGACCTCTACGTCCACCGGAAGGGCGCGACGCGAGCGTTCCCCGCCGGCCACCCGGACGTCCCGACCGCGTACCGCGACGTCGGCCAGCCCATCCTCATCCCGGGGAGCATGGGCGCCGGCAGCTACGTGCTGAAAGGCGGCAGCGAGTCCCTGCGGCGGTCGTTCGGCTCGACCGCGCACGGCGCCGGCCGCCTGATGAGCCGCACGCAGGCCAAGAAGCAGTACGGCGGCCCCGCGGTGCAGACCCAGCTCCGCGACCAGAACCAGATCTACGTGAAGGCCGCCTCGGGCGAGACAATCGCGGAGGAGGCGCCCGGCGTCTACAAGGACGTCGACGAGGTCGTCGGCGTCTCGGACGCGCTCGGCATCGGCGACCTCGTCGCGCGCACGTTCCCCGTCTGCAACGTCAAGGGGTAGTCGGGGCGGTCACTCCGCGTCGTCGCCGCACGACGTGTCGGCCCGGTGCATGACCGCCGGCCCGGAATCCCGCCCAACGTCCACGCGGAGGGTGAGACAGCCCCCGGGGAAGGCCTCGGCGGTGAACGTCGCAGCGGACCGCTCGTCGGCCGCCTGGTCGCGAACCCGGACCGTCCACCGGCCGCGCTCGTCCGGGTACGCCGACCGTTCGACCGGTTCGCTGTGGACGTTCCGCGGGTCGTCGCCGGACGCGGGGTCGGCAGCCTGGATACCGAAGTCCCCCCAGTAGACGACGTCACCGTCCAAGAGCAACTGGACCGACGCTGTGCGCCGCTCTCGGGCGTGGTTCAGGACGCGAACCGACTCGAGTCGCGGCGGCTCGGCCGGCGTCGCGGTCAACTGCGAACAGCCGGCCAGTCCGGTCACGGCGAGCACGCCTGCGCGAATCGCCTGGCGTCTCGTCGCGGAGGGCATACGACGGACCGCGCGGCGAGCGCGGAAAAAGCTGGCGAGCGCTCAGCGCCCGGGACCGCTCGGGCCGCGCGGACCCCCCGGCCCCACGCCTTCGGCGAGGCGGACGTACTCGGACTCGGGCCGGCCGCTGACCGCCTCCCCGTCCTCGTAGCGCACGAAGTTCAGGTAGAACGGCTCGCCGCAGCCCGGTTCGTCGGCCGCTGCGTCGGCGTCGGGCGGGTGCGACCAGTCGGCGTCGTCGCGGCCGCAGACGAACTTCACGCCGTCGTAGTCGTCGGCCTCGAAGTCGTCGCCGGGACCGGCGTACGTCCAGCCCCCGAGCGGGAACGGCGTGACGGACTTGTCCGCGAGGTAGGGGTCGCGGTCCAGTTCGGCGACGGCGCCGCAGCGCGGACAGTAGTAGGAGACGGCGACCATACACGGGATTCGTGCCCGTCGGGCTTAGGCGTCCCGCCGCCGCGCGCCACCGCGTCCCACGGCGTGGCAAGCTTATTCAGCCCGCGCCGGGAACCGGAGTGCATGCGACCGCCCTACCCGAAACTGGACGCCCACCTCGCGGACGCGGGCGCGGACGGCTTCCTCGTCGACGCCGACGGCGAGGACAGCACGCAGTACTACCTCTCGGGCTACCACGCGCCGGACGACTTCGCGACGCTGTACGCCGACGGCGACGTCTACCTGCTGGTCTCCGGCCTGGAGTACACGCGCGCCGTGGCCGACAGCGACGCCGCCGAGGTGCGGAAGCTCGACGACTACGGCTACCGCGAGAAGGCCGCCGAGGTCGGCCCGCCGGAGGCGATGAAACTGGTGGTCGCGGACTTCGTCGCCGACTACGGCGTCGACTCGGTGTCGGTGCCGGCGTCGTTCCCCACCGGCACCGCGGACGCGCTCCGGGACGCCGGAGTCGGCGTCGACCCGCAGTACCACGACCCCGTCGAGCGGGTGCGCGCGGTGAAAGCCGACGAGGAACTCGAGTGCGTCCGGACGGCCCAGGCGGCAAACGAGGCCGCGCTCGCCGCCGTGGAGGCGCTGCTCGCCGACGCGTCCGTCGACGAGGACGGCGTCCTCCGCCACGGCGGCGACGCGCTGACCAGCGAGCGCGTCCGCGACCGCATCGCGGGCGTCCTGGACGACCACGACTGCGTGGGGTCGGAGACCATCGTGGCGTGCGGGCCGGCCGCCGCGCGCGCCCACGACACCGGCTCGGGCCCCCTCCGCGCCGACACGCCCATCGTCGTGGACGTCTTCCCGGAGCACGAGCCGACCCGGTACTACGGCGACGTGACTCGGACGTTCGTGAAGGGTGAGCCCAGCGAGCAGGCCCGCGAGTGGTACGACGTCGCCCACGAGGCCTACGAGGCGGCGCTGGACGCCGTCGAGCCCGGCGCCACCGGGGAGGACGTCCACTTCGCCGCCTGCGACGTGGTCGAGGACGCCGGCTACCCGACGACGCGCAGCCACGACGGCCCCGAGAACGGGTTCTTCCACAGCACGGGTCACGGCGTCGGCCTGGACGTCCACGAGTCCCCGCACCTCGCCGAGCACGGCGAGGTCCTCGAACCCGGCCACGTCGTCACCGTCGAACCGGGCGTCTACGAGCAGGGCGTCGGCGGCGTGCGCGTCGAGGACCTCGTCGTCGTCACCGAGGACGGCTACGAGAACCTCACCGACTACCCCACCGACTTGCGAGTGTTGTAGGCGGCAGCGAGCGGTGTCGGGACGGTTCCGTCGACGCGGACTCCGCCACCGATCCGGACGATCGCCACGGCCGGTAGCCTGGTCGACTGTGAGGGCGACGACCGAGCGCGCGACGCGACGCGCCGCGAGAGCGGTCGGAGGGTTCACTCCGGAAGACATTTGCTTCGACCCGCGGATGCGTAGACCATGATCGACGAGACTGCCGAGGAGATCCGCGAGATGCGGACGCACTCCTCCTCGGTCGTCGCCGTGAAGGCCGCGCAGGCCCTCCGAGAGCTCCTCGACACCGACTACCCGACCGTCGAGGAGTACGTGCGCGCGCTGGAGCGGAACAGCAACGCGCTCCGGCGGGCGAACCCCTCCCACGCGTCGCTGGTGACGACCCAGCGGGAGGTCGTCGGGCGCGTGCGGGACGCGGACCCGGCGTCGGTGGCGGAGGCCAAGGAGGTGACGGCGGCGGCCGTCGACGACGTCGTGGGCGCCGTCGAGTCCGCGAAACACGAGGCGGCGGACGCGACCGCCGAGCGCATCGAGGACGGCCAGACGCTGCTGACCCACGACTACTCGACGACGGTCCTGGAGGCCCTGGAGACCGCCGCGCGCTCGGGCAAGCACCTCGACGTGTACGTGACGGAGGCGCGGCCGCGGCACCTCGGCCGGAAGACCGCGCGCACGCTCGCCGCAATCGACCGCGTCGACGCGACGCTCATCGTGGACGGCGCGTCCGGCTACTACCTCCCCGAGTGCGACCGCGTCCTCCTGGGCATGGACTGCGTCGTCGGGGACACGTACTACAACCGCGTCGGCACCTACCCGCTCGTGGCGACCGCCGCGGACGTCGGGACGCCGGTGACCGTCACGGGGTCGAGCGCGAAGCTCGTCGACGAGGGGTTCCGCTTCGAGAACGACTTCCGGGACCCCAGCGAGGTCATCCGGGAGCCGCCGGAGGGCTTCGCGGTGGAGAACCCGGCGTACGACGCGACGCCGACGCGCCTGCTGGACGCCGTCGTCACGGACGCGGGCGTCCGCGAGTACTGACTCGGGCCCCGGCCTCGCGGCGCTACGCTTCCGGCGGGCCGTCGCGTCCGATGGTGATCTCGTGGGCCTCGACGTCCTCGTAGGCGGCGACGCGGCCGCCAACCTCGACGCGGCCGCCGCCGGTGTCGAGGACGATGGTGGCGACCTGCTCGGTCTCGACGAACCGCGTCTCGACGACCTCGCCGCGGTCGGTGCGGGGCTCGCCGGAGAGCACGTCCCGGCCGCGGACGGTCGCGTACACGGTGTCCTCGACGGCCTGGATGTCCTTCACGCAGCGGCGGATGGAGGCGTACGACCGCGGCAGGTCGACCGCCGCGGCGTCGGTCTCGTGGAGGAGCTCGCTGGCGGTCGACCAGACGACGGTGCCGAAGAACCCGGAGACGAGGAAGCCGAGCGCGGAGCGGTTGAAGATGACGCCGTACTTCTCGGGGTCGTCCCGGACCGCGCCCTGGGTCGCGTACACGGAGTACTGGCCGTCCGCCACCGCGATGACGGGCGTGGTGATGCCGCGGCGGCCCCGCACCGTGTGGGCGACGCGGCCGTAGTCGAAGTCCTCGCCGTCCGGCGCATCGGAGGCCGGCGTGACGACGAGGTCGACGCTGACGCCGCGGTCGCGGGCGGCCGCGAGGTCGTCGGCGAACCGCTCGAGGAGGCCGGGGGTCAGCGAGGCCACGAGTTCGAACTCGGCGTCGTCGATGACGTCCCCGAAGTACCGGAGGATGGTCGACCGCGACTTCACCAGGGAGACGGCCTCGGTCTCCCGAGTCGGCGTCGTGTACTCGTCCTCGAGGGCGGCGACCATCGCCGCGAACTCCGACCGGAGGTCCGCGAACGCCTCCTCGGGGTCGATGGCGGCCACCTTCATCGGTCGCGACTCCCGGAGTTCCACGAGGCCGCGGTCGCTGAGGCTGCGGACGGTGTCGTAGACGCGCGGCTGTGGGATGTCGGTGCGGTCGGCGACGTCGCTGGCGGTGAGTTCGCCGTGCCGGAGCACCGTGAGGTACGCTTCGATCTCGTACTCGCCGAGGTCGAACCCCGCGCCGACGCGTTCGACCGTCTCGCGGAGGTTCTCGTCGCTCATACCGCCACCCACGGCGACCCCGGTCTTTTAGCCTGCGGTCGGCCGCTGCCGTGGGTGTGGCGACCTGCAATCGCCGCCAGCACAGCGGCCTACCAGCCCCCAGTACAGCGACGGGCCAGCCCCCAGCACAGCGACCTGCCACCGCCGCCAGCACAGCGACCTGGCACCGCTGCCGGTGGGTCAGTCCTCGGTCTCGACGCGGGCCTCGTAGACGTCCCCGCGGTAGTCGAAGTAGTGGACGTCCTCGCGGTCGAACCGCAGGTTCTCGAACGCGGCCGCCGTCTCGACGCGGACCGTCGCGACGCCGTCCTCGAAGAGCGCGAGCGCCTCGCCGAGCCACGGCCGCCGCGCGCCGACGAACGGCCGCACGAGCTGTTCGGCGACGTAGCGCTGGACGGACTGGTCGTCGGGCACGCCGGCGTCGCCGACGCGCTCGACGACCAGCACCTCGGCCGTCGACCCGGCCTGTCCGTCCACGGTGGCGGTGACCCTGTCGCCGTCCCGTTCCGTCGAGAAGTCCCCGGGGACCGCGAGTTCGAGGGGGTCGCCGTCGAGCGCGAACGCCGCGCCGAGGCCGACCCGGTGCTCGTGGTCGCCGGACTCGAACCAGCCCGAGACCGCGAAGGCGTACTCGCCGCCGCCCAGGCCGGCGACGGTCGCCTCGGTCTCGCCCGCGCGCCCGTGGGACGGCTCGAGCGTGTTGTCGACGGTGAACGCCCACTCGTGGGTCTCGCCGGCGGAGAGGACGTGCAGCGGCTGCGGGACCTCCTGGGGCGTGAGGTAGAACCACTCGTCGTCGACGCGCCTGTGGAGCCCCCAGTCGTAGAAGTTCAGGGAGAAGTCGACGTCGGTGTCGTTCGCGAGCGCGAACGTCGTCCCGTCGGTCGGGAGCGAGAGTTCGTCCGCCGCCGGCGTCAGCGCCAGCGGCTCGTCCGCCTCGCCGGGGTGCCAGACGACGCGCTCGACCCCGTCGTCGGCCTCGAAGGGGCTGTCTACCTGCCCGACCGGGACGCCGAGGTCGCTGAGCGCCGGCGGCGTCGCCGACGCGGTCGTCTCCCGGGTGGTCGCGCGCGTCGTCGGCTCGTCGGTCCGCCCGGTCGTCTCCGTCCCGGTCGTGGTCCCGGAGCCGCCGCCGTCGCCGAGACAGCCCGCGACTGCCGCGGCGGCGACCGTCGAGAGGAGGGCGCGTCGCTTCATGTCCCGACGCTCGAACGCGAGCGTAAAGTGTCTCGTGGTGAGTGCGGTCGCCGTATCAGTCCGCCGCCGCGACGCGAACCCGTCACGGTCGTCTCGGGTCCTCACTGCGACGCGTAGGCGTCGCCGCCGTCTGTCGGTCCGCCACCGCTACATGTACATTCGGTCGTCGCCGCGCTCCTCCTCGGTGACGCGCTCGACCCGCTCGCTCAGCCGCTCGTAGTACTGGGCGACCTCCGCCGCGAAGTCCTCGAGGGGGCCGGTGTCGACGTCGAAGTCGTGGACCGCGGCGACAGCCTCGACCAGCCGGATCGCTGCCTCGACGTCCGGGATCTGGGCGTGCACCGGCGTCGTGTACACGCACGCCCGGAGGTCGGAGTCGATGCCGCGCTCCAGCAGTTCCGCGTTCACGCCGTCGAGGAAGCCGTTCCCCATCGGCTGGACCGCCCCGTCGGCGAGGTGGGCGTCCCGGTAGTCCTCGGTCGCGATGTAGAACGCGCGGTGGTCGTCCGGGCCGTGGGCCACCGGCACGCCGGAGAGCACGGCGACGTCGTCGACGCCGTTGGCCGCGATCCAGTCGACGAGCGACTCGCTGAACGCCGACGCCACTGACACCGGCACGAACAGCTCGCCGACCAGCACGGTGAACCCGAGGTCCGGCCGGGAGAAGAACCGCGTGTGGTGGCGGGGAGTCCCGTTCTCGAAGGGCGTGATGGCGGGGAGGTCCGGCGCGGCGACGTAGCCGGTCTGCTCGAGCTCGAGGTGGTCGACGAGGTAGTCCACCGCGGTGAGGCCGGCGAGGCCGAACTCCGAGAACCCGCAGACGAGGGTGGTGCTCGGCTCCGAGTCGTGCGTGAACTCGAACGCGGTCCGGTCGGCGGCGTCCGTGCGGCCGGACGATGTGTCGCCTGCCATACGCGACACCGACGGCGACCAGTCCCTTAGCGCTTGCCCGAGCGGCGAACGGCAGCCACGGCGGCGGCCTCGCATCAGTCGGCGCCACCGCGACCAGGCGGGGCGGCGGCCTCGCGTCAGTCGCCGCGGCGGAAGACCACGCGGTCCTCGAGTCCGGGGTCGATGCCGTGCTCGCGGGCGTAGTCGGCGAGCACCTCGTACTGGACGTCGAGGCGGTCGACGCGGTGGGCCTCGTCGAGGGCGGGGAACTCGTCGTCCGAGTAGAACAGGTAGTCGGTGGTCGCGAGCGTGTACGTCGCGTCCGGGTCGACCGGGTCGCCGTCCACGCGCGCGTCGGCGAGTTCGCCCGCGGCGTGGTCCCACGCGAGGTGCGCGCCGGAGACGTGCGCGTGCCACCAGTCCGGTTCGGCGAACCCGAGCGAGCCGTCCCGCGCGCCGCGGAACACGTCCAGCAGTTCCTCCCCCGAGAGCTCGGCGACGGACACCGGTTCGTCGAACGGCACGACGCTGACGAGGTCCGCGACCGTGACGTCGCCCTGGATGGCCGGGCCGTCGCGGACGCCGCCGGAGTTCTGGAGCGCGACGTCGCTGCCGGCCGCCCACCGGTAGGCGTCCGCGACGAAGTTCCCGATGCGGGACTCGCCGCGGAACAGCGTGGACTCCGTGCGCTCGAGGGGGTCCTCGACGCGGCCGACGGTGTCGTTCAGGCCGGTCCGGGCGAGTCGCTCGCGGAGGCGCTCGGCGAGCGGTTCGAAGACGGGCGCGTCGGCGACCTCGTGGCGCGTCACGTCGCCGGTCTCGAGGTCGACCTCGAGGACGACGCCCCCGCCCGACCCCGGTCGCGTGAGGAGCGTGCCGTCGACGCGCTCGACGCGCTCCGTGGGGACGTGGCCGCCGAGCACGGCGTCCACGTCGGTCGCCACCGCCAGTTCCTCGTCCCCCTGTCCGAGGTGCGAGAGCGCGACGACGTAGTCGGCGCCCGCGTCCCGGAGCGCGTCCGTCGCCGCCCTCGCGGCCGCCACGGGGTCGGTGACGGTGAGGTCGCCCGCCATCGGGTTGAGGGAGGGCGTCGCGTCGTCGAGCACGCCGAGGAACCCGACGGTCGCGCCGTCCCGCTCGACGGTCGTCCAGGGGACGGCGCCGTCGACGCGGTCGCCGTCCCGGGTGACGTTCGTGCTCACCCACGTCTGCGGGGACGCCGCGACGAGGTCCGCGGTGACGTCGGCGCCGTAGTCGAAGTCGTGGTTCCCGAACGTCTCGACGTCCGGGGCGACGGCGTCGTAGAAGTCCAGCGCCTGGTGGCCCTCGGTCACCAGCGACAGCACGCCCGGCGCCGTGTTGTCGCCGGACCCGGCCGCGAGGGCGTCCCCGCGGTCCCGGAGCACGGACGCCAGCCGGCCGGCCTGCGCGGGCGAGTCGTAGACGTTCTCGAGGTCGGAGTAGTGAAAGATCCGGACCGCCATTACCGGAACGGAGGCCGCCGTGCCGGAAAGCGGCTTCGGTCGACTGGACGGCGAGTCCGGCCGGGGGCGCCGGGAATCCGGACGGACAGGGCTAAATGCGGGAGCGGACTACCCGGGGACATGTTCACGGTCGCGAGCGAGGACGGCGACCTCTACGTCGCCGAGGACGAGGGCGAGCGCGGCCAGGACGGCCCGTTCCTCGTCGTCTACCGGACGCCCGAGCGCGAGCGCCGGTACGGCTGGTACTGCACGAACTGCGAGTCCGTCGACAACGCGATGGACTCGATGGGGCGCATCCAGTGCAACGTCTGCGGGAACTTCAAGAAGCCCGACGAGTGGGACTCGGCCCACGAGTGACGCGGACGCGCGGCCGCCGCGGGCCGCTCGCAGGGAGGCCTACTCCGCGTGCGGTCCGGGCGGCGAGCGCCGACTCCAGTCGCGGCGGAAGGCGAGGACGGCCGCGAGCGCGCTCGCGAGGACGCCGACCGGGAGGCCGGCGAGCAGCATCGCGGACGCGAGGCCGACGGCCTGCGTCCAGAGGACGGCGGTGGCGAGCGCGCCGCCCGCGACGAACCCGAGGACGCCGGCGACCGTCGTCCAGAGGCGACGCGTCGTCCGCACCGACGCGCTGCCGGTGGCGCGTCGCTCGCTCCAGTACGTCAGGCCGAAGTACGTGAGCGGGACGAGCGCGACGCCCGCGACGACGCCGGCGGGCGCGCCGAGCAGCAGGGACGGCCAGACGTACGGGTCAAGGAGCGCGGTGACCGCGACGCCGACGGCGACGAGGCCGAGCAGGCCGACGGCGAGGCTGACGAGCGCCTTCGCGTAGGTGTGCATACGCAGTCGTACGGCCCGAGGAAGTATAACACCACCTACACTTCTCGGGCGGCGGGCGCGAGCGGCGTCGCGGCTGTCGGCGAGCGATAGTGCCGCCCCGACTGTCGGTGGACGTGAGCACCGCCGCAACTGCCGATAGACGTGAGCGCCGCCCCGACTGCCGGCTGGCGTGGTTTTATGCCGCGCGTCGGCGACGGCTCGCCCATGAGCCGCATCCGTGCCCTCGACGCGGCGACCCTGGAGCGCGTCGAGTCGTTCGTGAGCGAGTGGCTGACCGACGAGTCCGTGCCGGGCGCGAGCGTCGCGGTGGTGGACGGCGACGACGTGGTGTACTGCGAGGGGTTCGGCGCCCGGGACCTGGAGTCGAACGCGCCCGCGACGCCGGACACCCTGTTCGGCGTGGCCTCGGTGACGAAGTCGTTCGTCGCCGCGAGCGTCCTCCAGCTCGCCGCCGACGGCCGGGTCGCCGTCGACGACCCAGTGACCGAGTACGTCGACTTCTACGAGGGGCTGGACGACCCGCCGACGGTCCACGAACTCCTCTCGCACTCCTCGGGGCTGCCCAGCGACGGCGCCAGCGTCGCGCTCATCTCGCGGCTCGTCGGCGAGGGGGCGGAGACGGCGCCGCTGAGTTCGGGCGCGGACCTCCGCCGCCACGTCCGGGACTCGCTGGGCGAGCGCGCGACCGGCGACCGGTTCTTCTACTACAACACGGGCTACACGGTCCTCGGGACGCTCGTGGAAGCGGTCGACGGCCGGTCGTTCCCCGAGTACGTCGCCGACGAGGTGCTCGCGCCGCTCGGGATGGACCGCTCGGTGGTGCGCGCGGACCCCCGTGACCACGAGGACGGCATGACGCCGTACCGCCGGACCGACGACGGCGTCGAGCGCGCGGACTTCCCCGTGAAGGGGGTCGGCGCGGCGGGCGGCCTCCTCAGCACCGCCAGCGACCTCGCGGCGTACCTCCGGTTCGCGATGCGCGGCGACGAGGCCGTCCTCGCCGACGACCTGCGCGAGCGAGCCCAGCGCGGCCACGTCGAGCGCGGCGAACTGCTGGACGGCACGGCGAAGCGGTACGGCTACGGCTGGATGCGCCGGTCGTTCCTCGGCGACGACCTCGTCGGCCACTCCGGGTCGCTGGGCGTCTCGTCGGCGTACCTCGGCTTCCTCGCGGACGCCGGCGTCGGCGTCGCGGTGCTGGCGAACACGTCGCCGGCGGTCCACCCCACTTACGTCGGGCCGGCGATTCTCGCCGTCCTCCGGGGCGAGGACCCCGAGGACGCGGTGCCGTTCTACGCGCTGCGCGCGAAGTGCGAGCGCGTCGCCGGCACCTACGAGTCCTACCGGGCGGCGCTGACCGCGGACGTCGAGGCCGCCGCCGGCGGCCTCGAGGTGTCCGTCGAGACGGCGCTCGGCTCGGAGTCGCTGACGGCGTTCCCGGAGTCGCTGGACGGCGGCGACCTCGCGTTCTACGCGGTCGACGCGGCCGGCGAGCGCGTGCCCGTGACGTTCGAGGCCCACGGCGACCACCTGGACTGCTACTACCGGCGGTGGCGCCTCCACGAAGCGGACGAGTGACCACGTTCCAGGCGTTTCACGACCCGCCTATCCGCCTAGATACCTGACATCGGACAGCTGGCATACGGCGGGAAAGTTTATAACCCGACGTGGCGAAGCAGGAAGTGCATGGGGACTGTTAGCACCCCTCCCGACGAGCAGGCCCGGTCGATCTTCGACGACCTCGGGTACAGCCTCGCAGGTGACGGCACCGAGTTCTCCGCGACGCGCGACTGGAAGGAGATACGCGTGACAGCCGTCACTGACGACGTCGACGCCGACGACGACGGCGCCTATCGCTGCTTCGTCACGTGGGCCGACAACGCCGCAGCGCTCGAGCGAGAGCTCAGTCGGCTCGACCCGCCCTACGAGTGGGCGGTCATGGGGGTACAGGAAGACGGCGACTACGAGGTGGCGCGCGCGCCGCCAGTCGAGTAACGCGCCACCGCCCGTTCTCCGTCTCGCGGAACCGACCAGCGGCGGCTACGCGTCCCGCAGCGCCTCCCGGGTCGCCGCGAGGCCGGCGTCCGCGTCGACGTCCGCGCCGAGCGCGTCGAACGCGTCCGCGAGCGCCGCCACCACGAGGGTCACGTTCTCCGGGCGCGCGCCGTGGCCCATGCAGCCGATGCGGAACACGTCGCCCGCGAGGTCCCCGAGCCCGGCCGCGATCTCGAGGTCGTAGTGCTCCAGCACGTAGTCGATGACCGCGCCGTCGTCGACGCCGTCGGGCACGCGCACCGCGTTCAGGCTCGGCAGCCAGTAGTCGTCCTCGGGGTTCAGGCCGAGCCCCATCGCCTCCACGCCCGCCTTGAGCGCGCCCGCCATCCCGCGGTGGCGCGCCCAGCGCTCCTCGACGCCCTCCTCGGCGACCAGCCGCAGCGCCTCGCGGAGCGCGTACACGTTCGACACCGGCGCCGTGTGGTGGTACGAGCGCTCGTCGCCCCAGTACCCCTCCAGCAGGGAGAGGTCGAGGTACCACGACCGCACGTCCTCCTCGCGGTTCAGGACCTTCTCCATCGCGCGGTCGTTCAGGGTGAGCGGGCTCGCGCCCGGCGGACACGACAGGCACTTCTGCGGGCCGGCGTACGCCACGTCGATGCCCCAGTCGTCGACGCGCAGCTCCACGCCGCCGAGGCTGGTCACCGTGTCGGCGATAACGAGCGCGCCGTGGTCGTGGGCGGCCTCGGTGAGCGCCGGGACGTCCGTCTGCTTCGCGCCCGTCGAGGTCTCGGCGTGCACGAACCCGAACACGTCGGGGTCGAACTCCTCGCAGGCGTCCGCGACGTCGTCCGGGTCCAGCGGCTCGCCCCACGGCGCGCCGACGCGCACCACGTCGCCGCCCGCGCGCCGCGCCATCTTCGCCATCCGGTCGCCGAAGTAGCCGTTCGTCGGCGCGAGGAACGTGTCCCCGGGCTCGACGAGGTTGCCGATGGCGGCCTCCATCGCCGCCGACCCCGTCCCCGAGACGGGGATGGTCCACTCGTTGTCCGTCCGGAACGCGTACCGCAGCAGCTCCTGTGTCTCGTCCATCATCTCGATGAACGACGGGTCGAGGTGGCCGACCAGCGGCGTGCTCATCGCCTTCAGCACGCGCGGGTGGACCGGACTCGGCCCCGGCCCCATCAGGGTTCGCTGCGGCGGTGTCAGCTCTCCGACGTCTGGTGCGTCGCTCATAGGCTAACCCCTGCCCGCGGCCCGCAAGAAGCTTCGGGATGCGGACCCCCGCGAGCGCGGCAGTCGCCGCCACACGGCGGGTAGAGTTACGTGCCCCGGGGGCTACGCCGCCGCAGGCCAGCGCCGCCGTCGTCGCCCGCCGACCTGGTGGAACACACCGTCGAGGAGTTCCTCGGCGGCATCGCCGCCGCGCTCCCGCGCGTGCTGGCTGGACTCGTGTTCCTCGCGCTCGCCGCCCTCGTCGTGCGCGCGCTCGTCGCGGCCGTCCGCGCCGCCCTCGACCGCGTCTACCCAGCCCAGCCGGTGTACGTCCAGCTCGGCGCGACCGTCGCCGGCGTCTACCTCCTCCGGGACATCGACTTCAACCCCGGCGACCGCGTCGTCGCGGGCGGCGTCGAGGGCGTCGTCCGCACCGTCGAGCTGCGGAAGACGCGGTTCGACGTCGGCGGCGACACCGTGGTCCGCGCGAACGCCGACGTCGAGCAGAAGTGGACGCGGAAACCGGAGTGCGCGGGCCGCCGCGGCCGGCCCGCAGTGGGCCGTGCTAGCGAGTCGACCGCGGACTTATGCGGCGTGGCGGCGTAATCACCGCCATGTTCGTCGGGCACGCCGCGTTCGCGTTCGGCGCCGTCGCCCTCGCCGCCCGCCACGCCGGGGCGTCCCGCGAGCGCGCGCTCGCGCTCGCCGTCGCCGCCGGCCTGTTCGCGGCCGTCCCCGACGTCGACATGGCGTACGCGCTCGTCGGGCTCGCGGCCGCCGACCCCACCAGCCCGATGGCGGTCGCGAGCTCCTTCTGGGGCGCGTCGACGGTCGTCCACCGCGCCGTCACGCACTCGGTGGTGGTCGCGGTGCCCGCCGCGGCCGCGTTCGCGCTCGCGCCCACGCACCGCCGCGTCGCGGCCGGCGCGCTCGCCGCGCTCGTCGCCGTCGCCGGCGTCACCTCGGGCCCGCTGGCCGCGGTCATCGTCGCGCTGTTCGTCGCCGGCGGCTGGCTCGTCGCGCGGTTCGCCCACGCCACCGACGTGCGCGGCCGGGCGCTGTTCGCCGTCGCGCTGTTCGGCCTCGCCAGCCACCCGTTCGGCGACCTCTTCACGGGCGAGCCGCCGCGCCTGCTGTACCCCCTCGACGCCGCCGTCTTCGACGGTCGCGTCGCGCTCTCCGCGGACCCGACGCTGCACCTGCTGGGCGCGTTCGGCGTCGAACTCGCCGCCGTCTGGCTCGGCGTCGCGGCCGCGGTCTGGCTGGCTGGCGACCGGCTCGCGGCGCACGTGAACTGGCGGGCGACCGGCGGCGCGGCGTACGCGCTCGCCGCGCTCGTCGTGCCGCCGCCGACACTGGACGCGTCCTACCAGTTCGTGTTCAGCGTCGTCGCCGTCGGGTTCGTCGGCACCGTCCCGACGCCGCGGCTCGGCGAGCGGTCGCTGGCACTGCCGTCGCCCGCGACCGCCGCCGTCACCGGGCTCGCGGCGGTCACCGTCGCCGGCGCCGCGTACGCCGTCGCGTACACCGCCGGGCTCCCCTGAGCCGCTCAGCCGGCCCTGGGCGTCCCCCAGGACCCGTCACGGCGGGTACCTTTATCCGGCAGGACGGGGTAGTTCATCCCGATGGTCTACAAGAAGATCCGACTCATCGGCACGAGCGAGGAGAGCTTCGACGCCGCCGCGGAGAACGCCATCGACCGCGCGGAGGACACCCTGAACAACGTCAAGTGGGCGGAGGTCGTCGACCAGGGCGTCGAGATCGCGAGCGTCGAGAACCGGCAGTACCAGGTCGAGGTCGAGGTCGCGTTCGAACTCGAGGACTGACGCCGACCGCACTCGGGGGCTGACGCCGACCGCACTCGAGGACCGGGACCGACCGCTCAGGTGCGGAAGGACTCCCCGCACCCGCACTCGCTCTCGACGTTCGGGTTCTGGACGTGGAAGCCCGCGCCCTGCAGGCCGCCCTCGAAGTCGAGCCGACTGCCGCCGACGTAGTCGAGACTGGACTGGTCGACGAACAGCCGGAGGCCGTTGCTCTCGAAGATCGCGTCCTCGGACTCTGGCTCGTGTTCGAAGCGCATCCCGTAGGAGAGGCCCGCGCAGCCGCCCTGCTGGACGTACAGTCGCAGGCCCGCCTCCTCGGGGTCCATGTCCTCGCCGGCCATGAGGTCCCGCGCCTGGTCGGCGGCGGCCTCGGTGGCGGTGACGACGGCGTCGCCCTCGCCGGTCTCGGCGGTGGTGCTCATGTCGAAGACGTTCGTGGGTCGACGGCATAAGCGTGGCGCCCCCGCTAACAGTTCACACGGCCAGGTGGCGGCCGGGTGTCGACCACGCGGCTGCCACCAGGCGTATCCGGCGGGGAGCCGTCTCCGTCGACGTGAACAGAGCACACGGCATCATGGCGGTCGGCGCGGCCCTGTTCGTGCTCCCAGTGCCCGGCACGTTCGTCGCCGGGTTCGCGGTGCTCGTCGCGGGCGCCCTCGACAAGTTCCTGTGACGGCGGCGGGTCGAGCCCGCCCGCGTCAGTCGTCCTCGAAGCGCGCGTCCACGCTGTCCGCGTGTGCCTCCAGGCCCTCGGCGTCCGCGAGCGTCGTCACCGCCTCCCGGAGGGCGGCGAGCGCGCCCTCGTCGAGGCGCTGGACGGTCGTCGACCGCAGGAAGGTGTCGACGGAGAGGCCGCCGGCGACCTTCGCGCGGCCGTTCGTCGGCAGCACGTGGTTCGTGCCGGTCGCGTAGTCGCCGGCCGCCACGGGCGCGTACGGCCCGAGGAACACCGAGCCCGCGGAGTCCACGCGGTCCAGCAGCGCCTCGTCGTCGGCGGCCTGAATCGAGAGGTGTTCGGCGGCGTACTCCTCGGCGAACAGCACCGCCTCGCTCATCGACCGCGCGACGAACACGCCGCTGGCGTCGCCGTCGAGCGCCTCCCGGATGACGTCGGCGCGCTCGCGGTCGCCGACGCGGTCGTCGACGGCCTCGCAGACGGCGCCGGCCGTCGCCTCGTCGTCCGTCACGACGACGACGCTCGACTCGGGGTCGTGTTCGGCCTGCGCGAGCACGTCGGCCGCGACGAACTCGGGGTCGGCGGTCTCGTCGGCGAGCACGAGCAGCTCGGAGGGGCCGGCGAGGAAGTCGATGTCGACGTCGCCGCGGACCTCGGCCTTCGCCGCGGTGACGTACTTGTTCCCGGGGCCGACGACCTTCTGCACGCGGTCGACGGTCTCCGTGCCGTAGGCCAGCGCCGCGACGGCCTGCGCGCCGCCCGAGGCGTACACGCGGTCCGCGCCCGCGACGTGCGCCGCCGCCAGCGTCACCGGGTGCATCTCCTCGGCGGGCGGCGTCGCCACCGCCACCTCCTCGACGCCAGCGACCTTAGCCGGGAGCACGCCCATCAGCACCGACGACGGGTACGCTGCGGTGCCGCCCGGGGCGTACACGCCGACGCGCTCCAGCGGCCGGAACCGGCGGCCGAGCTCGCGGCCCTCCGAGAACTCGCGGCGCCAGTCCTCGGGCACCTGGGCCTCGTGGAACTCGCGGACGTTCGCCGCGGCGGCCTCGATGGCGTCCCGGACGTCGTCGCCGACCTCGTCGTACGCCCGTTCGGCCTCGTCCGTGACGTCGACGTTCCCGAGTTCCACGTCGTCGAACTCGCGGGCGTACTCGCGGAGCGCCACGTCGCCCTCCTCGCGGACGCGCTCGACGACCTCGCGGACCGTCGACCGCACCGACTCGACGCCCGCCGTCCGCTCGAAGAGCGCGCGCCGGCGGTCCGGCCCGAGGTCCGCGACGGCTTCGTAGTCCATACGCTCCGTAGCGGCGGCCAGCGAAAAGGCGTTTCCGTTCCCGAGACGGCCGCCGGCGTCACGAACGACGCGCGGTCCCTACGTCCCCGACCGGGTCAATCGCCGGCGCCCGCCCGGAGGTCGCGGAGGTGTTCGGTCGCGCCCTCCCGGATGACGTCCTCGGGGCCGACGACGCACTCGCGGCGCACGGCCGGGAACTGGCCCTCGAGGAGGGCCTCGACCTCGCCGTCGAGGTCCGCGAGCGCCTCGACCGGCCGGCCCTCGAGGTGGTCGGCGAGGATGCTCGCGACGGCCGAGGAGACCGCACAGGAGTCGCTGACGAAGCCGATGTCCGCGATGGTGCCGTCGTCGGCGACGTCGACGTGGAACTCCCCGTCGTCGCCGCAGCTGGTCTCCGAGGAGTGCTTGCGGAACGTCGGCGCGTCCAGGCCGCCCGCGCCAGTCGAATCCCGGAAGTGCTCGCCGACGCGGTCGTGGTAGCGGTCCGACGCGAGGAGGGCGTCGCGCTTCTCGCGGGCGTCCTCGATGGCGTCGAGGAGCGCGTCGACCTCGTCTCTCGTGGTGTAGACGTAGAAGGACGCCCGCACGGACCCCGGGACGTCGAGGACGTCGTGCAGCGGCTGCGTGCAGTGGTCGCCCGCGCGCACCGCGATGCCCTCGTCGTCGAGGAGCTCCGAGAGGTCGTGGCCGTGGACGCCGTCGACGTTGAACGACACGAGGCCGCTGCGCTCGACGCCCTCTGGCGGGCCGTACGTCTCCACGTCGTCCCGGGCCTTGAGTTCGCGGAGGAGGTACTGCGCGAGGTCGTTCTCGTGGTCGCGGACGGCGTCCATCCCG
This sequence comes from Halobacterium yunchengense, assembly GCF_037031165.1. NCBI lineage: Archaea > Methanobacteriati > Methanobacteriota > Halobacteria > Halobacteriales > Halobacteriaceae > Halobacterium > Halobacterium yunchengense. Next base: position 89,877 of record NZ_JAYEZL010000006.1, on the reverse strand, counting down.
AGGTCGTCGAGGTAGTCCGCCGCCTCGGCGAGCGCGACGCCCTCCGCGATGGGGGGCGTGCCCGCCTCGAACTTCCACGGGAGCTCGTTCCACGTCGCCTCGTCGAAGGTGACGTGGCGGATCATCTCGCCGCCGAACAGGAACGGCTGCATCGCCTCGAGGAGGTCCCGGCGGCCGTACAGGCAGCCGATGCCGGTCGGGCCCGCCATCTTGTGCCCGGAGAACGCGAGGAAGTCCGCGCCCAGGTCGGCGACGTCGACGGGCCGGGTCGGCACGGACTGCGCGCCGTCCACGAGCACGACCGCGCCGTGGTCGCGGGCGAGGTCGGCGAGTTCGCGGACGGGGTTCACGGTGCCGAGGACGTTCGAGACGTGCGCGACGGAGACGATCTCGACGTCGCCGTCGATCACCTCCTTCGCGTGGTCGACGTCGAGCGTGCCGTCGGCCTCGTCGACCTCGACGTACCGGACGTCGGCGCCCGTCTTCTCGGCGATCTGCTGCCACGTGACCAGGGCCGCGTGGTGTTCCATCTCCGTCGTGACGACCGCGTCCCCGGGGCCGAGGTGTTCGAGCCCGTAGCCGTACGCCACGAGGTTCACCGCCTCGGTGGCGTTCTTCGTGAACACGAGTTCCTCGCGGCCGTCCGCGCCCACGAAGTCCGCCAGCCGGTCGTGGGCCTCCTCGTACGCCACGGAGGCCTCGTGGCTGAGCGTGTGGATGCCGCGGTGGACGTTCGCGTTGTACTCGTCGTAGTAGCGCTTCTCCGCGCCGGAGACGCACTCCGGCGTCTGCGTGGTGGCGGCGTTGTCGAGGTAGACCAGCGGCCGGCCGTCCCCGACGTCCCGGTCCAGGATGGGGAAGTCCCGGCGGACCGCCTTGGCGTCGAAGCTCATGCCGTAGGTAGAAGCGAATCTCGCCGATAAGTGTGTGGGAGACCAGCAAAACCCCCCGGAGTCTCGGCCGGGCCGGCGAACGGACGCGGCCGCCCCGAGCACCCCGACCTGGCCGGCGGCGCCGCGTCCGGCCGCGCGGAACGCCCCCTCGCGTCCGGCCATCCGGAACGCCCCCTCGCGTCCGGCCGCGCGGAACGCCCCCTCGCGTCCGGCCATCCGGAACGCTCCCTCGCGTCCGACTGCGCGGAACCCTTCCCGGCGCCGCGGTCGGCCCAGAACCCGGTCGTTTCTTGGTGGTGCTGGCCGTCAACCCGACGATGCCGAGTGCCGCAGTCCCCGACGTCGCGCTCGTCGCCGCGTCCGTCGCCGGGCTCTGGGTCGGCGCCTCCGCGCTCGTCGCGGGCGCCGGCCGCGTGGCGCGCCGCCTCGGCGTCTCCGGGCTGGTCGTCGGGCTTACCGTCGTCGCGTTCGGCACCTCCGCGCCCGAGTTCGCGGTGACGGTCGACGCCGCGCTCACCGCGAAGCCCGACATCTCCGTCGGGAACGTCGTCGGGTCGAACGTCGTCAACCTCGGGTTCATCCTCGGCGGCGTCGCCCTCGTCCACTCGCTGCCCACGGTCGAGGACTTCCTGCGCCGCGACGGCGTCGCGCTCGTCGGCACGACCGCGCTGGCGCTGGCGTTCCTCGCGGACCTCCGACTCACCCGCGTCGAGGGCGCCGTCCTGGTCGCGCTCCTCCTCGCGTACCTCGCGGTCGTCGTCCGCACGGACGGCGCGAGCGCCCAGCCACAGCAGGCCGACCGCGGCCGCAGCACCCGGTTCGAGGCGGCTCGCGCGCTCCTGGGCCTGGTCGCGGTCGTCGCGAGCGCGCACGTCCTCGTGGTCTCGGCCGCCGACCTCGCGCGGTTCGCCGGCGTCTCCGAGTGGGTGGTCGGCGTGACGGTCGTCGCCGCCGGCACCTCGACCCCGGAGTTCGTCGCGTCGCTGGCCGCCGCCCGCCGCGGCCGCCCCGGCCTCGCGGCGGGCAACCTCGTCGGCAGCTGCGTGTTCAACGTCCTCGGCGTGCTCGGCGTCGCGGGCGTCGTCCGGCCGCTCGCCGTGGCGCCGTCCGCGCTCCCGACCACTGCCTGGCTGCTCGCCACCACCGTCCTCGTCGCCGCGATGTTCTGGACGGACCGCGTGCTCTCGCGCGCCGAGGGCGCCGTGCTCGTCGCGCTCAACGCCGCGAACTGGCTGTTCGACGTGCTCGCGTGACCGCCGGCCGGGCGGCCGCGAGCCGGCCCCAAACGTTCATCCGCCTGCCACCCGACCGGGGAGACAGCGATGGTCGCGAGCGGCCCGGTCGTCCAGTTCGCCGTCGTCGCCGCGTCCGTGCTCGGACTGTGGGGCGGCGCGCGCCTCCTCGTCGACGCGGTCGTCCGGCTGGCGCGACGGTTCGGTCTCGGCGAGCTGACCATCGGCCTGACCGCCGTCGCCGTGGGCACGTCCGCGCCGGAGCTGGCCGTGTCCCTGGACGCCGCCCACCGCGGCCTCGGCGACATCGCGGTCGCGAACGTCCTCGGGTCGAACGTCTACAACCTCGCGGCCATCCTCGGCGTCGTCGCCGTCGTCCGCGCGGTCCCCGTCGCCGACTCGCTCGTCCGCCGCGACGGCGCCGCGCTGCTCGCGTCGACGGCGGTGGGTGGCGCCGCGCTCCTCGACCTCGCGGTGACGCGCCTCGAGGGGGCCGTCCTCGTCGGCCTGTTCGCCGCCTACACCGCCGTCCTGCTGCGGTCCGTGCGTCTGGACGGTGCGCCGACCGACACACCGCCCACCGACACACCGCCCACCGACGCGTCGCCGGACGTCACGCGCGACCTCCCGGAGCGCGCGTCGTTCCGCGGCCGCGACGCCCTCTACGTGGTCGGCGGGCTGGCGGTCGTGCTCGTCAGCGGCGACGCCCTGGTCCGGGCGGCGTCGACGCTCGCGCGCGGCGCCGGCGTCTCCGAGTGGGTCATCGGCGGCACCGTCGTCGCCGCCGGGACCTCGACCCCGGAGTTCGCGGTGTCGCTGGTTGCGCTCCGCCGCGGCAGCGTCGGCGTCTCCGTCGGGAACGTCGTCGGCAGCAACGTCTTCAACGTCCTCGGCGTCGTCGGGCTCGCGGCGGCACTCCGGCCGCTCGCGACCAGCGCCACCGCCCTGGAGACGCTGGCGTGGCTGGCCGCCGTCACGGTGGCCGCGGTCGCCGCCCTCTGGACGCGCCGCGAACTCTCCCGGCCGGAAGGCGGCGTCCTCGTCGCCTCCGAGCTCCTGCGGTGGACGCTCGGTCTGCTGCGGTAGCGCACGGCAACTCGGACTTCCGGGCCGGCGACCAGCCCCCGACTCCCAGACCGGCGACCAGTCCCCCACTCCCGGACCGGCGACCGAAGCCGGCGGCTGGCGGCCTCAGGCGTCCTCGGTTCCGTCAGTCCGTTCGCGCAGCTCGGTCCGGCGGATCTTGCCCGTCACCGTCTTCGGGAGGTCCTCGACAAACTCCACCTCGCGTGGGTACTCGTGGGCGGCCAGCTCCGACTTGACGTGGTCCTGGACGGCCTCTTCGAGTGCCGGCGACGGCGAGGCGTCGTCGCTCGGGACGACGTAGGCCTTCACGATGTTCCCGCGCTCGGGGTGGGGCTTGGGGACGACGGCGGCCTCCGCGACGCCGTCGTGCTCGCCGAGCGCGCTCTCCACCTCGAAGGGTCCGATGCGGTACCCCGAGGAGAGGATGACGTCGTCGCCGCGGCCCTCGAACCAGAAGTAGCCGTCCTCGTCCCTGTGCGCGAGGTCGCCGGAGAGGTACCACTCGCCGTCGGGCCCGTCGACGAAGCAGTCCGCGGTCTTCTCCGGGGCCTCCCAGTACTCCGCGAAGAAACACGGGTAGTCGCCGCGCTGGGCGATCTCCCCGGTCTCGCCCGGGCCGAGGACCTCGCCGGTCTCCGGGTCGACCACCTCGGCCTCGACGCCGGGGAGCGGCCGCCCCATCGAGCCCGGCCGGAGCTCCATCGTCGGGTAGTTGTTGATGATCATGTTCCCGGTCTCGGTCTGGCCGTACGTGTCGAGGATGGTCACGCCGAGGGCGTCCTCGCCCCACTGGACGACGCCGCTGGAGAGCGGTTCGCCGATGGACAGCGCGTGCCGCAGGTCGAGGTCGACCCCGTCGAGGACCGCCTCGTTCTCCCGGAGCATCCGGTAGGCGGTCGGCACGGAGAACAGCACCGTGATCGGGTACTCGTCGAGGAGCGTCGCCCACGTCCCCGGGTCGAACTCGCCCTCGTAGGTGAACAGCGACGCCCCCCAGAACCACGCGCCGAGGGTGTTGATGGCGCCGGTCAGCCAGCCGAGGTCGCCCGTCGACCAGTAGAGGTCGCCGTCCTGGAGGTCGACGGCGTACTTCTGGGTGGCCGCGACGCCGGCGATCCAGCGGTGCTTGTGCAGGACGCCCTTCGCCGGTCCGGTCGTCCCGGACGTGTAGTACAGCATCGCGTCGTCCTCGCCGCCCGTGTCCGCGGGCTCGTAGTCTGTGCTCGCGTCGTCGAGCGCGGGCCCGAAGACGACGTCGTCGGCGGGCGCGCCCGTCCCCCGGTCGACGGTGACGACGTGCTCGACGGACGGCGCGTCCGCGAGGGCGTCCGCGACCGTCTCGCGATTGTCCGTCGTCGTGACGACCACCGACGCGTCGCAGTCCTCGAGCCGGTAGGCGATGCCGTCCGGGCCGTACCGCTCGTTGACGCTGCCCCAGACCGCGCCGTGTTTGAGCGTGCCGACGAGCGCGACGTAGTGCTGGGGGATCCGCGGCATGTACGAGACGACGCGGTCGCCGGCCTCCACGCCGAGGTCCTCGAGGACGTTCGCGAACTGGCTGGACCGGTCCGCGAGCTCCCAGAACGTCAGCTTCGTGAGGTCGCCGTCGGTCCCGACCTGGTAGAGGGCGACGTTCTCCCGGGCGGTGGCGTGCCTGTCGACGACCTCGCGGCCGACGTTCAGTTCCTCGGGCGCGTCCCCGCTGGCTTCCGCGTAGACGTCGTCCCACGAGAACTCGGCTCGGGCGGCCTCGTAGTCCCGGAGGTTGTGACTACCTGGCATACACGACACACTGCACCTGTCACCCACATAGTAGTACCCCTCACTCGGCCCCGCCCGGGTCCGGCGACCGCACCGGGGGCCGACCACAGACGGCTCTCCCGCTTGTCGACGTCTCCGCCCGCGACACTACCGGGCGAGAATCTACTAGCAGCGACGGTGGAACTAAAATCCGGCACCAGTGGCTGTGAAGTCGCCGGTAAGCCGATCTGCGTAGTTACCTCGCTAACGACTCGGGTGTGATAACGTGGAGTGTGACGACTACTGGCAGGAGGAAGATAATCGCGACGACGACCACAACGAGCGGAATTCCGATAATAACATCTAATCGCTGACGGATGATGTACGAGAGACCGACCGCCAGTAGACCAGCCAACAGGGCAAGTGGGTATCTCATAGTACGCTGCCGAAACCAGATATACCCACTCAGACTCAGCCCGATACCGGGGACAACGAACAGACCGGTGGAAATGGAGAATAGACCGGCGGCCATCCCGGTATACTGCCACGGCGGAAACACGACTAGACTCCCGACGATACCCGTGATACCGACCAGACTAACAACGAGCGCTGGAATCTGCTCGTATCGAATCTGACTGGGTGCAGGCTCTCGGAACCAGAACCAACCAGTTGCTACAAATCCGAGAGTAATCAGAAGGAGCAGGACAGTCGCTAATTCCGGGAGCCCAGCATTTAACGACCCATACTCGGGCCGAAGACCAACGACAGTAAGAAGACTACTAATGAGTCCCAGGATAATGAGTGATTTAGCGTCTGTCGTAGCCATACGGCCACAACCCTCCGAACCTGTAAGTATCTTGTCTGTACTTAGCATCGAGTGAGCTGTGAGTTGGCTGCTGCTCCAACGAATCCGTGGAACCTGACGGGTCCCGAGAGCCGTTGGTACTCGGGAATTCTGGGTGTACGCCCGCGACACTAACGACCGGGCGACAATCTACTAGTAGACTCGGTGAAAGTGAAATTTGGCAGTTGCAGCAGTCTATCCGCGGGAAGGGAACTATCCGGTTTCGGAGAGAATCTGCGAGTAGAGGTCGTCGGAAATCCAGAATCCGGCTTCGCGGAGGGCGTCCAGTTCGTGTTCCAAGTCTACCGCCCCAGTGTTCGCTCCGCGAAGGAGGATCCCGATTACGCCCGTGACGTTCAGGTCGTGTCTGCGGGCCACGCGCCGACCGTCTCGCTCGTCGAGCAAAACGAGGTCAGCGTCCTCCTCGACAGCGTAGCAGAGTGCCGCCGTCTCACCGAGGTCGAGTTCGTGGAAGAGTTCCACGAACAAGTCCGAGCGTTCCACCTCGACGAGGTGCAGAAATCCGTCGTCGCGCAACTCACGGAGCGCCTCCAGGCCATCCTCGCCCTCAGTCAGTTCGTCCCAGACCTGCTGTGGAACCGTAACGTCGGAGAACTGGGACCGGAGCAGGTCGGTTCGGTCGATGAGCGCGAGGTTCAGGAGTGGGGAGGTGTCTGAGACGACGAGCCCGCTATTCGGCATATTCGAGGTCTTCGTCGAGTTCCTGTTCGCCGTAGTGGCGGGGAATCTCGCGCTCGCCCAGGAGGTCCTGGAACTCTCGCTTCGACAACTCCGCCAGGGCCCGCGCCTTCCCGAAAGAGAGGACGTCACGGGCGTACAGCGAGACCGCCAGCTCCCGCTTCATCGCCGACGACCGCTCCGCTTCCGGGAGCTGTAACGCCTCGTAGACGTCGTCGTCGATCTCGATCGTCGCCATAGCGGAACGTAGGCGCAGGTGATTCTTGAGTGTTTGGCTCCACCGGAAACGAACACACCAAGTGCTGAGAAGCTCGATGTACGCCCGCGACACTACCGGGAGAAAATCTACTAGTAGGCACGATGGGAGTGAAATCACGCGTCTCGTGCCGTCTAGCAGGGGGAATACGGGAATCAAATGAGAGACGGAATGTGGGTAAGCTTGAGACAATTTCTTGGCGAAATGCTGAATTCACATCGCAAATCCCAGAATTCGCTGCTCAGGCACTGATTGCGGACGATACGACTGGTCTGTCACTGAGCGTCGCATCAGAGAGCCAATCGCTTTCACGTTGGATTACGTAATTCAGTCATGGGCCGAGATGACATACCACACAAGGAGACAGAGTCACCAATCGGTGACATCGCGTATCTCGCGCGGTCGGGGCACCGAATAGGAGTCCTCGCTACGTTGGCCGAGGAGCCCAAGAAACGTCACGAGCTGTGCTCGTCGACCGGCGCATCGTCACCGACCATCGGTCGAATCCTTGGTGATTTCGACGACAGACGATGGATCGTCAGGGACGGCTCGACGTACGAGTTGACACCGCTCGGTGAGTACGTGGTAGAACGCTTCCAGGACCTGCAGCGTGCGATGAAAACGGAACAGGAACTCCGCGACGTGTGGGAGTATATTCCGCGAGAAATGGAGGGGTTCTCGGTCGATCTGTTTGCCGATGCGGTCGTCTCGTATCCAGGCCCGGGATACCCATACGAGCCGGTCGAGCGCGTCAGCCAACTGGTCGAAGGAACCACGAAGCTCCGCGGATTCGGAACCACCGTCTTCAAATCAGTCAACAACGAGACCATCTGCCGGTGCGTGATGGATGGGATGGACTACGAGTACATCTACCCGCCGGAAGTCTTGCGTGCGACCATCGAATGGGACCTGGAACGGGTCTCTCAAGCCGCGTCGTGCGACAACTGCACCATACTCCTGCACGATGCCATCCCAGACAAGGAACGGTGTGGCCTGGGTATCTTCGACGACCGCATCGGGATCTGCTGTCACAACGAAGAAACGGGGTTGCTCGAAGCCGTGATCGATACTGATGATCCAAACGCCCGCGAATGGGCAATCTCGGTCTTCGATCGTCACCGGGCGGACGCTCGTCCGTTCTCCCTCTCCGACCGGACTGACTTGCTCCCCGAAGACGTGACCGCCTGAGCCAGTTCCCGGCCGGCGGCTCCGCGCGTCCGGTCCGTTTTCACGGCCCGAAATACTTTCGTCCGAGATCATGACGACGGTCGCTCCCGTATCCAGATCCGAGGGCAGGAATGACAGAACGAAACAGCACAGTCGAAACGAACGAGGAGATCGTCCGTCGAATTCCGACCGAAATCTTCGACGACGGGAACGTCGACCTAGTGAACGAATTGTTCGCTGAAGACTTCGTCGGCCACGTTCCACCCGTCCCAGGAGAATTGCACGGTCCGGAGGGATTCGAACAGCTCGTCCGAGCGTTCCGGGCGGGGTTCCCAGACCTGAACCATCCCGAGATTCACCTCGTCGGTGACAGCGACACGGTAGTCGCTCGTTTGACGGGGACCGGAACACACCTGGGTGGATTCATGGGCGTCGAGCCGACAGGCGAAACGATGGAAACGACGGCCATGGAGATGTATCGCCTCGACGACGGGATGATCACGGAAGCGTGGCTCAACGTCGACATGCTGGGGATCTTTCAGCAACTCGGCGTGGTCCAAAAACTGTGAAACGGGTCGGGACGGTCAGAGGAACACCTCGACGCCGAAGAGGTTTCTCGATACGACAAGCTATCTGTAAACTCACCCGCCATCAGGTTCGATTTCACGGCGTGAAAAAATTTCTCAAGGAATCATGACGCCACTCCGTCCCCTGGTTGTACTCATGGGTGACTTAGACCCCCTAGACAATGAGGCGGTCGAAGCGCTTCGAGAAGGATTCCGCGGGACGGTCCTCCGTCCGGGCGAGTCGGGTTACGAGGAGGCCAGGACGATATGGAACGCGATGATCGACCAGGAGCCGGCAGTCATCGCTCGATGTGAGGGAGCCGCTGACGTGATTTCGGCAGTGAAATTCGCCCGGGAACACGACCTGCTCGTCTCGGTAAAGGGGGGTGGCCACAACGTTGCGGGCAATGCAGTCTGTGACGACGGTATCGTGATCGACTGTTCGCCGATGAACTCGGTCCGCGTCGATCCCGACGCAAAGACCGCGCTCGTCGGACCCGGCGCGACCCTGGCCGAGTTCGATCACGAGGCGCAGACGTTCGGACTGGCCACGCCCGTCGGATACAACTCGACGACCGGCATCGCGGGGCTCACTCTGGGTGGTGGATTCGGGTGGCTCTCACGCAAGTACGGTCTGACAGCCGACAATCTCCTCTCTGTCGACGTCGTTACCGCCGACGGCGACCTCGTTCACGCTAGTGAGAACGAAAACGAGGACCTCTTCTGGGGCATCCGCGGCGGTGGTGGAAACTTCGGGATCGTAACCTCGTTCGAATTCCGACTCCACGAGGTCGGTCCAGAGGTTCTCTCCGGCTTGCTGGTCTATCCGTTCGAAGACGCGAGCGAAACTCTCCACGCGTATCGGGAGTTCGTGTCCGACGTCTCTGACGACGTGACGGTCTGGGCGGTACTTCGGCACGCACCACCGCTCCCGTTCCTTCCCGAGGAGTGGCATGGGAAGAAGGTACTCATCCTCGCGGCGTTCTACGCGGGAGACATAGACGAAGGCGAAGAAGCTCTGCAACCGCTCCGTGCGATTGGCGAGCCCATCGTGGACGTCATCTCACCACACACGTACGTCGGCTGGCAGCAGGCCTTCGATGGATTGCTTGAGCCCGGTGCCCGAAACTACTGGAAGTCCCACAATTTCGAGACGATCACCGACGGCATGATCGAGAAATTCGTCGAGTACATGGATCGAATGCCGACGAATCACAGCGAAATCGCTATCGCCCAGTTGGGTGGAGCTATAAACGAGGTGCCGACAGACGGGACGGCCTATCCGCATCGGGACGCCGAGTTCCTGATGAATCTCCACACACGGTGGGAGGATCCCGAACTCGACGAGGAGTGTATCGCGTGGGCTCGCAATCTCTACGACGAGATGACTCAGTACGCAACAGGTGGTACCTATGTTAACTTCATCACAGAGGAAAAGGGCGAGGAGCAACTCGCGTACCGCGAGAACCACGACGAGTTGGTTCAGCTCAAAAGCGAGTGGGACCCGGAGAACCTGTTTCGGGTGAACCAGAACATCGAACCGACTGTTTGAGAATTATCTTCTCAATCGTTCGGATCGCATTTGTCGTGACCGGAGCTGACAATTATATATCGTATCGGCTCAGCAGTACTACTGAATTCATATACCAGAGCCCTCGTTACCTGCCTTATCTGCAGGTCACTCAGAGGTGTCTGAACACGGCCCGTGACACTTTTGCATATGATCGAATATACAGTGTTCCCGGCAGACATCATTCCACGCTCGTCATCATCGGCTATTTTCGGAAAATACAACGAGAAAAAGCTCGTAGTGGGATGATCTGTCCCAACAGTAAATTTCAGTAGAAGAAATTGATATTATTTATAAATAATTCTAATAGCATACAAAAGATGTGCGCCCGCGACACTACCGGCCGAGAATCTACTAGTAGGATCGATGAAAGAAAATCCGGAATCAGTGACGGCGAAGTGGCCGATAGGTCAATCTGCGAATCTAACAAAGAAGATCTATCAACTTCAGGTACCGTTTGCAGAGACGTGCTGAATACAGGGCGCATATCGGTCACTGGTCGTAGGGACCCAGGTTGTTGCTAGAGGTTCCCAGCAAATAGCCCCCGAAAGCGAGTATCCAAAGAATGAGTGGATAGGCTACCCACCGCTCGATCCCACCGCTTCCAAGGAGCTCTAGAGGATGGGGGCCGCCGATAAGGAGTCCAAAGAGAAAGACGCTCACGAGCATGAGGAGGGAGATGCCACCGAAGAGGCCACAAAGCAAGGAGAATGGCCTGGCGACAACCCGTGAAGAGAGAATCACGGTGATACCGCCAGAGAAGAATGTCAGAAGGGCGAATAGCCCGTGCCAGGGCGTCACGTTGCTAGGGAATAGCCCGACGCCGAATGCGCCGAATCCAAAGATAGCGAGTGCGAGCGGGAAGCCCCAGTTACTCGTACCGCGATAGACAAAGTAGGCTGAAAACAGCACGAGTGCCCCCGTTAATAGCATCGTACTGTTGAATATTGTTGCCGAGGGCTCGTGGATGATCGGATTAGGTGGCAGCGTTGACCCGAGATCACTGAGGTCCTGTCGAGTCGAATATTCTGGATAGAGAACCTCGGCTGTGATGATACCCATAAAAGCGATGAACCCGGAAAGAACCATACTGAAGCCCGCTATCGACGATTCGGAGAAACCGAGTTGAGCCGAAATCCTGCCTCTTCGTGAATTGCTCAAAGCAATGGAGTCATGCGCGGTGTTCGGTCAAAGTTAGTCGGAAAGTACATCCTGGTCACCGGTAGTCTGACAGGGAATGGGTGCCATCCTGCTGCACCCATTCTCTGTATCCAGCACGCCTTTTGATAGCTACCAGTAAGGTGGATTTCCGGATTGATAACTGCGTGATCTGTACTTAGCATTGAGTGAGATGTACTTCTGGCCTCTGTTCAAACGAGTTTGTAACGCCTGAGCGGCCAGATAGTCGTCGCTTCGGGGAATTTCGATGTGTACGCCCGCGACACTACCGGCCGAGGATCTACTAGTCGACTCGATGGAAGTGGGGTGGATGGGGTGGAGAGTTCATACAAGAAATAGCGACAGAGTAGTTGGCGAGCAAGCCAACATGGCTGCTCGATTCACGCCATGGGTAATCGTTAGCGACTGTCAGAAACTACGTGCTGCATACAGAGCTTGTATCTTGCAAGTTGCCAGAGATAGTTCTCTCGGTGGCCTAATTCACTCGCCCTGTTCGACTTCGAAGATTTCGTCTGCGGTGAGACCATGGGCTTCTTTGTGGACCTTCTCACCTGCTTCTTTGCTGGGTGCCTCAAAGAGACAAAAGACGGCCCCTTCGTCATCGTCCACCCAGTAATTCAGGTATTTCACGCCGTGTTTTTCCTGGGCTTCGATATCCTTCTTGTGAGCTTCTACAACGTCCTCAACGGTCGCATCAACCTCCCTATGAACGTCCATATACAGTGGCATGGTACACATCACATGGGATAGGACCACGGTTAGTTATTGAGGGCCATTTTTTGAAAGGATGCAATTACTCGAGGGACTGTACCGGTCTATGATGAGCGGCGACTCTGCAATCGGTATCGACAAATAATCAACCGTACCGTGCGATCCAGCCCCAAGATGTGCGCGTTGTATACAGCACGGTCGTCCGAAGTTGACAGATGCCAGTACTCCCGGCAGATCTCATTCCAGGCTCTGCGTCATCGGCAGTTTCCGAGAGCTGGCGAGAAAGAGAGGCTACTATAGAAGGACCTGTTTCAACAGTATGTTGCAACTGAATAAATATATTATTTTAAATATTACTAATAGAATACTAGGAATGTACGCCCGCGACACGACCGGCCGAGAATCTACTAGTAGGGAAAGTGGAAGTAAAATCCGCCGTCAGTGACGGTGAAGTGGCCGGTAAGTAGGTGTGCGAATTTCCCGCAACGACACGGTCAGTTTTAGATAATGTTCGGAGCGCCGTGCAAGATGATACGGCGAATGCAGCATCGAAGTGTGTTCTTCTGTTATGGGATTCGTAGTTGGCTCTATGTCCGTGGAGCGTGTAGTAAGAACTGATGCCTGAAGAAGTACTATTCAAAACCGAGGAAGAGCTTCCGAGAACCGAGATTGCTGAAGCATTACGCGACGCTGCAGATGAGATCGAATCCGGGGATGTCACGTTAATGAGCGACGCAGAAGAACAGAGCGTAGCTGTGCCCGAAGGGCCTCGATTCGAAGTCGAACTCGAACGACTCACGGATTCAGAGACCGGCGAACAACGGTACGAGCTTGAATACGAGATTAGGTGGACGAAATAGCATCGTTGGTGCGCTGCATCCAACCTCTATATTCAACACCGATCTTGGCAGCCAATAGGTAGTTCGTCGGCTATCATTATACAGCGTTCGTCTATACTGACCGATCCAACTACCCGTGATTGGAAGGCAACTCCATGCGAGATTCGCGCCCTATATTCAGCACTGACAGACCAGTCTGACAGCACGACAGCACTTCCGGCAGACATCAGCCAAGGCTTGTCAGAATCGAAGACCCGCGAAAGTACCGTGGAAGCGGGATTCAGTAGGGGTAATCGACCACATCAAAAGGCACCAATTGAAGCTATGCGTATTATTTGTAAATAATTTTTATAGCACATCGGAAATGTACGCCCGCGACACGACCGGGCGACAATCTGCTTGTAGGCTTAGCGGAAGTGATATTCGGCTCGACAGGACGTCTACACTGCGATATTTCCTAGGTATACGTGAGGGTTCTGGAGAGAATCCGATCTGAAGAGGGGTGGAATCAAACACGAGATTGTTCGGCAAAGCCCGCCTCTCAAACGCCTCTCTGAGCATTTGGCGGTTCTATAGCGAATGCTAGCCGGTGGCTTCACCATGTACGCCAAAACACGAGCGGCAACGTATCCGCGTGAACACTCGGTTCGATACCGATCAGATGCGGCGAGGAGCTCCTCCCGATGAATCCTCAGAGCTTCACGGACTTCCGGAGGTCCGACATCTGGGATTCGGTGAGAATCGTCGCCCCACAGTCCGGACACGTCACGTCCCGAACGTTGTGCGGGGAGAGATCGATATCGCGGCTCCGGAACTCGCAGTCTGGGCACTCGACGCCGGTCGCTTTCCCACCGAAAAAGACGACACGCTCACGAAGCACGTCATCTAGAGGCACTTCGGACAGTACGCGGTCCTTCGGAAAAGAAATTGTGTTCCCGGAACGAGTACGGGATTCCAGTACGTGTCTCCCGGACTTCTGCCCGCTAGTCGTCTTTGATGTCCTTGAGCTGGTTGACGAGGTCGTCCGTCGAAGCGTCCGTCTCGAAGTGAACGTCGCCCTCGTGGTCGTTCTCGTGGACGTTGACTCCCTTGTCCTCGTCCGTCTCGACGTTCTGGTCCTGTTGTTCGGACTCGTCGTAGCTACCAAAACCCATACCACCACGTTCGCCGGAACGAGCAAAAAGTGTACGATTTGTGCTTCGGCTCCCGGAATTTCGATAGTTCCAAATCGTAGCTGGCTGACTTCTCCGCGTACTGAACAGACGACCAAACCTGAGGGCTACCGCGTCGGTCCTCACTGGGAGACCCGGACAGCACCAAGAATTGGTGCCGTAACCGTTTGGACGCCTCCTCAAGAACGAGCGCCTATGGAATGGGCCGACTACCGCAAGCGAATCGAGAGCCCCGGGGGAGTATCGAACGAACGTTCCTGCCCTCTTCGCCGACCCCGATACGTTCGATGCGTTCGTCAACGAACTCGCCGCCGAACTTGACTCCAGTGCCTTTGACCACGTCGCGGGCATCGACGCGATGGGATTCATCCGCGGGACAGCACTCGCACGCCGCTTCGGTGTCGGGTTCACCGCGATCAGGAAAGACCAAAAACTCCCCATTCGGAACGAACACCGCGTTGCTGACCCGCTCGTGGACTACACTGGAACAGAGTAGATGCTCGAAGTCGATACGCGACAGGTATTCACAGACGACCCGATTCTCCTCGTCGATGATTGGATGGAAACCGCAGTCCAAGTCGGCAGCGCTATCGACTTACTCGAACGTGCAGGCGGCACTGTCGGTGGCATTGCGTTACTCGCAGCGGAGGAAAACGAGACCACGCGTCGGCTCGACGACGAGTACGGCGTCTACTCGGTCAAGCCTTTCCGCGAGTAACCGTTGTTATTCGATGGTGAACGACTTGTTTCCCTCCTTCCACTCAACTTCCACCTCGATGCTGGTCTCCGTTTGACCGCCAGACGTCGGTGTTTCCCGCTCAACTTCGATTTCGAAGCGGGGTTCGTCCGGCACGGTCACCGTCGTTGACTCGCCGTCAGCTGACAACGTAACGTCTTCCCCCGTTTCGAGTTTCTCCGCGAGCGTGCGGAGCGAATCAGCGATATCCTCCTGCCTGCGACGCGACGAGACGCGGAACATCGTTTCTTCGGGCATTCCGTACGGCGCGACGACAGGAACTAAGGGAAAACAACTGGCCGCTAAGGTGAGAGCTGTACAGGACACTCGTTCACGGGGTATTTACGCGGCGGGCATCTACAGTGAGGTAACCGAAACACGTGTCGTCCCCGAGTCGGGTGTCCACGCTAGCTGAATACGGTCATCGGCGGTCATACGCCGCTGTTCGCTGTCTTTGCTCGCGTTTGTTCCCTACTCTCCTCTCCCGGGCGTCCTCCTTATGGAGTACTGGGACTGCTCTGATCGGACCTACTATGGAAATCGAAATTGCGACAATCGGCGGCTACGAAGAAGTTGGGCGGCAGATGACTGCGGTCCGTGCCGGGGACGACATCGTCGTCTTCGACATGGGCCTCAACCTCACGAAGGTGCTAATTCACGACAACATCCAGACCGAGGGCATGCACTCGCTGGACCTCATCGACATGGGTGCTATCCCCGACGACCGCATCATGAACGAGCTCGACGGGGACGTTCGAGCAATTGTACCGACGCACGGCCATCTCGACCACATCGGCGCAATCAGCAAACTCGCGCACCGCTACGACGCACCCATTGTCGCATCGCCGTACACGCTCGAACTCGTGAAAGGCCAAATCGAGGGTGAACAGAAGTTCAACGTGAACAACGACCTCGTTGAGATGGAGGCCGGCGAGACGATGGACATCGGTGAGGAGTGTGAACTCGAATTCGTCAACGTCACGCACTCCGTCATCGGCGCTATCAATCCGGTGCTGCACACGCCGGAAGGCGCAGTCGTCTACGGCCTCGACAAGCGTATGGACCACGATCCGGTCATCGGCGACCCCATCGATATGGACCGCTTCCGCGAAATCGGCCGCGAAGGCGACGGCGTCCTCTGCTACGTCGAGGACTGCACAAACGCCAACCGAAAGGGCCGCACCCCCTCCGAGAGCGTTGCGCGCAGCCAACTGAAAGACGTCATGGGGAGTGTGGAGGACTACGAAGGCGGTATCGTCGCCACGACGTTCGCCAGCCACATTGCCCGCGTGAAGAGCCTCGTCGAATTCGCCGAAGATATTGGCCGGGAACCGATTCTGCTCGGCCGCTCGATGGAACAGTACTCGGGCGCGGCCGAACGCATAGGGGCCGTCTCGTTCACGAACAACCTCGGAATGTTCGGTCACCGCAAGAGTGTGGACCGCGCCTTCGAGCGCATCATGAACGAGGGCAAGGAGAACTTCCTGCCCATCGTCACGGGCCACCAAGGCGAGCCCCGCGCGATGCTCACTCGCATGGGTCGTGGGGAAACTGCGTACGACCTCGAAGAGGGTGACAAGGTCATCTTCTCGGCAGGCGTGATTCCCGAACCGACCAACGAAGGCCAGCGTTACCAGAGCGAACAACTGCTCCGGATGCAGGGCGCACGCATCTACGACGACGTCCACGTCTCCGGCCACCTCCGTCAAGAGGGGCACTACGAGATGCTGGATACTCTCCAGCCTGAGCACCTCATCCCCGCTCACCAGAACATGGAAGGGTTTTCGGGCTACGTGAATCTCGCGGAGAGTCAGGGCTACGAGGTCGGCCACGACCTCCACGTGACCTCGAACGGCAACACCATCCAACTCGTCGAGTAACACCGCCGAAAGGACGGAACACAGTATCCACGTGCTCGGGCGTTTTCACGTGGTGTATTACAGGAACCTGTCTATGGTTCGTCGGAGTGACTGGAGGACGGACTCTTCTCTGAACGCCTTGATGGTCTGTTGAACCTCGTCGATACTCGGGTCGGACGCGGAGAGTTCGTCTCGCCGAATCCGCCGCGTAAGGTGTGGGATGAACGACTCGGCTGCCGACGTGACTGTCCGACACGAGTTGTACTTGTCTACGAGATAGTCGTGGCGGACGTTGGTCGGTGTTTCTGTCGAGAGCCGAAGAGCATAGCTGTCGTCGTCCGAGACGATTGTGACGATAAACGTGGTGCCAGTGGATGTCCGATAGTAGCATTTCGTGGGCGAGCGTAACTGGTCGGTGGGCTGCTGGACGCGCCATTCTGCTGGAACGTCGATGTCGGAGTGGGTCATAGCTGGTGTTGGGTCGTCGGTTCGTAGTCGAAGGCGGGCTGGTTGGCGGCTCGCTCTCGAACCCAGAGGATGCCGTCAACGTGTTCGGAGAGCGCAGCGAGCGTCGCTTCGTCGTGGTTCGTGAAGTCGAAGCCGAATAGACAGAGCCCGGAAGCGGACCGATATGCGCGGATTCGTTCGAGGACGGTCGTGATGCGCTCGACGGGGTTGGCTTCAAGTAGCGGCGAGAGCGATCGAACGACGAGGTGCCGGCGAGCTGGCGACCGAACCGGGGATTCTGTGAGTTCGGCGAGCGCGACGAGCAGGCGTTCGAGATCGCCCGGACCAGTCGTGGAGAGAACCGGAATTTCGTCGTACGGTGCGCCGTACGCAGGACGGGTTCCTGTTGTATCGACCAGTTCGAGAGCGGAGCGTTCGCTGACGCCAATCCGCGCAGCGAATGCCTCGATAGTCCCCGTCGCGGGCGTCGCCGTCGTGACGACGATAGCCGTATCCGAACCGGTTCCGAAGGTAGCGAGCGCGTCGAGGTCGATGTCGTAGTTAGTAGGTGGCCCAGCTGTGGCGGTGAGAACGGTCGCTCCGGTCTCGAAGATAGCGGGGAACTGACTGCCGAATCCGTCTTCAGGGTGTGCGTAGCTGCTGTCCATTCGGATTACCGGTCCCCGTGGCGTGCTGGGTCGGTCGGTGTTCCTGTGAGGGTGGTGAGCGCCTGCTCTGGATAGTAGCGCGCCTCACAGGACGGGCAGATAGCGACCTGAATTGATTGCTCGGTCTCTACTGGGAGGTTCCGTTGCGGGAATCGTTCGTTCGGTGAGAGTGCTACCACAGTCCGAACAGGGGAGGTCGGTTTCGTTCATTAGTGAATACGGCCGGGTTGCGTCCCGTCGGGGGCACCCACGGACGAGCCGGAACGAGGATGACGCAGTGGGAGACGGCCATTATGGCTCCCACGGCGCGGCGGACCGATTGGGGGCGAGAAAGGACGGGACGAACCCGAGTTAGTTCAAGAATGTCGTACTGGCACTAAATAGGTTTCGTTGAATCTGCACGAGTATTGATAAACGAGTGGAGGAGTTGCAAAATCACAACAGCTAACAGTGAGGAACCCGCAGTTTGAACCGAGACACACTATCCAATTACGCGATTGGGTAGTTGGGGCGTCCGATGACGCCACCGTTGGCTGAGGACATCGCCATGTGTAACCCGACGAACGTAGCTGTCCACGGACGCCATACGTGGACTTGCCTTTCTGTTGGTCCCGGTCGGGCGTCTGCTCCCCGACGTGGACCTTCAATCGAGTGGCTTGGTGGCCGTTCGAACGACCGTCTCCGACCACTAAACATAGACGTTGCCTAGTTCAAATAACTCAGTACAGGCAGCCCGAGCAGTTACCCGAAATCCACGACCGATTGGAGATTAACACCTATATTCGACAACCGTCTACTCTTCTCATATATGCAGTTCTGTGACGAGTGTGGTTCGATGATGCGCACGGCGGGCGACACGTGGGTGTGTCGCTCCTGCGAGCACGAGGAGCCGCGGGACTCGCAAGCAGAAGCGGCGATGAGAACTCAGGATGGCCAGCAAGACGACGGGGTACCCGCCGTGGCCGACGCGACCCAGGTCGCCACCGAAACGATGAAGGAGCCCTGTCCGGCCGAGGACTGCGACAGCGACCGCGCCGACTATGAGATGCTGCCGAAGCCCGGCGGCTCCTACGAGGTCCGGCTGTTCACCTGCGTCGAGTGCGGCCACAAATGGCGCGACTCCTGATAGCAACAGGTCTCAATAATAGACTGTCCCCACAGTAATTTATATTATTTCTATAAGTTACTAATGTCGTACTTAAAATGTACACCCGCGACACTACCGGGCGAGAATCTACTAGTAGGAACAGTGGAAGTAAAATCCGCCGTCAGTGACGGTGAAGTGGCCGGTAAGTCAACCTGCGGATCTACCGGACATCAAAGTGACAGACAAACATTGTATTTATGAACCTATCCAGTCAAGATACCTACCGATGTCAACGACAAATAGCCGCCCTTCCCTCCACGACATAGGATACAGACGACACATCCTCGTGCTTAGCGCACTCTGGGGTGCTGCCCCTGGCCTGAGTTATTTGGCCGGCCCATCCGCCGCGTTATCAAAAACACAAGCACTGATCGGAATTGGGGCACTAATAACCATCTCACTGGGAGCTGTGTACGAACTCGATAGCCGAGCGCTCGCCGCGCACGGTCGTGGCGTGCCGCTTGCATGGTCTTACGCGCTGCTCGCTCCGATCTCTATCGTCGCCTGGGCCCTGTTCGGCGCTGGCATCTCTCAGATCTCGCCACTGTATCTCATCGGCATCCTCGTTGGTCCACCAGCGTCCGCACTGGTGTATCTCTGGCAGCGAGGACGGCACGCGACAGTGAGCTAACCGGATCGTCCCTGCTGTTACTCTCGTCGCTCATTGGTAAATCACGTATCGAGCAACGGGTACACTGTACTTAGCGACGAGTGAGCGCATTTGGCTTCTATTTCAGCGATTTCGTGACGCCTGAGAGAGCAGATTGCCGTCGCTTCGGGGGATTTCGGGGTGTGTGCCCGCGAAACTACCGGGCGACAAACTACTATTAGACTCGGTGAAAGTGGTATGTCGTACTCAGTATCGAAACGCGCCCGGGCCGATTAGCTCCCGAGAGGTGTCACAGAACACGTCGCCCACCAGTATCATCGGAAGAGTAGATAGGCAAGTATAGAGGTTCAGTCGGCCGTTGTGGTTTCACATCGACCCGTATAAATCAGCCGGTCTGTAGAACTGTGTACCGAGTGACTCTCCCAGACTGCTAAGTAGGATTTCGACCCTAAGGCCGGGTTCTATTATGGGGGCACTATTCTTGCATATTGTCCAAGGCATCTGATCACGATACTTCGACCAGTCGGTCAAGGTAAACCAGCGTCATTCCTGCGATGGTCAAGACAAGCCACGCATCAAGCGGCTACTTCTCACTGGAGTTGTTCTCGTTACACTCGGCCAGATCGTTGTGTTCGAGGCAGTTGGCTCCCACCGAGTGACTTCGCTCTTCCCGTTGCGACAAGTGATTCGTATCCAGAACGCCGGACCTCTTGTTACACTCATCGGGTACGGCGTCCTCGTCGTTGGATTCGCTCTCTATCCCTGGAAGCACGTCTGATCCAACTCTTTCTCCCGTGCGAGACACGTACACGCATTTAGCGATCGGTCCAACAACCGGAAGTCAGAAACAATCCGAGAGCCACATACGTCTCAGCGCAGGTTCGTTGAGCGAATGTTCGTA
Source organism: Halobacterium yunchengense (assembly GCF_037031165.1). Lineage (NCBI taxonomy): Archaea > Methanobacteriati > Methanobacteriota > Halobacteria > Halobacteriales > Halobacteriaceae > Halobacterium > Halobacterium yunchengense. The sequence continues at coordinate 69,555 of NZ_JAYEZL010000006.1, read as the reverse complement.
TACTGCGTTCACCGCCTTGAGAAATCGCCCGCCTTCTGCCGATTCTAATCAGAAATCGGCTACGGGCGCGAAGGGTACTGTTAGGTCAATCGTCAGTCGTAGTTGCCCGCTGTGCTTTCTCGCCTTTGTGGTCGATGCTGTCGTCCGGCCCTCGTGCGATGTGTGGGTTGAGGACAACGGTGTCGCGGGTCAGTGACAGCCAAGCGAACAGACAAACACCGCCGACAAGGACTTTCCCGACCGTCAGAGACAGCAGGGAGGTTTTGTACGTGATTGTGGCGACCGCAGGAAGCGCCATCTCGATACTCGACGGCTGGACAATGATTGCAGCCCAGAGGTTGTGGCCGAAGTGGAGGGCAGTCGCTATCGACAGCCGACCGGTCAGGACGTACGCGCCGCCCCAAAGTAGGCCGTTGAGCACACTCGTCACCACGAGTTCGACGCTGCGTCCCGCGACGCCACCGCCACCACTACGAATGACGTGCATCACCCCGAAGCAAACCGAGCTGGTCGCCAATGCAATCATAACAGCCCGGCGCGCCCCCACACCCCGGGCGGCCATCCCCTCCGCGAAATTCCTGAGCATCGCACCGCGGAACGCGAACTCCTCGAAGGCCACCTGCGCCAAGAACACCACCACCGCCACCCCGGTCAGGAGCGCGGTCACGCCAGAGCCAGCGACTGGCGAGACGAACCGGTCGGTGAGCGCTGCGCTGCCGACCTGCAAAAACACCACCGTTGGGACCGCATAAGTGAGACCACCGATGACGGTTCCAGCAGCAAAGTCCAAGAGGTCTCTCCGGGAGAGCGCGATACCATAGTCGGCGAGTGACCGCCGGTCCAGGCTGCGTGCAAGCACCACAGCGACACCCAGACCAACCGCCGATGCAACTCCTAGGAGGAGGACGTCCAGGCTTTCGGCCGCGCCTGAGCCGAGTGCGTCCGTATCGATGGTCGCCTTGAGCGCCGCAGCGATCAGCCCAAACGCGACCAACTGGACGCCGAACCCGACAGTAACCGGTAACAACCCTCGCCAGGTCGCCCTGACGCGTCCGTTCGCCCCCCGGAAAAACCGGATGAGTGAGGTTCGAAAGGACATCGTGGAAGAAGCATCTCGCGGTGCTGGCGTAAGCATTTCCAGCAGAACATTACTATTGAGTATCTGCCAAGTTCGGCCGGTGGGGTTTAATAGCCGTCTCCGGGGAAAACGAAGTATGCCGACCGATAGGGTGCCAGCGGCGGACCTCAAGGATCTGTTTGGGCAGGTCTCACATGAGATCCGCATCCGGATTCTGACAGAGCTGTGGGGTGCCGACGAGCAGACGCTGTCATTCTCGACGCTCCGCGAGCGCGTGGACGTCCGCGACCCGGGGAACTTCAACTATCACCTCGGGTCGCTGACGCCCGAACTCCTTCGCCGGGACAAGGACGGATATACACTCACATACGCGGGCCGGCAAGTCGTTGGAGCCGCCGTGGCCGGCAGCTATACCGACGCGACTGAACTCGACGTTGGCCCCGTGGACGCTGGCGCGTGCCCGTCCTGCGGGGGCAGCGTCGAAACCGTCTACGAGGACGGCGACGTCGTGATGGACTGCGGAGACTGTGGGGATCTCATCGCCAGCCTACCCGCGCCGCCAATCGTCATCGCCGCCCACGACTCCGACGCGCTTCCCAAGGTTGTCAGCGACCACTTCCAGACGCAGTCAGCCCGCCTGACCCGCGGGTTCTGTAAGCTCTGTGACGGCCCCGTGAGCGCAACGCCGACTGTCGCAACCGACGGAGAGGCCGTCACAAACCCGCCTGAACTCGATGTCACCTTCACTTGCGAGACGTGTGGCGACATCACTCATCTCAACGTCGGCGTCGTCGCACTCCACTTCCCCGAACTCCGCGCGTTCCTCCACGAGAACGGTGTAAACATCCGCGACCACTATCTCTGGGAACTGGACTTCTTACTCAAACCGAACGTCTCTGTCTCCGGAGACCCATTCAGGATGGAGCTGGTCGTCACCGTCGGTGACGAAGTCCTCGCGCTCACCGTCGATGAGTCCCTCGCTCTCGTCGAGTATGAACGTCGTTGACACCCCCGGCGGGTATGGCGTGCGGACAAGCCACATTCGTCATCTCGCGTGACGAACCCCAGACAACGAGTCAGTGGAGTGAAAAGCGAAACCTAGCGCTATCAGTCGAATTTGATAACAGTGAGCGGGCGCGAAGGGCGTTCGTTCGACACACGAACGAATCGTCCTTGCAGCCGTAAGACGGCCGAATCCGAGTATCCCAGATTCGACTTCTAGTAGGACAAAACCGCTAAGTATAGGTGTTGGACTTACCGAACGCGCTACTGTGGCCGGCTACATCGGGTTCCACCGTTCACATCCACTACAGCAGAAAATAGAGACTCCCGTGCATAAGCAAGACGAAAGAAATGAGCATGAGAGTGCCAGCAGGGGAGTATATCCAGAGTGCTGAAAAGTCACCAGTATATCCGTCTTTTCGAGAGGAACTGAGATACGATCCAATATCGAAGACAAAGTACGAGCCCGACAGTAGCATCGATAGTTCGACGAAGCGTTCGACCCACAGTCGTTCTCCAGCAACGAGAAGGAGTCCACCTATCACGACAACCCCAACGGTCTGCCCTATCAATCCCCCAGCAGTGTACAGATCGAGGTATTGAAACTGTGTTCTCTCAGTGTTGTACTCGGAATATATTTCACCGTAGCGAGGCTGTTCTTGTGGTTTCACCCACCCGTTCCCGTCACGTAATGCCACGTGCTGGGGAAAGTCAAGAAGGACGATCTTGATGTTCGAGGCCGGTATCCTAGCAAGCCAGCGACCGACACTGTAGTGGCCGAACTCGTGGAAGAACACAATGAGTCCGTACACGCACACGAATGCGATGAGAGACGGAATGGACTCGGCCATCAGCAGCAAAAGTGAGTCGTCTGATAATAATGGTTCTGAACCACCGATGATGACCGTCCCGGATCTTCGGACAACTGCATACTCAGTCTGGCTCTTCGAACATCCTTGTTCCCGAGATTACTCAGTTTGCAGTTCTAACTACCGGCTGTTTCAGAAGAGGATGTGTTGAAGAACCAGAATTTCAACAGAGCTATTTATTTGTAATCCCGGCCAATATCCCCCATCATGTCAATAGGTGGTTCATTCGGTAAACGCTCACGTGTGTTACCCCATTGTGATATCTCCGTTCTATTCTTCGTATTCGCAGTGACACGATTTTTACAATGTCGATACGACCAGCAATCGGTACCGTTCATACTGAAAGCCCGGAGGTCGTAGACAAATGAGTGGTCTGCGAAACAACTCGTATGCAAAGAAGAACGATAGCAGAACGGCTGCTTTCGTCGGACACTATCAGTTGCCGGTATTCTTCGTGCTTACGTTCATGTGGTCTTGGGGGGTGTTCTTCCTTATTATTCGCCCACTCGGATGGGTCGAGACCCGACAGGCACAGATAATGTTTGCGTGGGGCCCACTCATCGGAGCCGCCGTCGTGACCGCTGTGTCTGGCGGCTCCCTGCGTGAATGGGCAGCACAAATACATCCCCGAAACATCGCTCCGCGATGGTATTTCATCGCACTAATAACACCGTTAGTTCTCACCGACGGATCCCGGATTCTCGTTTGGCTCACCGGTGCACCGGTGACGGTGGCCGACATCACTTTCCTCGAATTTCTATCGAAATTCACAATCACGCTTGTCATTGCTGGCTCATTGGAGGAGTTCGGATGGCGTGGATTTGCTCAACCGCGGATCCAAGAACGATGGTCGGCTCTGACTGCGGCAATCCTCATTGGCGTTATCTGGGCACTCTGGCATTTCCCACTCGTCTACGGCGGCGCAGGAGCAGGGTATGACGCTGGCGCATTTGTGGGTTTCCTGATTGGTCTCCCTGTCTTTTCGGTTGCCATGGCGTGGATATACAACAGTACGAAAGGTGGTCTCCTGTTCGTCATGTTATTCCACGCTATGATTAACGCACCCTCGCCGCTTCAGATCGCCAATAGCGCACCGACATGGGCAAATACCGTCGGAGGGCTCGGTCAGCTCGTCCTCCTCCTAATGGTTCCGCTCATATTGTTCCTATATTATGGAAGAAATTATCTCGCGGCCTCACATCCGCACCCACCGATACCCGGTAGACGGCCGTGAGATAATAGTAAGAATTGGGGTCACTTACAGGAACAGCGACCTGCCGCGAGATCAAGGAAGGCGGAACGATTCGATTGAGGGTTCTAATTCGACCTGTGGAACCTGACGGGGGCCGAGAGCCGTTGCTACTCGGGAATTCTGAGGTGTACGCCCGCGACACTACCGGGCGACAATCTACTAGTAGGCTCAGCGAAAGTGAGATCGAGTACTAACCGTCGAGCACACCAGTCCCGATGTCCTTCCTCGGGATGGCATCAAGAGAGTAGAGAGGAACGTACAGAGTACGTCTATCGATCCGCATTCTAACTGGAGGAATTACCCGAGCAGACGTTGAGGCGATCGTCAAGAATGATAGCTGTGGTGCCTTCTTCTCCAGATACCTCAACTCGTATTCGGAGTGGCTCCCGTGAGGAGATACGTGTTGTTGGTTCCGGGAGCTCCCATTCGTACTGTTCAACATCAATCCCTGCGTCCGAGAGCAGCGTAATCACCTGCGTATCGAGCAAGAGCGGGAACAGGATTCGAGACCCGACGTGAAACGAACACGAGTTGCACGTGATTTCGACTGCTGGATCGCTACCGCTCGTGATAGCATCCTCTTGGACGTCGATCATCGTCGTATCTGCACAAAACGGGCATTGGCCGGCCGTAGCGGCTGCGAGATGGCGTTTACAGCGGCGATGGGCAACACGGGCTGCCTCCTCGTTGCTCCGATTGGTAAAGCCGTTCCTCGGAAACGGGTACGAGAATCCGATCCAGTCATCACAGGAGTCACAGTCAACAGAGAGAAACCCACGCTCGTACCTCCCAACCAGTATAGCGTGACAACAGGGGCATTCTGAATCGACGTCGAACCGCGTCTGCTCCATCTCGTGGTCAGGTTGGTGTGCGATGACCGCACGATAGAGCGCGGTCGCTGCCGCAGTCGGGACGTAGCCACCGTCAACTTTCCGAACGTACGCACCGCGAAGCTTCCCGAGATGATAATTGAATTTCCCGCTATCCGTGACGCCAACCGCGTCCATCAACTCCGCATACGGAATCGGGTCAGTGTACGCCGCTTCCCAATTGTCGAGCAACGCCACGAGAATGTCCAACCGGATGTCGTGACCGAGCAGTGAGAATGCCTCGCGCATCAAGGGCGGCTCTGCACGGTTATCTGTCATACAGCACAATCATGGCGAGTCCAACAAGGTTGTTCTGGATAGTCACGTCACCTGTTCTCAGTCTTGCTCGGCAGTGCCCCTGGTGAAATTGAGTTCGCAAAACGGCTACATACGGCCCACTACTAGCAATACTCGCTATGCCGCGTCACGATGCTGGAGACGACTACGGGCTGATTGTATATTTCCTAGTGTTACTCGGAACCATCTTTATCGGACCGCTGGAAGCCGTGCTTGGCTTGGCTGCCTACTGGCTCCTCACAGACGAAGATCCGGACACAGAGAGCCAAACTAGCGAGACTCGCTGAACGCCGGCAGCATCACTCTCTGTTCGACACACGGTCACCCGCCCAGAGATACTCCACAGCAGTGTCGGTGCGTACTGCCCGGTAGAATTCGTGGTGGTCCCGCCGGTCGTCTTCACGAGAAACGGCGACGTCCTGAAACGGCGGGACGAGACTGGCAGCTGTCCAGAAGGTCGGCCGGTCCTGCAGCTGGTAGTGGAGGTGTGGTTCACCGGAATGTCCTGAGTTGCCGCACTCGCCGAGGATCTCGCCTTGCTCGACGTGGTCGCCAGTGGCAACGACAACGCTGTTTTCCCGGAGATGCGCCAGGAGGCTGTACTCGCCACTGGTGTGCTTGATTACGACGTGATTGCCGCGAATGTCCCAGGTGCGCCACTCCAGCCAGCCACTCCCAGGGTGGGGGTGATCCCGAAGCCGGTCTTTCGTTTTCACGACAACCCCCGCAGCCGGCGCGCGTACCGGTTCGCCGAACGCGTAGTAGTTCTCCAATTTGGTTCCATTGCCGGTGTGAGTCGCACCGTTTTTGTCGGTGATGAGAAAGTCGTAGGCGTAACGTTGCGCGACGAGCATCCAGGAGTGTGAGGTGTCCTCGGTCACGCCGCCATTGATGACCGTCCATTCGCGGTCGTACGGGACTGACAGTGACGTGCTGGGAACGTGGCGCTCTCGGTTCGGGTAGTGCCGCCGGTATCGAACCATAGCGACTAGTTGCCCTCCAAACTGCAGGAGTTGTGTGAAAATTCCCCACGGGGTAACGCTCCAGCCGAGTGTGGAGACGATATAACGAACGCGCTCCCCAAGACTGGTCTCGTACGCATACCCGTGCGTCTGTTCATCACTCTCGATCGTTTGAAAGATCACCGGCAGGACGCCAGCGAGAAGGAAGAACACGACTGCAACCGAATCGAGGGGTTCCGTTTCCATCGCCACCACACCGAGGAGCATGAACCCGCCGACAATCACCCAGAAATTGAGATTGACGACCCACAGGAATGCACGGCGAAGCAACGACCACACGATTCGTATTTTCTCAGGTGGCTCTGTGAGTTGCGGCAGCCGGTCCATCAGTGATGTCGGGTACGGCTATCCCGTAATTAGGGATTTTGGGAAACTCAGTTCACATGAATGTTTTACGGAGAGCGGTCGTACCTCGTTGCTGATGTCGGAGATATTCATTCGCAAACAGGAGATCAAGGACGGGAAAACTGACGAACTTAGGGAATGGATTGACGACCTGTATAGTGAGGCAGAGGCCGACGAACAAGGCGTCAAAGAGATTTGGGCGGAGGAATCACTACACACGATTTCGCTGTTCATCGAGCACGCTGCGGATGCAAATTACTTCGTTTGGTATCTTGAGGCTGACTCGATGGAGCAACTCATTGAGGCGCGTGAAGCCTCGACGCATCCACTCCACGAGGTCGAAGACGCGATGATGGGGGATGTTTTAGTTAATCCGGCCGAGGCCGGTGAGTTCGAACCATTGTTGCATGGCGTCAGCGAAGACCGCCCCGACGAACTTACTATCCAACAGTTATCCGCACCCTCTCGATAGGTTCGACTGTCTACCCGACGGCTATTTTAGTCGGATAACACCTACTGAGCGGCTGTTGCACGAGAACCGCGGTGGAGAATACATCCGCTAAGAGGAGGAAGTATTACTCGGAATATCCCGTATGGGGCCTCAAACAGCCGGAAATACAGCATATCTCGTCCGCTACGAATCTACTAGTAGTTACTGTATTTGGAATGCCTCATCCTCCTGGATAGGCATGTCACCTGTTCCCAGTCTTGCTCGGCAGTGCCCCTGGTGAAATTGAGTTCGCAAAACGGCTACATACGACTCGCTACTAGCAATACTCGCTGTGCCGTGTCACGACTACCGCCGAAAGATATGTGTAAACCAGATGGCGCAGAAGATATCGCCCACAGCGGAAGAGTTTCGAGAAGCACAGGAAATCATTGAAAACTCGTTGACCAAGGCAGAAGCAGAGTTCTCGTTAGAACGAGACGTAATTATTGAGATCGGATTGGGTGGGCACGACGATATTGTTGAAATGTTTGATGGGGTGTACGGGTTTGCAAGTTACCCAAACGAAATCGAACTCAAATTTAACACGGCCGCAGAGAATTGGAGACAGTCGCTCAAATCGACAACCGTCCACGAGTACGCCCACGTTTGGGGATTCGAACAGCGCGGCCGAGAAAGCAGCAAAAAGTGGGAATACATCCTCGAAGAAGCCTTCACTCAGCATACAGCCAAACAGTTCGCCCCCGAGTACCAATCCCAGTGGTGGACGGAACATGGTACGCAAACCGTAGCTGCCTATTGGGAACAAGTGAAGGAGAACGAATTAGACCAAGACAGTGAAGACGCAGGCCCGCTCTTCATCAATTCTGACGACGAGGGATATTCTCTTGGACTCGGATACTCACTATCCTTTCAGATCGGGCAAGAACTCCTCGGAGAACACAAATTGAGTGATCTACTCACGCTTAGCAAATCAGAACTCGTCAGAGCTGGAGACAACCTGTACCAGCATGAAAGATAAGGGGGTGTGCTATTCAGAGGGACTCTCAATCACTCGTACTCCCAGTCCTGATACTCGGGACAGCCGCCCACGAACTCCCCGATATCGTCACACAAGTCTGTGACGATGATGTTGAGTGGATCGTCGGTGTCAATCCACGACTGTTCGCCAGCAGAACTCCCGTACTCGAGTTCGACGGTGACACAGTCCCGCGATGTCCCGTCGGTAGTGGTAGTCGCGTTTTCTTGCACCTACTCCCTCCGTCAGCTCTCACCGAGACGACGTACTCTCCAGGCTCGGCTTCCCACGTGCAATCGGGGACAGCTCCCGGGATCAACCGGCCTTGTTTCTCCGGAATCGCATGCGACGAAGTATGGACGACTCCGCCGTCTCGCTCCAGGCGAAGAGCGATCTCGTGGCTGCTATCAGTATCGTGGTTACCCACGGCTATCCAACCGACGGTTGTCGTTGGTGGTGAACCGCTCTCGAAGAAGCCAAGGCACCCCCAGAGGGTCGTCACCCCCAGGGTACCAACCGCACCGAGGACAGACCGGCGCCACAACCGCTGCGAATATGAAAACCCTAAGTATTGCTTTGGAGAACTGTCATTATGGGCGGCATTGCTGACCCCCGTGAACGGTATGATAACCTCATTGAGAAACAAAGAACAGAGGAGGTTGACGGGGAGACATTTATCGCACTCGGGGAGACCGAAGCATTCAGTGCCGGGTGGGTCGTTTCGGCGGTCGCATTAGATGATACTGAGCGAGTCCTCCTCGCCTACCACAGCGGCGACGGTTCGTGGCTCATCCCGGGTGGGAGCGTTCAACCTGGGGAATCACTCCACGAAGCCGTCGTCAGAGAGGTTCGTGAAGAAACCGGCGTATCGTCGTCAGAGAGGTTCGTGAAGAAACCGGCGTATCGGTGACGCCCGACCGACCGTACGCCATTGTAGAGAATATCGTTCAGCATAATGGTGATTCTCGCTCGTTCCTGTTTGTAATATTTTCAGCACGGGCAGAATCAACTGAGGTTGGAAACGAGCTGGGTGAACCCGGCGAGCCGATCGAGGATGCAGATTGGTTTGACAAACTCCCTGACGAGGTTTTTGAACGAGAAATTGCAGAACAAGTACTGAGACAAGTGCGAGAGTAAAAGTAACAGCATTGTCCCTGTTACCGCAGGATTTTGCATTCGAACTGAACGCTGGGTTCCATCGCCTCCAGACCTCGTTCGTAGAACGATTTTGGTACTGGAGGAATGTAGTACCATCCCGCGAGTCAACTGAAGACTCCCCCGAAAGAGACGCACAGAATGATTAACGGTTTCTGAGGCGGTCGATATACTCATGGGCTAGAGGAGGGGTGGATTGGTGGCGTTGGTACGTGGATACCAGGGAAACGATAGAGGAAACCGCGACGAGGGAGGTACATGAGGAAACTGACTTCGAGTGTACGGTTGTCGATGCGAATTTCGCTCCTTGGGAAACCATCGTGCTGGAATCCAACCTCGGGGAACGGTATTACATGCTAACGGTGGTTCTCGATGCGAGGTACGAGGGAGGAACAATCGCGGTTTGTGATGAAGAGATATTGGAAGTGAAGTGGTTTTCAGAGTCACTTGAAAAAATTGAGCGTTCAGGTATCGGGGCCCTCACAAAAGGATAAATCCGTCCGAGCAAAAAGGTCATACCGTAGTACATATAACTGGATAATATGACGGAATCGCTCACAGCCCTCTCCCAGCGCAATGAAGCGTTCTGGATTGGTTTGGCCCTGTTCCTCCTCAGCGTAATCACTCCTGAGTCCCTCCTACTCGGAGGAATCGGACTTTCGAGGCTCTTGATTATTGTCGGTGGAGGAATACTCTTGGTTCGCACTTTTGTGGGGTGCTATAGAATCCTCAAAACGACGGCAGTAGCGGGAGCAATCGGCTATCGGGAAGGCCAACACAACGGTCGATAGACTGTTCCCCTGTGCGTAGCGATGCGTGAGTACATCTGGGTTCGATTCCAGCGAATTCTTGACACCTGAGAAGCTAGAGAGCCGTCGCTTCGGGGGATTTCGGGGTGTGCGCCCGCGACACTAACGACCGACCTCATCCGTGGGCGGCGTGCCCCGTCGGCCGGGAAACCCTCGTGGCGGGCGGGCGGCTCCGGGAGGAGCCGCCAGATGGCGAGGCGGTGGAACCGCCGAGCCGGGAGAGGTCAGAGACCTCTCCGATCGCCGAGACGGCGTCAGCCGTCACGGCGGGGGCTTCCGGAGGAAGCCCCGAGTGTCGAGCCGGCGTCTGCCGGCCGGATGTCGCACGCCGGGGTTCTCCGAGCGGTCATCGCGTCCGCGTGGACAGACTCGGTCGGGGACGACGGCGCGCAGCGCGTGGTAGGCGCCCCGCCAGAAAGAGGGTTACGCCTCCGCGGCGTCGACGAGCGCGTACACCTGTTCTTTGCTCTCGCAGAGCCCGCAGACGCACTCGACGAGGCCGGCCGCCTGGAGTTCGTCGAGGGCGGCCGCGGCGTCGGCCTCGGAGAGGCGCGCCTCCTCGGCCACCTCGGCCGGGGAGAGCGGACCGCAGTTGTCGAGCACGACGCGCGCGAGCTTCGCCGCGCACGACAGCGCCTCGGACTCGCTCATCACCCCAGCGTACTCCACACGCGTCAAAAACCCTTCGTAAACCGGCGAGTAGGGCTGTCGTCGCGCAACGCTTACGCCGCGTGCCGTCCACGTCCCGCGCGATGACCGACATCGCCGTCCTCCGGCGCGGCGCGCACGGCCTCCCGACCAGCGAGTACGCGGCGGCCATCAGGGACCGCCTCCCCGGGTACGACGTCGCGCTCGCGCGGACGCCCCGCGACGAACGGGAGCTCGTCGCCGACGCGCGCGTGGTCACGGGCGTCGGCATCGACGAGGAGCTGCTGGCGCACGCGTCGGGCTTAGAGCTGTTCGCGTGCGCTTACGCCGGCTACGACCACCTGCCGCTGGACGCGCTCCGCGAGCGGGGCGTCGCCGTGACGAACGCCTCGGGCATCCACGCGCCGAGCATCGCCGAGCAGGTGCTCGGCTACGTGCTGGCGTTCTCGCGGCGGCTCCACGAGGGGTGGCGACGGAAGCGCAACCGCGAGTGGCGCCACTACCAGGCCTACGAGCTCCGGGGCTCGACCGTGACCGTCGTCGGCCTGGGCGCCATCGGGCACGCGGTCGTCGACCGCCTCGAGGGGTTCGGCGCGGACACCATCGGCGTCCGGTACACGCCCGAGAAGGGCGGTCCGACGGACGAGGTCGTGGGGTTCGACGCGGACGCCGTCCACGACGCGTTCGCGCGCACCGACTACCTCGTGCTCGCGACGCCGCTGACCGACGCGACCCGCCACCTCGTGGACGCCGACGCGCTGGCGACGCTGCCGCCGGAGAGCGTGCTCGTGAACGTCGCCAGGGGCGGCGTCGTCGACACGGACGCGCTCGTCGACGCGCTCCGCAGCGAGTCCCTGCGCGGCGCCGCCCTCGACGTCACCGACCCCGAGCCGCTGCCCGAGGACCACCCGCTCTGGGGCCTGGAGAACGTCCTCGTCACGCCGCACAACGCCGGCCACACGCCCGAGCACTGGCCGCGGCTGGCGGACATCCTCGCGGCGAACGTCCCGCGGCTGGACGGCGACGAGCCCCTCCAGAACCGGGTCGCGTAGCGGCCGACGCCCCACGGACTCAGCGCTCGACGTACCCGAGCCAGGCGAAGATGGCGCCGAACAGCGCGGCGAACGCGGCGGCGTACACGCCGACGACGGCGGCGTCGCCGCCCGCCCGGACGCCGTAGTACGCGAGTCCCGCGGCGAGCGCGAACGCGGCGGCGCCGAACGCGTACAGCGTCTTCGCGACGAGCGGGTGGCGGTCGCGGTCGGGCGGCGCCGCCTCGCTGGCTTCGAGCGCGGCGCGGACGCGGCCGGCGTCCGCCCGCGGCACGCCGAGTAGGCGGGGAGCGCGCGTCCCCCCTGCGCCCTCGTGGTAGCGCACGCGGAGGACTGTGACGGGGCCGACGTCGTAGCGAGAGACGGCGTCGACGGCGGCCAGCGGGACTTCCGTGCCGTTCGCCTCGAAGACGCCCTCGTCGGTGTCGACGCGTCCCTCGCTGCGGAGCGCCGCGCCGAGCGGGAGGCAGACGAGGGCGGCCCCGAACACGCAGACGCGGACGACGGTCGTCCCCGCGTCGAGCCACAGCGCCGCGCCGTACGCGGCCGCCCACGCGGCACTCGCGCCGAGGAGTTCGCGCGCGGAGAAGTACTCGCGGAGCCCCGGTTCGCGGCCCGCGAGCGCGACGTTCAGCGCGAGCCGCCGCGCGAACAGCACTGCGAGGCCGGCGGCGACCGCGAGCACGGCGAGCTCGCCGGCGAGCAGCGAACCGCCGAGCACGACCGCGCCGAGCGCGCCGACGAGGACGAACAGGCCGCCGACGGCCCCGACGGCGGTCAGCGTGAGGGAGTGGAGGAAGCGGCTTGTCTCGACGGTGTACGTCCACTCGACGAGAGTCACGGCGCGTGGTTCGCGCCCACAGTGCTTAAAACGGGTCGGGTGCCGGCGGCGCTCGAGACGAGTCGAGTCGGCGGGCCCTCCCGACGGGGCGTCTCAGAGCCAGCCCCGGTCGGCGAGCAGTTCGCCGTTCAGGAGGCTGGCGCCGGCGGCGCCGCGGATGGTGTTGTGCGCGAGGCAGTTGTACTGGACGCCCGTCTCCGTCTCCTGGATGCCGCCGGCGGCGACCGCCATGCCGTCGCCGAGCATCCGGTCGAGGCGCGGCTGGGGGCGCTCGGGCCGCTCGAACACCTCGACGAGGGGGTCCGGCGCGCTCGGCAGGTCGAGGGTCGGCGCTCGCTCGAAGGCCTCCGCGACGTCGGCGGGCGTCACCGACTCGGCGGTCTCCACGAACACGTTCTCCAGGTGGCCGTCGAGGGTCGGCACGCGGTTGCAGGACGCGGAGACCGTGGCGTCGTGCCACGCCACCTCGGCGCCCGTGAACTCGCCGAGGAGCTTCCGGGACTCCGTCTCCATTTTCGCCTCCTCGCCGCCGATGTGCGGGACGACGTTGTCCAGGATCTCCATCGAGGTCACGCCCGAGTAGCCCGCGCCGGAGACCGCCTGCAGCGTCGAGACGTGCACGCGCTCGAGGCCGAACTCGTCGAGGGCCGCGAGCGTCGGCACCATCGTGATGGTCGAGCAGTTCGGGTTCTTCACGAGCGCGCCGTCCCAGCCGCGCTCGTCGCGTTGCACCTCGATGAGGTCGAGGTGGTCGGCGTTCACCTCGGGGATCACGAGCGGCACGTCGTCGGCGACGCGCTCGTTGCTGGAGTTCGAGGACACGACGAACCCGGCCTCACAGAGGTCGGGTTCGACGCGCTCGCCGACGTCGGACGGCAGCGCGGAGAACAGGAGGTCGGTGTCGTCGGGGATCGCGTCCGGGTCGGTCTCCCGCATCGTGATGTCCGCGACGGCTTCCGGGACCGGGGTGTCGAGGCCCCACTTCGCCGCCTCGCGGTACGTCTCGCCCGCGCTCTGCGCGCTCGCCGTCAGGACCGACAGTTCGAACTCGGGGTGGCCGTCGAGCAGCTGTACGAACCGCTGGCCGACCGCGCCAGTGGCTCCGAGGACGCCTACGGTTGTCATACCCACCTCTCGGGTCCCGGCAGTGAAACCCCTTCGGGTGGTGGAAAAATCGGCGCGTACTCCCGCCGACGGGACCCGGGACGGCTACTCGCGTTTGTGCGTGATGTAGCCGGCGATGCGGTTGCGGACTTCCTTCGACTCCACGTTCGTCAGCTCGGTGACGGCCTCCTTGTTGTGCTCGAAGTCCTCGCGGCTGAACGCGTCCGGGTACCGCTCCATGAGGATGTTCCCGGTCTTCTTGACGTAGTCGGGCTTGATGGCCATACGGATCCGTTCTGCCGCCGCGCGTTAAAAGGATTCGTTTCGGCGCAGCCGTCCTCCGGTCCGCAGCGCCCCACAGCGCGCCTACCGCTCGAACGCGCCCGCGACGAGCAGCGGGAAGACGAGCGTCGCCTCCGCCTCGACCTGCGCGTAGTTGGTCTCCTCCTCGGCCTTGATCTTCCCCCAGGAGACCGCTTCCTCGGGCGGCGCGCCGGACAGCGAGCCGTCGCCCTCCATGCCCGTGGAGATGTAGACGGCGTAGTCGGCGCCGCCGCGGAAGAGGTTCGTCATGATGGCGTGGTGTTTCGGCACGCCCGCGCCCACCGAGATGAGGCCCGTGCTGTCCGAGAGCAGGCCGTGTTCGATGAGCCGGTCGTAGTCCTCGACGATCTCGATGCCGACGTCCGGGCCGGCGCCCTGCCGGTAGTAGTAGAGGAAGTTCCCGATCTCGGCGTCCGTCAGCGCCGGACAGAACACTGGCACGTCGTTGTCCGCGGCGTTCTTCAGGATGGATTCCTCGTCGTCGAGGGTCTCCCCGAGCTCCCGCGCGAACTCCGTGGGCGTGCGAACCTGCTCGTCGGCGAAGAAGTCGTCGAAGAAGTCGTAGAGGTACTCCTCGAGCCAGACGTACCGGTCCGAGGGCACGAAGATGTTGCCGAGCCGGTTGATGCCGCGCTCGCGCAGTTCGGCCTCGTCGGCGTCCCACTCACCCATCTTGAACGGCTTCGCGGTCTTGATGACGTCCTCGGTGAGCGACCCCGAGGTGGTGATGACGACGTCGACGTGGTTCTCCCGGACGAGGTGCGCGACGACCTCCCGGAGGCCAGAGGAGACGATGTTCGACGTCAGCGTCAGGTAGATGGTCGCGTCCTCCTCGCGCATCCGCCGGGTGATGTCGACGGCCTCCGCGAGGTGGGTCGCCTGGAAGCCGGTCGTCGCGTAGCTGTCCAGCAACTCGGAGAAGTCGAAGTCGCCGCGGAAGTCGTAGCCGCGGACGTCCTCGGTGTCCAGTTCCTCGTCGGACCCCGGGAGGACGTTCTCGCGCGTGTCGTCGCTCATGTGCCCCGGTACTGGCCGCGGCGATTTGAACGTCCCGACATCGGATAGCCAGCTGCGCTACTCGCCGTTCGCGCGCTCGACGTACAGGTCGTCCTCGCCGCGCGTCCACGTCAGGTGGTAGTGGGCGTCCGCCTCGTCTCCGGTGCTGGCGACGAACGGGTCGCCGTCCGCGTCTTCGAGCGTCCAGGAGACCGTCTCGCCGACCGGCACCTCGCGGTGGAACGCCGCGACCGGCCGGTGGGCCGCGCCGACGCCGACGCCGTTCAGGCCGGCGACGAACCGCGCGTCGACGTCGCCCTCGTTTGTCACCGAGAAGGACAGCCGCGCGGCGTCCCCGGGCTGGTCGGCCGCGAGCCCCCACTCCACGGTCGTCGGTGGTTCCGGCGCGGCCAGCCGCTCGCGCAGCCAGTCCGGCGCCGGCCACTCCTCGCTGCCGAGCGCGAACGCCGCGTGGCCGGCGCTCCGGGCGGGCGGCAGTTCGAACACCAGCCAGCCCTCGCCGCGGTCGCTGGTGTACCGGGTGTCGGTCTCGGACGCCCGCCAGAGCTGGCCGCCGCCGGTCTGCACGCCCGGCCCGAACACCTGGCCGCCGTACCGGAAGCCGAGGTCCGTCCGCGCCGGCGGGTCGCCGTCGGTTACGTCGACGCGGTAGAAGACGTACTGGGAGCCGGACTTCACGCCGACGGAGTCGACGCCGAGGACGGCGACGCCGTGCTGGTGGCGGTCGACGGTCGGGTCCAGGGACGCGTCGAACCCCGACGTCCGTTCGGTGGTCGGCGGCTCCGTGGTGGTGTCCGCGGCGGGACGGGCGGTCGTCCCGGCTGGCTCGGTCGTCGGCCCGTCGCTCGACTGGTCGAGGCAGCCGGCGAGCCCGGCGCCGAGCAGGCCGGCGGCGGACCCGAGGAGGGCGCGGCGGCGCATACCCTCCGGTTCCCGCGTGCGGTACAAGTGCTTTCCCCGTCCTACCAGCCGCCGTCGGCGTGCTCGCGGACCCGGGCCATCGCCTCGCGCTCGCGGTCGCTGCCCGCGGACTCGACGACGGACTCGAAGTACCGGAGGCGGTCGCGGAGCGCGTCGGTGTCGTAGGCCGCCACGCCGAGCCGCGACGCCGCGACGGTCGCCTCCACGACCGCGCAGAAGCCGCGGTCGACCGTGCGCGGCGACTCGCGCACCACCGCGCTCTCGACGGGGCGCAGCGCCCAGTGCTCGCGGCGCGTTCCCTCGTCGTCGTCCGCGCCGACGCGTTCGGCCTCGACCCGCGCCCACGCGTCCGCGGCGTCCGAGACCGGGTCCTCGCGCTCGAGGACCGAGAGCGCGGCGTCCGCGAACACGACGGGGTCGGCGACGAACTGCACGACGCCGCCGCCCTCGCGGAGGAAGTTCCGGCGCGTGCGCGTGTTCCCCCACGTCGTCGCCGTCGCGGGCTCCCCCTCGGTCGGCGCGTGGACGCCGAGCGCCGCGAGGTTCCAGCGGTCGTTCGGCCCGAGCGTCGCCACCACCGTCTCCGTGACGCCGGCGAGGTCGACCGGCCAGTCCGCGTCGCCGCCCCTACGCACGGACGGTCACCCCGCGTTCGAGCGCGACGAACAGCGCCGCGGCCGTGAGGTCCGCCGTCGTCCCGGGGTTGACGCCGCGGTCGACGAGGTCGGCGGCGAACTCGCGGACGCGGTCCGCGTCCGCGTCCTGCAGGTCGAGCGCGCGCTCGCGGACCTCCTCGGCGACGGCCTCGCCGTGCTGGGTCGCGACGAGCGTGTCCGGGGCCTCCGCGAGCAGCGCCAGGAACGCCTCGGCGGCGCGGTCCGCGACCGGGCCGTCGCCGGCCTCGACGCGCGCCGCCGCGCGGAACACGCGCGGGAACCCCTCGACCCACTCGCGGGCGTTCGCGTCGCGGTCCGCGCTCAGTTCCATGACGTCCGAGAGCGCGAGGCCGCGCTCGCGGACCGCCGGCACCGCGTCCGCGCCCCGCCGGACGTCCAGGTCGTCGACTCCCTCGGGCGGGTCCCGGACGGCGACGTCGGCGTGCTCGAACGCGCGGTAGAACGCCGCCGCGTCGTCGACGGTGGTGGCCTCGACCACCGCGGTCGCGTCCTCGCGGGCGAGGTCGCCGTCGCTCGCGCAGGCGGCGCGCACGAGCGGCGTCAACAGCAGCAGGCAGCCGAACTGCGTGTTCGTCCCGGACGCGTCGGCCATCCCCGCGACGGCGGTCTCGAGGGCGTCGCCGACCGGCCCGGACTCGGCGAGTTCGAGCCCCTCGCGCGCGCCGACCGCGCCCGCGAGGAACTGCTCGAAGCGCAGGCCCGGGACGTCCCGGCGGCGGTCGACGTTCCCGGGCTTCGGTTCGCCCGCGACCTCCAGCAGCAGCGCCAGCTGCGCGCGGTCGCTCGGCGTCACAGGAACCACTCCTTGACCGCGGCGTAGACGGGGCGGACGCGCCCGGGGTCGCGGCTCGGCCGGCCGACGCTCACCGCGTCCGCGCCGTACGCGAGGTACTCGAAGACGTCCTCGCGGCCGCGGACGCCGTTGTTCGCGACGACGAACAGGTCGGTGGCTTCGGCGACGTCGCGGACGACGCGGCGGGAGTCCATCGCGTCGACGTGGACGGCGTCCGCGCCCGCCCGCTCGACGGCCTTCGCGAGCGTCGGCAGGTGGACGCCGTCGACCTCCGCTCGCACCTTCACCGAGACGGGCGCGCCCTCGTCGGCGGCGGCGGCGACCTGCTCGCAGAGCCGGTCCGCGTCGCGGAGCAGCGACTCGCCGGCGCCGACCGCGCACATCTCGTCCTGCCGGCAGTGGGCGTTCACCTCGAGGATCGCGTCGTGGGCGGCACAGACCGCCGCGGCCTCGCGCAGCGGCTCGAGGCCGGTCGCGCGGACGTTCACGCCCGCGCGCAGGAACTCGTCGTCGAGTGCGGCGAGCTGGTCGTCGACGAACGCCACGGGGTCCTCGGGCAGGAACTCCTCGCGGTCGCGGTCGACCAGCTCGCGGGCGGCCTCGCGCGTCGGCCCGTCGACGGCGACGCCGCCGAGGAACGCCGCGCCGGCGGGGCGAGCGCACGCCTTCGCCCACTCGGCGTCGCTCTCGCCGCTGAGGCTGGCGAGCGCCACGCGCGGCGCGAACACTACGCCACCCCCTCGGGCTCGAGGTCCGCCACCGCGTCGAGCGCGCGCTCGCAGGCCCGCGCGACGCGCGCCGCGTCGGCCGCCTCGGCCATCTCGGTGTCCGTCCGCACGACCGGGCGGTCGAGGTCGGTCCCGTCGGCGTCGTCCAGCACGAACGCGTCCGCGAAGTCGTACGCCTCGGCGACGCCGGCGGTCGACGCCTCGTAGCCGACCGCCTCCATCAGCTTCGCCGCCGGCCCCGAGAACACCTCGTCCTCGACGAACGGCGAGACGGCGACCACCGCGGTCTCCTCGAGCGCCTCGCGGATTCCGTCGAGCGCGAGCATCGGCCCGATGCTCGTCACCGGATTGGAGGGGCCGACGATCACGGGACCGTCGCGGATCGCGTCGACGGCGGCGGGCGCGGCGGTAGCGGCGTCCGCGCCGCGGAACTCCACGTCCGTCACCTCGGGGTCGCCGCCTTCCGCGACCCAGAACGCCTGGAAGTGCAGTTCGCCGTCGGGCGTGTGGACGATGCTCGCGACCGGGTCGTCGCTCATCGGCACGAGGTCCACGTCGAGGCCGAAGGCGTCCGCGAGCGCGCGCGTCACCTCGGTCAGCGAGTACCCCTCGTCGAGGAGGCTGGTCCGGAGCGCGTGGACGGCGCGGTCGCGGTCGCCGATGAACATGAACTCCGACGCCGCGGAGAACCGCCGCCAGTCCGCGAGGTGGCGGCCCGCGGTCTGGCGGTCCCCGGGGAGGTACCGCGGTCCGTCGTCGAGGCCCGCCCGCTCGGAGAGCTCCAGGAGGTAGTCGTGGGTCGTCGCGGAGTCGTCGGCGATGCCCCACCACGTCTCGCGGTCGAGGACGCCGCCGCGCTCGAAGAGCACGGTGTCGACGTCGGGGCAGACCACGAGTCCGCCGAGTTCCACGTCGTCGCCGGTGTTCCCGACGACGGTCGCGTCGGCGGGGTCGAAGACGCCGGCGCTGCCAGCCAGCAGCTTCGGCGTGCCAGTGCCGCCGGCGAGGAACGTCGTCATACCCCGACGTGAGCGCGCTGTCCGGTAAACCCTTGCGTCACCGGCCGACCGCTGGACGGCTACTCGCCGGTGCTCTCGCGGGCCTCGTCCAGCCAGTCGGGCTCGGCGACGTCCGTCGAGCCCACGTCGACGTACCGCTGGTCGAGCCGGATGGTCGCCTCGCCGGTCTCGGTCTGGGCGGTCAGCTCGTAGGAGAACTGCTTCACGAGGCCGTCCTCGGTGATGTAGAGCCGCGCGGTGACGCTGGAGACGTTCTCCTCGCTGAAGTCCTCGAAGCCGGGCGCGGACCGGTTCAGGTCGCCGAACCCGTCGGCCTCGTAGACGTCGGTCTCCTCGCCGTCGACCGTCTCGGCCCCGACGTGCTCGAAGGAGAACCCGTTCACGAACTGCTGGATCTGTCCGCTCGCCAGCTGGGAGGTGTTCGTGGTCTGCTGGGGGACGGCGTACTGCGTCTCGTTCTCGGAGAGCGTGAGCCGCTGGTACGCGGTGCCGTTCCCGTAGCCGTACGTCTCCACGGTTCGGCCCTGCGCGTCCTGCGTCGAGAGGTACGCGCCCGAGGAGAGGTCGGCCGCCACCGAGGACGTCACGCCGAAGGACTGCTCGCCCTGCGTCTGGTTCGACGTGGACTCCAGCGTGAACGTCCCGGCCTCGCGGAGCACGGCCTCGTGGTTGTCCGCGACCGTCGCCGCGTCCAGCGGCGTCTCGTAGACGGCCGACCCGTCGCCGCCGTCGCCGCCGTCGCCGCCGCTCGCAGTGGTGGTCGCGTCGCCCGGTGCGGCGGTGGTCGCCTCCGGCGCCGTGGTGGTCGCCGAGCCGTCCCCGCCGGTGCTGCAGCCGGCCACCAGGAGGAGCGCGACGACCGCGACGGCCGCAATCTGCTTGCGCATACGGCGTGATTCGACGGGCGAGCGGAAAACACCTCCGGACCCCACAGTCTCTGTGGTGGTCTCCCACACCGAATCTCGCGTCCCCTGTGGTGGTCGCCAACGCCACACCGGCAACCGCTGCGGCGTCCCGACGGCCCGCCGTGCCGGTCCGAGACGGCCGCGGGTTTTTACCCGAGAACGCCGAACCGGGGGGTAATGACCACCATCAAGGACAGCGTCCACGACCACATCGAGGTCGGGGGCGTCGCCGCCGCCCTCCTCGACACGCCGCCCGTCCAGCGGCTCCGGCGCATCAAGCAGCTCGGGACGGTGGCGCTCGTCTACCCGTCGGCGAACCACACGCGCTTCGAGCACTCCCTGGGCGTCTACCACCTCGCCGACCGCGCGCTCGACCACCTCGGCATCGCCGGCCAGCGCGCCGAGCGCGTGCGCGCCGCGGCCGTCCTCCACGACGTCGGCCACAGCCCGTTCAGCCACAACGTCGAGGACGTCGTCCACCGACGCACCGGCAAGGAGCACGACGACGTCGACGAGCTCGTCACGGCGGGCAGCGTCGCGCGCGTGCTCGACGGCCACGACATCGACCCGGAGGCGGTCGCGCGGCTCGTCCGCGGCGACGGCGAGCTCGCCCAGCTGGTCGCCGGCGAACTGGACGTCGACCGCATGGACTACCTCGTCCGGGACGCCCACCACACCGGCGTCCCCTACGGCACCATCGACCACGGCCGGCTCGTCCGCGCGCTGCGGTTCGTGGACGGCGACCTCGTGCTCGGCGAGGGGAACGTCCAGACCGCGGAGAGCCTGCTGCTGGCGCGCGCGCTCATGAACCCGACCGTGTACAGCCACCACGTCGCGCGCATCAGCAAGTCGATGCTCCGCAGGGGGACGGAGGCCCTCCTGGACACCTCGGAGATCTCGGCCGAGCAGCTCCGCCGGATGGACGACCACGAGCTGTCGGTGGCGCTGCGGACCCACGACGCCAGCTCGCCGTTCGGCCGCCGGCTGGCCGACCGCGACCTCTTCAAGCGCGCGGTCTGGGCGGAGATGGGGGACGTCGACGACGACGTCCTGGAGGCGGACCACGACCGGGTCCGGGCCTACGAGGCCGACGTCGCGGCGGACGCCGGCGTCGAGGAGGCAGACGTCATCCTCGACGTGCCGGGGAAGCCGTCGATGCGGGAGTCGACCACCGGCGTCGTCGTGAACGGCGAGGTCCGGCGGCTGGACGAGCAGTCGACGCTCGTGAACGCCCTCCAGGTCGCCCAGCGCGAGCAGTGGCGCCTCGGCGTGTACGCGCCCGAGGACGCGGTCGAGGCGGTCGGGAAGGCCGCCGAGCGCGTGCTCGGCCTGGAGACGGCGGGCGCGCTCATCAGCGAAGTCGGCACGCCCGGGCGGTACGCGTCACTCACCGAGTTCGAGTGAAGCGTGGCCGAACGAAGTGAGGCCACGAACTGAGCGAGCGCCGCGCCGCCGCGTCGAGTAAGCTTCACGGGCCCGTAGCGTGAGGCCTGCGTATGGAACTGTCCGGGACGGTCCTCTGGGGCGAGGACTACGAGCCCGTGGAGGGCACGCTGGTGGTGGAGGACGGCGAGGTGGTTCGACTGGACGAGGAGCTCACGGACTCCGACGACGTCGTGTTGCCGGCGTTCGTGAACGCGCACACGCACCTCGGGGACTCCATCGCGAAGGAGGCGGGCCGGGGGCTGACCCTCGAGGAGCTCGTGGCGCCGCCGGACGGCCTCAAGCACCGCCTGCTGGCGGAGGCGAGCCGCGAGGACCTCGTCGAGGGGATGCGCCGCAGCCTGCGGTTCATGGAGGCGACCGGCACCGCGATGACCCTGGAGTTCCGCGAGGGCGGCGTGCCGGGCGTGCACGCGCTGCGGGAGGCGGCGACCGACGTGGACGTGGAGCCGTTCGTCTTCGGCCGGGACTCCGTGGACGTGCTGGACGTCGCGGACGGGTTCGGCGCGAGCGGCGCGGCGGACGGCGAGTTCGGCCGGGAGCGCAACGCCGCGCGGGACGCCGGGAAGCCGTTCGCGATCCACGCCGGCGAGGTCGACGCCTCGGACATCAACCCCGCCATCGACCTCGACCCGGACCTGCTCGTGCACATGGTGCACGCGGAGTCGCTGCACCTCGACCGCGTCGCGGACAACGAGATCCCGGTGGCGGTGTGTCCGCGGTCGAACCTCGTGACCGACGTCGGGCTGCCGCCCGTCGAGGACCTCCTGGAGCGGACGTCGGTGGCGCTCGGCACGGACAACGTGATGACGAACAGCCCGTCGATGTTCCGCGAGATGGCGTTCGCGAGCAAGCTCTTCGACGTCGACGCGCCCGACGTGCTGCGGATGGCGACGCGCGCCGGCGCGGCGGCCGTCGGCGCGAACTGCGGCGTCCTGGAGGCCGGCCGGGACGCGCGCGTGCTCGTGCTGGACGGCGACTCGGACAACCTCGCGGGCGTCCGCGACCCGGTGCGGGCGGTCGTGCGGCGCGCCGGCGCCAGCGACGTGAAACGCGTCGTGCTGCCGTGAGGCGCGCGCCGCGGGCCGGTTCCCGCCGCGCGGGCGGCCGCCCCGAAAGTTAAGCCCTCCCCCGACAGAGTGTAACACGATGGGGCGTTACGAGCGCATCCTCGTGCCGACCGACGGCTCCGAGGAGACGCGACAGGCGGTCGAGCACGCCGTCGACCTCGCCGAGGAGCACGGCGCGACGATCCACGCGCTGTACGTCGTGAACTCCGCGAGCTTCTCGAGTCTCCCGATGGAGTCGTCGTGGGAGAGCGTCGCCGCGATGATGAACGAGGAGGGCGCGGCCGCCCTCGACGACGTGGAGGCCATCGCCGACGAGCGCGGCGTGTCGGTCGAGCGCGCGCTCGTCGACGGCAGTCCGAGCCGCGAGATCGTGCGGTACGCCGAGGACGAGGGCTGCGACCTCGTCGTCATGGGGACCCACGGCCGCGGCGGCATCGACCGCCTGCTGTTGGGGAGCGTCGCGGAGAAGGTGGTGCGGTCGTCGACGGTGCCGGTGTTGACGGTTCGCGTCGACACCAGCGCGTAGGCTACGGTTCGGCGACCGGCCGGAGGTGCTGGCAGTCGCCGGCGTGGACGACGCGGCGGTCGCCGCCGGCTGTCTCGACGACGAGCGCGCCGTGTTCGGTGACGTCTACAGCGTCGCCGACGACGGCGCCGTCCGCCGTGTCGACGCGGACGCGCTCGCCGAGCGTCGCGGCGCGCTCGCGCCACGCGGCGAGCACGGCGCCGGGGTCGCCGCGCAGGGCGTCGAACCGCTCGAGCGCGCGCTGGACGAACGCGCGCCGGTCGACGTCGCCGGCCTCGGCGCGCACGCTCGTCGCGTCGCCCGCGAGGTCGGCGACGTCGACGTTGGCGTTCACGCCGACGCCGACGACCACCCAGGAGACGCGGCTGGCCTCGCCTTCCATCTCGGTGAGCACGCCAGCGAGCTTGTCGCCGCCGCGTTCGGGGGCGTCGGGGCCGGAGCGCGGGACGACGACGTCGTTCGGCCACTTGATGGCGGCGTCGACGCCGGCCTCGCGGGCCGCGTCGGTGACGGCGACGGCGGCGGCGAGCGTCAGCAGTGGCACGCGCGCGGGCGGCACGTCGGGCCGGAGCACGAGGCTCAGCCAGACGCCGCCCGTGGGCGACGACCACTCGCGGTCGCGGCGGCCGCGGCCGCCGGTCTGCCGGTCGGCGAGCACGACCGCGTCGCGCCGGCCGTCGGCGGCGAGTTCGCGCGCGCGGTCGTTCGTGCTCGCGACGGCGTCGTGGTACTCGACCTCGAAGGGCGCCTCGAGGCCGTACTCGACGGCGAGCCCGCCGTACTCGGGGACGCCGGCGAGCACGTAGCCGTCGTCGGTGCTGTCGACCGCGAAGCCGTCGTCGCGGAGGGCTTCGACGTGCTTCCAGACGGCCGCCCGGGAGACGTCGAGGGCGTCGGCGAGGGCGGGGCCGGTGACGGGGCCGTCGGCGAGCGCGTCGAGGACGGCGCGGCGCGTCTCGTTCATCGCCGGCCAGTACCGGCCGCACGCCCAAAAGCACCGCCGGTTCGGCGGAACACCCAAGTGAGTGGCTGAAACTGGTGAGAACCAGCGGTCTGGACACTATCTGACGCCAATCTGTTTTCAATTCTGATAATTACAGGATAGTTTATCTCGGTTATTTTCAGATAGATTGAATATATCACCCGGCTACTGGTCGAGTGGACGATGACAGAAAGCAAGTTCACCGCGTTCCTCAAGGACAACCCCCGGATGATCGGCGTGCTGTTCAGCCTGATGGTGTTCCTCTCCAGTACGGGCGCCGCGGCTGCGAGTGCAGGCTCGACGCTTTCCGGTCCTTAAGCGAGTTCGTTCTCCATCAGTTCGTCGGTCCAGACGAGTTCACCGTCGTACAGTACGGGCATGACGCTCAGATTGAAGAACGAACGGAGTTCTCCCGCCGAAACCCGGAACTCGTCGACCAGCCCCGAGTTCAGGTAGTGCTTGGTGTTCTCCTTGATGTGTGGGAGGTACAGCGAACCGATAGAGGACCGCGAAGTGGGATACCCATAGACCCGGACCGTGTAGCCGTCGCCTCGGTCGGTCAACTCGAGTGAGATCGGCGTCCCGTTGTCGTGCTGGACGAGCTGGAGCGTCCCGTCGCCGATGGTGATGTACTGGCTGCCGAGCAGCGTCACGTTCCGCGCGACGGACAGCCCCGCCTGCAGCGAGAAGCCGTTGTTCAGCAGGCGCGCGAGCGCCCGCCCCATCCGCACGGCGGGGTCGTTGCTGACGTTCGCGAGCGTGACGATGCCGCCGAAGCTGCCGCGCTCGACCAGCGCGTCCCCCTGCTCGTAGGACTTGCAGGCGTTCAGCAGGAACGCGTCGACGTTCACCTCGG
Source organism: Halobacterium yunchengense (assembly GCF_037031165.1). Classification (NCBI taxonomy): domain Archaea; kingdom Methanobacteriati; phylum Methanobacteriota; class Halobacteria; order Halobacteriales; family Halobacteriaceae; genus Halobacterium; species Halobacterium yunchengense. Next base: position 44,485 of record NZ_JAYEZL010000006.1, on the reverse strand, counting down.
CGAGCGTGCGCGCGTCGAACATCCCGTCCGCGCACTGGAAGCCGCCCTCGTCGACGTGCCCGATGTAGTGCAGGAAGTCCGTGTCCTTCCGGAGGACGTCGCCGAGTTCCTCGCCGTCCAGCTCGTAGTGGACGTCGATGTCGAACTCGAAGAGGTCCCGCGTGCCGTAGAACTCCTCGACGATGTCCTCGTCGTCCATGTCCGGCTCGTTGCAGACGATGTCGATGCTGATCGAGTCCCGTTCGCGGACCGGCCGGTCGAGCCGGCGCAGGTACGACTCGACGCGCGTCTTGCTCGCGCCGATCGGGAACCCCTCCGCGATCCACGCGTGCTCGATGGAGTCGGTCTCGCTGGGCTTCACGATGCCCTCGCCGTCCGTCTCGCCCTCCGAGGTGCTGCGGCCGCGCAGCGCCGTCCCGGCCGCCCGGTAGAACGACGCCAGCTCCTCTGGCTCCTCGTAGACGTCGGGGTCCTCGTCGTCGCTCGGGATGCGGACGGTGCCGAGTTCCGCGGCGACGAACGGCAGCGCCTCCACGTGCGCCGGGTCGGGTTCGACGTCCGCGGTGAGCTTCCACTTCGGGAAGTGCGGTTCGGTCACCTCGTAGGGGACGCCGAGGTACGTCCGCAGCCGCTCGGCGAACGACGCGTCGTAGGCGGCCGCGAGGTCGAACTCCAGGTCGGCCTCGACCGCGCGGCGCTCGTGGAGGTCGACGGGGTAGAACCCCTCGGTGCGCGTGACGCAGTCCAGCAAGAACACGTGCTTCAGGAGCGTGGACACCTCGCGCTCGAACCCGCGGTCCGTCTCGAGGTCGTACCGGTAGCCGCCCACGTCGAGCACGCGCTCCTCGCCGGGGACGACGTCCGCGCCGAGGTAGTACGCGAGCGTGCTCACGCGGTAGAGGTCCGCGTAGTCCCGCGGGATCTCGATGGCGACGTCCGTCTCCGGGCGCTCGAACGCCTCGGGCGCGTCGAAGCCGTCGCCGCGCTCGACGAGCGGCGGGTGGCCGCGCAGCGTCGGGAACGACCGCTCGGGCGACGTGGTCTTCAGCGCCGACCCCGTGAGCGCGACGGCGCGCATCGCGTCCTCGACGTCGTCCCCGATGGTGATGGTGCCCGCGGGGGACTCGTGCAGCGACCGCGCGCCCAGCGAGACGTCCGTGGCCTCGCCGAAGTCCACGTACGTCGTGTTCGCCTCGCGGCGCACCGCCACCGCGCTGTCCGCGGCCGCCTGCAGTTTCATCGGACCGACGTCGATGTCGATGGAGTACCAGTCCGCCGGGTACTCCGCGAGCTGCTGGTTCGCGGACTCGCCGACCATCGCCTCGTCGGCCGACCACAGGAAGACGTTCACGAGCCGCGGGATCTCCAGCTCCCGGACGGTGACCGTGACCGCGCTGTCGACCGGCAGCACGAACTGCCCGGGGTCGGCGTCGACCGGGTCGACGACGCGGTCCGTGTACAGTTCGAACTGCGAGTTCTCGATTGGGTCCCGCACCTGGATGCCGTGGGGGTCGACCAGCGGTTCGAAGGACGGCTTCATCGCGGCGACCGCCTCCCCGACTGGTGCCCTGGCGTCCTCGCCGTCACTGTGCCGGAGGGGAGGGCTGCGAGCGGGTTAACCGACTCGGTGTGGCACTCCCGCGACCCCGACCGTCGGCTCGCGTCCGACCCCGACCGCCGGCTCGGCCCCCACCAGCGCGACGCCGGCGCGGGGACCGCGAGCGACCGACGCAGTAGCGTTGCTGACACGTCAACGTCGCTCGCTCGGTCGTCGCGGGACGACGACGGCCCCCGTGTCATCGTGTCACAGAGGGAGACCACCGGTGATAAAAATTCGGGCGTCAGTCCACGACGACGAGCACGTCGCCCATGTCGACGCTGTCGCCCTCGGAGACGGCGACCTGCGTGACCGTACCGCCGTGCGAGGCGACCACGTCGTTCTCCATCTTCATCGCCTCCAGCACCACGAGCACGTCCCCGGGTTCGACCTCGTCGCCCTCCGCGACGTCCACGGAGAGGATGGTGCCCTGCATCTCCGACTCGACGGTCTCGCCGCTGCCCTCGACGACGGTCTCCGAGCCGCCGCTGTCGCCCGCCGACTCGGGGCGTTGGCCGCCGCTCTCCCCGCCGCTGCCGCCGCCGGCCGCGAGCTGCGCGGCGCCGCGCTCCTCGAGGTTCACCTCGAAGCGCTTGCCGTTGACCTCCACGGTGAAGTCGCGCTCGACGACGTCCTCGTCGGCCTCGCTGGCCGCAGTCTCGGTGCCCCAGCGCTGCTGGGCCTCCTCGACGCGCTCGGGGTCGAGGTGGTCGTCGAGGTACTTCGTGGTGTGTGTCCCCGCCGTGAACTCCTCGTCCGTGAGCATCAGGCGGTGGAACGGCACGATGGTCGGGATGCCCGCGACGTCGTACTCCGCGAGCGCGCGCTCGGAGCGCGTCAGACACTCCTCGCGGTCGCTCCCCCAGACGACGAGCTTCGCGACCATCGAGTCGTAGTCGGTGACCAGGTCGTCGCCCTGCCGGAGCGCGTCGTCGACGCGCACGCCGATGCCGCCCGGCGGGTCGTACGTCTCCAGGCGGCCGCCGGTCGCGGGCGCGAAGTCGTCGGCGGCGTTCTCCGCGTTGATGCGGTACTCGACGGCGTGGCCGTCCAGTTCGACGTCGTCCTGGGCGAACGTCAGCTCCTCGCCGGCCGCGACCCGGAGCTGCCACTTCACGATGTCGATGCCGGTCAGCTCCTCCGTGACGGTGTGCTCGACCTGGATGCGCGTGTTCACCTCGAGGAAGTAGAAGTCCGTCTCCGGGCCGAGCAGTTCGCCCGCCTCGCGCTCGGGGTCCTCCTCGACGAGGAACTCGAAGGTGCCGGCGTTCGTGTAACCGGCCGCGTCGGCGCCGCGGCGCGCCGCCTCACCGATCTGCTCGCGGAGCTCGTCCGTGAGCGCGGGGCTCGGGCCCTCCTCGATGACCTTCTGGTGGCGGCGCTGCAGGCTGCAGTCGCGCTCGCCGAGGTGCCGGACGTTGCCGTGCTCGTCGGCGACGATCTGGACCTCGACGTGCCGCGGGTTCTCGAGGTACCGCTCGAGGTAGACGTTGGCGTTGTCGAAGTACGCCTCGCCCTCGCGCTGCGCGGACTCGAACTGCTCGTCGGCCTCCCCGGGGTCGCGGACGATCTTCATGCCGCGGCCGCCGCCGCCGCCCTCGGCCTTGATGGCGACGGGGTAACCGTGCTCGTCGCCGAACTCGCGGACCTCCTCGGCGGACTCCGCGGGGTCGGTGGTCCCCGGGACGATGGGGACGTCGGCGTCCCGCATCGTCTTCCGGGCGGACGTCTTCTCGCCGAGCTGGGCCATCGAGTCGCTGGACGGCCCGACCCACGTCACGCCCTCGGTGGCCTCGACCGTCGAGGCGAACTCCGCGTTCTCCGCGAGGAAGCCGTAGCCGGGGTGGACCGCGTCGGCGCCCGACTGGACGGCGGCGTCGACGATGGCCTCGTGGTCGAGGTAGGAGTCCGCCGCGCGCGCGGGGCCGACGTTGTACGCCTCGTCGGCGTACCGCACGTGCCCGGAGTGTTTGTCGGCGTCGCTGTAGACGGCGACCGTCTCGATTCCGAGTTCCTCGCACGCCCGCATCACGCGGACGGCGATTTCGCCGCGGTTCGCGACGAGGACCTTCTCGAACATTCCTGCCGGTGGCTTCTGCCGAAGCCCTACTCATACCTTCGGTTCGGGACGACCGGCTCGCCGCCGCCGTCGGTCGCGCTCGTGTCACGCCGAACCGGACGCCGCCGGGCGTTCGACCGCACGCGACCGCCTACGCCAGCCGCCCCATCACTTCGGCTTCCGCCTTCCGGAGGTGGTCCGAGACCGTCGAGGCCGCCACGTCCAGTTCGGCGGCGACGTCCTCGAGCGTCGCCTCCCGGGGGACGTCGTAGTAGCCGAGGTCGACCGCGGCCGCGACGACCTCGCGCTGGCGGTCCGTCAGCGACGCGCCGCTGCCCCGGGGTCGGTCGTACTCGCCGACGCGCTCGACCGTCGCGTCCACGCTCGCCGGGAGCGCCTCGAGCAGCCCCCGGAGGTCGTCCGCGTCCCCCACCACCTCGAAGACGGCGTCGCCGTCGTCGGTGTACACGACCGGCGGCACGACCAGCAGGGACGCCTGCGCGAACGCGAGCATCCACTCCCACTCGTCGTCGGTCGGCGCGGCGCGCACGAGCGCGTAGAAGGCGCCGTCGCCGTCCGCGTCCGTCAGCTGGAAGTCCTCGACGCCCGCCACCGCGGCGATGCGCTCGCGGTACGGCTCGCGCGCGCCGAACACCCGGAACAGCACCGTCGGCGTCTCGCCGACGAAACTCCACGACCACAGCTCCTCGCGGTCCATCCGGGGGTCCTCGACGAGGAAGTCGTGCATCGGGTGCCGGACGTCGCGCGGGAACCCGAGGCGCACCCGGAGGTGCTTCATGCGCGGCGCTTCGCCGGCGACGCTTAAATCGCCTAGCATCGACGCGCGAACGTCCAAGCCGCGGCAGTCGGAACCGTCACGCATGAGCGAGTCAGCCGAGCGCGCGCCGCTGCCGCCTGGGCCCGACGGCCTCCCCGTCGTCGGGAGCTTCCTCCGCTTCCGGCGCGACCCGTTCGCGTTCTACGACGACCTCCGCGAGTACGGCGACGTGGTCGCCTACCGGATGCTCGGGTACGACATGTGTTCGGTGCTCGACCCGGCCGCCGTCGAGGCGGTGTTGCTCGACGACGCCGACGCCTACCGGAAGCCCGACCTCCTCGGGGACGCCCTCGACGACTACATGACCGAGGGCGTGCTGCTGACGGAGGGCGACCAGTGGCGCGCCCAGCGCAGCACACTCCAGCCGATGTTCTACCGGGAGCGCGTCGAGGCGTACGGCGACCTGATGGCGGCGTACGCCCGCGACGCCGCCGCCGACTGGGCCGACGGCGGCGACGTCGACCTCCAGGCGGCGGCCTCCGAGTACACGCTCCGCGTGCTCGCCCGGACGCTCCTCGACGCCGACCTCGGCGAGCACGCCGACGCCGTCCGGGGGTTCGCCGACGCCGTCCGCGAGATCGGTCGCGCCGGCTCCCTGGCTGCCCAGCTGCCGCGCTGGGTGCCGCTGCCGTCGCGGCGCCGCCACCGCCGCGCGTTCGAGCGCTTCGACGGCGTCGTCGCCGACCTCGTCGAGGACCGGCGGGACGGCCGGCCGACCGACGGCGGGGGCCCGGCGGACCTGCTCTCGCTGCTGCTGGCCGCCGAGTACCCGGACGGGTCGACGCCGTCCCGGACCGAGGTCCGCGACCAGCTGATGACGTTCCTGTTCGCCGGCCACGACACCACGTCGCTCGCGCTGACGTGGGCGTTCGTCCTGCTGAACCGGCGGCCCGCCGCGTACGACCGGCTCCGCGCGGAGGTCGACGCGACCGTCGACGGCGACCGCGCCACCGTCGCCGACCTGGAGCGCCTGCCGTACACTGACCGGGTCGCGAAGGAAGTGCTCCGGCTGCGGCCGCCGGCGGGCGCGCTGTTCAGGGAGCCCCGCGAGGACGTCGAGCTCGCGGGCTACCGCGTCCCCGAGGGCACGATGGTCGTCCTCCCCCAGTTCGCCGTCCACACCGACCCGCGGTTCTACGACGACCCGGAAACCTTCCGGCCGGAGCGCTGGACGGACGGCCTCGAGGACGACCTGCCGGACTACGCGTACTTCCCGTTCGGCGGCGGGCCGCGGCACTGCATCGGGATGCGGTTCGCCGCGCTCGAACTCCGGCTCGCGCTCGCCACCCTGGTCGCGAACGTCGACGTCGACGTCCGCGACCCGGACGTCGACCCGGCGCTCGGCTCGCCGTTCGAGCCCGCCGACGACGTGCGCGCGGTCGTCACCGAGCGCTAGAACCGGTCGCGGCGGCCAGCCGCCGTCCACGCGTCCCGCGGTGCGCCGTCGGGGACGCGGCGGCCGTGGCCGTCGAGGCCGGCGATGCGGCCGGCGAACGCCCACTTCTCGCCGTCCCAGGACGGCTCGCCGTCGCCCGCCGCGGCCTCGGCTTCCGCGCGGAGGCGCGCGAGGTGCGCGCTGACGGCGGCGGCGATGGCGGCGGCCTCCTCGTCGGTGGCGTCCTCGGGGACCGAGAGCGCCGCGTCCGCGCCGCCGGCCCCCTCGGCGTCCGCGTCGGCGTCGTCCGCCGCGTCGGTGTCCGTCACGGCCATCACAGCGGGATGTTCCCGTGCTTCTTCTCGGGGGTGTCCTCGCGCTTGCTCGCGAGCATCTCGAGGTCCGAGACGAGCCTGGGGCGGGTCTCCGTCGGCTCGATGACCGCGTCGACGTAGCCGCGGTCCGCCGCCGTGTACGGGTTCGCGAACTCCTCGCGGTACTCCGCGATGAGCTGCTCGCGGAGCTCGTCGGGGTCGTCGGCCCCGTCGAGTTCGTCGCGGTAGAGGACGTTCACCGCGCCCTTCGGCCCCATCACGGCGATCTCCGCGGTCGGCCACGCGTAGTTGACGTCCGCGCCGATGTGCTTGGAGGCCATCACGTCGTAGGCGCCCCCGTAGGCCTTCCGCGTGATGACCGTCATGAGGGGCACAGACGCCTCCGAGTACGCGTACAGCAGTTTCGCCCCGTGCCGGATGATGCCGCCGTGCTCCTGGTCCGTCCCGGGCAGGAACCCCGGGACGTCCACGAACGTCAGGATGGGGACGTTGAACGAGTCGCAGAACCGCACGAACCGCGACCCCTTCTCGCTGGCCTCGATGTCGAGCGTGCCGGCGTTCACGCGCGGCTGGTTCGCGACGACCCCGACCGAGCGGCCGTCCAGGCGCGCGAACCCGACGACGAGGTTCTTCGCGAAGTTCTCCTGGACCTCGAAGAACGACCCCTCGTCGACCACCGAGTCGACGACGTTCGTCATGTCGTACGGTTTGCGGGGCTGGTCGGGGACGATGGACTCCAGTCGCTCGTCGCGGCGCTCGGGGTCGTCCCACGGCTCCACGCGCGGCGGGTCCTCGACGTTGTTCTGGGGGAGGTACGACAGCAGGCGCGCGATCTGGTCGAGGGCCGCCTCCTCGCTGTCGCAGGCGAAGTGCGCGACGCCGGACTCCGAGGAGTGCGTGGTCGCGCCGCCGAGCTCCTCGAACCCGACCTCCTCGCCGGTCACCGTCTCGATGACGTCCGGCCCCGTGATGAACATGTGACTCGTGTCTTTGACCATGAACACGAAGTCCGTGATGGCCGGCGAGTAGACCGCGCCGCCCGCACACGGCCCCATGATGGCCGAGATCTGGGGAACGACGCCGCTGGCCTTCTCGTTGCGCGTGAAGATCTCGGCGTACCCGCCGAGCGCGTCGACGCCCTCCTGGATGCGGGCGCCCGCGGAGTCGTTCAGGCCGACGACGGGCGCGCCGACCTCCATCGCCTTGTCCATGACCTTGCAGACCTTCTCCGCGAACACCTCGCCGAGGCTGCCGCCGAACACGGTGAAGTCGTGGGCGAACACGAAGACGGTGCGGCCGTCGACCTCGCCGTAGCCCGTGACGACGCCGTCGCCGGGGATCTGCTCTTCCTCCATCCCGAAGTTGTGGCTGCGGTGGGTGCGGAGCTGGTCGAACTCCTCGAAGGTGCCGTCGTCGAGGAAGTAGTCGATCCGCTCGCGGGCCGTCATCTTCCCCTTCTCGTGCTGGGCGTCGATGCGGTCCTCGCCGCCGCCGAGGAGCGCGCGCTCGGTCTTCTCGCGCAGTTCCTCGATGCGCTCTTCCATCGTCATCTGATTGGGCGTGGTTTCCAGCACCGACGGCAAAAGGATTCCGAGACTCGGAGCGCGAGGCGGCGGCGGTCAGAGCACGGACTGCGGGCGCCGCAGCCCGAGGAATGAGGCGACGGCGACGAGGGCGGTCACCACGAGCAGGACGCGCGTCCGGTCGAGTTCGAGCCCGAACACGGACAGCGGGCCGACCGGGACGCCCGCGGCGGCGGCGAGCGCGGAGACGAGCGTGAACATGAGGAAGGCGGGGAGCGCGACCCCGACCGCGTACAGCCACGGCGTCGCCAGCGAGCGCGCCAGCGCGCCCGCGCCAGCGCGGAGTTCCGCGACCGCGTCGACGCCGAGCACCCAGCCGGCGAACAGCATGAAGCCGACGAGCCCGCCGGTCAGCAGGAGGTCGACGAGCGGGCCGGCGACGAACCCGAAGAGGTCGGGGTCGAGCGCGACGACGCTGCCGGTGACCGCGAACAGGCCGGCGAGCCCCGCGACGGCACGGCGGCGCGAGACGCCGTACTCGTCGACGAGGAACGCGACCGGGATCTCCAGCATGGAGATCGACGAGGAGAGCGCGGCGAGCGCGACCACGCCGAAGAACGCGGCGCCGACGACCTGGCCGTACGGGAGCGCGGCGAACGCGCCCGCGAGGCTGACGAACAGCGCGCCCGGACCGGCGGGGCCGGCGCCGGCGCCGAGCGCGAACAGGATGGGGAAGACGACGACGCCCGCGAGCACGCCGACGAGCGTGTTCAGCACCGCGATGGCGGCGCCGTCGGCGGCCAGCGACCGGTCCTCGCCGAGGTAGGAGGCGTACGTGAGCATCGTGCCGGCGCCCAGCGAGAGCGTGAACAGCGCCTGGCCGGCGGCGGCGGGGAGGATGTCGAGGAAGTTCGCGCGGAGGTAGCCGACGTCCGGGGTGAGGTAGAAGGCGACGCCGGCCGCCGCGCCGTCGAGCGTGAGCCCCCACGCGGCGAGGCCGCCCAGGAGGACGAGGATGGCGGGCATCATCACCTTCGTGGCGCGCTCGATGCCGCGGCGGACGCCCCGGAGGACGATGACGGCGGTCGCCGCGAGGAAGAGGAGGTGGAAGCCGACCGCGGCGGCGCCGTAGTCGATGGCCGCGAAGTGCGCGCCGGGGTCCGCGAAGTACGCGCCCGTGAAGCTCTCGGCGAAGTACCGCAGGATCCAGCCGCCGACGACGCTGTAGAACGACAGCAGGGCGACGGCGGTGACGACGAACACGTGGCCGAACGCCGACCAGAACCGCGAGTCCGAGAGGTCCCGCAGCGCGCCGACGGGGTTGCGGCGGGCGCGCCGGCCGATGGTGAACTCCGCCAGCAGGCCGGGCACGCCCACGAGCAGGACGACGCCGAGGTAGACGACGAGGAACGCGGCGCCGCCGTTCTCGCTGGCCATCCACGGGAACCGCCAGAGGTTCCCGAGGCCGACGGCCGAGCCGACGGCCGCGAGGATGAACCCGATTCTCGTCTGCCAGGACTCGCGTGTCATTGCCACACCGTAGCAACCAGCCGCATTTGAGGATTGCGACCGAGGAACCCTCAACCACCAGAAGAGTACGCGGAAAGCGCCTGAAAGACCGTTACGGAACTTCGGTTCGACGGCATATTCCAGCCGGCGCCGACGATCCCTAGGCGAGGATGACGGCGGACTCCAGGATCTGGGCCTTGACGAGTAGCTCCTGGACGCCGAGGACCAGCGTCAGGCCGATGCCGACCGGGATGACGAGGCGCACCCACCACAGCCACAGGGTGGTGAAGCCGTCGCCGAACGTCGACCCCTGCGTGAGTTCGTCGGTGGACGGGCCGTACGCGACCCAGCCGACGAACAGCGCGAACAGCAACACGACGATCGGCAACAGGAGTTTGAACACGACGTCGTTGTACCAGCCGAGCGTGCCCGTGTCGAGTGCGGTCGGGACACCGAGCGCGAAGATGGCGGCGCCGAGCGCGGTGGCGACGGTCTTGCGCTCGTAGTCGTAGTTGTCCACGACGTACGAGGTCGGCGTCTCCAGGAGGCTGATGGCGCTGGACAGCGCGGCGAGCAACAGCACGACGAAGAACGCCGCGCCGAGGACGGCGCCGCCGGGCAGCTGGCCGAACGCGCCCGCGAGGCCGACGAACGCCGTGCTCGTCCCGCCGGAGCCGGGCTCGACGCCGATGGCGAACAGGACCGGGAAGATGACGAACCCGGCGAGCAGCGCGACCAGCGTGTTGATGACGACGATGGCGCCGCCGTCGGCCGGCAGGCTGTCGTCGCGGCCGAGGTACGAGGCGTACGCGATCATCACGCTGAACCCGAGCGACAGCGTGAAGAACGCCTGCCCGACTGCCGCGGGGACGATGGACGCGATGTTCTCGGTGAGGTACTGGAAGTCCGGCGAGAGGTAGTAGTCGTAGCCGGCGGCGGCGCCCTCGAGGGTCGCCCCCCAGACGGCCATCCCCAGCAGCAACACGATGATGGCGGGGATCATGAACTTGGTCGCGCGCTCGATGCCGCTCTGAACGCCGAACGCGACGATGCCGACGGTCATGGCCATGAAGATGGCGTGCGTGCCGACGGCGAGCCCGCCCGCGGAGACGGAGCCGAAGAAGGCGCCGGCGTCGCCGAAGTACGCGCCGGTGAGGCTGCCGACGATGTAGCTGAGCACCCAGCCGCCGATGACGCTGTAGAACGCCAGCGTCACCATCGACCCGAGGACTCCGAGCGTGCCGGCGAACGACCAGTTCGGGAAGCCGAGTTCGCCGAACGCCGAGATCGGGTTCTTCTCGCTGCGCCGGCCGATGACGAACTCCATCAGCATCGCCGGGAAGCCGAACAGGAACACGATCGCGAGGTAGACGACGAGGAACGCGGCCCCGCCGTTCGACCCCGTCTGGAACGGGAACGACCAGATGTTGCCGAGGCCGACTGCACTCCCCACCGCGGCGAAGATGAAGCCGACCCGCGTCGTCCAGGTTTCTCGTTCTGCCATGGTCTACCACGGCGTACCAGTCGGCCCCTTCAAAAGCCATTCGGATTGAGAGCGTTCGCCACGGCAACAGGAACCGAGGGACACTCCCGCGGGGAGTGCTACCACCGAACGACCCCGATCTGCCGCCGCTCGGCGGCCGCTGCGGCAGGATTTGCCGCTACGCCTCGCCGTAGACCGGGACGGCGGCGCCGCTGGTCGGCGGCGTGGCGTCCGAGGCAAGCGCCATGACCGTCCGGGCGATGTCCGCCGGGTCGACCCACGCGTCGTGGTCGGCGTCGGGCAGCATCTCCCGGTTCTGGGGCGTGTCGATGACCGACGGCATCACGGCGTTCGCGCGCACGTCGCCCTCGTTCTCCTCGGCGATGGTCTCCGTGAGCAGTCGGACGCCGGCCTTCGACGCGCGGTACGGACCGTCGCCCTCGCCGCCCGCCAGGGACGCGCGCGCCGACACGGAGACGACCGCGCCGTCGCCGTCGCCCTCGCGGAGGTGGGGGATGGCGTGCTTGCTCGCGAGGAACATCGTCTTCAGGTTCACGTCGAAGACGGTCTCGAACTCGTCGACGGCGGTCTCGTCGACGGGGGTACCGCCCTTCCACGTGCCGGCGACGTTGCAGAGCACGTCGAGGCCGCCGTGGGCGTCGACGACACCCGAGACCACGCGCTCGGCGTCGGCCTCGTCGGTGAGGTCGCCGCGGTAGAACGCCACCTCGCCGCGGTCGAGTTCGGTGTCCTCGCCCGGTTCCACCACGTCGCTGCCGCAGACGGTCGCGCCGGCGTCCGCGAACGCGCGGCAGACCGCGCTGCCGAGCGCGCCGGACGCGCCGGTCACCAGCACCACGTCGCCGTCGAAGTCGAACTCCGCGTGCATACCAGTGACACGCACTGCCAGCACCGTAAACGTGGGCGCCAGTCATCTACCAGCCCGCTTACAGAACGCAGCTACTGGAGACGTTTACGTGGGTCCAGCACACAGACCCGACCATGTCCCCGGACAGACGCCTCCTCGCCGGCGGCGGCGCGCTCGTCGCGCTCGCGGCCGCGGTCGGCGCCCTCGCGTACCCCGAACTGCCCGCCGAGATGGCGACACACTGGAACGCCAGCGGCGAGGTCGACGGCACGACCCCTCGGCCGGTGGCGGTCGCCCTGCTGCCCGCGCTCGCCGCGGCGCTGCTCGGCGTGTTCCTCGTGCTGCCGCGCGTGGACCCGCGCAACGACTACGCCGGCTTCCGGTTCGCGTACGACGCCCTCGCGCTCGCGACGCTCGGCTGCCTCGCGTACGTCCACGCCGTGCTCGTCGCGGTGAACCTCGGCGTCGACGTCGGCGTGCTGCAGGCGGTGGCGCCCGCCGTCGGCGGCATCTACGTCGTCGCCGGCTACGTCACCGAGCGCGCCGACCAGAACTGGTTCGTCGGCGTCCGCACGCCCTGGACGCTCGAGGACGAGGACGTCTGGGCGGCGACGAACCGCCTCGTCGGCGCGCTGTTCAAGGCCGGCGGCGTCGTCGCCGCGCTCGGGTTCCTCGTCCCGTCGTACGCGGTCGCGCTCGTCGTCGCGCCGGCCGCCGCCGCTGTCGTCGTCTCCGTCGGCTACTCCTACCACCGCTACCACCGGGCCGCCTGACGCCGACCCGCCGCGCCGCGGGACGCGCCGTCCGACGCCGGCGCGCGCCCCACTGGCCGGCGCGGAACGGACGCGAATGGTGGGCTTTATGCGAACCGCGGACGGCTTTCCGAGTGCAAGATGAAGCTCCACGAGTACCAGGCGAAGCAGGTCTTCGCCGAGGCGGGCATCCCGACCCCGGGGTCGGCGCTCGCCGAGTCAGTCGACGAGGTCGTCGAGGTGGCCGCGGACCTCGGCTACCCGGTCGCCGTGAAGGCCCAGGTACACGTCGGCGGCCGCGGGAAGGCCGGCGGTATCAAGCTCGCCGAGAACGAGACCGAGGCCCGCGAGGCCGCCGAGAGCATCCTCGGCATGGACCTCAAGGGGTACACCGTCGAGAAAGTCCTCGTCGAGGAGGCGGTCGACTTCACGAACGAACTGTACGTCGGCGTGACGATGGACCGCGGCGAGGGCGAACCCGTCGTCATGGTCTCGGAGCGCGGCGGCGTCGACATCGAGGCGGTCGCCGAGGAGGACCCGGAGGCCATCGTCCGCGAGCACGTCGACCCCGCGTTCGGCCTCCACCCCTACCAGGCGCGGAAGGCCGTCTTCGACGCCGACATCCCGGACGAGGTCGCCCTCGACGTCGCGGGCGTCGTCTCCACGCTGTACGACCTCTTCGAGGAGCGCGACGGCAGCGACGTCGAGATCAACCCCCTGATGGTCACGGCCGACGGCGAGGTCGTCGCCGCGGACGCCGTGATGAACATCGACGAGGACGCGCTGTTCCGCCAGCCCGAGCTCGCGGAGATGGAGGAGGAGGCCGCCGAGGACGACCTCGAGGCGAAGGCCAACGAGTACGGCTTCGACTACGTCCGCCTCGACGGCAACGTCGGCATCATCGGGAACGGCGCCGGCCTCGTGATGACGACGCTGGACCTCGTGGACTACTACGGCGGCGAGCCCGCGAACTTCCTGGACATCGGCGGCGGCGCGAAGGCCGAACGCGTCGCGAACGCCCTCGACATGGTGTTCAGCGACGAGAACGTCGACAGCGTGGTGTTCAACATCTTCGGCGGCATCACGCGCGGCGACGAGGTCGCGAAGGGCATCAACAGCGCCCTCGAACAGTTCGACGAGATCCCGAAACCCGTCGTGGTGCGGCTCGCCGGCACGAACGCCGCGGAGGGCCGCGAGATCCTCAACGACGAGCTCGTGACCGTCGAGGAGACCCTCGAGGGCGCCGTGCAGCGCGCCGTCGAGTTCGCTGACGACCGAGCCCAGGAGGTAGACCAATGAGCGTGCTAGTCGACGACGACACCCGGGTCGTGGTACAGGGCATCACTGGCGGCGAGGGGAAGTTCCACGCCGAACAGATGATGGACTACGGGACGAACGTCGTGGCCGGCGCCGTCCCCGGGAAGGGCGGCCAGTCGGTCGCCGGCGTCCCCGTCTACGACACCGTCGACGAGGCCGTCGCGGCCGAGGACGCCGACGCCTCGGTCGTGTTCGTGCCGCCGGCGTTCGCCGCGGACGCCGTCTTCGAGGCGCTGGACACGGACCTCGACCTCGTCGTCGCCATCACCGAGGGCATCCCCACCCAGGACATGGCGAAGGTGAAAAAGCGCCTCTCGGAGGTCGAGACCCGCCTCATCGGGCCGAACTGTCCGGGCATCATCACGCCCGGCGAGACGAAACTCGGCATCCTCCCCGGGAACATCTTCGAACCCGGGAACGTCGGCCTCGTCTCCCGCTCCGGCACGCTCACCTACCAGGTCGTCGACTCCCTGACCTCCCGGGGCATCGGGCAGACGACCGCCGTCGGCATCGGCGGCGACCCCATCATCGGCACGGACTTCATCGACGCCCTCGAGCTGTTCGAGCGGGACGAGGACACCCACGCCGTCGTGATGTGCGGCGAGATCGGCGGCGAGGACGAGGAGGAGGCCGCCGAGTACATCGCCCAGAACATGGACACGCCCGTCGCGGGCTTCATCGCCGGGCGCACCGCGCCGCCGGGCAAGCGCATGGGGCACGCGGGCGCCATCGTCTCCGGCAGCGGCACCGGCACCGCGGAGAGCAAGATCACCGCGCTCAACGACGCGGGCGTCCCCGTCGGCGACACCCCCGAGGAGGTCGCCGAGCACATCGAGGACCTGCTGTAACCGCCGGCGCCGACCCAGCCTCGCCGCCCTCTCTCTGTTTCGCTGACACCGTTTCCGGCCGCCTCTAGCGGTTCGACCGGAGCGACCCGGACGCCGGAAGCGCCGTCGACTCGGCGATAATTCGGCTTAAGCGTCCTAAATCGGGCGCCAGGGACGACCCGGTTTATTGACACGGCCGTCCACGGCCCGGACGAGATGGCGACCAAGACACCCATGTCGAACCTGACCGAGTTCTGCGAGGACTGCGACCGGGAGACCCGCCACGCGGTCGAGATCCAGTTGCGCGTCGAGAACGCCGAGGCCAGCCAGCCGAAGTGCAGCCGCGAGCCGTACCGCGTCAGCGAGTGCCTGCACTGCGAGGCCACGGACGCGGTCCGCATGAACGACGCGTAGGCCGCCGTCCGGGACCGGAGCGTCGACCGGCGTACGCCGACGCAACGTCAGCCGCCGTCCGGGACCGGAGCGTCGACCGGCGTACGCCGACGCAACGTCAGCCGCCGTCTGGAACCGGACCGCCGACCGGCCTCCGGGTCGGCGTAACGCCTACGTGGCGGGGCGGCAACCACACGGTGATGGAGACCACGCACCGCGTGCACGTCGGCGACGCCCGGGACCTCCCGCTGGCCGACGACAGCGTGTCCCTCGTGGTCACGTCGCCCCCGTACCCCATGATCGAGATGTGGGACGACGTGTTCGCCGCCCTCGACCCGGAAATCGGCGACGCGCTCGCGGACGGCGACGGCGACCGCGCGCACGACCTGATGCTGTCGGTCCTCGCGGACGCGTGGGCGGAGGTCGCGCGCGTGCTCGAACCCGGCGGCATCGCGGTGGTGAACGTCGGCGACGCGACGCGCACGCTCGACCGGTTCCGCGTGTACGACAACCACGCGCGCGTGACCGCGGCGTTCGAGGACCTGGGGTTCGACCCGCTGCCGGGCGTGCTCTGGCGGAAGCCAGCGAACTCCGCGGCGAAGTTCATGGGCAGCGGGATGGTGCCGCCGAACGCCTACGTCACCCTGGAGCGCGAGCACGTGCTCGTGTTCCGGAACGGCGAGCGCCGGGACTTCGACCCGGGCGCCGACCGCCGCTACGAGGCGGCGTACTTCTGGGAGGAGCGCAACCGGTGGTTCTCGGACGTCTGGACCGACCTGAACGGGCGACGGCAGACGCTCTCCGACCCCGACCTCCGGGAGCGCTCTGGCGCGTTCCCCTTCGAGTTCCCCTACCGGCTCGTGAACATGTACTCCGTGTACGGCGACACCGTCCTCGACCCGTTCTGGGGGACGGGGACGACGAGTCTCGCCGCCGCCGTCGCCGGCCGGCACTCCGTCGGCGTCGAGCGCGACGGCGACCTCGCGGCCGCGTTCGCCGACCGCATCCGGGAGGCCCCGGCGCTCTCGCGGTCGGTCGCCGCCGACCGCCTCGCCGCCCACCGCGAGTTCGTCGCGGACGCCGACGGCGACCTCGAGTACGAGGCCGAACACTACGACGCGCCCGTGCGAACGAGCCAGGAGCGCCACATCCGGTTCTACGAGGTCGCGGCCGTCGCGGAGACCGGCGACGGCTGGCGGCTGACCCACCGGCCCTACGAGCCGTGACTCACAGCGCCGCCGCGACGGCGTCCGCGAGCCGGTCGGCGGCGCCGTCGACCTCGTGGAGGCCGAGCCAGGGCTCGACGAGTTCCAGTTCCATCAGCACGAAGCCGCCGTCGCGGCGCACGCCGTCCACGCGCGCGTACGGGAGCGCGGCGGGCGGTACGCCGACCGCGTCCTCGACGGCGTCGAGCGCGGCGCGGGCCGCCGCGACGGTGGCGTCGGCCGGGTCGTACTGCTCGACTGTCGCGTCGAAGCTCGGGTGCGCGCGGAAGTCGCCGTCCGCGGGGACGCGGCGGTAGGCGTGACTGAACGCGCCGCCGAGGAACGCCAGCGACCGCTCGCCGTCGCGGATCTCGGGCGCGAACCGCTGGACGAGCACGTCGCCGTCGGCGACCAGCGACGCGAACCGCTCGCGGTCCGCGGCCGCGTCCGCCCGCGTCGTCCGGAACGCTCCCGCCGAACTGGTGCCGACGGCCGGCTTCACCACCGCGTCCTCCCAGCCGCGGGCCTCGAGCACGCTCCGGAGGGCTCGGTCGCTGCCGCGCTCGACGAACGCGGTGTCGAGGACGTCGACGCCCGCCTCGGCGAGGTCACGGAGGTAGGACTTGTGGACGTTCCAACGGACGACACGGACGGGGTTCAGGAGCGCGGCGTCGGCGGCGTCCACGCCCTCGAGCCACGCGCGGAAGTCGGCGATTCGCTCGTGGTAGTCCCAGCACGACCGCAGGACGAGCGCGTCGACGTCCGCGAGGTCGTCCAGGTCGGTCCAGACGACCGGGTCGACCGTCGCGCCGCGCGCCCGGAGTTCGTCGGCGAGCGCCCGACCGCCCGCGGAGAGGTCGGGGCGTCGCGGCCCGGTGACGACGCCGACCGCCTTCGAGTGGAGGGCCGTCATCGGCGCGACGTGGTCGCGCCAGCGACTAAAGCGCTCGCTGCACTCGGTTTACGTAACGCACCCGAGGGGTCCGCGTCCGCCGTCCCGCGGACGCGATTCCGGAACACACTTTTAGGCTGGCCGAAAAAGACGGTCGATGCGAGACGCAGTCAGGGTGTCCGTCGAGGCCGGCGACGACCAGACCGCTGTGCGCGTCCACGACGACGCCGGCGAGGTGTCCGCCGGCGACGCCACGTTCCGGTTCAGCGTCGGCGGCACCGACCGCGAGGACGCCACCGGCGACGCGCCACCCGAGCCCGACGACCGCTCCGACCCCCGGCACGTCGCCCCGCTCTCCGACGTCCCGACGGACAGCACGCTCCGCTGCGAGGCACTGCACGGCCGCCGCGGCACGGAGGTCATCCTCCAGCGCGACGGCGACGACGTCCTCGCCTGGCGGAACGCCTGCCCGCACCGACCGAACGTCCGCCTCGACCCCGGCGACGGCGCCATCGTCGACGACGACCAGCTCGTCTGCCACGAACACGGCGCGCGCTTCGAGTGCGAGGACGGCGTCTGCACGCGCGGCCCCTGCGCCGGCGACGCACTCGACGCCGTCGCCGTCGCCGCCCGCGACGGCGCCGTCTACCTCGCCGACGACCGCTTCGACGCCTGCAGGCGCCTCGACTGACGCGAAGCGACAACGTCGTGGCTACGCGGAGAAGGTCCGAGAGAACATGGGTCGGGGCGGATTCGAACCGGAGGAAGACGGTCGTCTCGCTCCGCTCGACGCTGCGTCTTCCAGGGTTCGAATCCTTCCGACCGCACGCAACTGCGACGACGCGAGAGACACGGCGGTCTCTCGCGGTCGTTGCGTCAGTAGAAGTGGGTCGGGGCGGATTCGAACCGCCGACCTGCTCCGTGTGAAGGAGCCGTCATAACCGGACTAGACCACCGACCCGCGCACTCTCTACTACCCGCAGGCCGCCATTAAGACTTGCGTTTGGGGGCGGTGGACTCCGACAGCTTTTTGTTCGTTTAGGCGAACCTAAAACCCGTGCGGCGGGCGTCGCCGGCCGCCCGCCCGCGTCTGTCCCAGTCCACTCGACCGTCGGCACCCGAGGCATCACCGCGTCCGCGCGCCGTCAGTACGACGGCGACTCCTCGCGGACGCCCATCTCACTGTTCGCCAGCCGCGCGAACACGAACAGCGCGTCCGACAGCCGGTTCAGGTACGCGACGGCCGTCTCGTTGACGTCCTCGCGGTCCGCGAGCGCGACCGCGCGGCGCTCCGCGCGCCGACACACCGCCCGCGCGTGGTGGAGGTCCGCGCCCGCCTCGCTGCCGCCCGGCAGGATAAAGGACTGCAGCGGCTCCAGTTGTTCCTCGCAGGCGTCGATCCAGTCCTCGACCTCGTCGACGTGGTCCTCGCGGACCACCGGGTCGCCCTCGTCGGGGTCGGGGTTCGCGAAGTCCGCCTGCACCACGTGCAGGTGGTTCTGCGCGGCCTCGAGGTAGTCGTCGAGTTCCTCGACGCCCGTCGGCCGCACCGTCCCGACGACCGCGTTCAGTTCGTCGACGGTGCCGTACGCCTCGATGCGCGGGCTCGCCTTCGAGACCCGGGACATGTCCCGGAGGTCCGTCTCCCCCGAGTCGCCGCGTCGCGTGTAGATCTTCATGCCAGCGTCCTCTCGACGTACGCCACGATGTTCTCGCTCTCGGCCATCGTCACGCCGCGGTCGTCGTCCACGAGCACCGGCACGGCGCGCTGGCCGCTCGCGCGCTTGACCGCGTCGCGGTCGCTGTGTAACGCGTCCACCCACACCGACTCGTAGTCGACGCCGTGCTCGTCGAGCGCGTCCGCGACGCGCTCGCAGTACGGACAGCCGTCCAGTTCGTACAGCGTCACGCCCATACGCGGTCTTGGCGTCGCCCCACCAAAGTAGTTCGTCCACCCGAACGCCTAACCCCGGCGACCGCGTGGCCTCGGGACACGTCCGAGCTGTTCGAGACGACGTTCGTGGTCGGCGAAGTCGTCGCCGCCGAGCCGTTCCCCGAGGCGCGGAAGCCCGAACTCGCGAAACTCGAGGTGGACCTCGGAACCGAGGTCGTCCAGTCGGCCGCCCGGACCGGCTACAACTACGAGCCCCAGGACCTCGTCGGCCGGCAGGTGCTGTGCGCGACCGACCTCGGCACGGTCACCATCGCGGGCTACGAGTCGGCGGTCCTGACGGTCGGCGTCCCGGACGGAGACGGCAACCCCGTGCTCGTGGGGCCGGACGAGGGCGTGCCGCTCGGCGGCGAACTGTACTAGCTACTGGCGGCGCTCGCGCGTCCGCCGGGGCGGCGCGTCGGCTTCGACGTCCGGCTCGGGGGCGGCGTAGGAGAACCGCGGGTCGGCGTCGGCGGGGAGAGCGCCGTGCGCGACGAGGAACGCCCGCACGCCGTCGCGACCGCCGAAGTCCCCGCGGTGCCAGAAGAACGCGGCCGGGACGCGCGCGACGCCCGTCGCCGGGTCGTAGTCGACCGTGCCGTCGAGGTACGAGCCCGTGACCGCCGCGAGTTCGGCCTCCACGTCGGTCGCGGTGTACGTCCCCGAGAGGTCGGGCGCGTGCTCGCCGGCGAGCACGGCCGCGTGGACGCGCGCGTCGAGGTCCGTGAGGGCGTGCCGGCGCGCGAACCGCGACCCGAACGGGTCCGGGAGGTAGCCGAAGCCGTACTTCCACTTGCCGCCGCGGAGGATGCCGTCCCGGACGTCGTCGGGAGCGAGCCGGACGCCCGCGACGCGACGGGTGTCGGCGGCGTCGGCGGCGAGCGCGCCGTGGAGGTTCAGCCAGAACGCCTTCGCTGCGCGCTGGTCGTCGCGGAGCACCGCGAGGACGTCCTCGGACAGCCCCGCAAGCGACCCGAACAGGTCGTCGGTGGGGTGGTCGTGGTGGACGGCGTGCAGCAGTCGCTGCGACGCGGCGACGAGGTCGTGGGCGGTCGTGGTGTCGGCGTTCGCGGCGAACACGCGAGGTCACCCCCGTCCGAGCGGAGGTCCGGCCGGTGGCGCCCCCGCCGGCCGCCGTGTGCCCCGTGATACCATACCACGATATTCCGCGGCAGTCCACTAACGTCTATCGGCGCGATGGCGACCAGTCGGTGCGGCGGTCGGCCGTCAGCCCTCGCCGGCCTCGACGACCTCGTAGCCGACGCCGTGCTCGCGCAGCGGATCGGTGTGCTCGGAGAGGCGGTCCGTGGTCGCCACCAGCAGCACGGACAGCCCCTTGCTCGCGGCCTCGGGGACGGCCTCCGCGGTGCCGAAGCGGACGTCCGGTTCGACGCCCGCGTCCCGCACGGCGACCAGCGCCTCCACGCCCGCCGCCGCGACCAGGTCGTGGTCGGCGAGGCGTTCGCCGACCGCGCCCTCGGGGAGCGCGCGGCTGCCGCCGTTCCGGACGCGCGGCGTCGACACCACCGTCACCTCGCCCGGCTCGTAGTCCAGCATCCCCTCGAACTCCGCGACGCCGACGTCCTGGCCCGGGTCGGCGTCCGTCACCGCGACCGCCGTCGCGGCCCCCCCGCCGCCCGGCGACGCGTGCATCACGCCGTCGCGCATCGACAGGGAGACGCGCTCGCCCTCCCGGACGGCTGCCGTCGCGACCGCGGTGTCGACGTCGACGCCCTCGATGACGTTCTCGGAGACGTACTCGACGAACGACCGCAGGTCGTCGGTCTGGGAGATGAGCCAGTCGACGCCCTCCTTCGTGACCTCGTAGCGGCCGCGGCCGTGCTTGCGGACGTGGCCCTCCGCGACGAGGTCGCCGAGGTAGTCGCTGACCGCCTGCGCGGTGACGCCGATGGCGTCCGCGATCTCCTGCTGGCTGACCGCTGGCTGGCGCTGGGCGATCTCCACGAGGATCTGGTAGCGCGTGGCGTTGCGCTTGCTCCGGAGCACCCCGAGCTCGCCCGCGTCGGCGGCGTCGTCCATCACTACAAGCGCACGCGACTCCAACGCAAGTATCTTTGTGTAACTCGCCGGGCGGCGACCGGCGAATTGACGTGCGGGGTCCACGAACCACCGGGCGTGACCGACGACACGGACGCGCTGTTCGCGCTCGCCGCCGGCACCACCCGCACGGCCGCCATCGACGGCATCAGCGCCGCCGGCGCGGACCCGGCCGCGATGGCGCACACGCCCGCCGCGGACGCCGAGATTCTCGCGTACGGCCGCCCCGTCCGCGCGCCCGTGGTCCCGGTCAGTCCCACGGGCTGTCCGACGCCGGCGGTCGTCACGCGCGCCGTCCGCGAGGTCGTCGGCTTCGACGTCGTCACGCTCGACGCCGGCCTCGCCGAACCCACGGGCGCGCCCACCGTCGACGTCGGCGCCGCCCCCGGCAGCGACGTCCGCGACGCCGAACCCGTCCCGGACGCCGGCGACGTCTTCGCTGCCGCGCGCCGCTTCGGCGCCGACCTCCCCGCCGACCGCCTCGTGGTCGCCGAGACCGTCCCGGCCGGCACCACCACCGCGATGGGCGTGCTCGCCGCGCTCGGCGAGCGCCGCGCGGTCTCCTCGTCGCTCCCCGAGAACCCCCTCGACCTCAAGCGCGAGGTCGTCGACGACGCGCTCGCCGCCAGCGGCCTCGGCGACGGCGACCTCGCCGGCCGGCCCACCGACGCCGTCCGGCGGATGGGCGACCCGGTGCTGGCCGCCGTCTCCGGGCTGGCGGTCGGCGCGCTCGCGGGCGACGCCGAGGTGGTCCTCGCGGGCGGCACCCAGCTTGCCGCGGCGGGCGCCCTCGTCCGCCACACGGGCGTCACCGGGCCGCTCGAGCTCGCGACCACGTCCTTCGTGACCGCCGACGACTCCGCCGCCGTCCGCGGCCTCGCCGCCGACCTCGACCTCGACCTCACCGTCACCGACCCCGGGTTCGAGGCGCGCGAGGACCACCCCGCGGTGGCGGGCTACCTCGCCGGCGAGGCGAAGGAGGGCGTCGGCATGGGCGGCGCGCTGTCGCTGGCCGCCGACGCGGGCGTCGACCACGACGGCCTCCTGGACGCCGTCGAAGACGTCTACGACCGGGTCGCCGGAACGGAGGTCGCCCCGTGAACGGCGTCGTGCTCGCCGGCACCGCCTCCGGCGTCGGCAAGACGGTCGCGACGCTCGCGGTGCTGCGCGCGCTCGAGGACGCCGGCTACGACCCCCGGCCCGCGAAGGCCGGCCCGGACTTCATCGACCCGAGCCACCACGAGGCGGTCGCCGGAACGCCCTCCCGGACGCTCGACCCGTGGCTCGCGGGCGAAGCGGGGACGCGGCGGAACTACCACCGCGGCGGCGGCGACGTCTGCGTCGTCGAGGGCATGATGGGGCTGTACGACGGCGAGGTGGCGAGCACCGCGCGCGTCGCGAGCGTGCTCGACCTCCCTGTCGTGCTCGTCGTCGACGCCAGCGCCGGCATGCAGAGCGTCGCCGCGACGGCGCTGGGCTTCCGCGAGTACGCCGCCGAGGTCGACGCCGACGTCGACGTCGCCGGCGTGCTCGCCCAGCGCGCGCACGGCGGCCGCCACGAGAGCGGGATTCGCGACGCGCTCCCCGACGGGCTCGCCTACCTCGGCCGGATTCCGCCACACGAGGGACTCGAGATCCCGGACCGCCACCTCGGCCTCCACATGGGCGACGAGGCGCCGGTCGACCCCGGGGCGCTGGACGGAGCGGCCGCGCACGTCGACGCCGAGGCAATCGCCGCGCTGGCGCGCGAACCGCCGCGGCCGGCGCCAGCGGACCGGGGACCGCCGACCGGCGAGCGCGTCGCGGTCGCCTCGGACGCCGCGTTCTGCTTCGCGTACCCGGCGACACGCGAGCGCCTCCGCGGGCGCGCCGACGTCGTAACGTTCTCGCCGGTCGCGGGCGACGACCTGCCGGACTGCGACGGCGTCTACCTGCCGGGCGGCTACCCGGAACTGCACGCCGCGGAACTCGCGGACTCGCCGGCGCTGGACGCGCTCGCCGAGCGCGCCGCGGACGGTCTCCCCGTCCTGGGGGAGTGCGGCGGCCTGCTGGCGCTCTCGGAGTCCCTCACCACCGTCGACGGCGACACCCACGAGCTGGCGGGCGTCCTGCCGGCGGCCGTGCGGCTGTGCGAGCGCTACCGGGCGCTCGACCACGTGGCACTCCGCGCCCGCCGCGACGCGCTCACCGCGAGCGCCGGCGGGACGCTGCGCGGCCACGAGTTCCACTACTCGGAGGCGGACGTCGCGACCGACGCGCGGTTCGCGTTCGACGTCGAGCGCGGCGACGGCGTCGACGGCAGCCGCGACGGCCTCACGGAGTACCGCACCCTCGGCACGTACGCGCACGTCCACGCCGAGAGCGGCGCGTTCGACCACTTCCTCGACGAACTATGACAGACGACACGGACCACGACGGCGGCGACAGCACCGGAGACGCGGACAGCAACCCCCTCGACGCGCGCGAGATCACGCCCGGCGAGCCCGACGAGTTCGGGCTCGTGCAGGTGTGGTACGGCGACGGCAAGGGCAAGACCACCGCTGCGCTGGGGATGGGGCTGCGCGCGGCCGGCCACGGCTACCGCGTCCACGTCCTCCAGTTCATGAAGGGCGGCACCGGGAGCGTCGAGGACGTCCGCGGCGAGTACAACGCCGCCGCCGCGGTCCCCGGGTTCTCCCTCGAGAACTCCGGGCACTACGGCTGGCACGGCTTCCTCGACGGCAGCGACGACGACGAACACGAGGCCAGGGCGAAGGGGGGCCTCGACCGCGCGCGCGACGTCGTCGACGCCTCCCGGGACGTCGACGGGCCGCTCCCGCTCGACGGTCCCGCCGACGACGGCGTCCACATGCTGATCCTCGACGAGGTGCTGTACGCCGCGAACCGCGGCCTCGTCGACCCCGAGGACGTCGTCGCGCTCCTCGAGGACAGGCCGGCGACCCTCGAGGTCGTGCTCACGGGCGGCCACGAGGAACCGACGTACGTCACGGAGCGCGCGGACCTCGTGACCGAGGTCCGGAAGCAGGCCCACCCCATCGAGGCCGGGCAGGGCGCGCGGAAGGGCACCGAGTACTGAGATGGCGCGCCCGGACGGCGGGAGCGGCAGCGACCGTGACGAAGCGGCCGACAGCGACCGCCGGACGGTTCTCGTCGCCGGCACCGCCTCCCACGTCGGCAAGAGCACGGTCGCGGCCGGCCTCTGCCGCCACCTCGCCGACGCGGGCGCGTCGGTCGCCCCGTTCAAGGCCCAGAACATGAGCAACAACGCGCGCGCCGCCCCCGTCGCCGAGGGCGCTGGCGCCGACGCCGCGTGGGGCGAGATCGGCGTCTCCCAGTACGTCCAGGCGCGCGCGGCTCGCGTCGCCGCCACGACCGACCACAACCCAGTCCTGCTGAAGCCCCGGGGCGACGCCGAGAGCCAGCTCGTCCTCGACGGCCAGGCGGTCGGCCACTACGCGGCCGGCGACTACTACGACGACCACTGGGCGGCCGCCCGGGCGGCGGCGCGAGCGGCACACGAGCGCCTCGCCGCGAGCCACGACGTCGTCGTCGCGGAGGGCGCTGGCAGCATCGCCGAGATCAACCTCCACGACCGCGACCTCGCGAACATCGAGACCGCGCGGTTCGCCGACGCCGACGTCCTGCTCGTCGTGGACGTCGAGCGCGGCGGCGCGTTCGCCAGCCTCTACGGCACGCTCGAACTGCTCCCCGGTGACGTCCGCGAGCGCGTCGCGGGCGCGGTCGTCACGAAGTTCCGGGGCGACCCCGCTCTCCTCGAGGACGGCATCGCCGACATCGAGGCCCGGACCGGCGTCCCCGTCCTGGGGGTCCTGCCGTACGACGACCCCGGGCTCCCCGAGGAGGACAGCGTCGCGCTCCCGGCCGCCGGAGAGCGCGCGGTCCGCGGCGACGACGACGGCGTGCCGCCCGAGCGCGCGGTGACGGTGGCCGTCCCGCGGCTGCCGCGCATCTCGAACGCCACGGACCTCGAGCCGCTCGCGGCGACGCCCGGCGTCCGCGTCGCGTTCGTGCCGCCGGACGGCTCGCTCGCCGACGCGGACGCGGTCGTGCTCCCCGGGTCGAAGAACACCGTCGACGACCTGCGCGCGCTCCGCGACGGGGGCTTCGGGGACGAGCTCCGGGCGTTCGAGGGCCCCGTCGTCGGGCTCTGCGGCGGCTACCAGCTGCTCGGCGACCGCGTCACGGACGCGGGCGTCGAGTCCACCGGCGACCTCGACGCTGTCGCGGGGTTCGGCTTGCTCCCGGTGACGACCGCGTTCCGCGAGGACAAGCGCGTCGCGGCCGTCGAACGGGGCCTCGACTCGACCCCGGCGCTCGGCGGCGCGACCGGCTCGGTCTCGGGCTACGAGATCCACGCGGGCCGCACCGACGTGCCGGACGGCGTCGCCAGTCCCGTGGGACCGGCGAGCGCCGCGGACGGCCGCGTCCTCGGCACGTACCTCCACGGGCTCTTCGAGAACGACTGCGCTCGCGAGGGGTTCGTGGACGCGGTCTTCGAGCACGCGGACGCGGACCGGCCAGTCGCGGACGCGACCCGCGAGTCGCCGTACGAGGCGGCCGCCGACCTGGTTCGCGAACACGTCGCCCTCTCGGCACTCGGCCTCCCCGAGTGACCGACCGATTCAAGTCTGCTTGCAGTAAGTAAAGTACAGTGCCAGTGTCGTTCGACCGCTTCGGGACCCTCGTCGCCGCCGAGCGCCCGAGAGCCCCCGCCAGCGCCGTGGCGGCCGCCCTCCGCGAGCGCGGCGTCGCCGTCCCCGACGACTGGGCTGTGGCGTACCGCGAACCCCACGCGGACGTCCCGCCGGGCGCCGAGCGCTCGCTGCCCGCGCACGTCGCGGACGCGCTCGAGAGCCGCGGCGTCGACGCCGCCGCGGGCGTCGTCGAGGACGCGACGCTCGCCGCGTTCGACCGGCCGGTCCAGCGCCGCGACGGCGCGCGCGCCGCAGTCGGCGCCGCGGGCGACCGCGGCCCCGTCGCCGTGCTCTCGAACTGCAGCGTCCCGGGGCTCGTCGAGCGCGCGCTCGACCGCGCGGGCCTCGACGGCGCCTTCGACGCGGTCGCCGCGAGCGTCGACTGCGGCTGGCGGAAGCCCCACGAGCGGTCGTTCCGCGCCGTCGCGGCCGCGCTCGACGCCGAGCCGCGAGCGCTCGTGCACGTCGGCGACGACCCCGAGACCGACGGCGGCGTCGAGTCAGTGGGCGGTCGAGCGGTCCTCCTCCCGGAGACCCCACTCGAGTCCGTGCCGGCGGAACTGGAGGGAGCGCCGTGTCGCTGACGGCGGCCGCGGCCGTCGCCGCCGCGTTCGCGCTCGAGGTCGCCGCGGCCGAACCCCCGACTCGAGTCCACCCCGTCGCGTGGCTCGGGCGCGCCGTCGCGCCGTTCGACCGCGAGTGGCGCCGTCCGCGGGCCGTCGGCGTCGCCGCGGCAGTCCTCGTCCCCCTCCTGGCGGCCGGCGCGACCGCCGGCGCCGTCGCACTCGCCGCCCGCGTCGACCCCCGGCTCGCCGCCGCCGCGGCCGGCGTCGCGCTGTTCAGCGCCACCAGCCTGCGGATGCTCCTCGAGGAGGCCGGCGCCGTCGCCGCCGCGACCGACTCGGACCTCGCCGCCGCTCGCGACCGCCTGCGGTCGCTGGCCGGCCGGGACGCCAGCGCCCTCACCGCCGGCGAGGTCCGCAGCGCCGCCGTGGAGAGCGCCGCCGAGAACCTCGCGGACGGCCTCGTCGCGCCCCTGCTCGCGTTCGCCGTCGGCGCCGCCGTGTCGCTGTCGGTCGCCGCGGCGGCCGCCGCCTGGGTGAAGGCCGTGAACACGCTCGACTCGATGCTCGGCTACCCCGACAAGCCAGTCGGCACCGCGAGCGCGCGCCTCGACGACGCCGCGATGTGGCTGCCGGCGCGGCTCGCCGCCGCGCTCGTGGCCGCCGCCGCCCGCGACCCCAGCGCGCTCGCTCGCGCTCGCCGCCAAGCGGCCGCGCCGCCGTCGCCGAACTCGGGGTGGCCGATGGCGACGCTCGCCGCCGCGCTCGAGGTCCGCCTCGCCAAGCCGGACAGCTACGACCTGCCGCTCGGCGCCGGCCTCCCGGCCGTCGGCGACGCCCGCCGCGGCGTCCGCGTCGTCGGCGCCGCCGGCGTGCTCGCGTACGCGCTCGCCGCCGCCGGTGCCGCCGCGTCACAGGGGGTGGTGGCGTGGTCGTAGCGGCCGTCCGGGGCGCGCTCGGGTTCCTGACGCGGCTGCCCGTCGGCCACAGCGAGTCCGCGTGGGCGGCGTTCCGCGCGTCGCCGTGGGCGTTCCCGCTCGCGGGCTACGCCGCCGGCGGCCTCGTCGCCGTCCCCTTCCTGCTGGTCGCGACCGCCGCCCCGCCGCAGACGGTCGCCGCCGCGTACCTCGTCGCCGTGCTCGCGGTAACGGGCGTCAACCACCTCGACGGCGTCGCCGACGTCGGCGACGCGGCGGTCGTCCACGGCGACGCCGCGGACCGGACGGCAGTCCTCCGGGACACGACCGTCGGCGTCGGTGCGGCCGCCGCCGTCGGCGTCGTCCTGCTGGCGCTCGCGCTCGGCGCGCTCGGCGTCGCCGCGCTCCCGCTCCGGGCCGCCGTCGCCGTCGCCGTCGCCGCGGAGGTCGGCGCGAAGGCCGGGATGGCCGTCGTCGCGTGCCTCGGCACCGCCGCCCACGAGGGGTTCGGCTCGCAGTTCACGACCCGCGCCGGCGCCGACGACCTCCCCGGCGTCGCCGCGGTCGCGCTGCCCGCCGCCGCGCTCGCCTGGCCGACGCCGGCCGCCGCCGCGGCGCTGGGCGGCGCTGTCCTCGCTTGCGTGCTCGCGCTGGCGTGGCTGGGCCGCCTGCTCGGCGGCGTCAACGGCGACGTCTTCGGCGCGGTGAACGAACTCGGTCGGGCGGTCGGCCTCCACCTGGGGGTGGTCGCGTGGACGCTCTCCTGATGTGCGGCGGCCGCGGCACGCGCCTCGACGCCGCCGTCGAGAAGCCGCTGTTCCCGGTCGCCGGAACGCCGATGGTCGACCGCGTCCGCGACGCGCTCGCGGCCAGCCGCGTCGACGCCGCGCACGCCGTCGTCTCGCCGCACGCGCCGGCGACGCGGGACCACCTCGCCGGCGACCTCCCCCTCGTGGAGACGCCCGGCGACGGCTACGTCGAGGACCTCCGCGTCGCGCTCGAGGCCGTCGAACCGCCCGTGCTCACGGTCGCCGCCGACCTCCCGCTGCTGGACGGCGAGGTCCTGGACCGCGTGCTCGACGCCGCGGGCGGCTCGACGAGCGTCGCGGTGCCGGCGGCGCTGAAGGAACTGCTCGGCGCGAGCGTCGACGGCGACGGCGCGTGGGTGCCCGCCGGCGTGAACGTCGTCGCCGACGACGAGGACGCGCTCCAGCGGAGCTACGACGCGCGCCTCGCGGTGAACGTCAACCGCCGCGCGGACGCCGCGGTCGCCGAGCGCCTGCTCGCGGCGCGGACCGACACGCACATCGACCCCGCGGCCGAGGACCGGACCGATGGACCCTGACGCAGTCCGGGGCGCCGACCGCGTCCCCCACGGCGGCAGCGACGACGCCTCGGTGCTCGACTTCAGCGCGAACACCAACCCCCGGACGCCGCCGGGCGTCCGCGAGGTCTACGAGGACGCGCTCGCCGCCGCCGAGCGCTACCCGGACGACGACTACCCGGACTACCGGCGAGCGGCCGCCGCGTACGCCGGCTGCGACCCCGGCCAGGTGGTGCCGACGCCCGGCGGCCTCGCGGCCATCCGCCTGGCCGTCGAGACGCGCGTCGAGCGCGGCGACAGCGTCCTCGTGCCCTCCCCGAGTTTCGGCGAGTACGCGCGCGAGATCGCACTCCAGGGCGCAGACCCGTCGTTCGTCCCCAACGACGAGGTCCTCGAGGCGGACCCCGCCGGCCACGCGATGGCGGTGGTCTGCAACCCCAACAACCCGACGGGCGACCTGTACGACGCAGGGGCGCTCCGGGCGTTCGCCGACCGGTGCCGCGACGCCGGGACGGAGCTGCTCGTCGACGAGGCCTTCCTCGGGTTCACCGACGCGGACTCGCTGGCCGGCGAGCCCGGAGTGGTCGTCGCGCGCTCGCTCACGAAGCTGTTCGGCCTGCCCGGGCTGCGCGCGGGCTTCCTCGCCGCGACCGGCGAGCGCCGCGCGGACTGTGCGACCGCGCGCCGCGCGTGGAACCTCGGCACGCCGGCGGCGGCGGTCGGCGCGCACGCGATGCGCCAGGACGAGTTCGTCGCGGAGACTCGCGCGCGCGTCGCCAGCGAACGCGACCGACTCGGGGCGGCGCTCGCGGGCGACTTCGACGTCCACCCCTCGGACGCGCCGTTCCTCCTCCTGGACGTCGGCGACCGGGACGTCGCCGGCCTCGCTGACGCGGCGCTGGACCGCGGCGTCGCCGTCCGGGACGCGACGACGTTCCGCGGCCTCGACTCGCACGTCCGCGTCGCCGTCCGCACGCCCGGGGAGAACGACCGCCTGCTGGAGGTGCTCGCGGATGTTTGAGACCGCGGTGCGCGAGGGCGTGCTCCGCCTGGAGCGCCCCGGCTCGCGGTGGCTGTCCACGGGCTGGGACGGCGGCCTCGCCGCCGCCGACCGCGCGTTCAACGTGACGGTGCCCGAGGGCTGGAACCCCGAGGACCTCGACGCGTACGTCGCCGACCGCCTCGCGGACGCGGGCTTCGACCGGCCCGCCGGCGCCCCGGTCCTCCTCACCGGCGTCGCACAGCGCCACGCTCGCATCGCACGCTGCGGCCCCGCGGCCGCCGTCGCGACCGCCGGCGTCTCCAACCCCGCCGCGCTCCCGATGGACCCCGAGGGCGGCACGCTCCCCGAAGCGCCGACCGCCGCCGCTGGCACGGTGAACGTCTTCGTCGGGACGACCCGCGCGCTCGGGGACGCCGCGCTCGCGAACCTCGCGACGGTCGCCGCGGAAGCGAAGGCCGCGACGCTGCTCGACGCCACCGGGTTCCCCGGAACCACGACGGACGCGGTCGTCGCCGCCTGCGACCTGTCCGGCGAACCGGCGTCCTACTCGGGGAGCGCGACGCGCGTCGGAGCGGCCGCCCGGGCGTGCGTCCGGGACGCCGTCGCCGCGAGCGTCAAGAGCCGGTACGGCGACGAGGACCCGCCGTCGTCGGTCGCTGACGCCAGCCACGGCGTCACTACGGACGTCGAGGCCGACGTCTCGACGCCCGACCGCCGGCCCTGATTCTGTATTGCGCCATGGAGTTTATCGGGGCGTCGGAGCCGGCGAGAGCCCCGAAATCAGTACGTTAAATTGGCTGGCAGGCTGACTCCCGTCTATGGCTCGCGAACTCGACCACGAGTGCCCGGAGTGCGGCGAGGAGCGGACGTTCTACCGCGCCGCGGCCACCAACCTCCACCTCGGCCTGAAGACGAAGTGGTACTGCCCCGAGTGCGGCTACGGGTTCGTCCGCATCGACGGCGACATCGACTCCTCGGCGACCGCGTAACCACCGCTCCGGAGTACGGCGCATCACTGCCCCGGAGTACCGCGCCTCACCGCCCCGAGTACCGCGCCTCACCGCCCCGTAGCCCACGCTCGACTCCCGGCCGCCGAGCGGGGTCTGCCCCAGCAGGACACGTCCCAGCAGTCACTGCCCGGGGTGGCAGCGGCGGCAGGCCAGTCGCTCACCGCCTCGGCCAGTCGGGCACCGACCGCGTACCCGTCCAGCGGACTTCTGGCGAGCGCACGTATTGCGTTCGGGGCAACTCCGCCCAGGCGGCGTCGGTTCCCGGACCAGACCACCCCGACCCGGTCTGAGCGCCATTTTCTGCGAATTGACTACGCGCGCGTGACGGCCGTTCCCAGCGACGCGGTCGCGCCAGCTGGTCTCGGAGACGCGATCGTCCCGGGTTCTTCTGCCCTCCCGTCGGTCGCGGGGCTCTCCGCGTAACAGTCGCTGGCTGCCGCGGCGGTCGGCCACCGCGGCAGCGCCGCGTTCACCCGTCCCGCCCGAAGACGAGACCAGGAGGCCGGACCCGACGCCGGAGAACGAGACCGCGAGGCCGAGCCGACCCCGAAATCCGACGATAGAGTGGCGGAATCCGGCCCAGTCCTGCGGTTCTAGCGCGGCGACGGCCGTTCCGACGAGAGCCCATAAACCGCATTCGGAGATATAGAATCCGGTCTCGTGCGCGAGGTCGGGCGTCGAAGCGGGCGTCCGAGGCCGTCACGCGCTCCGTCGACGACGTGAGGCGGCCCAGCGACGGCCGCGGACGGCCAGCGTCGTCACGACGTAGGCGGCGATGGCGGTGAGGACGATGGCGCCGCCGGCGGCCACGTCGAACTGGTAGGAGAGCGTGACGCCGACCAGGGTCGCGACCTGAGCGACGCCGACCGCCGCCGCCATCGCGCGCTTGAACCCGCGGACGTGCGCGACGGCGGCGACGGGGACGACGAGCATCGCCGCGACAAGGATCACGCCCATGATCTGCATCGCCGCGACGACGACCACCGCGGTCAGGACGGCGAGCAACTGGTTGTACCGCGCGACGTCGAGGCCGGCGGCGCGCGCGCCGACGTCGTCGAAGGTGGCGTAGACGAGCGGGCGGTACGCGACCGCGACCACGCCGACGACGACCGCGGTCATCGCGACGAGCACGCCGACGTTCGCCCGGGTGACGGTGGCGAGACTGCCGAACAGGTAGGCGTCGACGCCGACCGCGATGCCGCCGTCCGCGGCGGTGACGAGGACGCTCCCGAGCGCGAACGACCCCGTGAGCACGATGGCCATCGAGGTGTCCCGGTAGGCGCCCGCGTGGTCGACGAGCGTCTGCACGAGCAGCGCGGCGAGCACCGCCGCGGCGAGCGCCGTGGCCAGCGGCGGGAGCGCCGTCTCGAGGACGGCGTTCGCGAAGAGGCCGGCGGCGACGCCGGCGAACGCGGAGTGCGCGAGCGCGTCGCCGATCATCGCCATCTCGCGGTGCACGAGGAAGCTCCCGACGAGCGGGCCGACGACGGCGACGCAGACGCCGGCGAGGTACGCCTGCTGCATGAACGAGAGCGCGAGCAGGTCCGCGCCGGTCGCGGCGGCGAGGACGTCGAACCCGCTCCCCCAGGCCGCGAGCAGCGTTTCGAGGGCGGCCGCACCGCCGGCGGCGGCGGCAGCGGTGACGACGGCGACCACGAGGAGGGCGGCGGTCAGGGGGGACGGCGTGCGGACGGCAGCCAGGGGGGGCGGAGTGCGGGCGCCGGACATCAGTGGTCGTGGCGGACGACGTGCTGGTCGGCCCCGTACGCGTCCGCGAGCGCGTCCGTCTCGACGAACGACTCCGGGTCGCCGTGGAAGTACAGGCGGCGGTTCAGGCACGCGATCGCGCTCGCGTGCGCGGTGACGACGCCGACGTCGTGCTCGACGAGCACGACCGTGAGGCCGTCGTCGTTGAGCTCGGCGAGGAGGCCGTAGAACGCCTCCCGGGACTCGGCGTCGACCCCCGTCGTGGGTTCGTCGAGCGCGAGCAGGTCCGCGTCGGCGGCGAGTGCGCGCGCGATGAACACGCGCTGTCGCTGGCCGCCGGAGAGCCGGCCGACGCGGCGGTCGGCGAGGTCCCGGACGTCGACGCGGTCGAGGGCGTCGTCGACGGCGCGGCGGTCGTCGCCGCCGAACCGCCCGAGCGGGACGTGCGGGTACCGGCCCATCCGGACGACCTCGCGGACGGTGACCGGCATCTCGCCGTTCGCGGCGGCGGCGTCCTGGGGGACGTAGCCGACGCGTTCGCCGTCGGCGAAGTCGTGGGCGGGTTCGCCGAACAGCTCGACGCTGCCGGCGTCGGGCCGGCGCAGGCCGACCATCAGTTCGAGGAGGGTCGTCTTCCCGGAGCCGTTCGGACCGACGAGCCCGAGGAAGTCGCCGGCCTCGACGTCCAGCGTGACGCCGTCGAGCACCGGCTGGTCGGCGTAGGCGAACGACGCGTCCGCGACGCTGACGACCGTCATTGCGCCTCCAGTGCCCGTTCGAGCGTCGGGAGGTTGACGCGCTCCATCACGTCCAGGTACCCCCAGCCGCCGTCCCGCCACTCGTCGGTAACGCCCGGCATCGCGGTCAGCGGCAGGACCGCCTCGAGGTCGGTCTCCTCGAGCAGTTTCTCGGCGGCCCGCTGGGACTCCAGGGGGTCCGCGCAGACGTACTCGAGGCCGTGTTCGTCGACGACCGACTGGGCGTGCGCGAGGTCTCTCGTGGTCGGCTGGTCGTCGGGCGCGATGCCCGTCAGCGCCTCCACCTGCACGCCGTAGCGCGCGCCGAGGTACTGGAAGGAGTCGTGTCCGGCGACCAGCAGGACGTCCCGGTCGGCGTCCTCGACCGTCGCCCGGAGGTCGTCGTGGAGCGCCGCGAGGTCCTCGCGGAACGCGTCGGCGTTCTCGCCGTACGCGTCCGCGTTCCCGTCGTCGACGGCGACGAATCCGGCCCGGACGGCGTCGACGGCGTCCCGGAGCCGGAGGGGGTCCATCCAGAAGTGCGGGTCGTGGGCACCGTGGGCGTGGCCGTCGCTGTGCTCGTCGCCGTGCTCGTCCCCGTGTTCGTCGTGCTCGTCGCCGTGCTCGTCCCCGTGTTCGTCGTGCTCGTCGTGTTCCTCGTCGCTGTGCTGGTCCCCGTGTTCCTCGTCGTGACTGTCGTCGTGTTCGTCGCCGCGGTCGTGACTGCTGCCGGCTTCGAGGAGGTCGACGTCGGCGGTGACGTCGACGGCGTGGACGTCCGCGCCGTCGGCGTCGAGTTCGCCGCGGACGTCGTCGACCCACGGCTGGAAGTCCGGCGGACCGTGCACGAGCAGGTCCGCGGTCTGGACGTCCTCGCGGACGCTAGGGCCGGGCTCCCAGCCGTGGCCGTGCTGGCCGGTCGGCACGAGCAGTTTCGCCTCGGCGGCGTCGCCGGCGACGCGTTCCGCGAGCGTCCCGAACACGAAGAAGGACGCCTGTGCGGTCGTTCCCGCGTCGTCGCCCCCGCCGCCGGTGTCGCCGAGGCAGCCGGCGAACGTGCCGCCGACCGCCGCCGTTGCCGCCGTCGCGACCAGCTGTCGTCGCGTCATCTCCATCTGTGTTACTAACGAATGCCCCGGTTCTATTAATTCTTGTTTTTCTAGTCGAACTAGATAATAATCCGACGGGCGCGGGCGGCGGCCATCGCTGTCGGGGGCCAAACACCTAACTACGTCCGCGTCGTCACCACGGCTGCAATGGCAGAGTCCAGTGGTCGTTTTTGCCACGAGCAGTTCTGAGGCATCGAGTCCCGCCGACAGCGACGACCTGACGGCGCTCCCGCCGAGCGCGAAACTCGTCTACAAGGTCCTGGAGTACCACGCGCCGCTCACGCAGTCCGAGATACGGGACCGGACGCGGCTGTCGAAGCGGACGACGCGCCACGGCGTCTCGCTGCTGAAAGACGCCGACCTCGTCGAGGAGCGCGTCTACGTCCCGGACGCGAGAAAGCGCATCTACGAGCCGCGGGTGGTCGACTGAGCCCGCCGGGACCGCCGGCGGCTCACGCGTCGGGGACCGCCGCGAACCCGTCGACGGGGATGACCGAGTAGTCGACCGTGATGGTGTCCTTCGTCGCGCGCACGCGGCCGACGAACTCCGAGATCTCCTCGAGTTCGCCCTCGAGGATGAACAGCTCCATGCAGTAGTGGTTGCCGACGTGGTTGTGGACGTTCGACGTCACGAGCCCCTCGTACTCGTGGCGGAGGTTCATCATGCGCTCCTCGACGGTGGAGTTCTCGTAGCTGAACAGGACCGTGACGACGCCGATGAGCCGGCGGTCCTCGAGCTGTTTGTCCTCGAACTCGCCGAGGAGGTTGCGCGCGGCCTCCCGCACCACCTCGCTGCGGCCCGTGTAGCCGTGGTCCTCGGAGAACTCGTCGATGCGCTCCAGCAGTTCGTCCGGCATCGAGACGCTGACGACGGTCATGTAACAACCAAACGGGAATAGAATATTAAGGATTATTATTTTCGGCCGCAGCACGACAGCGAGTATCGCCGCGTTCCCGTCGACGGCGACTGGACGACGGCGCTCTCGGGGGCGCGGACCCGCCGCGAAATTATTTCCGCTATCTCCGGGCGGCCGGGTGCAACAGCCAATAATCGCACGTGGACGACTGCTTTTGCGTCGGCGACGCCTACCATCGCTCGTGAGCCAACGCATGTCACTTCCGCACACCTCCGACCGGCTCGACACGCCACTGCTCGTGGCGGGGACGCTGCTCGTCCTCCTGAGCCTCGCTGCGGCGGCCTGGATGCTCAGCGTCGGCGACGTCGTGACGGCGGCTGGACTCGGGCTGCTCGTCGCTGCCGGTCTGTTGCTGACCGGTATCGGTCTCTCGCCCCACGCGGCGACGCACTGACACGCGTTTCTGGCCGCTCGTCCCGTCCCACCCCCATGCACGGCCAACACGGTACGTCGGTAGTCAGGTGGCATCGAAAACCCGGGAGCTGTGGCGCCGGCCCTCGCCGCCGCGGCCCGGAGGTACCTGGCCGTGCCTGAGGACGCCACCGCCGACGTGGCGACCTGGATGCTCGTCCTCTCGGGCGTCGTCGTCGCCTTCCTCGTCGGCGTCGGCCTGCTCCAGCTATCGCTCACCGGGGACGTCGGCTCGTTCGCCCGCGACCTCGGCATCGCCGTGGTGCTCGTGGCGTTCGGCGCCGGGTTCTACCGGAAGTGGCACGACGCGTAGGCGGCCTACGCGTACGACTCCTCGTCCTCGACGGGGCCGCTGAACGCCGAGTACAGCACGACGAAGTAGGACGCGACGAGCGGCAAGAGCAGTCCCGCACCGATCGTCGTGAGGTTCAGCGGGACCGTGGACACGATCGCCGCCTCGACGGTGCGGCCGGTCACGGGATCGATCTGCGGGTACAGCAGCGTCGCGACGAGCGCCGCGAGACCGTACACCTGGCCCGCGACCGCCGCGAACGCGACGTAGTGGCGGCCGGCCCGGCCGGCGAGCAGGTGGACGCCGGCCAGGAGCGCCGTCAGGCCGAGCAGGCCCAGCGTCGGTAGCGCGAACAGACTGACGTGGGGTGTCGAACGACCGCCGACGGCCAGGGCGGCGACCGCCAGCACCAGGTAGGCGACCTGTGCGAGGTGGCCGAGCGGTCGGGTTTCGAGCCGGACGTCGCCCCGCGTTTTCAGTCCGAGGTAGGCGGCCCCGTCGACGACAGTGAGCGCGACGACGGCGAGGCCGACGAGGACGCTCGCGAGCGAAGCGCCGCCGTCGACGCCGAACAGCCAGTTGCCGACGAACACGCCGAGGAAAAAGGGGGACGCGATGCTCCCGACGACGAACGCCCGCCCCCAGTGGCGCTGCCACTGTTCGTCGTGGCGCTGCTCGTACATCTCGGGGGCGAGACCGCGGAGGACGAGCGCCGCGAGGATGGCGAACATCAACAGGTAGTGGCGGCTGAACAGGTCGGCGTACACCGCCGGGAAGACGGCGAACAGCATCCCGCCGAAGACGACCAGCCACACCTCGTTGCCGTCCCAGAACGGCCCGATAGCGGCCAGTAACTGCTCGCGTTCGCGGTCGTCGTCGCGGGTCGCGAACAGCGCGCCCACCCCGAAGTCGAACCCGTCCAGGAACAGGAACGTCCCGAGGACGGAGAAGACCAGCCCGAACCACAGCCGGTCGAGCGGGAGGCCGAACAGCGGCCCGTCGGCCAGTGCGAGCGGCGCGAGGGCTGCCGGGTCAGTCATCGCTCGCGACCACCTCCTCGGTGCCTGACGCGTCGCGCTCGGGTGTCGGTGGCCGGGTCGGGGCCTCCTCGCGGACGAGCCTGACGACGACGTACCAGTAGAGCACGAGCAGCGCGCTGTAGACGCCGACGAACCCGGCGAGCGTGGTGAGCGCCTCGGCCCCGGTCAGTCCCGGTGAGACGCCCGCGTGGGTCTTCATGACGCCCTGGATGACCCACGGCTGGCGGCCGACCTCGGTGACGATCCAGCCCAGTTCGACGGCGAGAATCCCCAGCACGGAGGAGCCGACCAGCGCCTTCGCCAGCAGGTCGTCCTCGAACAGTTCCCCACGGTACCAGCGGTAGCCGCCCCAGAACGCCAGCAGGACGAACCAGACGCCGAGGCCGACCATCGCCCGGAACGCCCAGAACACGACCGCGACCGGGGGGCTCTCGGCGGGGAGGTCGTTCAACCCCGTGATCTGCGCGTCCGGGTCGCCTCCGCTGGCGAGCAGCGACGCGACGAACGGGACCTCGACGACGAACAGGTCCTCGGCGTGGGGGTCGGTGACGTCTTCGAGGCTCGTCGGGAACGCGAGCAACTTCAGGCCGACCGAGGAGCGGGTGTCGTACTGGGCCTCCATGGCGGCGAACTTCTGGGGCTGCGTGTCGGCGACGTGGCGGCCGTACGCGTCGCCGTGGACCGCCTGGAACGGAGCGGTGACGAGCAGGACGGCGAGACCGGCTTTCATCGTCTTCCGCCAGAACTCCGTGTCCCGGTTCGTCCAGACGTAGTAGGCCGCGACGCCGGTGAGGAACAGCGCGACCGACAGCACGGCCGCGTTCTGCATGTGGACGTACATCCACGGGAACCGGGGGTTGGCGTAGGCGGCCACCGGGTCGACGAGCGTGACGACCGGCTGGCCGCTCTCGTGTGCCATTTCGAACCCGCGCGGCGTCTGCATCCAGGAGTTCGCGACGAGGATCCAGACCGCCGACAGCCACGTCCCGAGGCCCACGAGGACGCTGGACAGCATGTAGAGGCGGTCGCTGACCCGGTCGCGGCCGAACACGAAGATGCCGAGGAACGTCGCCTCGAGCATGAACGCCATCATGCCTTCGATGGCGAGCGGGCCGCCGAACAGTTCGCCGGCGGCCGTCGAGAACGCCGCGAAGTTCGTGCCGAACTCGAACTCGAGGACGATGCCCGTCACGGTGCCGACGACGAACGAGATCGCGAAGACCTTCGTCCAGAAGGCGCGGAGCTGTTCGTACACCTGTTCGTCGGTCCGTATCTCCTTCCACGTGAAGTAGATGAGGAAGGGCGCCAGGCCCATGCTCATCACCGGGAAGATGATGTGGACGATCGTCGTCACCGCGAACTGGAGTCTGCTGGCGATGACCGGGTCAATCATTGGTAGGATGTCCTCGGAGTCGGGCGGCGGCCGTCAGCGCGCGGCCACGGCCCGTGCGGAGCGGTTGGAGCGTCCCTGTTCCGTTACTGTTCGCGCGTCACGAACCACCAGTCGTAGTAGTCCGTGTCCTCGCGGTCGGCGACTTCGGCTTTCCGTGCTTCGGCGTCGGCCTCGGTGCCGGGCGGGGAGAGGAGGACGCGGTCACCGAACGTCTCGTTGTTCGGCCAGTCGGCCGGTGCGGCGACGCCGTCGGCGTCGCTGGTCTGGAGGGCCCGCAGCGAGCGGAGGACCTCGTCGATGTTCCGTCCGATCTCCATCGGGTAGGTCAGGCGCAGGCGGACGACTCCGTCGGGGTCGAGGACGAAGACGCTCCGGACGGTCGCCGTCCCGGCGCCCGGGTGGAGCATGCCGAGTCGTTCGGCGACCGCTCCCTGGTCGTCGGCGACGATGGGGAACTGGATGTCGACGTCGAGGTTGTCGCGGATCCACTCCGTCCACTTGATGTGCGAGTGGACGCGGTCGACCGAGAGCCCGAGCAGTTCGGCGTTCAGCTCCTCGAACTCCTCGCGGCGCTGCTCGAAAGCGACGAACTCGGAGGTGCAGACGGGGGTGAAGTCGCCGGGGTGGCTGAACAGGACGAGCCACTGGCCCTCGTAGTCGTCGGGCAGCGTCCGCTCGCCCATGCTCGTCTCCACTGTCAGCGCCGGGAACTGGTCCCCGATGCCGGGCGTCGGTACCGTCGCGTCGTCGGTCGCGGGTTCTCGCTGTGTCATCCCGTTCTCCAGTTGGGCCCCGCCACACTTAGTTCGCGTACTACGAACTATTTTTTCGTATTCTGTAACCACATTTCCGTGAACGCGACACGATTTCCGGTTGTTCCGGTTCCGGGTGCCCGCGACGGGCCCCGCCCGGTCGTCGGGTCAGTCCTCCGCGTCCGCCTCCAGGCTGCCGAGACCGCGGGCGGCCGCCAGCAGGCGGCCGAGTCCGCGCCTGACGTCGGCGTCGAACAGCGCCCGGAACAGCCCGAAGAGGCCGACCGGCTGGGGGTCGTCCGCTGCCAGCCCCCCCATCGTGGCGTCGACGGCGTCGGTGACCTGTGGGTCGCCGAGCGTCTGCACGAGCGCGACCATGTTGTTCGCGTTCCGGCCGAGCTCGTACATGTCGACGTCGTTCTCGGCGTGGGCGTCCGCGAAGCCGGCGGCGGCCATCCGGAGGTCGCGGATGACGTTCCGGTTGTCCCGGGCCACGTCCCGCAGTTCGGGCGTCAGGTCCATCGCGAGGTCGTGGGTCGCGTCGAGGAGGTCCAGCAACTCCGCGAGCGTGTCGGCGTTCTCGCCGAGCCGTTCGAGCAACACCAGCGTCTCCTCGCGCTCGACGGCCGCGCGGAGGCGTTCGACGACCGCCCGGTTCTCGCGGACGGCGACCCGCAACTCCGGCACGAGGTCGTCGGCGAGGTCCTTCGAGGCGGCCAGCACGTCGAGCAGTTCGACGAGCGTGTCGGCTTCCTCGCCGACACGCTGGAAGAGCACGAGCGTCTCCTCGCGCTCGAAGGCCACGCGGAGGTCGCGGATGGGTTCGCGGTTCTCCCGGACGGTCTCGCGGAGCTCCGGGGTCAGGTCCGCGGCGAGCTCCTCGGTCACCGCCAGCAGCCGGAGGAGTTCCGCGAGTTCCGCCTCGTTGTCCTCGATGGCCCTGGCCAGCTCCGATTCGTCGTCCAGCGGGTCGGTCGCGTCGGCGGACCGGTGTTCGCTTGCCATGGTCACGGGAGGGGGTCGTAGCCGCGCAGCCAGGCGTCCCAGTAGAAACTCGGGAGGACGTCGACGTCCATGATCCAGTTCAGCCGGCTCTCGACCGGCGCGGAGATGCTCTCCTCGTAGTCGAACTCCGCGACCATCGCCTTGCCCTTCCTCGTCAGCAGCGGACAGGCAGCGTACCCCTCGTAGGCTGCGGTCTGTCGCTTGTCCGCCATGTGCGCCGTGAGGTTGTCGAGGACGACGTGGGACTGCTTGCGCGCGGCCGCGGCGGTCTTGGCGTTCGGCGTGTCCGCCCCGTCGCCGAGCGCGAACACGTCCTCGTACTCCGTGTGCTGGAGCGTGTGCTCGTCGACGGTGACGTACTCGCCGTCGGTCAGCGGCGAGTGCTCGGTGAGGGGTTCCTGCCCGTACTGGGGCGGGACCGGCGCGTACAGGTCGTACTCCTGCGTGTCGCCGTCCGTCGAGTGGATGACCTGTGCCTCGTGGTCGATCTCCGCGACCTCGAACTCCAGGTTGGCCTCGATGCCGCGGTCGGCCCAGATCTCCTCGAGTTTCTCGCGGTACGGCGAGACGCCGAACACGGCGTCGCTGCCCTTGGTCATGACGACGTCGACGTCGTCGCGGATTCCCCGCCGGCGGAAGTAGTCCTCGGCGAGCATCGTCATCTTCAGCGGCGCGCCCCCGCACTTGATCGAGGTGTCCGGCACCGAGACGACGAACGTCCCCGACTCGAAGTCCTCGAGGGCGTCACGCAGCCCCATCGCGGCCTCGAAGTGGTAGAACGGGTATACCGCGTCCGTCTCCTCCCAGCCCTCGAGCATGCCGGGCGTGGCCTCGGGCGCGAGCCGGTGGCCGAGCGCGACGACGAGGTAGTCGTACGAGAGGTCGCCGTCCCCGAGCGCGACCGTCTTCTCGTCGGGGTCGACGCCGGTGACCTCGTCGTGGACGAACTCGACGCCGTCGCGGAGCAGCCCGCGGACGTCCCGGAACTGGTCGTCTGGCTCCATGTACCCGAACGGGAGCAGGTAGAACGACGGCTGGTACGCGTGTTCTGTGCTCTTGTCGACGACGGTGATTTCGGCGTCGGTGCGGTCCAATCGGCGGTCGAGCATGTTGGCGGTCATCGTTCCGCCGACACCAGCACCGAGCACCACTACGTGGTCCATATACGTTCGTGTTAGTCGGTCGGATACCTGAACGCTGAGGTAGCTACCACAATGTCGAAGACCTCGGCGGCCCGGACGCCTCGCGGAAAAGATTGCGGGGAGTTCGCGCCGCGTCGGGTACAGCCGTCACTGCCGCGTGTCGGCGTCCACCGGCGCGTGTCGGCGCTCCCTGACGCGTGTCGGCGCTCCCTGACGCGTGTCGGCGTCCACCGGCGCGTGTCGACGCCCACCGGCGCGTATGAGCGTCCACCTGCCGCGTGTCGACGCTCCTAGCGCGTGTCGGGTCCGCTTCGTGCGGGCGTCTGCGCTACTCGCCCGCGTCGCCGGTCGTCGCTTCCTCCCACGACGAGGCGTCGAAAAACGACTGCAGCGCCAGCAGGACGCCGACGTACGTGCCGACGGCGACGAGGACGACCGGCACGACGAGCGCGAGCACCAGCTCGCCGGCGCCACTGGCCGCCAGGGCCGGGAGCGGGTCGGTCACTGGTCCTCCGAGTCACAGGTCTCGACGGGGACGTCGACGAGGTTCCCCCACTCCGTCCAGGACCCGTCGTAGTTCGCGACGTTCGGGTACCCGAGCAGCTCCGAGAGCGCGAACCAGACCAGCGCCGAGCGCTCGCCGACGTTACAGTAGACGATCACGTCGTCGTCCTCCTCGACGCCCGCCTCGGCGAACGGCCGTTCGAGCGCGCGCTGGTGCTCGAACCGCCCGCAATCCCGGACCACGCTGTCCCACTCGATGTTGACGGTCCGGGGGATGTGACCGCTCGCGCGCGCGGGCGCCTCGGCGTCCCCGCAGTACTCCTCCCGCGGCCGCACGTCGATGATGGCGGTGTCCTCCGAGAGGGCGTCCTGGACGTCCTGCCGGTAGGCCCGGATGCGGTCGTTCGGGGGGTGTGCCTCGTACTCGACTGGCGTGACCGACGGGGTCGTGCTCGTCGTCGGGTAGCCGTTCTCCGTCCAGTACCGTTTTCCGCCGTTGAGCAGGCGGACGTCACGGTGTCGGTAGTACTTGAGCGTCCAGTAGACGAACGCCGCGAACTCGTTGTACCCGTCGCTGTAGAGGACGACCGTGCTGTCGGGCGTGACGCCTCGCTCGCCCAGCAGGGTTTCGAGGCGACGGGCGTCCGGGATCGTCCGCGTGCCGGCGTCGAGGAAGTCCGTCCGCGGGTCGAGTTCGACCGCGCCGGGGATGTGTCCGTCCTGGTACTGCGTCGAGACCTCGACGAGGCGGAAGTCCGGGTCGTCCGCCTCGAACTCCGCCAGCCGTTCGTCGGCGCTGTCCGGCCTGACCAGCGCCGTCTCGGGGTAGCCGATCCGGTCCGAGCCGAGCGAGCGGTGGCTGATGCTGTAACACGTCTGGCGGCCGTCGTGCAGCGCCGGCGCCGTTTCGACCAGTTCCGCCTCCTCGAGTTTGGTGAGCCCGTATCGCGCCGTCCGCGAGGACAGCAGCGTCTCCTCGGTGATCTGTTTCAGGGTCATCGACCCTTCCCGGGACAGCGTCTTGTAGATGAACTTCGAACTCGGCGGCAGGTCCACCAGGGCCTCCTCCGCGCCAGAATTT
The DNA here is from genome assembly GCF_037031165.1 of Halobacterium yunchengense. Lineage (NCBI taxonomy): Archaea > Methanobacteriati > Methanobacteriota > Halobacteria > Halobacteriales > Halobacteriaceae > Halobacterium > Halobacterium yunchengense. The sequence continues at coordinate 1,899 of NZ_JAYEZL010000006.1, read as the reverse complement.
TGTGCCATCCTTACAATACTATCTAAGGGATTGCGGTTCAAGACATTACTGGTACGATTCGCGAAAGAGCGAGGGCGTTGGCGAAAATCTGGCGTAGTGGACCGCTCCGCCCGCCTCGAGTTGCGGAAATTATTTCCCGGTCCTGCGCTCCCGGGCCGGAGCGGCGGATTCTAGCACCAATTTTCCTCCCCGCTCGAACCGTTTTACGTGTCCTGTCTATACAATACTGTGAAGATGGTCGAGACAATCACTGCGGAACAGCTGCGGGACACGATCGACGCCGGGGAGGACTTCGTCCTCTTCGACACCCGGTCACCGGACAGCTTCGCCGACTGGCACATCGCCGGCGCCCGGAACGTCGAGTACAGCAGCTCCGAGGACGAACTCGTCGGCGAGTTCGACCCGGACGACCTCGACGCCGGAGACACCGTCGTCACCATCTGTGCGACGGGCAACTCCGCGAGCAGCTTCGCCGAGTACCTCGAACGCGAGGGCCACGCCCACGACGTCAAGACCGTCGAGGGCGGCATGGAGGCCTGGAGCATGGTGTACGACGTCGTGCCGGTCGCCACCGCGAACGACGACCTCGTCGTGCTCCAACTGCAGCGCCGCTCGAAGGGCTGTCTGGGCTACGTCGTCGGGTCGAAGACCGCCGGCGAGGCCGCGCTCGTCGACGTGACTCGCGCCACCGACGAGTTCCTCGACGCTGCCAGCGAACGCGGGCTGGAGGTCACGCGCGTCCTCGACACGCACATCCACGCCGACCACATCTCGAAGGGCCGGGAGCTCGCCGACCGGCTCGGCGTCCCCTACCACCTCGGTGCGCCCGCCGAGACGCGGGACCCGAACTTCGAGTTCGACCCCATCGAGCCCAACGACGTCGTCGAACTCGGCGACGTGGAGATCAAGGCCGTCCACACGCCCGGCCACACCACCGGCATGACCTCGTACCTCGTCGACGACGAGGCGCTGCTCACCGGCGACACGCTGTTCGTCGAGTCCATCGGCCGCACCGAACTCCAGTTCGCCGACCAGGACGCCCGCGACGGCGCCCGAATCCAGTACGAGACGCTGCACAAGGTCGTCATGACCGAGCCCAACGACGTGAAGATCCTGCCGGGCCACTTCTCGGTCACCGACGACGGCGAGTACATCGACGTGACGCCCGGCCAGCCGATGTTCTCGACGGTCGGCTACCTCTGGGAGAACAACGAGATCCTCCGGCTGGACGAAGACGAGTTCGTCGAGCACATGTTCGAGAACCTCCCGTCGAAGCCGCCGAACTACGAGGACGTCATCGCGACCAACGCCGGCGAGTACCAGCCCGAAGACGACGACGAGGAGACCGAACTCGAACTCGGTCCGAACCGCTGTGCCGCCACCGCCGACAGCGCCGTCGCCGACGACTGACACCCCACCCACCCACTCACCATGTTCGGAATCGGATCCCTCTCCGGGAACGCGCAAGCGGTGACGCTCGTCGGTATCGTGCTCGTCGAAGCCGTCGTCCTCTACGTCGTATACGGCGCACTCGAACGGGCCTTCGGCGAGTACTTCGTCGGGCTACTGCGGGGTGAATGACGGTGGAGCTGTTCGGGATGAGCGTCGCGCTCGTCGGCACCTTCACCGGGTTCGGCCTGCTCATCGGCATCCTGTTCGGCTTCTTCGGCATGGGCGGGTCGTTCCTCGTGACGCCCGCGCTGATGGTGATGGGCTACGATGCCGACGTCGCGGTGGCCTCCGGGCTCGCGTTCGTCTTCGGGACGTCGGTGATCGCGACGCTGAAACACCGCGACCTGGGGCAGGTCGACTACAAGCTCGGCGTCCTGATGATCGCCGGGACCACCGCCGGCATCGAAGTCGGCAAGATCGGCCTCCACGCCCTCCAGGCGATGGGCC
>NZ_JAYEZL010000005.1:0-83132 GCF_037031165.1 Halobacterium yunchengense | reverse complement strand
CGCTGCTCGCAGGGAGCGCCCTCGGCGCGCGCCTCGGCGCGGCCGCGACCAGCCTCGTCGACGAGGACGAGATCAAGGTCTACTTCGGCGTGATGCTGCTGCTCGGCGCCATCGCCGTCGCCGTCCGGAAGGTCGGGAACGTCATGGACGTCCCCGTGCTGCAGACGGTCTCGCTCGTGATCATCCTCGGCGCGGCGACCCTGGTCGCCGGTGCAGTCGTCGTCAGCTCGATCCGGGAACTCCGTTCCGACGAGGAGGCGGCGTCGCCGAGCGCCGCGGACTGACTCCGGACGACCCGTCGTCCGGCCACTGTCGACTCGTGCGTGCGATTGTGCGTTCCGTGCACAAGTCTTTTAACCGCGTGGCGTCTACTGACGGACGATAACGATGCCCGACTCGATGGCCGAACAACTCCAGCAGGACATGGAGTGCGAGGGGCTGCTGGAGTGCTTCCACGGCCTCAAACACCTCGACAAGGAGGTCTTCCGGACGCTGGTCGCCACCGACGATCCCCTGACCGTCGACGAGATCGCCGAGGCGGTCGACCGCGAGCGCTCGACGGCCTACCGCGCCGTCCAGCGGCTGCTCAAGGCCGGCTTCATCCAGAAGGAGCAGGTGAACTACGACCAGGGCGGCTACTACCACGTCTACCGGCCGACCGACCCGTCGAACATCGCCGACGACATGCAGCGGCTGCTCAACGACTGGTACGCGAAGATGGGCCAGCTCATCCGGGAGTTCGAGACGAAGTACGAGGACTCCGACGCGGCCCCGCAGACCATCGAGAGCTGACGGCCGCCTGCCGCGCCCGCTACCCGCTGTTCTGGGCCCTTGCAGCCCCGGCGCGACCCGCAGCTCTCTGGTGTCGTCTCCCCATTTTCACGCAGTACAGCCCCGCCCGCGTTCCGCAGCGCCCGGGTCGGCGACGTCCGGCTCGCTGTGTCCGGTCGGCTGGCGGCTCGACGGACAGAATGGTATTGTAGAATCTTCCCAAAACTCTTAATTACCGCCGGTGCGTACGACCTGGTGATGACAGCAGACACCACTTCCGGAGCCGATTCGACGACGCCGACCGAGCCCCAGGCCGTCGACGGCCAGGCGGCACTCGACGAGTTCGTCGCCGCCAACGACGTCGTGCTCGCGGACTTCTACGCGGACTGGTGCGGTCCGTGCCAGATGCTCGAGCCCGTCGTCGAGACGCTCGCCGCCGAGACCGACGCCGCAGTCGCGAAGGTCGACGTCGACGAGAACCAGCAGCTCGCCGCCGCCTACGGCGTCCGGGGCGTCCCGACGCTCGTGCTGTTCGCCGACGGCGACCAGGTCGAGGAGGTCGTCGGCCTCCAGGGCGAGGACCAGCTGCGGTCGCTCGTCGAGCAGTACACCGAGTAGATGACCGGGGACGTACGCGACGTCGTCGTCGCCGGGTCCGGCGTCGCCGGCCTCTCCGCGGCCGTCTACGCGGCGCGCGCGGACCTCGATCCCCTCGTGCTCGAGGGCGACGAGCCCGGCGGCCAGCTCACCCTGACGACCGACGTCGAGAACTACCTCGGGTTCCCCGAGGGCGTCGGCGGCATGGACCTCGTCCAGCGCGGCAGGGAACAGGCCGAACGCTTCGGCGCCGAGTTCCGACGCGAGAGCGTCGAGTCCGCGACCCTGGACGGCCAGCCCAAGGAGCTCGTGCTGTCGTATGGCGAGACGCTCCGGACGCGCGCGCTCGTCGTCGCGACCGGCGCCAGCGCCCGCTGGGTCGGCGCCGAGAACGAGGACGAACTCATGGGCTACGGCGTGTCCACGTGTGCGACCTGCGACGGCGCGTTCCACCGCGGCGACGACGTCCTCGTCGTCGGCGGCGGCGACAGCGCGATGGAGGAGGCGCTGTTCCTCGCGAAGTTCGCCGACTCCGTGACGGTCGTCCACCGGCGCGACGAGCTCCGCGCGTCCGAGATCATGGCCGACCGCGCCCGCGACCACGACGACGTCCAGTTCCGCTGGAACACCGAACTCGCCGCCGTCCACGGCTCACAGGCCGACGGCGTCACGGGCGCCACGCTCGTCTCCCACCCCGACGGCCACCCCCGGGAGAAAGCCGACGCCGGCGTCGACGTGCAGACCGAGACCGTCGACGTCGGCGGCGTGTTCTACGCCGTCGGTCACACGCCGAACACCGCGTTCCTCGACGGGACGGGCGTCGAACTGGACGCAGACGGCCACGTCCGCACGCGGACCGACGCGGACGGTCGTCCGACCGCCCGGACGAGCGTCGACGGCGTGTTCGCCGCCGGCGACGTCGCCGACCCGCGCTACCGGCAGGCGATCACGTCCGCCGGCACGGGCAGCATGGCGGCCCTCGACGCCGAATCCTACGTCGAGTCCCTGGCAGCGGCCGACCGGACGCCCCTCGAGGCGTAACTCGTTTTCTGCCGTCGCCGAGCCGCCGAACGAACCGAATGCGGCCCTTTCGACGGTTCTCCGCAGCCGGACTCGTCACCGGCCGGCGCGGCCCGCACTCCTCGGTGAAGGACGAACTTCGGCTCTGAGTTCGTTGGATTTGAACCCCGATGCGTAACCCAGTATACATCAAGAAGAAGATAAAATGTGCCGAAAAGCTTGGATTCGCGGATACTTATCCAGTTCCGAATATTATCCGAGCAACTGCATCCGATCGCGCCGGAGAACAACTTCGGGTGTTTGAGCGGTATTTCAATTCTTTTGCAGGCTACACAGTTGAGTTGTGAAAGACAGCAAACGTTCACGGTTCCTTGCTTGTCGGATAGGAACGCAGACCGTTGTTGTTCAAACTCTTCACCAACTGATTAGTTTATGAGTTGGAAGCGTACGATGCACGCCCACTGCAATTCGGAAACCGTTTCGCGTAATCAGTTTCCAGAAATCGTTTCAACCCATCTGGGTACCCGTACAGGGTCTTGATAGCGAGTTTGGCGTCGTGGCATGTCGCGGCTAGGGTTTATCCGAACCTGTAGGTTACCGCGGTGTAGCATATGCAACGCAGGAAACTACTCGCCGTCGCCGGTGGAACACTCACAACCGCAATTGCCGGGTGCATCGGAACAGATGGTGACTCAGAGTCAACTCCAGAATCGCCACCGCAGGTTGAAGTTGAGTTCGCAGTTGAGGGCGGTGCTCTCGTCGTCACACACGTAGAGGGTGATGTTCTCCAAGCAGGGCAGACAGTCTACGTGACTGTCGCCGGTGAAACGGCGACAGAGACAACGCTTAGCAGCGATGTACACACTGGCGGAGAAATCATTCGCGTTCCGGATGCCGAAGCAGACTACCACCAATCACATCGTGTCGGTCTATATCTGAAGCAGGAAGGTGAACCACGAGAGCTCGCTACCGGAGAGGTTTCGTTTGGGCATCCCGCACCGAACACCCAGATCGCATTCGACTACACAACGAGTGGTAGCCCGCAGCTCAAAATTCTACACGATGGTGGAGATACGATTGACTCCGAGAACACTGGCAAGCTCAAGGTTACCGGTGATGTTAGCCAAGCAACGTGGAATGTCGGTACAGAATCCGGGAACACCACCACGTCTACGACGATAGATTCCAGCTCCTCATCTATTGAGTATGGCCAAGAGATCGGTACCATCAGTTCAATTTCGTCGGGTAACACTGTGACGGTCCACTGGGTTTCGAACGGTGGCGATCAGTCAAGCGGTCTCGGCAAGTTTGAGGCACCTTGATTTCGGCCAGATAACTCCTCTAGTCGGGTGTTATCCCGGAATTTGTGGTTCTCTCGGTGAAGTATACCAGCATTCATGATGTCTGGTTGAGTACCCGGTGGTATGTCTCAGACGAACCGGGAAGAGTTCCTCCGTGAATTAGGGTACGGAGAGCCATTCGATGAGTCACCGGTGGATGTTCCAGAGGGGTGGAACGGTGGAGCAGTTGTCAACACTGGCGGAAACATCATGTGCCGTATCTGGCGGACATGGGAAAGCGGAACTCGATCGGGGGACTCCGAATTCGAAGTGATTTACGACGTGTCCCAAGATGCCAGCGTAGGACTGCAGGCCTACACTTGGGATGAAGAATACGAGGGCTACATTTTCGACCACAAAATCGAGAGTCGGACTGCAGATGAGCAAGATGACCACACCCAGGCCGAGATAGCAAAGGAACTCATGCAGTCACATAATCAGGACGTCTAAGTCGAAATCTATCCTCCTATATCAGGACCTATTTGCTCTCACTTCCTTGTCTATACGATAGCCGCGTGAAGGACACGCCCGCCACGGGTGATTCTATGCATATCGTTTATGCTTGCAGGGTAACTAGTCCAAGGTAGTCAGTGACGGACAAGGACACGACCCAGCGTTCGATCTCCGACTTCGACGGAGAACAATCCAGCAGTCGTGCCCAAACCGATCACGAAACGGAACAGACTCCTCCCGCCGGTGAAGAGCCCGGTGCATTACTTAACTGGTTACAGAACGAAGAAACACCATCACCTGCATCAGTAACAGACCAACTCCCAGTACTCGTTGACCAAGCACAATCGACCGGGTACGATGCGTTGACCGCCGCCCAGTGTATCGAAATCATCCTCAACGAGGCCTCACCCCCGGTTGATTACCCCCAGCTGGTCTACTTACTCGATAACGAACGAGTAGACACCGAACTGGTTCTTGCACACCTCTCATCGATTTTCCCGAGAGACGACTTTACGCTGACCGAGTCAATTGAATTTGAATCTCTAGAAGAACTTTCCTATAACACTCGCATGGAGGCGTATCGTGTCGTGTCACGCCTTCCTCCCTCCAAGGATGCTTACAGTTTGTTGAGGCGAGTAACCGAACTCTTTGACGGGAAAGTTGAGGTCGGTGGTAAACCGTATCCAGTCGGCGGATACTTCAAAGGATACGCAACCCGGAGTCTCGACACAGCAATCGAAAATCCGGGCTCCACCTCCCACCACCTGGTTACAGAAATTCTTCAAGACCATCCGTGGAGATCACTTCGACTGCTGGCGGCGAAGTCAAGCGATCACATAAACACAGAGACGGTGGAGGCCCTCACCGACGAGCTGGAAGAGAAGTCTGTTCTATCGGAATTTCATTCGGGCCGGATAATTGAACGTCTTTCCCGGACATACATCGAAGTTGACGATTCCAATTCACAGCGAAACCTTGGCGAACTCATTCAGGCAGCACTCGATGCCGGCATCTATCCAAACCACTGGAATGAGTTCATCCCCCCGCTCGTCGAGGAAGTACGAACTGGACGTGGGAGAAGCCGAGATACGGGCGAGTTGTTAGCCGCGGTGTTTTCAGCGATTCAGTCCAATGATCTGGCCGGGATTCGAGAGGTGTACCCGAAGAAGGCAATTCAGCAGGACCTCTCAGAAGAACCGAAATTGTGGGTGCCGGTGCTCCGTGTTGCAGCAAGTTCGTGGCCTGAGTTAATTGTGGACTCCATCGATCGACTGGTTTCGGTGGCGCGTGACTGTTCAAGCCGGACCCGAACCGGGATTTGTGAAGCAATTGCGTCTGCTGGGGACGCCTGTCCAGGCGACATTCTTCCCGCAATCGAGCCTCTCGTCCGCGATCTTGAACGAGTAGACACTGCTCGTGAAGTGAGGGATGTTGGCAAGATTCTGCAAGCACTTGAGGTGTATCCCTCGCCACCGGAACTATTCGAGTTATACGGGTCAACTGATAGCCGGATAGACTCAACCGCGAAGGACGTAGTTGCATCTCTGCGCCGCCAATTCCAGCAGTCTAACCCAGCGCTCGCCCCTGGAGGTGTTTCCGGGATAGGAGAATTCTCGAACGACTACTCGCTTGTAAAGCGAACCGGCCCGGTTACGTGGAGCCCCCCTCAACTGGGGTCCGCCGAACTCGCCGTGATTAACAAAACCGCAGAAATCGCGTTAGCGGCATCCCAAAGCGAGTCGGCAGGCGATGAACTCACGGATACACTCCAAGATGTACTGGGCGGCGAGGTGGATGTTGAGGATGTAGATCCATCGATTCAGTTCCTCACACCGTCCCATGACTCAGAATGGGTTGAGTTAGCCATACTGGGAACGGCGATTGCCCAGCTCATATGCCCGGATATTCGGGTTGCGGTACATACACCGGCGACTGGCGGGTGGGGTACGAAAAAGGACGTTCGGGAAGCTCTCTCGCAATACGGGATTGTGCAGTCAGAGGATACGGCCGCAACTGTCACGCCAATCCTCGATCTCATCCCCACCGCACGTGTGACAGACGGAATTCACGTCGAGACATCCGGAACGACTATCCAAGAGAATCCTCCGTATCTCACCTTAGTCAGGGATATTGAGTCCCTCACTGATGCACCTGCAGATGTAGTCCTCTACAACTGGGTATCGGGGATCGACGCCGGAGACGCTGCCCAAATACAGACGTGGAGAGGTACCCCCATTAACGGAACACCGCAATCATACACACCCGAAAGCAGACAGGTGAACGAACAAACAACGGGTGAAACGCGCGGGATTGCTGATTCCGCTTCACTACGGCACCTTACCCAGATTGACGACCAAGAGTTGTCGTCACTGACGGAATCCCATTCTGAGCATCCTGTTCATATTGAGGTACACGGGGTATTCGCAGAACAATACGGTGCAGATAGGAGGCAACACGTCGGCCCACCAACTGACCTTCCACACCCCGTGTTACTGCAGCCGGACCAAGAGACCAGTAACGGCAACCAGATGTCCTCGCGGAAATCTGCAGCAGAATCGTTGACCGAGGGACCATCTTCAGTCCACGTGTATTCGGTCGAGAGTGATTCTGAGATAGGGGAGTTACTTGGCCGGCTAGAAGAGTTCAGCGAAAAGATCGGGGATTCAACCGCTGCAGGTGCAGTTCGACGACTTCGGTATACGCTCAGTAGCCTTCCGGTTCCGGTTGACCTCCACGACCATTGGGTGCAGAATCAGCTCGACCAAGGTAACCGGTGGGTTCCTCGAAGGCTCCATGGTCGGCGCAACGAAATTGAAGAACTGCACGAGGAGGCTGTTATCGACGCAGAGATACTTGATTTGGCTCTTACAACTGTTGATACGCTCCTCGACAGGCTTGCTGAGCGGAACCCCTTGGGTGAGAAGTTATTGGACGTACTCGATGAAGCAGCGTCGCGGGAGAAATCCGTCGGCGTGCTCTGTACGAAGAAAACGTACAAGGAGATGCTCGATATCTTCCTCCGGGAGCGGGCGAGCGATTGGGTTCTCGGTGATGACTTATTGTTACTTGATGAAGACACTGTGCGAGACGTTGACCCCGGACAGATTGATATTTTGGTGACGTTCGACGCACTTCCACCACAAACCTCGATCTACTACCACCATCCGGCTGTCCCGAAAACTATTGTACTCGGACATGACGACAGCACTCTGGTCTCACGTGTGCACGGTGTGGATCAGAAACGTCGGCCGTATCTTCCGCCACAAACCGGTACTGATCTTCCGCAGTTAGACGTAACCACTCATGGAAGCAAGGTGGAGGAAGACACTGAACGAACGCTGACTGACAGCCTCTACAAGACGTACCTCTCTGTTGCATCCCAATCACGTGAAGATGATGATTCAGGAGGAAGGGGGTCGGCAGGCACGGTTTCTCGCTACCGTGTTGAGTTCGAAGATGCTTCTCCAGTGACGCTCTCGGATGCACATCCTGTAATAGTTCGATCAGAGGAGCACCTTGTTTCAGCGGGGGAGTACTCCCTTCGCTCTCTTGCACGGATCAGTGCTGGTGATGAAATCGTGCTCATTAACGACGACGTTCAGGCAGACCTCTGGGAGGACTTCCTGCGTGAAGACTGGGAGGGTGAAGCCGAAGGTGACACCGACGCTGCATTCCTAGACGCTGTTCAGCTGTGGTACGACGCTGTTCTTCGCGGACTTGAGAAACATTCACCAACTGATGATCCGAGCGATGGCGTCAGCGGGTTCGCAAGCGAAATTGAACAGGACGTATCCGTGAATGCCGACGCAGTACGGGACTGGGCACGCGGAGTCTTAGCAGCTGACTCACCGTCCGACCTCGTATTCCGGAGCGGGCTTCGCATCGGTCCCCGGCACGCTGACGGTGTTGAAGTAATCGCAAGCGAGTACGGATCGGAACGGATGGCAGAAAACTGGGAGCAAGTCTTCACTCGTATCAAAACGATCCGCGCTACACACCGTCAGCGCGGGAGTGTATTTTGGGAATGGCTTGCCGACCGTGCCTGTAATGGAGACCTGTTCAATGAGCCGGGGGTCAGTCGGGAGATCGTGACTCGGTGCAGTAAATGTGACCGTGGATAATGTCGGGGACCTGGGCTTATATTTATCCCTGGCACCCCCTTATGCCGAAGTAACGAATGGCAGACATCGATGGGGCATCCCGTGACGACATCGAAACCTTTGCTTCAGAACTCGTCGGGGATACTGTTGACCGAATCCGTGGGGCGCATATTGACGACGGTGAACGTACCCCACCTGGATTGACACCGCGAACGAACTTTTTCTCCGGAGCGCTCACGCCCGAGGAAGAGGATACGAAAATCGATAAAGAAATCCAATCACGGCAGTCGCCATCAACACTGGGGCTAATTGGTCGCGTGACGACCACTGATGACGGTGACACAATCACCCTGAGCGTCCAGTTATCCTTCGCCCTGTACTATCGCGTCATTCCGACACCGGCAGAGGCTGCTGAGGCAGGCGAAGACGCGCCGACGGTGTACCGGAAGTATGTGCTTCGAGAGCCCGGTGACGACGACGCAGACTTCGGTGTGAGTACAACCGTTTCGTTCGATGCCAATGCAGACCACACCGGTGTCCTCAGTGAAGCATCGGACAAAGTGGAACGAGAGTTGAACAGGAAGATCCGGGCGGCTACCAAGAAGCATATCGAGTCTGCACCGGACCTGTTCGACAGTGATCTCGGAGCCGTGAAGAACTTCGTGTCCAACAACGATAACCTGTCTGACGACGACTACTTGGAAAACCTCTCCGATGCACCTGTCGGCGGGGACACGGAGTATGCCCCGACCCCGAGAATCGACGTGACTGTTCGTCTTCTTGAAGCGATTGATGAAACGACAGCCACGGCAGATACGCCAGGGTCTGCTGTTGTCCGGGTTGACGTGACTAACAAAAGCGACGAGGAACCAGACTTCGGAGACCTCGACCTCGCAACATATGAAACACAGCTGGAGTTGCGAGGAAAAGACGAAACCGAGTTCCAGCCGATGAGCTTCGAAGACGTCCCCGAAGGATTCCGCTATGACTCCTCGGTTCCTGGCCAGGGCCAGAACTGTACTGCTGTCTGGACAGAGGGGAAAACGGGCATCAAATCGGAAACCATCCCTGTTCACAAGCAGGCCTACTTCGGTCACCGGCAGTACTCCGGTGAAGCAGCACCACGGTTCGATACACTGGCCACAGACCCACTCCCGGTACTGCGGGCAGTTCGCCAGAAACTGAAACAGTACAAAAAAGACGACTGGCAGGACCGTCTTGACGAAGCGAAAGCGGCTGCCACAGACCCTGAGTCGAACCCAACAGTAGAGACGATCAAATCAGACATACAGCGGTTTGAACGGGAGATTGAACGATTTGACCGCGGTGTCAAGCTTCTTGAAGAGGATCAAATGGCGCGGGAACTCTTCAAGCAGGTGAACCGCGTGTTCCTCCGTAAGGTCCGGAAAGGCGATCCCTGGGATGAGGATGCAGAACTTGAATATCCTGGCTGGCGACCATTCCAGGTTGTCTTCATCGTGTCTCTACTCCCGGACATTGTCCACGAAGAACGGGACTTCGAACCGGAGGCCCACGATCGTGACAAGGCAGACCTCCTGTACTTCCCGACGGGTGGTGGGAAAACGGAGGCCTACCTCGCCCTGCTTGCCTTCACGGCGCTGTTCGACAGGCGACGCGGGAAAGAGTTCGGTCTGTCAGCGATGATGCGCTTCCCACTCCGGTTGCTGTCGCTGCAACAGTTCCAGCGAGTTGTCGAAATCCTCGTCCACGCAGATGAGGTCCGGAAAGAGGAAGAGTATGGCAGGGAGCCGCTCAGCGCCGGATTCTTCACCGGAAACACAGAGAACAGCCTCGGGAACTTGCTGAAATCCGAGTTCAACGGTTGGTACCCCAGTTATCCGCAGGACGAGAAGACGTTAGAGGAGAACCGCGAGAAGCTACGTGAGTTCAAGAAGCGATGGAACAAAGAAGACGGCCAAGACCTCGAACAAGTCAGTCGTGAAGACTACCGCGCGGTCGAAAAATGCCCGCTCTGCGGCAGTGACGTTGACCTCGTATTCAGTACAGCAACTGATCGAGTCGAACATCACTGTTCGTCAGCATCCTGTCGTCGGGAAAAGCTGCACGTTCACGTGACGGACATCGATCTCTATCGTGCTGTTCCAACGATTGTTGTCGGAACTCAAGACAAACTTGCAGCTCTCGGGTACAATTACCGCTTCCGAACGCTTGCCGGGTATATCACTCATCGCTGCCCAGAACACGGGTATACACACCAGGGCGACGAGTGCATGATGTCGCGGTTCTGCGGCCGAGACAAACAGGACTTCGAGACGGACTACGGTGATTTAGAGCGCGTTAATGTTCAAGACCCGGTCCCAACGCTCTGTCTGCAGGACGAGCTACACCTCGTCAACGAGGATCTCGGGACCTTCGAGAGCCACTACTACGCCGCCTTCGAGAAGCACCTCGAATGGGCCGCTGAAAAGCAAGGAATCGACTACTACGAACCCAAGAAAATAGCAGCGACAGCAACGATCGAAGAATCGGACAATCAGGTCAAGCATCTGTACGGCGGGAAGGAAACAATTCGGTTCCCTGCACCCGGACCGGACTATCGAGAATCCGCCTACACAACGACGGACGAAGACAAAGTTCAACGGCACTACGTCGGTGTTGTTCCCTGGAACCGCAGCCAGATTAACAGCATCATCCGGCTCTTGGAGATGCACCAGCGCCGGATTCAAGACTGGCTTGACGAACCCGAAACAACACTTCAGGAGTTCGACTTCGAGGAGGTGTCCGATCCGGAAACGTTCGAAAACATCCTGAACCACTACTACACACTGGTAACCTACGTCATCTCCAAATTCGAGGGCGGTCGTGTCTACAAGTCCACTGAAACCCAGGTGAACGACAACCTAACCGACGATGGATACGACCCCGTGCAGAAATTCGATATGCAGGGGAACACCGACCCAGATGCGATGGCTGACATGCTCAACCGATTCGAGCAGGTCGGTGAAGACGATGGTACAACCCACGAGGATATTGAGGGGCTGATCACTGCGACCAGCTCAATCAGTCACGGTGTGGACATTGACGCCCTCGGGTACATGGTATTCTTTAATGCACCACCACGGATGTCCGAGTATATTCAGGCATCCTCGCGTGTTGGCCGCAAGCACCCGGGAATCGTGTTGGACGTCTTCGACCCGTTAGGGGAGCGTGACCGGTCGCACTACCATTACTTCCACAAGTACCACGAGTACCTCGACCGACTCGTTGAACCAGTAGCGATTAACCGGTGGGCGAAATTCAGTGTGGAGCGAACCTTCCCGGGGATCTTCATGTCGCTCCTGTACATTCGGTACTTCGACGAATTGAGTGAGCACCTCGGATATTTCAAAAACAGAGCCCATCCGCGGATGGCGCGAAAGGCCGAACAGGCCGGTGTGATCGACCAAGACCAGATTATTGAAGACCTCGTCGAGATTTACGGGGAAGACTGGGAGACCGGTCAGTGCCCGTTCGCGGACCGGATTGAGGAACTCGTTCAGATCTCGTTCAACAACATCCAGAGCGGTACTGCAGAGGACATTGAGGGATGTCTCGCTGGACGGGTGATGTTGAGTCTCCGTGACGTGGATGACCCGATAGACATCAAACCGAGTTACAGCCATGAAGATGCGTTCGAGGCTGTGGGGGTGGACACGCGATGACTGACAATATGCGTCGCGGGAAGATGCAGGTGATGTACAACTTCCCGCCCGGAGCGACGTTCTCGAACCCGAAACACAATCTCATCGAACAGGCAGCGAGGATGTCTGGCGAGCAGATGGAGATCGCCAGTGAACAGGAGATGATCGATCACGTTCATGCCAGTCTTGACAACTGGAGCGGCGGTGTTGAGGGAGCCTTATCACCGCCGACACCCGATCGGTGGGCGATTATTGATCCATCGGATGTGTACGCGGAGATCTTCCCACGTGTCTTCGAATGCATGGACTGCGGGAAGGTTCACGATTATAGTGACGAGCGTATCAGAGGGCTTGAACAGAGCGGCCTGAGTTGCCGACGAAAGGGGTGCGATGGAGCCCTCAACCAGATTCACCATGTTGGTGTGTGCTCCTCCTGTTCAGATATTAGATCGATTTCCGTTCCGGGTTGTGACAAGCACGGCTACTCATACGTGATGCTGGATGACCGTGCAGACCGGTATCAAGATTTCAAGTGGCGGTGTGGTGCCTGTAACGGGAAAGTCATCAGCGATGATTTCCAGACGTTCTGTGAATGTGGCGAGCGAATGGACGTAACCGTCCATTCGTCGTCAAAGGCGATGAATATTCACGATGTCACTCGCGTTGACCTCGGTGACCGGAACATCTACCAGAGCAGTATACGCTCAGAGGAAGAAATCGACCCAATTGTCATCGGGGCCTATCTCGGTGAGTTCGATCATCCCGAGACGAGTCTAAAGGAGATGGTGGACAAAGAGGGGGTGTCACAAATCGACTTTGACGAGCTTGATACCGACAACCCCGAGGTGATCGAACAGACCAAGCAAGCTCTTGGCCAAATTGGCGGGGATCAAGATCCTGAGTTGGTTCGTGAGATGGTACAGGCGAAAGTCGGGGATGTTGAGCCGTCTGACAACATGCGGCGATACATCCAATTGCGGGAGATAATGGAACAGGAAAGCGCACGAGAAACCTCTACGCCCCGAGAGACACAACTTATGGATCAGATGGGAATTCTTGATATCGGTGTTACTTCCGAATTCCCGCTCCTCAAAGCAGTATACGGCTATCACCGCACCTATGATGACGAGGAAGACGGTGGTTCAACCCCTGCTGCCCGGATGTTCCCACCAGTACAAGTTGAAGATGGGGAATGGCGCACACCGATTTACACAACCCGGTCAAAGACAGAGGCTGCGATCGTCCAGTTAGATCCTCGCCAAGTTGGTCACTGGCTCGCCGAGAGTGGATACCCCATCGAGGACACGCTGAATATGGAGCTTTCGGATGCACGGGCGACGCTGTACGCGGAAATGGAGGCGATAGAACCGTACTCAACTGATGTGAATGACGGCAGCCAGTACAACGAAATCACACTTGCCGTCCACTGCCTTCTGCATACGATTTCCCACCTGCTCATTCAGCGTGCTGCTGTTCATTCTGGGATTGACGAGACCTCATTCGCTGAATATCTGTTCACAGAAGGCCTCGCCACTGCCATCTACGCGAATAACACGCAGAACTACACGGCAGGAGGGCTCTTCACCTTGATTGACCGGAACCTCGATGATTGGTTGCTTAGCACACTCACAGAGGGGGAAAGTTGCATGTATGACTCTACGTGCGCTGATATTCGGGGCGGTGCGTGTCACTCATGTCTCCACATGTCAGAAATCGGCTGCCAGCACTTCAACAAGAACCTCTCTCGAATCGCTCTCTACGGGAATCGGATCGCATCTGGAGTGCCAGCTGGATTCTGGAAATTGACTGGTGGACTTGGCGGGAAAAGTACCTGACACAGAAAATGACGCTTGCAACACCAGCCCAATTCGTACAGGCGGTTCGAGCACACGAGATTGATCCAGTAGTATTCTGTACGCATCTGCTTCATACTGCTGCCTCTGGTGAAGGAACTGTTGACCCTTCACAGACGGCAGAGGAGTTTGACATCCATCGAGAGGCCGCGAATCATCTTCATGATCTCGCATCTGAGTTTGGTCTCGTTGGTTTCACATCTCAGACGACTAACCGGGTCAAGGTGAACCGCAATACGACAATCGAATTTATTCAATTTCTAAACATATTTGATGACCACCTGACGGCATCCGAAGCCGAGTTACTCGCAAATGACGCAGTACACGATGTCGAACTAAGTATCGCTGTACCGGATGAGTTTGATGAGAGATCAGCAGAGCTCATGGCGCGTCTTATTCGATTGGTTCGGAACGCCGAGCGGGAGTTGCTGCTTGTCACTCCCTTCTTCACCCGGTTTGGTGTGGACGTTTTCGTTGACCATCTTGCATTTGCAACTGACCGCGGTGTTGACGTTACACTCCTCACCCGAGATGTGACTGAGAATGGGGAAAACGCAGGCCACGTGGAACGGATTCGTGAAACAGTCCGAAGCAGTGGAGACACATCTAATTTCCAGGTCTATCAATACGATTCACCCCACGGTCGCCTGCACGCCAAGACCCTGATCGCAGACGCCGAGATAGCATATGTTGGAAGTGCGAATCTTACGAATTATAGTCTTAAAGAGGCGATTGAGATTGGGTTGATTGTCCGGGGACCGGTTGTTGACGAGCTAACGGACTTCTTTGAGGCGGTTCGCCGTTCTGCGAACACGCAGGAGTATTCAGAGGGATCAGCTCGTCCCTGAACCTACTCTCGTCACCGTTATTGAGATTCAACGAAGAGGCAGCACGAGTGTAACGGGCACTCATCGCATTTCGGGGAGGGTTCAGTACAGATGAGCGCACCAAGGTCAAGCAACGCGAAAGTGATTGAACGCGCCAGGTCTGGTGTATCTGGGATGAGTGTGTCTACAAGTTCATAGATGGAGTCCTTCTTGTGTGGTTGACTCGGCATTTGGTACCCGAAGACTCGCCCGATGATTCGAACGATATTCGAGTCAACAAGTGCGATGGGCTGATTAAACGCAAATAGCAGACACGCTCGTGCGGAATATGGTCCGACTCGCCACGGCTGTTGTAACGCATCAAGATCGGCTGGAACGGCTCCATCATATTGGTTCACACAGAGGTTTGCTGCCTCCTTCAGGCTCCTCGTTCGCTGGTTTCCAAATCCGAGCGATCTGATTTGCGTATAAATGGTCTCGTCGGTTGCTTCGACAAGCGCCTGTGGAGACGGGAAGCGTTCGAAGAAGTCCTCGTAGATGTCTGCAACGGCATCCGCCCGTGTGCGCTGGAGAAGGATTTCTGTGGCGTAGACACGCCACGGATCAGTCGTATGCCGCCATGGATAGTCTCGTCCAGAACTATCAAGCCAATCGAGGAGGTGCGGCAGTGTGTCGATAAATGAGTGAACTCGGGGTGTAGGATCGCCTGTTGTTCTCTCTGCAAGGTGGTCGGCAATTTCCCCAGCGTCAACTAGGGCCTCGTACTCTTGGGCTGTTATTTCGGTTTTCCCGTAGGGGAAGTCTATTCCCATCGATTATACCCTCATCTAGTCGCGTATCCCATAAGCACCGGTGTAATTGGTGGGTCGGTTCCAGTTACGATAGCCAGAACACCTCGAAAACAGGTGCTATTCTACGAGTTATCGGTTCACCCCCTCTCAGGAATCCTGGCCTTTTTATTGCTGAGTGATAATGTCCAGGTAATGGCCGACTCGTGGGCGGATATAGAGACGCCGGAAACCCCCTCATGTCTGCTGGATTCCTCAGATACTGAGTTCTCGTTGCACCAGGAGTTCGTCCTGCGCCATGTGGACTTTCTCATCGATGTGCTTACTGCAGAACAGTATCAGCAGAACTGGCTCCATCCAGCTGGGTGTCCAACAGCGACCCCGGAAACCCAGTGTCGGAAGCGAAAATCCAACGAGCAATTCCCCTGTCGCTATGAGTCGCTGGCCGAAAGCACGTCAGCAGGAACCTGTACCTGTGACGATGCACTCACCGGAAGTAGTGACCCATTAGATACCGTTGCAGCGGTTGCCATTGCGCCGGACGGTCAGCCGCCGTCAAAGCGGTATTTTGACCGTGAATACCGGCGGATAATTGCTGACCTACGAGACCAGATCGGGTCGTGGGAGGATATTGCTGCACTCGACGAGGCCGAACTAGAGGCGGCTCTACTTGAGGCAACAAATCGGCCAAATATTAGCGACACCCGCATTACACGCCTCCAAGACCTTGTAGACGCAGTATCCGAGGACGATCATACTGATGGTGTAAGCCTGCGAGATCTCGGTGGATTACGCTATTCTAGTTTCGCCGATTTGCTCGCTGAACTCCCTGGTATTTCAAAACCGGATGCATGGTGGTTGATGCTTGTCGCGTTCGATAAGCCTGTTTGGCCAAGTGATCCATTCGTTGACCAGCTTCTGTGCTCGCTGGGGCTTCTGTCGCCAGATGAACTACGAGATGACGTTGAACGACGGGAAGGACTTGAAGAAGAACTTTCGCGTCGTCAGATACCGCAGCTGCATCGGGCAGTTGCAGGCCATGCTGTCAAAGGTGAAACCGACTCATGTGGCGACAGCTGTGAAATCCGGAGGTTCCTGCTTACCCACCGGCTCCGGAAGCAAAACCAAGAGGAGTCGGGACCGGTCGTAGTTGATCTCTTCGCTGGGGCAGGCGGTCTGTCACTTGGGTTTGTGCGTAACGACTGGACCGTTGAGTTAGCTATTGATAACGATAGAGATGCTGTAGACACCTATCGTCTCAATCATCCTGAGATTCCCCACGAGAAGATCGTGTGTGGGGATATTCGAACAGAGCTTGAGAATGGGCTACTCGAACGGATTGACCAAAAACCCGATGTCATCGCCGGCGGGCCACCGTGTCAGTCTCTTTCACAGGCAGGGTATCGGGCAAGACTGGCGGACGATAGCGAGTATAATATCCTAGAGGATGATCGGACCGAACTCTACGAAGAGTACGTAACTGCTGTCGAGCGATTACGCCCCAAAGTGCTGGTAATGGAGAACGTGGAGGGGATGGCGAACGAGATTGGCGATACCGGAGTCCGTGTCGCCGATCTCGTAGTGAACGCACTCAACTCCATTGGTGCAGATGGGCACGGTTATACCTGCGATTACGAACTCTTGGACTGTGCGGAGTATGGGATTCCGCAGCACCGGGAACGTATCTTCATTTTCGGAGTACGGGATGATCTCGTGGGAGAGAACGACGATGCCGTCATTGAGACGTTATTCGAGCAACTTTCAGAGGTTGGGCCGACCGACGAAGTTACGGTGAAACAGGCGTTGTCCGGCTTGCCGAAACTCCGTCGAGGGGAAGGTGGGCGGGTAAGTCATGGGAGCGTCCGTGGTACACGGAGTGAGTATGTCGAAGAACACGGACTGAATACAGGGACCGAGTTGTGTTATAATCACCAAGCCCGGGAGCACCCGATGGAGAAAGACCGGACGCTGTTCGACGAGGCATTAGAGCCGGGTGATACCGGATGGGACGTGAAATACGCGAAGGACGGTGAATATGCAGAGTTGATTGAGTATGACGTGGGGACTGAAGAGAATCCTCGATTCAAGGATAAGTACCGGATGCTAGAGTGGACGGAGCCAGCACCAACAGTTGTCGCGCATCTAGCCAAGGACGCGAACAATTTCGTCCTCCCAGATTACTATGAGTATGCGCCAAATGTGACCGGAGAGCCGGATAATCGGCGGAATCGAGGCGTGACACCGCGTGAAGCGGCACGTCTCCAGTCCTTCCCTGACGATTACGTCTTCTTGGGTCCCTTCACTCACTGGTTCCGCCAAATCGGGAATGCAGTCCCACCGTTGATGGGGGAACGCATTGCTGATGTCCTTCAGCAACAACTCAATTCGGAACCGGCAACTGTGTTCTCCTGTCATCCCCCACAACAGGCAAGTACCGATGACTAGCTGCTGTTCTGTTATTCAACGGTCGATGAACGGAATCGAGAAGCGCAGCTCGTGATTTCGGAAATTCGGAAATTACACCCTTCCAATTATTATGCTGGCAGTCTGCGTCGACGCAAACCCATGATCACCGACGCACGAGTACTCCAGCCCGAGTTCATCCCGCGGGAGGTGCAACATCGGGACGCCGAGATTAACTACCTCTCCAGCGTCCTCAACCCCATCACGCACGGCGAACGAGCTGATCCAGCACTCCTCCACGGCCCCTCCGGTGTCGGGAAGACGTGTATCGCGCAGTTCCTCGTCGAACGCCTCCGCGAGGAAGTTGTGGACCTCAACTACCAGTACGTCAACTGCTGGGAAGACCACTCCCGGTTCAAAACCCTCTACAGACTCCTTGACGGCATCGACCGCACAGTCGATATCCACCGACAATCCACCCCGAAGGACGTCCTCCTCGAACGCCTCCGAGACAGCGGGGATACACCGTACGTCGTTATTCTGGACGAAGTGGACCAGTTGGAGGACAAGTCGTTGCTGTACGACCTGTACCGTATCCCGCATTTCACGATGATCCTGATCTCCAACGATGAGGACGACCTCTTCGTCTCCGCGGATGACCGGCTCCGAAGCCGTCTCACTGACTGTGAGCGCATCCACTTTCGGCCGTACCACGAGTCGGAGCTCGTTGCGATTCTCAGTGACCGTGTCCGGTGGGGACTCACTGACGACGTCATCGACACTTCTCGCTTGGAACTGATTGCGGCGAACGCTGGCGGTGATGCACGTGTCGCTATCGGGATTCTTCGGCGGGCCGCCCGGAAAGCACGAACCTCCCCGGCTGACAAGATTACGGCCGACATCATCGAGGATGAGACTCCGGAAGCGAAAGCGGAAATCAAACAGCGGACCGTCGATCGCCTCACGAGCGACCAGCAACTCCTGTACGACATCATCACCGAACACAAGGAAATCCCACCACAGGACCTCTACGACGCCTATTGCAAGCGCGCTGATGACCCCAAGACCAAGCGGATGGTCCGCAATTACCTCTCCAAACTAGAGCACTACAATCTCATCACTTCGGAAGGCAACACGAAAGCCCGAATCTACCGAGCACAAGCCTAAAACCGGTGATACTACCTGTTCCAGTCCTGATTCGATGGATGATTCGGAAATCACACGCACCTCCCTATTACGCTTCTCCGAGTCACCTACAGTGATGAGCGATCCACCCGAAACTGAATTGCCGTCCCAACAGTCGGACTCGGACACGACTGTTGTTCGGGAGATTCACGACCGGATTACGAACCGCGCGTTCAACGAATGGTATAACGAGCAGCAATTCCAATCCAACATTCTCGAAGGGAAGGAGTACTTCAACGGCCCGTCACCACCAAAAGACCCGGACCATCACACGCCGAGTAAGTTACTGCAGTGCCATCGGAAGGCCAGCTACGCGCGGCAGAACGCCCCACGTGAAGGCACAGTACCAGAGGGCCTGTTCTGGTTCGGCACCGAATTCGAGGAACAAGTCATCGTCCCCTTCCTCCAGTCCATCACGACACCGAGCACGTACGTCACGAACTCAGTCTGGATCGACACCGAAACCGTTCATGACGGGACACCACTCCGTGTGCGCGGGACGACCGACCCAGCGATCGTCACGGCAGACGCCGATCCGCTGCTTGTCACTGAAATCAAAACCACCACGTCACTCGACCATCTTTCCGCGCCGAAACCCCATCACCGCGCACAACTCCACGCGTACCTGCACGCACTCAATGACAAATACGACCACGAGGTGACGACCGGCCTGGTCGTGTATGGGTCACGGGAAACGCTGAATATCAAAGCGTTCCGCGTTGACTTCGACCCGTCCTTCTGGGACGATGTCGTGACGTGGATGGCTGACCAGACTGCCTACGAACAGGCAAGCGAGCTCCCGCCGGCGTCACCGGAGCGAGACTGGGAGTGTAACTACTGCGCGTTCAAACATCGGTGCGGCCAAGCCGACACACCGTTCAGTGACATCGGTACAGACGGGCTGCTCCCTGTGTTCGATGGTTACGACCGGGATAACCTGCAAGAGTACTTGGACGCCCACGAGGATCGTGACGCGCGTCTCACGCCGACACTGGCCCACTGCTTCCCGGACCTCGCGGCCGAGTACGGGGCCTACGATTGGAGTTGTTCAAAGTGCGAGACGTCGTACGGTTGGGGTGACGTTGAGTGGGACGGGGATACGGATGCACTCCCATTCTGTCCGGCGTGTGCTGACGCAGGGGCTCTCGTGACGCTGAGCGGCCCGGAACCCGATAATCAACTGACCCCGTCGTGAGACCGATCTCACTCTTCCGAGTCGTTTTCTTCCTCGGGAGTGCTGCCCCAGGTTTCGATGGGTTCGCGGGAATCCGTCCCCTCCGTTAGGATGTCCACGTCCCATTCGCCTCTGATGTCTGCGGTGAACAGATCCTCGTGCTCTTCCTGGACTTCCGTGAGTAGTTGCTCTGTGTCGATCTCGGGTTGTTCTGAACCGGTTCGAACCCAGTAGTCTCGCTGCGGGTACCTCTTGTGCAGATTTTCCGCTTCGATGATGTCCTGTGCCTCGTCGGCCGCACGCTGTAACTCCGCTTTCGCGGTGATGTACGCATACTGCAGGTCGTCGAGCCCTCTGAACCGCAGTAGTGATTGAACCGCCTTCCCTCGCTCCGTCAATTGATACCTGTCAGAACGGGGGTGGTCACCCGGCCGTATCTGGGTCTCCTCGATTAAATCCGCGTCAATCGCGTCGTCAAGTAGTTCTTTCAACGGTTTCCCGCTGAGATCGACCTTCTCCTCGATTTCTGCCTTGATGTTCCCGTCGTCTCTGTCGAGACGGGCGATGAGACCGATTGCATGCCAGTTGTCAAAGACGTCGGTCACTGGGAGTTCTTCGTTGGGATCGCTCATAGTGGGGTGATTTGGAAACTCCCCCAAGGCGGACCCTCCGCTTTGGGGACTCTCTGTTAACCGGAGTTTCCCTAGTCGGGAGTTTCCGGCTTCTCCTGATGGTTTCTGAAGCGGGGTTATAATCAGTTTCCCAAAGTTTCCGTAAAGCGGAGTCTCCGCTAAGCGTAAACTCCGCCTTGGAAATGCTCCGCTATCCTGCGGTTCCGTTAATCGTCAAACCCGCCAATTACCACAATGTACCGTCTCTCAGCGGCTTTTCGGAAATAACACGCGCGAGAATAACCCCTCGCATCCACCACCAGGTATCCAAGACCGCAATCCAGCCACCCATGACAGCCACCCCAGACACCATCACCGATGTGCTCCACTCTATCGAGGAGCAACATCCATCGTGGCCACAAACCCCCGACAACCCAGGGGAAACCTGGCCGCGCGTCTGGGACACCGCTGTCTTCGCCAACACTTGGTTCACCCACGACGACCACAACGATCTGGACGAAGCGATCCTTCACTACCCGTT
The DNA here is from genome assembly GCF_037031165.1 of Halobacterium yunchengense. Classification (NCBI taxonomy): domain Archaea; kingdom Methanobacteriati; phylum Methanobacteriota; class Halobacteria; order Halobacteriales; family Halobacteriaceae; genus Halobacterium; species Halobacterium yunchengense. Next base: position 61,807 of record NZ_JAYEZL010000005.1, on the reverse strand, counting down.
CTCAGCGAACAGCTTCAACTATGGAGCTGCCCGGTGGCACCGCAACACCAAATCTCCAGAGGGAATGGTGAAACTGCACCTCATCCGTCTCGCCAACGGATTCGACCACGAAAGCGACTTCTACGACTACCTCACCGAAACACCGGAAATCGAAAACCACCTCGACTTCGACGACGGCTTCCCAACTCGAAGCACCCTCTGGAAGGCCTGGAATGACCACCTCGCTGACGACGACGATGAAGCCAAGATCTCCCTCCAAATTATTGCAAACACCTTCATCAAAACAGCCCGCGAACACAACGTCCCCGCACCCGCTCGTGCTTTCCAACCCGCATACGATGCCGACGAACTCTCCAATCCAGACCCAGACAACCCCTCAGTTAGAGAGTATGCAGACCAGAAAACCGAGGAGGTCTGGAAAGAAATCGGGCCGTTCATTCACCGGACGTACAACCGGTGTTTCGACCGAGAAGACAATGCCAGTATTGACGCTGGCACCTTCTGGGAAGGCCAAGCGTACATCGCCAAGCAAGAAGACACCTATCCCGAAAGCGGGCTGAATGACTACAAAGCCGAAACAACCCGTGAAAACGTTCCCTGCGGCCGATATCACCGTGATCAACTCCGTGACCTCCCAATAGAGGACATCCGCCGTCGTCACCGACAATCAACGGAACACGTTCTGAATCGCGCCCGGCAGAACGGCCGACTCAACCGGCCAACCATGGCTTCCATCGACATCACGAAATCCGCAAAGCCGCTTTGCAAACTCGATAGCGTCGAAGGCTGGGACCCTAATCCGGAGAAATGCGATGTCACAGATGAATGGATTCTCGGCTACAACGACGCCGCCGACGACGGCGGAGACCCTGATATCAACTACTACTACCAGTTCGCCGGTATCCGCACAAACGATGCCTCTCACCCCGCACTCCTTGATGGCATACCCGTCCACCGAGACATGGCCCGATGGGAGATTGTTGACGAACTCCTCAAACACAGTACCGACATGGTGGACATTGATATTCTCCTCATGGATCGGGAATTCGATACTGATGAAGTCAAAGCCGTTTGCTTGAAACACGGCGTAGACTTCCTCAACCCCGAGAGAATGTTCAACAGCGAGAAAGCAACCTGCACCCGTCTCCGCAAACAACGGAGAATGATTCACGTCGAAAAGAAAACCGTAGACGTGGATGATGACCTTCTCGATGAGTTGCTTGGAAACGAACTTGACGGGATGACCGACGATGAGATTGAGGATTTCCTGACCTACACACGCGTCTATCTCCCTGCTGAAAACCCGGACTTGTGGAGGTCACAGATCGAAGAGATCGAATCCACTTCACCGTCCTCAGACGACGACACAGAACAGGAGGTACCGGACGGGGATTTGCAGTCTGATGCTGATATCAGGAGCGAGATGTGGGGGTCTTTCGCCAGCAAGGTTCTTGACGTAGATCAGGACTGGGTGTCTGATGAGCCGCCTGAGGAGTTGCATTCGGAACGTGAGGCTGATGTCCGGTCGCCGTTTGACGATCTTGTCACGGACGTCAAGACCGAGGAAGAGAAGAACAGCAGGAAACGGAATAGCGACAAGGACAAGCAACTATTCGCGTTATTCGCCACCTCGCACTCTGACTTCCCGGAGTTTGATGATACTGAGGAGGAGGAAAAGGTGGAGGCAGTGGAGAGTTTTCTGAAGCGGTACAATGACCGGTGGGATCTTGAGGAGCACTGGAAGTACGTTCGTGTGTTCTGGGCAGAGACTAAATCTCGGGATCACCAGCTTCGGTTTGTCAATTTCATGTTCGCATGTACCCTCTACAATGTCTGGAAGATCATCGATTTCTTAGCGGAGTTGTCGTTTTCTGATGGGCGATCGGACAGGCCGCTCATCCGGCGGAATAAGCTCCTGGTGTACGCTAAGCAGTCGTTGGAGGGTGTTCTTACGTAGCAGACCCGTTCCGGGTTCGCAGGTCCTGAGAGGCATCACTAACATTTTCGCGGGTTTTGACTGACCGCCTCCGCTAATTTACATAACCTCAGAGTCATTCCCCCCTCTTTCCACCAGCTAACTGACTTTTTCTCCGGAGAGATGGGCACTCACGGCCCAGTTCTGCGGGTTCGTCCGACGAAATTTCTGCCTTCAGCACTCCTCGAGTTCGATATAGCAGAATACAGTTTACGAGTTCGGTTTGTCGCGTCACGTCAGCGAGTAGACGTTCGCCAGGTACACCTCGCGCACCCGATCGCCCCAGTTGTGCGTGTAGGTGTCGATGACGTCGTCGGCGACGTCGCCGCGGAGGTACTTCACGACGCCGCGGTCCCCGGTGCGGTCCCGGAGGTGCGTCGTGAAGAAGTGCCGGAAGTAGTGGGGCGTGACGTTCTCCGCGGCGTCCGCGCCGCTGCGGTACCAGCCGGCGTCCTCGGCGTGTTTGCGCACCACCGACCGCACCATCTCCGGCGTCAGCCGCTGTCCCCACGCGTCTCGCGTGCTCGCGAACAGCGGCGCCGCCGGCGACGGCGTGTCCGGTCGGACCGCGAGCCAGCGCACGAGCGCCGCCTTCAGCTCCCCGTCGACGGGCACGAGCGTCGCGCGCTTGCGCTTGTTCGACGCCGTCCGCACCTCGCCGTTGACCTCGTCGCCGCGGGACGGCGTCGGGTCGACGAACAGCGTGTCGGGGCGGCCGTCGAGCTGTGCGCGCGTCCCGAGGTCGTAGACGTCGGTGACCCGGGGCGCGTCGAGGGCAACGTCCCTGAGGTCGAGGTTGCAGAGCTCGCCGACCCGCAGACCGGTCTTCAGCAGCGTCAACACGACCGCTCGCTCCAGGGGGTGTGCGATGCCGTCGACGAACGCCCGCATGTCCGCGACGGAGACCTCCCGGCGCGTCGGGTCCGTGTCGATGGACTCGTCCATCTCCTGGGTGACCAGCGTCATCGGGTTCCCGTCGAACTCGCCGACCTGGACCATGTACCCGTAGAAGCGGTTGAGGTAGGACGCGTACGTCGCCACGGTGCTGTCGGCGTGCTCGCCGCGGAGCTCGTGCACCCACGCGAGGCAGTCCCTGCGGTCAGCGCCCGCCGGCGTGGTGTCGAACTCCGCGAGGAACGCCTCGAACTGCCGGAGGACGCGGCCGTAGGCCTCCCGCGTGCGCTCGGACTTCCCGTGGTAGGCCATGTCCTCGAGGAAGTACTCGACCGGGTCCTCGGCGTCGTGACCGCCGCGCTCGGCGGGTTCCCCGTCGACGTCCGCGGCGCGCTCGCTCATCGCTCACCGGGCAGCGCGTAGCCGCCCTCGCGAGGGTCGTGGTCGATCCGTCCCTCCGCGTGCAGCGACTGCACCGTCTCGTACAGGCGGTCCTCGAAGTCCCCGCTCAGCTCCGCGACCAGTTCGTCCCACGACACGAACTCGTCCCCGGAGAGCGCGTCGAGGACCCTGTCTTCGAGGCCTTCACCCCCGGGGGTAGCGTCCGCAGAACCGCCTTCCTCGGGGTCGTCCAGGAACCCGCGTCTGCCGGCCTGCACCATCGTCCGCAGGAACTCGCTCTGGGACATCTCGAGGTCGGCGGCGGCCTCCCGCCACTCGGCTTTCTGCTCGGGCGGCACGTACGTCTTCACCACGACGCGGTCGTCGTCGGCCATGTCCACCCGATTCCGCCCCGCTCCCTTCAATGTTCCCCTCGTAGCGGATAAAGACCCTTATCGTTACTCGCGGAGCCGTCCACCACTCCATTCTGGTGCTGTCGAACAGGATACTTCGAATCTGTAGCCCCACACTCCTCGATTAGTGATTTCAGTACGTGGTGCTCTACGGGCGGATAAACTGTCGGTCGTCGCGGCCGACCACTGCTGGAACTCGGGCAGTCCACGTCCACCTGCCGTTCGTTCTCTCCAGTCGAACGCTGTTGGCAAGCCGGCCACGACGACCATCTCGCACACCAGCCGGGGATCACTGTGCTGGGCAGCCGGCGTTCGCGGGACGACCTCGCCGGCGTCGGCCGCTGGTTCCCGGTGCCCGTCTCGCAGCGGCCGGTGTCTACGCGGTCGCCGCCCGCGTGAGCCTCGCCTCCGACGTACCGTTACGGCTTCGACCGCTCGCGGACCTCGGAAACGCTCGCGAGTCGCCGAGGGCCGGACGCACGGGAGTGCGACTTCGCGAAGCCCCTTTCCGAGCGTACCGAGGCACACGGTGCCCAGGACCGTCCTCAGCGGCAGTCTCCGCGTCAGCGTGGAATTCGTCGACCGACTGCCTTTGGGTCGCTCAGGCGGCAGCAGGCCGGTTTCCGGTGCTACGTAACGGCCCTGGCCAGGCCTGGCGGTCTCCTCGGAGGCCATCGAGTATCGGTCAGAGCGGCCCTCGAGGGCGGACAGCTCCACGCGCTCGCCGCGGTCTCCCCACCGTGGGGAGCGGGCGGCGCCAGGCCGGCCTGCACCGCGGACAGCACAGTGGCGGGAGTTTTCCCGGCGGTGCGCGGTGTCGCGGCCGGTCGGTGCGTGTCTCCCGGTCGTACAGTCGGCTCCACGCCACGACGTCCCCGAACGAGCGCGTTTCGTGCCACCGGTGGCTCGTGTCGGTTCCGGGCGCCGACCGCGGTTCCGCCCCAGCGCTTCGACCGCGGTTCTGCTCTAGCGCCACGACCGCGGTTCCGTTTCAGCGCCACGAACGCGGTCCGAGTGGTGAGCTCGAGCGCCAGCCACGTCGCGTGAACCGCGCTGTTCCCGGATGCTCCGCGTCCGGGACGGCCACCTGCCCAGGGCCGGACTGGGCAGTCACCGGGGCCGAATTCGCCGATTCTCGGGGCGAGTGCACCCTGGGTCTGGCCGCGAGCCGGCCGGTCGGCGTCGCAGATCGAACTCGTAAACTTCATTCTGCTATACAGAACTCGAGGGGTGTCGGGGGGTGTCGCGGCCGGGTTCGTCACCCCCGAGGAAGCCACGCTCACCGGGTGCGGCCGCGAACTTCGCCCGGTCAGTCGATGACGTCCTCGGGGTCGACGCCGTAAGCGGCCATCGCGTGCTCGGCCGTGATCTTCCCGCGCTCGAGGTCGCGTCGGACGGCGTCGGGGTCGCGGTCTGCGGGGTCGCCGTAGCCGCCCGCGCCCGGCGTGCGGACGCTGATGGTCGTCCCGGGCGGGAGTTCGTGGACGGACTTCTGGGGGATTCGCTCGCCGTCGCCGGCCTCGTAGTCGCCGTCCTCGTACCGGTAGGCGGTGCCGGACTCGCCGGGTTCGCCGCCCTCGAGGCCGTACGGTCGGTGAGTGTGGCGGTCCGCGAGCAGGCTGAACCGCGCGACGTGGTCGCGCACCTGGACGTCGCGGCGGAGGCCGAGGCCGCCGCGGAACTCGCCGGCGCCCCCGGAGTCCGGGCGGAACGCGTAGCGCCGGACGCGCAGCGGATACGCGGTCTCCAGGACCTCCACGGGCGTGTTCATCGTGTTGGACATGTGGACGTGGACGCCGTCCATGCCGTCGAGGCCGCTGCGGCCGCCGAACCCGCCGGCCTGCGTCTCGTAGAACGCGTACGGGCTGTCGTCCCGCGGGTCGGTGCCGCCGAACGTGACGTTGTTCATCGTGCCCTGGCCCGCCGCAGTCACGCGCTCGGGCACCTCTTGGGCGAGCGCTCCGAGGACGACGTCCGTGACGCGCTGGCTGGTCTCGAGGTTGCCGCCGACAACGGCGGCCGGCGGCTCGGGGTTCACGACGGTGCCCGCGGGCGCGTCGACCTCGATGGGTCGATAGCAGCCGTGGTTCGGCGGGATGTCCGGGTCGGTGACACAGCGCAGCGCGTAGTACGTCGCGGACGCGGTGACTGCGAACACGGCGTTGACGGGGCCCTCGGTCTGGGCGGCGGTCCCCGCGAAGTCGACGCGGACGCCGTCGCCGTCGACGGTGACGCTCGCGCGGACGGTGAGGTCGGTGTTGCCGCGGCCGTCGTCGTCGAGGACGTCCGCGAACTCGTAGGTGCCGTCCGGGAAGGCCTCCAGTTCCGCGCGCATCCGGCGCTCGGAGTAGTCTTTCACGTCGTCGAACGCGTCGGCGAGGTCGCTCGCGCCGTACCGGTCGACGAGGTCGTGGACGCGCTCGCGGGCGGTCTCGTTGGCTGCCTGCTGGGCGCGCAGGTCGCCGCGGCGCTCCTCGGGCGTGCGCACGTTCGCCAGCACCACCGCCAGGACGTCCTCGACGACGTCGCCGCCCTCGTAGAGCTTCACCGGGGGGATGCGCAGCCCCTCCTGGTAGATCTCCGTCGAGTCGGCGGCGACGCTGCCGGCCGTCGACCCCCCGACGTCTGCGTGGTGTGCGCGGTTCGCGGCGTACGCGACGAGTTCGGGGTCCTCGGACTCGGGGTCGGCGTAGACCGGCGAGACGAGCGTGAGGTCCGGGAGGTGGGCGCCGCCCCTGAACGGGTCGTTCAGGAGGACGGCGTCCCCGGGTTCGAACGTGCCCTCGAAGGCGTCGACGGCGGCGGCGACGGAGAACGGCATCGCGCCGAGGTGGACGGGCATGTTCTCCGCCTGGCTGACCATCTCGCCGTCCCGACCGAACAGCGCGCACGAGCAGTCCCGGCGCTCCTTGATGTTCGGCGAGTAGCCCGTCCGGACGAGGTTCGCGTTCATCTCCTCGGCGATGGCCGCACAGCCGTTCCGGATGACCTCGAGCGTGACGGCGTCGACCATCACCGACCACCTCCGGCGTCCACGACGACGCTGCCGGCGTCGTCGACGCGCGCCGTCTGGCCCGGCCGCACGACGACGGTGCTGGCGTCGCCCTCGACGACGGCCGGCCCGTCGAACGTGGCGCCGGCGGGGAGTTCGTTCCGGTCGTAGACGCGGGCGTCGTGGGCGTCGCCGTCGAAGACGACCGCGCGCGTCTCGCGGACCGCGTCGGCGGCGTCCCCCTCCGCGGTCGGCGCGCCCAGTTCGGGCGGGTCGACCGCGCCCCGGGCGTCCAGGCGGACGGTCACGAGCTCCACGTCCTCGCCGGGGTCCGCGTGGCCGTAGCGTCGCTCGTGTGCGTCGTGGAACCGCCGCTCGACGGCCGCCATCGAGTCGGCGTCGACGTCGCCGTCCGGGACCGCGACGGGCACCGAGAACGACTGGCCGACGTACCGGAGGTCGACGCGGCGCTCGAACGCGCGGCGGCCGGGGGCGACGCCCTCGTCGTCGAGGCGGTCCTCGCCCCGCTGGCGGAGGTCCGCGAGCGCGTCCCCGAGCGCGTCGGGGTCGACGTCGCTCCAGCGGCGCACGCGGGAGACGCTGAAGTCGTACTTGACGTCGCTGACGAGCAGGCCGAGCGCGGAGAGCACGCCCGCGGTCCGCGGGACGACCACCTGCGGGACGTCGAGTTCGGCGGCGAGCGTCGCGGCGTGCAGCGGCCCGGCGCCCCCGAACGCGACGAGCGCGAAGTCCCGGGGGTCGTGGCCGCGCTCGACGGAGACCACGCGGAGCGCGCGCTCCATGTTCGCGTTCGCGACGTCCAGGACGCCCTGTGCGGCCTCCCGGACCGAGCAGTCCAGGGGTCCGGCGAGCTCGCTCTCGAACCGGTCGCGGACCGCGGCCTCGTCGGCGGCGCCGTCGGTGAGAAACGAGCTCGGGTCGAGGCGGCCGAGCAGGACGTGCGCGTCCGTGGTCGTCGGGCGGTCGCCGCCGCGGCCGTACGCGACGGGGCCGGGGACCGCGCCGGCGGACTGCGGGCCGACGCGGAGCGCGCCGCCCTCGTCCAGCCACGCGACCGACCCGCCGCCGGCGCCGACGGTGTGGACGTCGACCATCGGAACGCCGACGGCGTAGTCGCCGACCTCGACGTCCGTCGCGACGACGGGGTCGCCGCCCTCCACGAGCGAGACGTCACAGGACGTCCCGCCCATGTCCATCGTCACGAGGTCCTCGAAGCCGCTCTCGGCGGCGACGTGCGTCGCGCCCTGCACGCCCGCCGCGGGGCCGGACAGCAGGGTGTGCACGGGGCGTTCGCGCGCCGCGTCGGCCTCGACGAGGCCGCCGTTCGACTGCATCAGCTTGAGGTCGCTGGCGACGCCGCGGTCGCGGACGTCGGCCGCGAGCGACCCGACGTAGTCGTCCATCACGGGCTTCAGCGCGGCGTTCAGGACGGTGGTGAGGGTGCGCTCGTACTCGCGGATCTCGGGGAGGACGACGCTGGACAGCGACAGCGAGGCGTCGACGCCGGACGCCCGGAGGACCTCGCGGACGCGGCGCTCGTGGGCGTCGTCCTCGAACGCGAACAGCAGGCTCACCGCGACGCTGTCGACGTCCGCGTCCGCGAGCTCGTCGGCGACCGCCTCGACGCCGGCCTCGTCGAGCGGTTCGACGACGCTCCCGCGCTCGTCGAGGCGCTCGCGCACCTCGAAGCGGCGGTCGCGCGGGACGATCGGGTCGGGCTGCTCGGCCCGGAAGTCGTAGATGTCCGGGCGGTCCTGGCGCCCGATCTCGAGGGCGTCCCGGAACCCCTCGGTGGTGACGAGGGCGGTGTCCGCCCACTCGCCCTCGAGGACCGCGTTCGTCGCGACGGTGGTGCCGTGCCCGAGGAACCCGAGGTCCGCGAGCGCGAAGTCGCCGTCCGCCGCCGCGTCCTCGAGGCCGTCGAGGACCGCGCGCTCTGGGTGGTCGGGAGTCGAGGGGACCTTCGTGACGTCGACGCGGCCGTCGTCGACGGCGACCACGTCCGTGAACGTGCCGCCGACGTCGACGCCCGCGCGCGGGCGGTCCGCGCCGCTCATGCGCGCCGCCACCGTCCGCTGGCGACAGTGGTCACGTCGTCGCCGGCGGTGGCTACGCTTGCTGGGCCGCCGCCGGCGGTTCCGTCTCCGCTTCCGGTCGACGCGTCGGTTCGTCCGCGTGCTCCGCGACCGTCGGTCATACTGCCACGTGGACGCCACGGCCTTTAGAGGTACCTCCGGTCGCGCCGCGGCGTCCTCACGCCGCGACCGCGCCGGGAGCGGGTGACAGCGACCGCGTCCGACGATTGACTCCCTCCGCCCGTCAGTCGGCGGCGCCGGCGCTCGCGCTCGCGGCGAACCGCCGGAGTTCCGCGCGGAGCGCGCGCCACTTCGCCGCGACGAAGCCGGCGAAGATGCACGCGAACCCGGCGACCGTCGCCGCGGTCACGGTCTGGCCGAGGGCGAGCCAGCCGGCGAGCGCGGCGAACACCGGAATCACGTACTCGATGAAGCTCATCTCGATCGGGCCGAGGCCGTCGAGCAGCCGGAAGTACAACACGAACCCGAAGACGCCCGCGACGACGGAGAGGTAGGCGACGGCGCCGAGCGCGGCCGGCGTCCAGGACGCGTCCGCGAACGACTGGCCGGGGACCGCGAGCACCGCGAGGTGGAGGAACACCGCGCCCGCGGCCATCGTCCACGCCTGCAGGGGCGCGAACGACAGCGCGGGCTCCCGGCTGTGCGTGACGACGGCGGCGACCGCGAACGTCAGCGCGGACGCGAGCACGAGCGCCACGCCGAGCGCGCTCGCCGCGAGGTTCGCGGGGTCGGGGTCCGCGATGACGACGACGCCGGCGAACCCGAGCGCGACGCCGACGGCGGTGTTCGCGGTGAACGATTCGTCGGTCGACGCGAGCCGCGTCAGCGCGGGCGTCACCACGGGGACGAGGCCGAGCAGGACGGCCGCGACGGCGCCCGTCACGTACTCCTGGCCGGCGAACAGGAACGCGTGGTGGGCGCCGATCATGAGCCCGCCGCCAGCGAGCACGTAGGCGTAGTCGTCGCGCGTGCGCGGTCGGGCGAGCCCGCCGGTCGCGGCGACCACGGCGAAGAGGACGGCGGCGGCGACGTCGAACCGGACGGCGGCGAACGGCACCGGCGGCAGGTCTTGGAGGCCGACGTCCGTCACCATGAACGCGGTCCCCCAGACCGCACACAGGAGGACGTACTTGCCCGCCGTCCGGTAGCGACCCATCACGCTGGGGTGTGCGCCCGACGGTGATAGGGGCGTCGAAGCCGGCGACCCCGCCGCCGACTCGCCGCCAGCTCACTTCCGACTCGCCGCCAGCTCACTTCCGACTCGCCGCTCGCCTGGGGCCCACTCGCCGCCTACTCGCTCCCGAGGCGGTCGTCGATGGCGGCCTCGAGGTCGTCCAGTTCGTCGCGGAGGTCGGGTTCGTCCCCGTCTGTGGCCGCGAGGCGGTCGCGGAGCCCGGAGAGCGCGGCCGCCTTCTCGGTCTCCGCGACGCCGGTCTTCTGGACGTACGTCGCGGTGTCGACGTCGTAGACCTCGTCGGCGTCGAGGTCGGTGACCGCGAGCACGACGTCGAGTCTGTCGGTGTCGACGCCGGTCACCCACTCGCGGGGGATGCCGTGGTCGTCGAGCGCGTCGAAGACCGTCGATTCGTCGCGGAGGCGGCGGCGCTCGCGTTCCGCGCGCGAGACGGTGCCGAACCGGCCCTGCAGGCGCCCGGACGGACCGATGCGGTCGAGGAGCTCGTCGCCGACGGTGCGGCGGACGTCGTCGGCGCCGCGCTGGACGTCCGACAGCGCGACGTAGAGGTCGACGACGTCGCCGTCCGCCAGCCCGGGGAGGGACGCGAGGTCGCGGCGGTCCAGGAGAGCGGCGAGCAGTCGCGCGTCGTCGCGGAGCGCGGTCGCGTCCGGGTGCTCGCGCTCCCGGACGAGCGGCGATTCGCCGGTGGCGTCGCCGCGGCGCAGCGCCCCGTCCTCGACCGCGTACCGGTCGCTCGCGCTGAGCACGGCGACGTACGGCTCGACGCCCGGCGGCAGGTCCGCGAACGCGACGGCGTCGCCGTCGTCGAGGCGGTCGGCGAGCAGTTCGAACTGGTCGCGCCACAGCGTCCGGGCGGCGCCGCTCTCCACGTAGGTCACGTCGATCCGGTCGGCGGCGACGTCCGTCACGGCGAACGACCGGTCGGACCGCGGCGTCCGGTAGACGGCGCCGCCGCGGTCGCGAACGCGCTCGCGGAGGTCGCGCCACGTCTGTTCGAAGCCCATGCGTGGAGATTCGACGGCAGGCCGGATAAGCCTGGGAGCCGCGCGGTGCCGGACGCCGGAGTCAGCGACCGGGACACTGGAGTCAGCGACCGGGACACTGGAGGCAGCGACCGGGACACTGGAGTCCGCGGCCGGGACACTGGAGTCAGCGACCGGGACGCCGGTGGCGGCGCCCGGTCAGTCGCCGGTGCGGAACTCGAAGCGCGCGCCGCCGGCGTCGCTGTCGGTCAGTTCGGCGGTCCACCCGTGGGCCTCCGCGACGCTGTGGACGATGGCGAGCCCGAACCCGGTGCCCTCCTCGTTGCGGGACTCGCCGTACTCGAAGACCGCCTCGCGCTCGCCCTCGGGGATGCCGGGGCCGTCGTCCGCGACGTAGAACCCGTCGCCGTCCTCGAGCGCGCCGACGGTGACGGTGACGTCCGCGCCGCCGTACCCGGTGGCGCCCCGACGAGCCTGCGAGTCAGGGCTCGGGGAGCCGTGCTCTACGGCATTCCGGAAGAGGTTCTCGAGCAGCGACCCGAACCGGGACTCGTCGGCCGTCACGGTGACGTCGTCGGCGACGTCGAGCGTCGCGTCCCCGGTGTCGACGGTCCGCCACGCGCGCTCCGCGGCGTCCGCCAGCGCGATGTCGCGGGCGTCGTCGAGGCTGCGGCCGTGGCGCGCCAGCGAGAGCACGCTCTCGATGATGTCGTGCATCCGGTCGAGCGCCTCGTCCATGCGCCGGAAGTACTCGTCGTCGCCCGTCTGCTCGGCGAGCTCGAGGTAGCCGCGCGCGACGTTCAGGGGGTTGCGGAGGTCGTGGCTGACGATGCTCGCGAACTCCTCGAGGCGGTCGTTCTGGCGGCGGAGTTCCCGCTCGCGTTCCTTCCGCTCGGTGATGTCCGTGTACACCGCGTACCCGTGGACGTTCGGCTCGTCCAGCCGGAACGGCACGACGTCCAGCAGGAAGTCCCGGGGGCCGTCGTCCGTGAGTCGACGGACCTCCACGTTGACGTTCTGTCCGGCGACGAGCTTCCGGTTGTAGACGCCGGCCTCCCGCTCGCGGTCCGGCGGCACGATGTAGTCGTCGATGTTCTCGCCGGCGAGCTCGTCCTCGCTGTACCCGAACACGCGCTCGAACGCGGGGTTGACAGACCGCACGATGGGGTCGCCGTCCTCGACGACGAAGCTCGCGGTCGGACTCGGGACGTTCTCGAAGAGCGCGCCGAGCCGGTTGCGCTCGCGGCGGAGCTCGGACTCCCGGCGCCTGAGCTGCCGGACGTGTCCGGCGCGGTCCAGGGCCGCCTCCGTGTTCGTCGCGAGCACGCGCAGCAGGTCGCGGTCGGTCCGCGTGAAGTAGTGGGGTTCCGTCGCGCCCACGAGGAGGACGCCGTGGCTCCCGAGCGGGTGGATGATCTCGGCGCGGATCCGGGTCTCCGGGTTGTGGACGGTCGACTCCTCGCGGACGTCGCCGTACGACTGGACCTCGCCGGTCTCGTAGGCGCCCCAGGCGAGGCTCTCGCCGGCGCGCAGGACGGGTGGTTCGTCCCCCTCGACGGGGTCGGAGACCGCCGCCGGCCGGAGCGCGCGGTCGTCGTCGTCCGCGTAGAACACGCCGACGAACGGCAGGCCGAGCAGGTCGTCGGCCGCCTCGACGGCGACCGCGGCGATCCGCTCGTCGTCCTCGGCGACGAGCATGCGGCGCGTGGCGTCGTGGAGCGCGGTCAGGGAGTGCTCGCGGTGGTGGCGGTCGGTGACGTCGCTGACGATGGCGAACGCGTCCGGGCCGCCGTCGCGGAGGAACGGCTTCACGCGGAACTCGAAGACGCGGTCGTCGTCGGCGGCGAGTCGCGCCTCGAAGGACGCGTCGTCGTCCCCGGGCGCGAAGCGCTCGGCGTCGACGTCGAAGAACGCGGCCAGCGACTCGCCGCGGAGCGCCGACTCGGGCGCGTCGAACAGCGCCTCGGCGGCGTCGTTCGCGAACCGGATCTCGGTGCCGCCCGCCGCCACGTCGTAGAGGACGAGCGCGTCGTCGGCCTGCTCGAAGAGCTTCCGGAAGCGCCGCTCGCTCTCCCGGAGGTCGCCCTCGGAGCGGACGCGCTCGGCGGCGCGGGCGGCGTGTGACGCCAGCAGTTCGGCGACGGCGAGGTCGTCGCCGTCGAGGCCGCCAGGGTCGTCGGCGGCGAGGAGGACGCCGGCGTCGCCGACGGGGACGGAAAGCACCGCGAGCGGCGCGCCCTCCGGCGAGTCCGGGACGCGAGCGTCCTCGCGGCTGTCTTCGACGAGCACGGACTCGCCCCGCTGGGACGCGCGCGCGGCGACGCCGCCGTCGGCGGCGAGTTCGTCCAGGGCCGGCGCGTGGCCGCGCCCGGCGCGCACCGACAGCGCGCCGTCGGTCTCCGTCGCGACGGCCGCCGACGGACAGTCGAGCGCCGACGCGGCGGCGGCCGCGAGCTCCTCGCGGACGGTCTCGACGTCCGTCGCCTTCGCTACCGTCTCCGCGTAGGACAGCAGCTCGGTCCGCCGGTCACCGGTCCGCGTCATCGTCGCCCTCGCCGGGCGAGAGCCGGCGGAACAGCACCTCGTAGTCGTCGTCGTCGAAGCCGCCGACGACGTCGTCGAGGCGGTCGCGGAGTTCGTCGAGGCGGTCCTCGAGGGTCTCGAACTCGCTGGAGTCGGCGACGGTCGGGTCGTCGGACTCGACGAGCAGCGCGTGCTTGCGCGCGGCCGAGAAGTACTCGCGGACGGCGTCGTCGTACGTGGACCGTCGGAGCAGCCGGTCGACCGTCGCGCGCAGCGTCTCGCGGTCGACGGGCTTGCGGAGGTAGTCGTCGAAGCCGAGGTCGACGATGTCGAGTTCCGGTTCGACGGCGGTCACCATCGCGACCCGGCAGTCGACGTCGCGCTCGCGGACGGTCTCGAGGACGTCGTCGCCGGAGACGCCCGGCATCTGGCGGTCGAGGAGCACGACGTCCACGGAGGCGTCGAGAGCCTGGAGGGCCTGGTCGCCGTCGTACGCGGTGCGCACGGCGTACTGCTCGCGGAGCCAGATGGCGTAGAGGTCGGCGAGCCCCTCCTCGTCGTCCACGACGAGGACCGTCGCCTCGTCGGCACCGTCGTCAGTCCCGTCTCCTGTCATGGTTTCCCGCGAGCCCGCGGTCTGGCAGACCTTTGAAGCGTACCTATTTATCACTTGCTGGTGGGTGGCGATAATTTTGGCAAGCCTAAAATAGTCCGCGCGGGTAGCGTTCGGTGATGAGCGAACGCGACGGCCCGTTCACGCTCGACGACGTCACAGTCGTCATGGGAACGTACAACGAGGAAGCCGCCATCGAGACGGTCCTCTCGGACATCGACGCCGCCACCGACGGCCGCGCGGACGTCGTCTGCGTCGACAGTTCCAGCGACCGCACGCCCGAGATCGCCCGCGAGCACGGCGCCCGCGTCATCGAACAGCAGCCCCTGGGCTACGGCGTCGCCGTGCGCGCCGCGCTGTACGCCGCAGAGACCCCCGTCGTCGTCACCACCGACTGCGACGACACCTACCCCATGGACCGCATCCCGGACTTCCTGGAGTACGTCAACGACGGCTACGACGTCGTCAGCGGCGACCGCCTCTACTGGGGCGCCGACGAGATGCCGGCGTTCAACCGCCTCGGGAACGCCACCTTCGCCGCCATCGCGTCGGTTCTCGTCGGCGAGCGCGTCCACGACACCACCACGGGGATGCGCGCGTACCGCCGGGAGGTCGTCGAGGACGTCGACTACACGCAGAACACCGGCCTGTCCGCGGAACTGCTGCTCCGGCCGCTCTGCCGGGGCTACGACGTCCTCGAGGTCCCCATCGAGTACGACGAGCGCCTCGGCGAGACCAAACTCGACCCGCTCGAGGGCGGCGCCGAGATCCTCGGCTCCATCCTGAAGGTCTGCGCCGAGGAGCGACTGCCGCTGGCCTGACGCGCCAACCCCGTCCCGCGCTCGCCGGTCCCGTCGAGCCGCCTCACGCGGTGTCTCCCCCGACGGTGCAGCCCGCACTGGTCCACGCTACCCTAACTGCTCCACGCCGACCCCAGCTGCTCCACGCCGACCCCAACTGCTCGGTCCACCCTAACTGCTCCACGCCGACCCCAACTGCTCCACGCCGACCCCAACTGCTCCACGCCGACCCCAACTGCTCCACGCCGACCCCGGCTGTTCGCAGGCCGCCCCCGACAGCTCCCGAAAAACGTACGATAAGTACAACGTCGGTATCGGCTCCGCTGACCCGAGAGTATATACATACTGCTGGTGTAGTATTTGCATGGTAAGAGCGACGAGAAATCGTGACGTCGGCGAGACCGGTGGGTCGACGGTCCGGAGCGCCGCGCAGTTCTACGACCGGTACGTCAGCGGCTGGGTGCCCACGGCGGTGAGGTTCGCGGTCCTGTACGCGGCCTGGATCGGACTGACCTACTACGTCGGGACGACGACGCCCTCCGAGGACGTCTCCCAGCTGGCGGCCGTCGGCTACTGGTTCGGCTGGATGTTCGCCGTCGCCACGCTCGTCGGCATCGTCCTCGTCGCAGCCTCCGAGGTCGCCGACCGGTTCCGCCTCAACCGCCGCAAGGCGAACCACTGACCGCGGTCGTTCATCCAATCGACTGTCGAGCGCGGCTACCTGTTCGGTCGCGCTTCGCGTTCTCGCTGCCCGCTCTTCGATCGCCGAGCGTCCGGCATGCGCGGGACGCGACTTCCTCGCCCCTGGACGCGGACTCCTCGCTCGCGTCAGGCGGCCCGCACCGAGACGTTCAGGAACGACCCCTCGGGGCCGACGCCCGGGACGTACGCCGCACCGCCGTCGCAGGTCTGGAGGTCCGTGCAGAGCCCGCGGTACGGCGTCACGGTCCGGTAGCCGTCGTCGGTCTCGTCGACGGGGAACCGCACGCTGTACTGGAACCCGGCGCCGTAGCCGCCGTCGACGAGCGCGTCCACGGTGACGCTGTCGCCGTCCTCGACCGCGAGCGACGGCTCGCCGGTCGGCGTCACGTCGCCCGCAAGCCGGACGCGGCCGTCCCGGACGACCACGTCGACGGCCGCGCGCTCCCGCCCGCCGGCGTCGTCGACGACGTAGTTCACGCGCTCGTCGCCGACCGTCACGGTCAGCGTCACCAGCTCCGTCCACGACGGCAGCCCCATCTCGGTGTCCACGGTGACGGCCTCGCCGCGGACCGCGTGCACGCGCTGGAGGTGGGGGTCGACGGGGTCGCCGACGAACGGCGACCACACGCCGCGGTACACGTACCGGTAGTACTCGCGGCCGGGGTACGCGTCCACCACCTCGAGCTGGTGGTCCTCGAGGGCGTACACCGCCCGGCCGTCGAACCCGGGGTCGTTGCGGAGGTGCTGGAACGGGTGGTTCAGCCAGTCCCCGTACTGGTCGGGGAGGAACACGACGCTGTCCGCGGGCGGCCGCGGCTCGAAGGGCTCGTAGGCGGCCTCGTACTGGTCGGTGACGGCGTCGTTCACGGAGACCGGGTACTCCGCGCCCGCGGCCGCGGCGCCGCCGAGCGGCGCGCTCGCGGCGAGCAGCCCGACGACGGCGACGACGCGCGCGCGGCGGCCCGTCACGCGGCCGTCGAGGACCCGCCGCACGCGGTCGACGGCGGCGACCAGGCCCGCCGCCGCGAACGCGCTCGTCGGCACGAGCAGGTCGTAGTGGTAGTACGGGCCGAGCGTCGATATCAGGCCGTCCGTGGGGTCCTCGAGGTCGCCGAGGACGTTCAGGTTCCCCCAGAAGTAGACGTTCCCGACGACGACGCTGACCGCGACGCCCGCGAGCACGGCCTGCTGCCAGCGCCAGTCGCGTCGCCGGGCGGTGGCGCCGACCGCCGCGAGCGGGACGCCGAGGGCGCCGAACGGCGCCCACTGCGTGACGAACTGGCGGACGACGCGCGCGTTCGCGCGGAGCGCGAGCTCGACGTCGTAGTCGCGCTCGTAGCCGAGGATCTCGCGGTGCCCGAACCCGAGGCCGTCCCGGGGCGCGAACGCCTGGTAGGGGAACACGAACGGGTCGCCCGTGACGACGGCGTTGTAGCCGAGCGTCACCGCGACGCCGGCGAGGCCGAGGGCCGCTGTCGCGACGCGTCGCCGGGCGCGCTCGGCGACCGCGCGCTCGCGGGCGAACGCGCGCAGGGGCTCGCGGAGCGTCCAGACGGCGTGCGCGACGAACGGCGTCGCGAACAGGACCGCGGTGTACGGCCGCGAGAAGAACGCCAGTCCGACGGCCGCGCCGGCGGCGGCCGCCCAGCGGACGCTGCCGGTGCGCTCCGCGCGGAAGTACGCGAGCGCGAACGCGAGGTTCAGCATCGTCGTCGGCGCGTACGGCAGGAACACGCCCGACTGCACGACGAACAGCGGCGCCGTCAGCAGCGCGGCCGCCGCGAGGACGCCCGTCCGGTGGTCGAACGCCTCGCGGGCGACGCCGTACAGCAGTCCGGTGTTCGCGGCGGCGACGGCGGCGAGCGCGTACCGGTACGAGCCCGCGAGTTCGCCGAGCGCGTACACCCCTGCGGTGACCGGCGAGTACTTCGCGTAGAGGCCGCGCTCGGACTCCACGAAGAACCACGGCTGGAACGCGCCGTCGACGGGCGGCCGCAGGAACAGCCGGCCCTCGAGCAGCATCGCGGCCTGCTGGAGGTAGACGGCCTCGTCGTGGTTCGAGGAGTGGTACGGGAAGACCGTCGTCGACAGCCAGTACGCGCCGACGGCCGCCGCGAGTGCGAGGACGAGCGGCGCGAGGGGGACGGGGCTCGCGGCGCGCACGCGAGCGAGTCCCGCGGCGGCCGCGTCCTCGACGGAGTGCCCGTCGCCCGCGGTCATCCCTGCGTCGGGTACCAGGCCAGCGAGTGGTCGGAGACCAGGTCGACGGTGACGTGCTCGCCGACGTCCATGTCCTCGGCGTGGTTGTGGAGGCAGCGCACCACGTCGCCGTTGTCCAGTTCCACGTGGTAGATGAACGACGGGCCGGTGTACTGGCGGCGGACGATGGCGCCGTCCGCGTTCGCCTCGTTGGCCGGCACCGCGCGCAGGTCGTCCGGCCGCACGAGCACGTCCACCATCGCGCCCGTGTAGCCGTCCGAGAGCCCCTTCAGGAGGGTGCGGTCGTAGCTCCCGATGGCGGTGTCGATGGTGCCGTCGCCGACGCGCGCCGACAGGAACCCGGCCTGCCCGAGGAACGACGCGACGAACCGCGACTCGGGGTGCTCGAAGACGGCCTCCGGGTCGCCGACCTGTTCGAGGCGGCCGTCGTTCATGACGGCGACGCGGTCCGAGATGGAAAGCGCCTCCTCCTGGTCGTGCGTGACGGAGACGGCGGTGACGCCCGCCGCCTTGAGGATGCGGCGGACCTCCTCGCGCATCTCCACGCGCAGGCGGACGTCGAGGTTCGAGAAGGGCTCGTCCAGCAGGAGGATGTCCGGTTCGGGCGCGAGGCTGCGCGCGAGCGCGACGCGTTGCTGCTGGCCGCCCGACAGCTGGTCGGGCGACCGGTCGCCCATCCCGGGCATGTCCACGAGGTCGAGCAGCTCGTCGACCCGGTCTTCGGTCGTCTCGCCGTCGGCGTCCTTGAGGCCGAACGCGACGTTCTCCCGCACCGAGAGGTGGGGGAACAGCGCGAAGTCCTGGAAGACGATGCCGACGCCGCGGTCCTCGGCCTCGACGTACGTCGACGGCCCGGCGACCACGTCGCCGGCCAGCGAGATCGAGCCCTCGCTGGGGCGTTCGAGGCCGGCGAGCAGCCGCAGCGTCGTCGTCTTCCCGCAGCCCGAGGGCCCGAGCAGCGTCAGCAGTTCGCCGTCGCGGACGTCCAGCGTGACGTCCCGGACGGCGGTCTCCGCGCCGTACTGCTTGGTGACGTCCTCGAGTTCGAGGACGGCGTCCGCCGCGTCGCCGACCGGCTCCGGGGTCGACTCGCGGTCCGGCGTCGCGTCCGACGAGAGTTCGCTGTCAGCCATTGTATCGTTCCTGGGCGAGGATGACGACCATCGAGAGCGCGGACACGCCCACGAGCACGAGCGCCGGGATCGCGGCCGCGCCGTACGAGCCGGCTCCTCTGACGAGCCAGATGTACGTGACCAGGGTTTCAAAGCCTATCGGACTGAGGAGCAGCGTCGCCGGAAGCTCCTTCATCGTCGTGAGGAACACGAGCGCGGCGCCAGCGGCGACGCCCGGCGCGATCAGCGGCAGCGTCACCTCGCGGAACGCCGCCGACGACGACCGGCCGAGGGTGCGCGCGGCCTCCGTGAGCTTCGGGTCGACCTGGAGGACCGACGACCGGACGGTGCCGACCGCCTGCGGGAGGAACCTGACGACGTACGCGAACACCAGCAGGGGTACCGTCTTGTAGACGGACTGGACGACGCCCGTGACCGCGTCCTCGCCGAACGGCAGCCACCACGTCAGGAGGTCCGCGCTGGTCGTGAGGTAGATGAGCGCGAGCCCGATGACGACGCCGGGCACCGCGTAGCCGACGTACGTGAGGCGGTCGAAGACCGTCGACAGCGCCGAGCTCGAGCGCGCGCCGTAGCCCGCGACCGGCAGCGCCAGCACCGTCGCCGCGAGCGCGGCGGCGACGGCGACCTTCAGGGAGTTCCACGCGACCGTCGGGTCGAACTGGAAGACGGTCTCGCCGCCGCGGTACAGCCACCAGCCGAGCACGCCCAGCGGCACGCCCAGGCAGAGCACGGCGACGAGCGAGCAGAACGCCAGCGCCGGCCACTTCCAGGCGCCGAGTTCGATGCGGTTGGGCTGGCGGGCGCCCCGGGAGATGTACGCGGTCGTGGAGCCGCCGACCCGGGACTCGAGCGCGAGCACGACGGCGACGATGGCGAGCAACTGGAGGGACAGCATCGCCGGGTAGCCCTCGGGGACGCCGAGGCTGCGCTGGGCGACGTAGATCTGCTGGGTGAACACCTCGTAGCGCATCAGCGACGGCGTCCCGAAGTCCGAGAGCGCGTACAGGGACGCCAGCAGCGTGCCGGCGGTGACGCCGGGCAGGATCTGGGGGACGGTGACGCGCTTGAACGACTCCCAGCGGGAGTGGTTGAGCGTGCGCGCGGCCTCCACGAGCGTCCCGTCGAAGGAGATGAGCGCGGCCCGCGTGGTGAGGAACACGTAGGGGTACGTGAACAGCACGAGCACGAGCGCGGCGCCGTGGAGCCCGTAGATGGCGGGGATGCGTTCGACGCCGAGGGGCGCGAGCAGGTCGGCGAGTTCGCCGCGCGGGCCGAACGCGGCGATGAACGTGAACGCGCCGATGTAGCTGGGGACGACCAGCGGGAGCGCGCCGACGACGGTCCAGAACCGCCTGAACGGGAGGTCGGTCTGGACCGTGAGCACGGCGAGCGGAACGCCGACGAGGACGCAGCCGACGGTGGTGATTCCGGTGAGGACGATGCTGTTGACGGCGACCTGGACGCTGCTGGGCTGGGTGACGAGCCCGAGCAGGTGGCCGAGGCCGTAGTCGGCGGCGCGGGCGAGCAACACGACGACGGGGAGGGAGACGACCGCGGCGACCGCGCCCGCGGTGACGGCCAGCGAGAAGCCGGCGGCTTCGCCGGCGTCGCCGGTGGCGTCGTTTCGGAGGCGGTCAAGGCGGTCGCTCGCGGCCATCTACGAGAGGATGCCGACGTCGCGCAGCAGCTCGAGGGTCGGCTGGATGTCCGAGAGCTTCTGGAAGTCGAGCTCCGGCGGTTCGAGCTCGCTCAGCTTCGGGAGCGGGCCGACCGGTTCGACGCCCTCGATCATCGGGTAGCCGAACCCGCGGGTCGCGAAGAACTCCTGGGCCTCCGCGGAGAGCAGGTGGCGGAGGAAGTTCTCGCCGAGTTCGGGTTCGCTGGCGCCTTCGAGGACGGACGCGCCCGCGGCGTTCACGAGCGAGCCGGCGTCGTTCTTCGTGAACGTGAGGTCGATGGGTGCGTCCTCGCTGCCGGCGAGCACGAGCATCGTGTAGTAGTGGTTCGCGAACCCGGTGGCGAGTTCGCCGTTCGCGGTCGCCTGGGCGACGAGGTACTCGTTGTCGTAGCGGTTGACGTCCTGGTCGAGCATGCCGTTCAGCCACTCGCGGGTGGCGTCGTCGCCGCGGATGTGCCGCATCGCGGTGACGAACCCGTGGAACGCGCCGTACGTGGGCGCCCAGCCGACGTTGCCCGCGAACCGGGACTCGGTCGCGAACGCGTCGATGCTGTCGGGCATCTCGGACTCGCTGAACTCGTCGGTGTTGTAGGGGATGGCGCGGGAGCGCCCGGCGACGCCGACCCACGTGTCGTCGGGGTGGTACCGCTCGAACGCGGGGGAGACGGTGTCGCTGGAGAGCGTGGTGGCCGCGCCGTTCTCACTGACGTACGCCAGCGACCCGATGTCGACCGACCAGAAGACGTCGGCCTGCGTGGCGCCGCTCTCGTGTTCCTGGACGATGGTGTTCGCGAGCTGGGAGGACGGCTGCGTGTCCCAGGTGACCTCGAAGTCGTCGTAGTACTGGTTGAAGAGGTCCATCAGGTTGGTGTACCGGCCGCCCTCGCCGCCGCCGAGGTAGACGGCGAGTTCGCCCTCGAGGTCGGGGAGCTCCTCGACGGAGGTGCCGCCGGGAGCGGGGCGGTCGGCGACGTACTCGCCGGAGCCCCGGAAGTCGGTGAGGGAGGGGCGTTCGCCGTCCTCGCCGTCTTCGCCGTCTTCGCCGTCGCCGCCGCCGAGGACCCCCGAGATGCCGGAGCAGCCTGCGAGTGCGGTCGTGGACGCTACGCCTGCCGCCGCGAGAAATCGGCGACGCGATTGGGTCCGTCGCTCTCTCATACTCTAAATTAGGTTGGCCTAAAACTCTTATAACTACCGGTTCCACTGCGACCGACGAACCGAAGAAGTAGCCGCGACCGTCAGTCGTCGGCCGGACCCGTCGATAGCTCGTCCGGGCCGTCAGTCGTCGGCCGGACCCGTCGATAGCTCGTCCGGGCCGTCAGTCGTCGGCTGGCGCCGCGACCTTCTCGTCGGCCAGTTCCGCACAGCAGTTCACCCAGTCGAGCAGGTACTCGCCGCACTCCTCGAGGAACGCGCCGTTGTTGTACTCCTCGTAGTCGCCGTCCCGCAGCCGCTCGCCGACCGCGCGCGCGACCGCCGCGTAGGTCGGTTCCGCCGGGGTCGCGGCGTCGACCTCCTCCCAGAAGTGCTCGTTCAGTTCGAGGCCCGCGACCTCGTTGGCGAGGTCGTCGAACGTCGACCGCGGCGCCTTGTTGTGCTCGCACAGCGGCGCGCCGTTGTAGATCTGGCCGCCGACGACGTCGGCCGCGCGCTTCAGGAGGACGCCGCTCCAGATGTCGTCGAAGCGGCCGACGTCCCAGGCGTTCTCGTCCATCGGGAACTGGTAGAACGCGGGCACGACCTCCCGGCGGAACGCGAGGTTCATCGAGCAGACGGTGAGGTAGTCGCCCTCGGCCGCGACGAAGTCCCGGTCGAAGTCCTCGAAGCCGGTCCGCGTCTGGGCCTGCCCCTGGAGGTCGCCGTCCATCAGGATGCGGACCGCGTCGAGGTCCGGGACGTTCGTCCAGAGGCCCTGGGAGGCGACGACGCGGTCGACGTCCGCCGTCTCCGTCTCGACGGTCTCGTCCATCGCCGAGTACGGGTAGCCGCGCGGGTAGAGGTCGGTCTCCGACTGGTAGAGGACGTTCACCCACCGCTCGTCGCTGGACACCGCCTCGAGTTCGCCCTCGTAGGCGAGGTTCTCGAGGTGCGTGCCGAAGAAGTCCCACTCGTCGTGGGGGAGCGTGTCGTCGTCGATGAACACGCCGTACTCGAAGTCGTTCGCCCACAGGTACAGCAGGCCGAAGGACGTCTGGGCGTGGCTGGCCTCCGGGATCAGGTGGCTGTACTCCGGGAGGCCCTGCTCGTCGAACCACGCCTCGCGGTCGCGTTCGTCGAAGACGGCGCCGGCGACGCCCTCCTCGTCGAGCATCGCGCGCATCCCGTCGGTGTCACAGAAGTCCTCGGTGACGAGGACGACGAACAGGCGGTCCAGGTCGAAGCCGTGGTCGCGGGCGTTCCGGAAGTACTCGCGCATGCACTCGTACTCTCGGATCGTGGGCACGACCACGCAGACGTCTCGGGTCATCCGTTACTCGCCACTATTTTTGGCTGCCCTAAAAGATGTGTCGATGTTTAGGCCGACCTAAGGCACTCGGGTCCGGACAGCACCCCACCCGCGCCAGGCCCCTCCGCGAGGCCTACTGGCGGCCCGCCACCGACTGCTGGAGGCGGATCGTCGGCGGCACCAGCAGGCCGCCCAACAGCACGAGGAACACGTGGAACGTGCTCTCGGCGATGCTCGCCGGCGCCACCAGCGCGAGCACGTCCGCGACGGCGACGCCGGTCGCACACACCAGCACCAGCAGCAGGTGGCGGCGCAGCGTGTCCAGCGCGGTCCCCCGGGCCAGGGACTCCAGGCGCTCGCTGAACGCCACCCCGTAGCCCGCGAACGCCAGCGCCGCCGCGCCGCGCAGCGTCACCGTCGCCGCCGACTGCCCCACCCACGCGGCGACCACCCACTCGACGGCGACGACTGCGGCGAACGAGAACTCCACGACCCGGAGGCGGTCGAGCGAGACGCGCTCCTCGCCCGGGTCCGGCGCGAGCGCGCTGTTGTAGTACACCTCCCGCATCGCGAACGCCCCGAACGCGATGCCGAACAGGAGCGTCAGGTCCGCGAACGCCCGGACCACGGACCCACCTCCCACAGCGACCTCCCAGACGCCGACCAGTCCGAACGCCGCGAACGCCACCCCGAGGTACGTCAGGTACCCCCAGAAGTCCTCGTAGCCCTCCATGCGGTCGAGGGCGTAGTTCTGCACCGCGTAGTACGTGAACGCCAGCCCCGCGACGACGGCGATGCCGTACCCGGTGAACGCCACCGTCGACAGCGTGTCCGCAGCCGTCACGCCGACGCACCCCCAGCGTCCGACGAGAGCGTCCCGGCGAACTCGTCGAAGGCGGCCTGGAAGTCGAGCACCGTCGCGAACCGCTCGGCCTTCGGCGCCGCCAGCGCCCGCTCGAAGACGTCGTCGACGGCCGCCGGCAGCACCGGATTCCGCTCCGACGCCGGCACCCGGCCGTCGGCGTCGCCCGGCGGCTCGCCGGTCAGAAGGAAGTACGCGAGCGCGCCCATCCCGTACACGTCCGTCGCCTGGTCGAACCGGCCGTACGCGTCCGCGTCCCGGTGTTCCGGCGCGGCGAACCCGCCCGGAATCGGCGGGGTCTGCACGGCGCTGGCGGCGTGCGCGAACCCCCAGTCCCCCAGCACCGGCGCGTCCCACGCGTCCGGGCCCGTGTCCAGGTACCGGACCGCCCCCGGGTAGATGCCGCCGTGGACCACGCCCCGCGCGTGCGCGTGACTAACCGCCTTCGTCACCGCGCCCACGTCCCAGACCGCCTCCGCGAGCGTCGCCGGCGGCCGACGCCGCGCCAGCGTGTCCCCGTCGTCGTAGGGAGTCGCCAGCCACCGCGCCCCGTAGCCGAGCACGGACGCGACGTGATCGTGGCCGTCGACGGCCTGCCAGCGCTCGACGGCGTCACCGAACGCCGACACGACCTCGCTCACCTCGACGTGCAGCCGACGCACCGTCGCCAGGCCGTGCTCGAGGACGTCCTCGTCGACGGTCGCCCGGTAGTCGGTCGTCAGCACGCCCTCCCTGAGCGTGAAGTCCGGCGCCAGGTCGTCCTCCGCGAGAGTCACGCGCGGCGGGTCCGGCACCGACTCGGGCGGCCCCAGGCTGCCCTCGACGTCCGGGTCCTCGCTGACGGTCGTCGGCGCCTCCCGGCCGAACGACACCCGCACCGGCAGCGACCGCTCGTCGTCCTCGTTCACCGTCACCACCGCGACGCCCTCCGGGAACAGGTCCGCGTACGCGGGGTGGGCGCGCACGACCATCGGGTAGCCGGCGTCGTCCGCGCGCGCCGCGATGGCGCGCGTCACCTCCTCGACGGCCTCCCTCGCGTACCGCCGCAACAGCGGGTCCTCGTCGTCGGTGAGCGGCGCGATCGCGGACAGCCCCGCCGTCGCCCGCGCCGGGTAGGCCTTCGTCACGCCGGCGACCGCGACCGCGCCGTTCTGCCTGACGAGCTGGTCGTCCGCGCGCGTCAGGTCGACGAGCGCCGAGAACCTCACGGCGAGCGCGTCCGGCTGTGCGTCGGCGAGCTCGGCGAGCGCCCACGTCGCCCCGCGGCGCACCCAGACGTCCGGGTCGTCGACGGCGTCCACGACGTCCCCCAGCACCGTCCGCACCTTCGTCGGGCGCTCCGCCGCGGCCTCCACGAGCCGCCACGCCGCGCCAGCGCGCACGTCGGGGTCCGGGCTGTCCAGGCGCTCGGCGAGTCCGTCGACGTCCTCCGTGTCGACCGACTGGCGGAGGGCGGCGACCTCCTCGGCGTCGACGTCGCGGCCGTCGGGTTGCATCGGGCGTGTCGGCCGTACCCTGGCACGCCCCCGCATTGAACGTTTGGCTTCCAGACGGCCCGGCGACTCCCCGCCT
This sequence comes from Halobacterium yunchengense, assembly GCF_037031165.1. Lineage (NCBI taxonomy): Archaea > Methanobacteriati > Methanobacteriota > Halobacteria > Halobacteriales > Halobacteriaceae > Halobacterium > Halobacterium yunchengense. The sequence continues at coordinate 36,305 of NZ_JAYEZL010000005.1, read as the reverse complement.
GTCCCGACCCGTGCGGTTTTGTCGCCGCCGCCCGTCTGCGTCGGCATGGTCGACGTGGCAGCCCGCGACGCGCTCGCCGACACGCCCGCTCGCGAGACCGCGCTGTCCTGCGTCGAAGCGGGCGTCGAGGCGGCGACTCCCGCCGAGTTCGTGCCGGACGCGGTCGCCAGGGACGGCGACACGCTGCACGTCGTGGACGCCGCCTACGACCTCGCGTCCCACGACCGCGTGGTCGCGTTCGGCGCCGGAAACGCCGCGGCGCACGTCGCCGCCGAACTCGCGGCAGTGCTCGGCGACCGCCTCGACGGCGGCGTCGTCGTGACCGACGACCCGGTCGCCGTGCCGGGCGTCGAGGTCCTGGAGAGCGACCACCCGATTCCGTCCGCGCGGGGCGTCGACGCGACGCGGCGACTGCTCGCCGCCGCGCGCGACTGCGGGTCGGAGACGCTCGCGCTCGTGGTCCTCACCGGCGGCGGCAGCGCCGTGCTGCCGGCGCCCGCCGGCGACCTCTCGCTGGACGACCTGCGCCGGGTCACCGACGCGCTCCTCGACTCGGGCGCCCCAATCCAGGCCGTCAACGCCGTCCGGAAGCACTGTTCGGCCGTGAAGGGCGGCCGGCTCGCCGCCGCGCTCGCGCCCGCGACTATCGCCACGCTCGCGGTCAGCGACGTGGTCGGCAACGACCTCTCCGTAGTCGCGAGCGGCCCGACCGTCCCGGACGAGACGACGTACGCGGACGCGCTCGCCGTCCTCGGCGACTACGGTTTGGACGCCCCGGGCGCGGTCCGCGACCACCTCGCAGCCGGCGCGCGCGGCGACCGCCCGGAGACCCCGGGCGCCGACCACCCGGCGTTCGCGCGCGCCGCCGCACACGTCCTCGCGGACGGCCACACGGCGCTCGCGGCAGCCGTCGAGACCGCCCGACAGCGCGGCTACGAGGCGACGCTGCTGTCCGGCCGCGTCGAGGGCGACGCGGCGGCCGCCGGCCGGACGCACGCCGCGGTCGCCGCCGAAATCCGCCAGACCGGGAACCCCCTCGAGCCGCCGGCCGTCGTCGTCTCCGGCGGCGAGCTCACCGTGTCGGTGGGGGACGCGGACGGCGTCGGCGGCCCGAACCAGACGTGCGCGCTGGCCGCCGCGCCCTCACTGCCAGGGGACGCCGCGTTCGCGTGCGTGGACACGGACGGCGTCGACGGGCCGACCGACTACGCGGGCGCCGTCGTCGACGCGAACACCGCCAACGACCCCGCTGCGGTGCGCCGCGCGCTCGCCGCCCGGGACGCCACCGGCTACCTCGACGGCCGGAACGCGCTCGTCGAGACCGGTCCCACAGGGACGAACGTCAACGACCTGCGCGTCCTCGTCGTCGAGGACTGACGGCGCGGCCCGCTGCCGATGGTGAAAGGGATAAGGTCCCGCTGTGCGAGCGTGGCGTATGGACCGCGTAGCAATCGTCGGTGCGTCGATGACGCAGTTCGGCGACCGCGACGCCTGGGTGCGGGAGTTGCTGGCGGAGGCCGGCGACGCCGCGCTCGACGACGCGGGCGTCCCGGGCGGCGACGTCGACCACCTCTACGTCTCGAACATGGCCAGCGGCGAGTTCGAGGGACAGACCGGCGTCCCGAACGCGCTCGCTCACGACCTCGACGCGCTGCCGGCGTACACCCAGCGCGTCGACCAGACCAGCGCGTCCGGCGGCGCCGGCGTGTACGCCGCCTGGCAGTCGGTCGCCTCCGGCGCCAGCGACCTGACCCTGCTCGTCGGCGGCGAGAAGATGACCCACCGGACGACCGGCGAGGCGACGGACGTCATCGCCAGCCTCACCCACCCCGTGGAGTACAAGCACGGCGTCACGCTCCCGAGTTTCGCGGGGCTGACCGCGCGCAAGTACCTCGAGGCGTACGACGCGCCGCGGGAGAGCCTCGGGAGGGTCGCGGTGAAGAACCACCGGAACGGCGTCGACAACCCCCACGCGCAGTTCCGGAAGGAGGTCGACCTGGAGACGGTCCTCGAGTCCCCGGTCGTCGCCGACCCCCTGCGCCTCTACGACTTCTGCCCGATCACGGACGGCAGCGCGGCGCTCGTGTTCTGCCCGGAGTCGGTCGCCGACTCGTACACCGACGACTACGTCGTGGTGTCCGGCGTCGGCGGCGCGACGGACACCCACGTCGTCCACGAGCGCGAGGACCCGACGACGATGGGCGGCGTCGTCGAGTCCTCGCGTGACGCCTACGAGATGGCCGACCGCGACCCCGGGGACGTCGACGTCGCCGAACTCCACGACATGTTCACCATCCTGGAGTTCCTGCAGAGCGAGGACCTCGGGTTCTTCGAGAAGGGCGAGGGCTGGAAGGCCGTCGAGGACGGCGTCACCGACCGCGACGGCGACCTCCCGATCAACACCTCGGGCGGACTGAAGTCGAAGGGCCACCCGCTCGGCGCGAGCGGCGTCGCACAGGTCTACGAGATCTACCAGCAGTTGCTCGGCGACGCGGGCGCCCGCCAGGTCGACGCCAGCGTCGGGCTGGCGTGCAACGTCGGCGGGTTCGGGAACTGCGTCACCACCACCATCCTCGAACAGCCATGACCGACGACACTCCGAGTTTCGACGCGCACCGCTGTCCGAACGGCCACGTCACCTACCCGGGACACACGCGGTGTCCGGACTGCGGGGAGGCACAGACCGGAACCGTCGACCTCGCGGACCGCACCGGCGAGGTCGTGACGTGGACGACGTCGACGGCGACGCCGCCGGGCGTCCGCGAGCCGAACCACCTCGCCATCGTGGAGTTCGACGTCGGCGGGGAGGCCGTGCGGGCGCTCGGCCAGCTCGCGACGGCCGACGGCGTCGAGATCGGCAGCGAGGTCGAGCCGGTGTACTGCGAACAGCTCCGCGAACCGGGCGCCGGCATCCGCGAACCCGACAGCCAGGACTGGGACGGCTTCCGGTTCGAGCCGGTGTAGGCGGGCGCTCGCGGCGCGGCGCGGCTCCGGATGGCAGGAGCGTGCAGACAGCGGTCGGCGGTCCGCGGGGGTGTGCTGTGCTCCGGGGCGGCGCTCGCGGTGGGCCCGGTCGTCCGGTGCGCCTGCGTCCCCCGCGGTCGGCGGTCAGGTCACGCCGGCGGTTGCTCCCGGCCTCGCTCTTGAACGTTCGGCTCCGCGTCAGAACCCCTCGCGGAGGAACGGCTGTCGTTCCGGGAACGCGTCGTCGAGCGCGTCGACGACGCCCGGGTCGGCGTCGACGTCGCCGACGGCCTCGAGTTCGCTGGCGCTCCGGTACCCGACGGACAGCTGGGAGAGCGCGCCGACGCCGAGCGCGACGTCCGCCTCTCGGTCGGCGCGCTCGACTGACGCGGTGCCGCCGGAGACGGTGACGCGGAAGGCGTCGTCGTTCCAGTCGGCGAGCGGGTCGGAGACGTCGAACACGGCGTCGAGCGTCACCTCTTCCGGGTACGAGAGCGCTTCGAGCGCGTCGGCGACGTCGACGAGGCGGACCATCGGCCCGAGGCGGAGGGTCGCGTCGACGCCGTCGGCGCCGTCCGGCGCGAGGTCGAGGAGGTCCTCGGTGGGCGAGGTCCAGACGCTCGCCGTCTCGACCTGCGAGTCGTGGTCGGCGACGAACCGGAGGACGGCGAGCCGGGCGTCGTGGTCGACGCACGCCCAGTCCATCACGCGCAGCGCCGGCTCGTCGTCGTCGCGGACGTCGTACGTGAGGTAGGCGGCGAGGTCGCCGCCGCGCTCGAAGCCGTAGACGTAGGGGTCGTCGTCCCAGCCGGCGAACACCCGCTTGCGCCACCACTCCTCGGTGCGGTCCATCGTGAGCTCGTAGCGGGCGCCGTGGGCGTCGTGGACGGCGTCCACGCGCTCCCAGTCGTCCTCGTCGAGGCGGACGAACTCGCCGTCGTAGGGCGGCGCGAACGACAGCGCCTCGACGTCGAGTTCGTGGCGGACCGCGCGCGTGCCGGTCGCCCAGCCGTACTTCGCGTAGAACGACCGCTTGAACGGCCAGAGCGCGGAGAGGTGGACGCCCTCGCCGCGGGACTGCGCGAGGCTGTCGGCGAGGAGCGCGCCGACGTGCCCCCGGCGGCGGTGTTCCGGCGGGCTCGCGACCACGGAGAGGCCGTGGAGGTCGTGGACGTCGCCGCGCAGGCGCGTCCGGAAGTCGATGTGCTTGCAGGTGGCGACCAGTTCGTCGCCGTCGTAGCGGCCGTACCGGTCGCCTATCTCGGCGCCCGGCGGGAGGCCATCGTCGTCAGCGTCGTCCCGTGGGCCGCGGTCGGCCCGGAACGCGTACCGGACGATCCGGCGGAAGGCGTCGAGGTCCTCGTCGGGGACGGGACGGAACTCGGGCATACGAAGACGACGCACGGAGACGCGCTTGAAGCTGTCGGGGCAGTGCGAACGAGTGCCGCGGTCGGCCGCTCAGAACGCGCGGTCGTACTGGACGGGGACGTCGACGGCGTCCTCGCGGCCGAGTTCCCGCGCCGCGTGCAGCGGGAAGTAGGGGTCGCGGAGGAACTCGCGGCCGACGAGCGCGAGGTCCGCGCGGCCGTTCCGCACGACTGCGTCGGCCTGCTGGGCGGTGGTGATGCCGCCGACGGTGCCGACGCCGACGTCCGTCTCGCGTTCGGCCCGGATGCGTTCGGCGAACCGGAGCTGGTAGTTCGGGCCGACCCACTCGACGTCCTGGTCGGGGTGGATGCCGCCGGAGGAGACGTCGACGAGGTCCGCGCCGGCGTCGTGGAGCGCGTCCGCGAGGCGGACCGACTGGTCGACGGTCCAGGCGTCGCGGTCGTCGAGCCAGTCGGTCGCGGAGATGCGGACGAACACCGCGCGGTCGCCCATCTCCCCGCGGGCGGCCTCGGTGACCTCCCGGACGAGCCGCGTCCGGTTCTCGAAGCTGCCGCCGTACTCGTCCTCGCGGCGGTTCGCGACCGGGGAGAGGAACTCGTGGAGGAGGTAGCCGTGCGCGGCGTGCACCTCGGCGATCTCGAAGCCGGCCTCGCGGGCGCGCCGGGCGCCCTCGCGGAACGACTCGACGACCGCGGCGACGCCGTCCCGGTCGAGGCGCCTCGTGGCCGGCGGGTCGCCCTCGTAGGGGTAGGGGACGGCGCTCGGCGCGACGGTCTCCCAGCCGCCCTCGTCGGGCTGGAGCGGCTCGCTGCCCTCCCAGGGGCGGGTCTTGGAGGCCTTCCGGCCGGCGTGCGCGAGCTGGATGCCAGGCGTCGCGCCCTGGGCCTTCACGAACTCCGCGATGGGCGCGAGCGCGTCGCGGTGGTCGTCGCTCCAGATGCCGAGGTCCTCTGGCGTGATGCGGCCGCGCGGTTCGACCGCGGTGGCCTCGGTCAGCACGACGCCGGCGCCGCCGACGGCGCGGGACCCGAGGTGGACGCGGTGCCAGTCGGTCGGGAGGCCGTCCCGGTCGTCGCAGGAGTACTGGCACATCGGGGAGACGGCGATGCGGTTCCGCGCGGTCGTCGACCGCACCTCGAGCGGCGAGAACACGTCGGTGGTCATCCCCGGAGCCTACCCGCCGCCGGGGCTTATGCCGCCCGGACCAGGGGGTGCTTGCCGGCTCTGTGCACTCGCGGCGGGAGTTTATCAAGCGGCGTTCTTCCAGAATATTTATCACCTCGGTGCCTGTGGGTCGACGTAGCAATGTCAGACGTTTCCCACGAGCGGGGCTGGGTGGACGACCCCGAGACGTTCACCGACGCGCTCGCGGACCTCGAGCGCGACGGCTGCGTGCTCCTCGTCCTCGAGTCGGCAGACGACGACGCCAGCCACGCCGGGTGTCGGCGACTGCTCGGCGACGACCCAGCAGTCGACCGGCGCCGCCTGTTCGTCTCGACGGACGGCACCGGCCAGGGCCACCCCGGCGTCCGGGCGACCGACCGCGCTAGCGGCGACCGGCGCGTCGTCGGCTACCGCACCGCGGCGCGGGGCGCCGTCGCCGCGGCCGGCACCGGCGACCCGGACGTGCCGACGACCACCGTCCGCGGCGACCTCGAGACCCTCGCGGCGACGGTCGAGTCGGAGGTCGACGCGCTCGCGCCACGCGACGGCTACGACGCCGGACAGTTGCGCGTCTGCGTGGACGCCCTCGGCGAACTGCTCGCCGCCGACGACCTGCTGTCCGTCCTCGAGTTCACGAAGTCGCTGCGCGCCGCAGTGACGGACGCGGACGGCATCGCGCACGTGCACGTCGGAACGCACGTCCCCGGCATCGCCGTCGAGGGCGTGCTCTCGCAGTTCGACGCGGTCGTGGAGGTCGCCGGCGACGACGACCCGCGCCAGCGCTGGCACCTCCCCGACGAGTCGCTTTCCACGCGCTGGCTGGAGCTCTAGTCCTCGAGGGCAGACTCGTCGAGGTCGCCGACCTCGTCCGCGTCCGGTGCCGCCTCCATCCCCTCGGCTTCCGGGTCCGCGTACTCGCCGCCCCCGGACGCGTCGTCGGCTCCGGTCTCGTGGCGCTCCCCGTCGTCTCCGGTCTCGTGGTTCTCCTCGTTCTCGTCGGGTTCGTGGCGTTCGTCGTCCTCGTCGGCCTCGTAGCGCTCCTCGTCCTCGTCTGAGTCCGCATCGTCGTCGCCCTCGGCCACGGCGATCTCGGCCTCGACCTCGATGGTGAGCCCGGGCGCTTCCAGTTCCGCCTCGAACTCGTCCTCGTCGCCGGCCTCGACCTCGAGTTCGGTTGAGTCCACTTCGACCTCGACCTCGGTGTCGACGTACGTCTCGGGCATACTCGAGGGTACGGCGTCGCGCTGGGTAAAACCACGTGGCCGAGGGGGCGACCGGGGTTACGGCGACCAGAAGGCGTCCGCGCCGTGGTCGTCCTGCCACGCGAACGCGAACAGGCGGCGCGCGGGCAGGCGCTCGAGGCTGCGGCCGTCGGCGCTCTCGCCGGTCGCACCGTTCCACGTCGCGCCGTCGGCCTCGAAGCCGTCCTCGGTCGGCGCGAACTCGTAGCCAGGGTCCGCGAACGCGTGGACGCCGTCCGCCGTGGCGAACACCACGGCGGGCTCGCCGCCGACGGCGGCGGTCGCGACCCCGCCGGCGTCGGCGACCCGCGAGACGGGGAAACCGAGCGCGTCGCCGCCGCGTTCGAGGCCCAGCACGACCGTCTTCGCGTCCAGGTCGTCGCCGCGGTCCCACGAGCGGCCGCCGTCGACGCCGCGGTGTGCCGCCAGCCCGAAGCCCTCGCGGTCGAAGTACGACTCGTAGGGGTCGTCCCCGTAGTCGACGGGCGCCGGGTCGTCGGTGTCGCTGGCGGCCTCGCTCTCCGCGTCCGCGGGCTGGAGGACGACGCCGTCCGGGTGGCGGTCGCGGAACGCGCCGACGCTCGTCACGCTCGCCGGGAGGACGGTGAGCTCGGCGCCCTCGAGTTCGCCGGCGATGCACGCGCCGAGGGACTGCTTCCACTCGCTGCCGGTCTCGCGGTCGTACATCACGAGGTCGTCGTCCGCGAGCTTCCCGGAGACGCCGAACTCGAGCGTCCGGCCGTCGACGCGGCGCTCGTAGGCCACCGCGCTCCCGCAGAGCGGACACCACGTCACCGCGACCGGCGTTCCGTCGACGACGCCGTTGACGATCTCGTGGAAGTTCAGGACCCGGACCGGGTACGCCTTCGGCGGGTCGTCGCCGAGGACGACGGCGTCGTCGTCCGCGTCGCCGAGGTAGTCGACCCCGAACTCGGGGTCGTCGATGCTCGGGATGGCGTCCTTCGGGAGGACGTTCGTGACGTTCACGGACGCGCGTACGCCCAACCCCGGGAAAGTCGTTGCGCCGGCCGAGCGTCCCGGAGCGTCGGTGCCCCGACCGCGCGTCCCGGAGCGTCGGTGCCCCGACCGCGCGTCCCGGAGCGTCGGTGCCCCGACCGCGCGTCCCGGAGCGTCGCTACCGGCGCGTGCCGCTGCGAGCGCCGGCGCGTCGCCCGCCCAGGCCCCGTCGCTCTGCGCCGGAGCGCTGCAGTTCGGGGAACAGCCGCCGAGACCGCCGTAATCCGCCTAGAAATCGTGTTAACTGTGCTTAATCGGCCGTGAGAGCGTGGACCGTTTATGCGTCCGCGGCCGGTAGCGACGCCCGTCATGAGGCACACCACGCTCGGCGTCGCGGCACTCGTCGTCCTCGCGGCGGCCGTGGTCCCGTTCGGGGCCGCCGCCTCCGTCGGGGCGGACGTCGGTGGAACGGCGTCGCTCGCAGAGGACGGAGCGGCGAGCCAGTCCAGCGGTGCGGCGAGCCAGACCGGTGGCGCGACGGACGGCCACTCGGCGGCAGCGACCGACGGCCACTCGACGGCGGCGACAGGCGACCGGTCCGAGGAGGCGACCAACAACTCCTCGGTCCCGCCCGGCGCCCGGTTGAGCGGCGTCGTGGGCGTCCAGCGGGCTGAACTGGACGGCGAGGTCCAGCGGCGCGCGTTCGGCGTCCGCGTCGCGAACGCGGCCTCGAGCGACGCGAAGGCGGCGGTGGTCGCGGCGACCACGACGGACCTCCGGGACCGGCTCGCGGAGCTCCGGGAGCGCCGCGACAGCCTCCGCGAGGCGCACCGGAACGGCTCCCTGAGCGGTGGCGCGTTCGCCGCGCGGATGGCGTCGCTGAACGCCGAAGCACGCTCCGTCCAGCGGCTCGCGGACAGCGCGGCGGACGCGTCCAGCGGGCTCCCGGCGGACGCGCTCGACGCGGCGGGCGTGAGCGTCGACCGCATCCGGACGCTGCGGCAGCACGCGGCGAACGCGAGCGGCCCGGAGGTCGCAGCGACGGCGCGCACCGTCGCCGGCGTCGACGTCGCCCTCGGTGGTACCGACGGCGAGAAAGCGGACGAGAACGCCACTGCGGACGGCGACGCGGCTGCCGCCGTCGACCGCGCCGAGGCGGCGGTCGATGGCGCTCGCGACGACGTCGAGCGCGCCGACGACGAGGTGAGCGAGACCGACGCGGAGGCGGCGACCGCGCTGGCGACCGCGGACGCCGAACTCGCCGACGCAGCGGCCTCGCTGGCCGCCGCGCGGGCGGCGCTCGACGAGGGCGACGAGGCGGCCGCCAGCGAGCACGCGGCGGCCGCCCTCGAGTCGGCATCGACGGCGGCCGACAGCGCGGAGACCGCACTCGAACTCGCGGTGGACGCCGACACGACGGCCACGACTGTCGCGAGCACCGGCGACGGGACCGCGGCCGCGACGGCCGGCAGCGCGTAGTGGGGCTCGTCGGAGTGCGACCGACAGCACGGAATGGGGCTCGCCGGACCGGAACGGGAGGACGCGTGCGGAGATACCGAACCCCGAGTTATTTGTCCCCGCATCCCACACTCGGGGACGAGTAGATGACGACGGACGAGACGAGCGTCGAGTCGCGCACGGTCGTCGAGGCGCTCGACCTGATCGAGGACGCCGCCCGGGAGCTCGGCGTCCCGGCAGCGACGACGGAGACGGCCGCGGCGGTGTACCGGCGACACCGGGACCAGCGGCCGACGCACGGCCACGACGTCTCGACGGCCGCGGCGGCGTGCCTCTACGTCGCCTGCAAGGTCGAGCGCGTCCCGCGGACCGTCGACGAGGTGGTGGAGGCGACCGGCGTCGACCGCACGCAGTTGCTGCGGCGCGCGAAGGCGGTGACGAACGAGCTCGGCATCGACCTCTCGGGGTTCGCGGACGCCACGCAGTACGTCGACCGGTACGCCGAGGAGCTCGGCCTCCCCGAGTCGGTCGCCGAGCGCGCCCGCGACGTCGTCGCGTACTGCGAGGACGCCGGCATCGCCGGCGGGAAGTCCCCGAGCGGCTGGGCGGCGGCGGCCATCTACAACGCGGCCGTGGAGGCGGACCTGCCCGTCCGCCAGGACACGCTCACGGACCTCGCGGACGTCACGCACGTCACCATCCGGAACCGGTACCAGGAGCAACGCGAGGTGCTGCGCGAGCGGAACCCGCCGCCGGCGACGGCCGAGGAGGCGGTGGACTGGTACTGCGAGTACCTGCCGGCGTCGTCGTACGTGGCCTCGAGCGCGAAGGAGCTGCTCGCGGTCGCCGCTGACGGCCGCGACGTCGACGAGGCGCCGGCCGCGTGGGCGGCGGCCGCGCTCCGCGTCGCGGGGAAGCGCGCGGGGACGCCCATCGGGATGAAGGCGCTGAAGACGCCCGCCGGGTGTGCGTCGTCGGCCGTCCACGAGCGCGCCAGCGAGCTCGACGCGCTGTAGGCGAGGGTCGCGCCCGAAGCGGGCTCACTCGTCCGCGAACACGGGGACGAACGAGCGCTGCTCCTCCAGGATCTCGGGGTCGAGGTCGGCGACGAGGCTGCGCTCGTCGCGGTCGAGCGCGTGACTGACCGTGCCGTCCGGCCGGACGACCGCCGACCGGCCGGCGTACGTGACCGGCTCGCTGTCCGGGAGGTCGCGGTCGCCCGTGCGGCCGCAGCCGACGACCCACCGGACGCCGTCGAGGGCGCGAGCGCGCAGGAGGAGCCGCCAGTTCTCGCTGTACGCGCCAGGCCACGCGCCGACGACGAACAGCGCGTCGACGCGCCGCTCGGCGAACTCGGCGCTGACGTCGACGAAGTTCAGGTCGTAGCACGTGACGACGCCGGCCTCGCCGACGGGCGCGTCGACGGTCACAGCGTCCTCGCCGGCGGTGAGGACGTCGGCTTCGCCGCCCCAGAGGTTCCGCTTGCGGTAGTGGGTGCGGTCGCCGTCCGGCGCGACGTAGACGGCGGTGTTGTAGTAGTCGCCGTCCGCGGCCTCGACGTAGCCGGCGAGGACGGCGGTGTCGTAGTCGCTGGCGGACGCTGCGAGCCGGTCGAGCTCGGGCCCGTCCCGGGCGAGCGCGGCGTCGCGGACGCGGTCGTCGGCGACGAAGCCGGTGAGCGCGTACTCGGGGAACAGCGCGACGTCGACGCGCTCCGGGAGGGCGGCGAGGCGCTCGCCGACGGTGGCGAGGTTCGCGTGCGGGTCGAGGTCGGCGACGGTTGTCTGGCAGGCGGCGACGGTCGGCGCTGGCACGCGCCGACGTGCGAGTCGCGCCGTCAAAAAACCCCCGCGAGCGGTCGCCGCCGCGGCGCCGCGCCCGGGCGGTAGACTTTATCCAGTTGTGAGTAAACTCTATACCGCAGGCGTCCGAAGGGGAGGCCATGGGACAAGAGGCCATGCGTCGCCGCGAGCGGCTGTACGTCGGCGGCGAGTGGGTGTCGGGCCCGGACACCTTCTCCGTCACCGACCTCGCCGACGGCGGCACGTTCGCGGACGTGGCCGCGGCGGACGAAGCACACGCCGAGCGCGCGCTCGCCGCCGCGGAGGCGGCGAAGCCGACGCTCCGCGAGACGACGATTCCACAGCGCTGCGAGTGGCTCCAGGCCGTCGCCGACGGCCTGCGCGAGCGCGAGGAGGAACTCGCCGAGGTCGTCGTCCGCGAGGCCGGCAAACCGATATCCAGCGCGCGCGGCGAGGTCGAGAGCGCCGCCGAGCGCTTCGAGCGCGCGATCGGGGAGATCCGCCACCTGAAAGGCGAGTACCGCCAGGGCACAACGAGCGGCCACGAGGGCTGGCAGGCCATCGTCAAGCCCGAGCCGGTCGGCGCGGTGCTGTGCATCACGCCGTACAACTACCCGCTGGCGACCACCGCGCTCCAGGTCGCGCCCGCGCTCGCCGCCGGCAACGCGGTGCTGCTGAAGCCCGCGAGCAAGACGCCCGTGAGCGCCGCCATCCTCGCCGAGATCGTCGCGGACGTCGGTCTGCCGGACGGCGCGTTCAACTTCGTGCCGGGCCAGGCCAGCGAGATCGGCGACACGCTCTCGGGGGACGACCGCGTGAACGCCATCGCGATGACCGGGTCCTCGGGCGCCGGCAAACACGTCGCCTCCCAGTCCGGGATGGTGAACCTCCACATGGAGCTCGGCGGGAACGCGCCCGCCGTCGTCTTCGAGGACGCCGACCTCGAGGAGGCCGCCGCCGCTGCCGCGAAGGGGTCGCTGAAGTACGCCGGTCAGCGCTGCTCGGCCGTCTCGCGCGTGCTCGCCCACGAGTCCGTCCACGACGACCTCGTCGAGCGCATCGAGGCGGGGATGAGCGAGTGGGTGCTCGGCGACCTCTTCGAGGAGGACACGGACCTCGGGCCGCTCATCAGCGCCGAGCAGGCCGACTGGGTGCAGGAGCTCGTCGACGACGCCGTCGACCGCGGCGCGCGCGTCGTGACGGGCGGCGACCGCTACGAGGACGGCGACGGCGTCCACGTCTTCGAGCCGACGCTGCTCGCCGACGTGCCCCGGGAGGCCCGCATCGTCGACGAGGAGCAGTTCGGACCCGTCTGCGCCGTGACGACGTTCGCTGACGAGCGCGAGGCGGTCGAGATCGCGAACGGCTCGGACCTCGCGCTCGACGCGTGCGTGTTCACGGCCGACTACGACCGCGCGCTGCGCACGGCCGACCGCATCGACGCGGGCGCGGTCCGCGTCAACGGCGCGCCCAGCCACGGCCTCGGCGACATCCCGTTCGGCGGCAACGAGGACTCCGGCATCGGCCGCGAGGGCATCGACAAGACCATCCGCGAGTTCGTCCGCCAGAAGTCCATCGTCCTGTAACCGGCGCGCCCGCGCGGCCCCGGTGTGCTCTTCTCCGTTCGTCGCGGCCGCTGTTCGCCCTCAGCGTCCGCTTCACTCTTCGTCGCGGCCGCTGTTCGCCCGCCGCGTAGGGTTCACCGTTCGTCGCCGACGCCGTCGCCGTCGCCTGCGACCGTCGAGACGATCAGTCGCCTGATTCCCCGGCGGAGGAGTCCGCCGGCGGCCGGCTGGGAGATGCCGAGTTCGGCCGCGACCTCCCTGAGTGTCGCCGCCCGCGGCTCCTCGAAGTACCCCATCTCGAGGGCGAGCAGTATCGCCTCCTCCTGGTCGTCGGTCAGCCCGACGCCGGTCTCGGCGGGGCTCGCGTCGTCGCGCACTCGCTGGAGGGAGAACTCGATGCCGCGTTCGGTCGCGTACTCCCACAGGGAGGCCAGTGCCGCCCTGTCGGGGAGCCAGACGCGCACCGTCCATGACGCGTCGTCCTCGTTGGTCCAGTCGAGGGAGACGCCGTTCGCGTCCGAGACCGCGGCCGAGAACGCGGTCGCCCCGGCCGCGTACTCGAAGCTGTAGACGGCCTCGCCGTCGTCCTCGAGGACGCGCTCGTAGGCGTCGATCGTCGCGTCGCTGTCCAGGCCCGCCTCGAAGCGGTCGAAATCGTCCGTCTGGACGGTGAACAGGTGCGTGCCGAGGTTCGGGACGGTCCCCCTCCCGGAGACCGGCCGGACCGTCGCGGCGTCGTCGTGGGCGACGGTCGCGGTCAACGCGAGATCCGGCGAACTGACCCGGAGGGTTGCTGTGATGTCGCTCATGGGTCCCGCTCCGTTCCCGGCGCGATGCGGGAGGGTTCGCGGCGCCCGCGTATCAAAGGTTCGGCGCGCGAGAGAGTGTGCTTCGCCGTCGTGAACGCTCGCCTCGGACCGCCGCCCGTACAGGCCCGGCCCCTATACTGGTACGCACGAGTGCACCACGCGGCGGCCGGTCGCTCACTCGTACTGGTTCAGCGCGCTGGCGGCGCGGCGGCCGAACTCGATCAGGGCCGCCGACGGCATCGCGGGGAGGTACTGGGTCAGTTCTGTCTGGTCGACGCGCGTGCTGTCCGTGGTCGCCGAGTGGTGGGTCGTCATCGTCGGTCGAACGTTGTCCCCGGAGGCCGGTGAGGGCACGGATTATCAGTATAAGGCGTATTTACGGGAGGTCGCTTCGCGGTCTCGCACCGGCGGGCCGCCACGGGGCCGCTGGGCTCTCCTGCGGTCGCTGCGCGCGGTCACGACCGGTGGCCATCCGCGCCCCCCGGGACGGGCGTCGACTGGGGCGCTAGCGCGGCGACGGCCAGCCCCGCGAGCACGAGTGCGCTCGCGGCGACGAACGCGACCACGTAGCCGTGCGCGGACGCGAGCGCGCCGCCGAGCACGCTCCCGGCGGCAGTGCCGAGGCCGCCGAGCGCCGCGTACGCGCCGAGCGCGTCGCCCCTGATGGCCGGCGGCGCGAGGCGCGCGACGATGCTGGTGCCGGCGACGGCGACCACCGCCCACGTCAGGCCGAGCACGACGAACGCCGCGACGAACCCCGGGAACGCGAGCGCGCCGAGGACGGCGACGAACGCGACGCCCGGGAACGTCGCGGTGCGCACGGCGAGCGCGGCGGTCAGCGCGGACTGCGGCGTCCGCGCCGCGGCGACGCGGCCGGCGGGGCCGTACGCGGCGGCCGAGGCGGCGCTCGAGACGACGAACAGCGCGAACACGCGGTCGCTGCCGAGCGCCTGGTCGCCGGCCAGGTAGGCGGGCAGCGGCCCGAAGAACGCCGCGAAGCCCGCGAAGAACAGCGCGGCGGCGGCGAGGTAGCCGGCCAGCGGGGGCGTCAGGCGTGCCGCGAGCACGCGCGGGTCGAGCCGCCGGAGCGCCCAGAACGACCGCAGGCCGGAGAACGGCGACAGCCGGAGGCCGCGGCCGGCGCCGCGCTGCAGTCCCTCGATGGCGTCGCCGGCGCGACCGAACCGCGCGGAGGAGACGTCCGGGCGGCCGGGCAGCCAGGCCCACGCGAGCAGCGTCGCGACCGCACAGGAGGCGGCCGAGGCGGCGAAGAACCACCGGTGGGCGGCGAGCTCGGAGGTGTAGCGGGTGCCGACGGCGGTCCACGCGGCGCCGGCGAGGAGGCCGCCGAGCCAGCCGTACCCCTGCCAGGCGTTCAGCGCGCCGACGCGGCGCTCCCACTCGCTGTCCGGGTGGCCGGCGACGACGAGCAGTGCGAGCACCGGGGCGGCCGCGGAGACGCCGAACAGGAGCGCGGCGTTCGCGGCGACGACGCCGGCCAGCGAGTCGGCGAACGGGAGCGCGGCGAACGCCGCTGCGGAGAGCGCGAGGCTGGCGAGCAGGAACGGCCGGTAGCGGCCGCTGCGAGCGGCGAGCCGCCCCCAGAGGAGCGCGCCGGGGATGCCGGCGGACGCGGCGGTGGCGCCGACGACGGCGACGACGAGCGCGCCAGCGCCGAGTTCGATGGCGTACAGCGGCACGAGGACGGACGCGGCGCCGACGGTGGCGTAGCCGAGACTCCAGGCGGCCAGCCAGCGGTCGCCGTGGTCGGTCACGGGCCCTGCGTCGTCGCGCGCGACCAAATCGCTTACGCGACGAACAGCAGCGGCACCATGCCGACCGCGCCGACGAGCAGTCCCGTCCAGAGCTCGCGGCGGCCGCCGTTCGGGAGGCGGTCGCCGACCTCGCGGGCCTCCGGGATGAACTCCGAGAGGACGAGGTAGACCATCGCGCCGCCGGCGAACCCGAAGCCGATGGGGAGCAGGGGGCGCGCGAGCTGGACGAACGCGAACGCGAGGACGGCGCCGATGGGCTGGGGGACGCTGGTGAAGACGGCGACGCCGACGAGCTTCCAGCGGCGCGCGCCGTGCTCGTGGAGCGGGATGGAGACCGCCAGGCCCTCGGGGACGTTGTGGATGGAGATGGCGACGGTCATGAACACCGCCAGCAGCGGGACCGAGAACCCGAGGATCGGGATACCGCCCTCGAAGCCGAGCTCGGCGAAGGAGACGCCGACGGCGACGCCCTCGGGGAACGAGTGGACGGTGAGCACGCCCGCGATGAGCACGAGCTTCTCGAAGTCGGCTTCGGCGATCTCGCGGGGCGCGAACTCGTGGTTGTCGACGACGCGGCGCGCGGCGAGGACCAGGAGGACGCCGACGGCGGCGCCGCCGCCGATCTCGAGGACGGAGCCGTACGCGAGGCCCTCGCGGAACAGGCCGAAGCCGGAGGCGGCGAGCATGATGCCCGAGGCGAGCCCCCAGAGTGCGACCCGCCAGCGGTCGCTGACGTCGTCGACGAAGAAGAACGGGAGCGCGCCGAGGCCGGTGGCGAGGTCGGTGACCAGCCCCGCGAGGAACACGAACGCGAGCGCCGCGGCGAAGTCCATGCGCCGACTACGGACGTCCGGCAAATGAAGTTCACGATTCGAGAAAAATATTTTTGGATAGCCTAAACCACGGGGTTGATTGGGGGCGCAGTCGAGGCACGCACATGGACCAGCAAGCCCGCGTCGCCGCGTTCCTCGACGCCCACGACCTCCACGCGCCGCCGGCCAACCGCGTGCTCGACCTCGCCAGCGAGGTCGGCGAGCTCGCGAAGAACGTCAACGAGACCACCGACTACGGGGCCGCCGGCGGCGCGGACGTCGACCGCGACGAGCTCGGCGACGCCCTGTTCTGCCTGCTCGCGCTCGCGGACGAACTCGACTACGACGCGGACGCCGCCCTCGAGGCCGCGCTCGCGAAGTACGAGGACCGCATCGCGGCGACCGGCGACGCCGGGTCGGGAGAGTAGCTCGCCGCCACCCCCGACTTTATGGCAGGCGGTTGCCATCGTAGCCCATGTCACAGCCACGCGCGGACGTTCGCAGTACCCAACCGAGCGAGTACTTCGACCCCATCAACGGCTTCGTGAAGGGCGTCGCGGCCTTCCTGGGTACCTACGCGGCGATGGTCGGCCTGCTCTACCTGGAGGTGACGAAAGCCGGGGGGAGCGTGGAGTTCCCGCTCCTGCTCGCCGGGGCGCTCGAGTGGGCGTACGCCGCCCACTACGGCGCCGTCTCCGTCGAGACCGTCTTCTCCAGCGGCGCGTCGCTGTCCCTCCCCGGGGAGGCCTACTACGTCGTCCCGGCCTTCGTCCTGCTGTGGCGGGGCCGAGAACTCGCGGCCGACCGCCGCCTCCCCGACGCGAGGGCCGCCGCCGTTCGCGGGTCCAGCGTGGTCGTCGGCTACGCCGTCAGCGTCCTCGCCGCGCAGTCCGCGCTGACCGCGGTCCTCGAGGCGTTCGCGGACGCCAGCGGCGACCCCGCGCTCGCGGTGTCCCTGCAGTTCCCCGGGAGCTTCCCGCAGCTCGTCGCCGTCGCCGGCCTCGCCTACCCGGTCGTCCTCGGCGCCGTCGGCGGCATCCTCGCCTACCAGCGCCACAACTGACTCGGCCGTCGCGAGTCCGCGGCGGACGGCAGGACTCGTCCCCGGGCCTCGGGGCAGACAGCAGGACTCGTTCCCCGGGCCTCGGGGCAGACAGCAGGACTCGCTCCCTTTGACTTCGGAGTGGGCGGCGCGCGCCGTTCCCCCCGGCCGGGAAGTCGAGGCCGGATTTATGTCGGAGACGGCCGACGTTCGAACTGTGACGTCACAAGACGACGCCGGTGGACTGTTCGCGCCGGACCGCGTCGCCGTCGTCGGCGCGACCGAACGCGAGGGCGCCATCGGCCGCGCCATCGTCGCGAACCTCGCCGAGTTCGACGGCGACGTGGTCGCGGTCAACCCGAAGCGAGACAGCGTGCTCGGGTACGACTGCTACCCCGACCTCGGGTCCGTCCCCGACCCCGTCGATCTCGCGGTCGTCGTCGTGCCGCCGTCGGTCGCCGTCGACGCCGTCCGCGACGCCGGCGAGGCCGGCGTCCGCAGCGTCGTGGTCATCACGGCCGGGTTCAGCGAGACCGGCGGCGAGGGCGCCGAGCGCGAGCGGGAACTCGCCGCGGTCGCCGACGAGTACGACCTCGACCTCGTCGGACCGAACAGCCTCGGCGTGCTCTCCACGCCCACCGGACTGAACGCCACGTTCGGGCCGTCGAACGCGCTCCCCGGCAACCTCTCGTTCATGAGCCAGTCGGGCGCGTTCATCACGGCCGTCCTGGACTGGGCGAACGACCAGGGCATCGGCTTCAAGGACGTCGTCAGCCTCGGGAACAAGGCCGTCCTCGACGAGACGGACTTCCTCGAGTTCTGGGCCGACGACCCCGAGACGAGCGTCGTCCTCGGCTACCTCGAGGGCATCGAGGACGGCCGCGCGTTCGTCGACACCGCCCGCGAGGTCACCCAGGAGACGCCGGCCGTCGTCGTGAAGTCCGGCCGCACCGAGGCCGGCGCGCAGGCCGCCTCCAGTCACACCGGCACCATCGCCGGCAGCGAGGCCGCCTACGAGGCCGGCTTCGAGCAGGCGGGCGTCGTCCGCGCCGAGAACGTCCAGGAGCTGTTCGACTTCGCGCGCGCCCTCGACGGCCTGCCGCTGCCGGCCAGCGACGACGTCGCCGTCGTCACGAACGCCGGCGGCCCGGGCGTGATGGCGACCGACGCCGTCGGCGACTCGCGGCTGTCGATGGCGTCGTTCACGGACGACACCCTGGACGCCCTCGAGGCGGCGATGCCCGAGGAGGCGAACGTCTACAACCCCGTCGACGTCATCGGCGACGCCGACCTCGAGCGCTTCGAGACCGCCGTCGACACCGTCCTCGCCGACGACAACGTCGGCTGCGCGGTCGTGGTGTCCGCGCCGACCGCCGTCCTCGACTTCGCGGAGCTCGCGGACGTCGTCGCGGCCGCGCAGGCCGAACACGGCAAGCCCGTGGTCGCGTGCCTGATGGGCGGCGAGCGCACCGCGGCGGCCGAGCGGGCGCTCTCCGAGGCCGGCATCCCGAACTACTTCGACCCGGCCCGGGCCATCCACAGCCTCGACGCGCTCGCCGTCCAGGCCGACGTCGAGGCCAGGGAGTACGAGGCGCCGACGGAGTTCGACGTCGACCGCGAGCGCGCTCGCGAGATCCTGGCGGCCGCGGCGGACCGCGACGACCGCCGGCTCGGCGTCGAGGCCATGGACCTCCTCGAGGCGTACGGCATCCCGACGCCCGAGGGCGAGGTCGTCGACGACCCCACCGACGCGGAGCGGGTCGCCGGTCGCATCGACGGCGACGTCGTGATGAAGATCGTCAGCCCGGACATCCTCCACAAGTCCGACATCGGCGGCGTGAAGGTCGGCGTCCCCCCGGACGAGGTCCGGGACGCCTACGAGGACCTCGTGACGCGCGCGCGGAACTACCAGCCCGACGCGACCATCCTCGGCGTCCAGGTCCAGGAGCTCGTGGACACCGACGCCGGCACGGAGACCATCCTCGGCGCGAACCGCGACCCACAGTTCGGGCCGCTCGTGCTGTTCGGACTCGGCGGCATCTTCGTCGAGGTGCTCGAGGACACGAGCGTCCGCGTCGCGCCCGTCTCCGAGCGCGAGGCGGCCGGGATGGTCGACGACCTCGACTCCGCGCCGCTGCTGCGCGGCGCGCGCGGCCGCGAGCCGGCCGACGAGTCGGCGGTCACGGCGGCCGTCCAGCGGCTCAGCCAGCTCGTCACGGACTTCCCGGCCATCCTCGAACTGGACGTGAACCCGCTGCTGGCGACCCCGGACGGCGTGCAGGCGCTGGACGTGCGACTCACCATCGACCCCGAGGAACTATGAACACGCTACTGGTCACATCCACCGAAGCAGGCACCGGCAAGACCGCCGTCACGCTCGCGCTCGCGCGCCTCGCCGCCGAGCGGGGCGCGGACGTCGGCTACATGAAACCGAAGGGCACCCGCCTCCAGAGCAACGTCGGGAAGACGCTGGACGCCGACCCGATGCTCGCGCGGGAACTCCTCGGCCTCGACGCCGAGATGCACGACCTCGAACCGGTCGTCTACTCGCCGACGTTCGTCGAGGGCGCCATCCGCGGCCGCGAGAACCCCGACGAGCTCCGCGAGCGCGTCCGCGAGGCCTTCGAGGGGCTCGCCGAGGACAAGGACCTGATGGTCGTCGAGGGCGCCGACGACCTCGCCACGGGCGGCATCGTCGACCTCACCGACCCCGAGGTCGCGGACCTGCTCGACGCCCGGTCGCTGGTCGTCTCGCGGTACGAGGAACCCGGGGACGTCGACGACGTGCTGGCCGCCGCCGACGACCTCGGCGACCGCTGTACGGGCGTCGTGTTCAACGTGGTCGCCGACGACGCCTACGACGACGTGGAGACGGACGTCGCGCCGTTCCTCGACGGCCGCGGCGTCCCGGTGCGCGGCGTGCTGCCGCGCGTCCCGGAGCTCGCCGGCGTCACCGTCGGGGACCTCGCCGCGGAGCTCGGCGCGAACGTGCTGACCGACGGCGCCGGCGAGGACGCGCTCGTCGAGCGGTTCCTCGTCGGCGCGATGAGCGGGGAGGCCGCGCTCAGCCACTTCCGCCGCACGAAGGCCGCGGCGGTCATCACGGGCGGCGACCGCGCGGACGTCCAGGCCGCCGCGCTCGACGCGCCCGGCGTGGCGTGTCTCGTGCTCACTGGCGGCCACCGGCCGTCCGGCGCGGTGCTCGGGAAGGCGACCGAACAGGGCGTCCCCGTGCTGGCGGTGCAGTCGGACACGCTGACGACCGTCGAGCGCGCGGAGGGACTCGTCCGCAGCGGGCGCGTGCGCGACGAGCGCACCGTCGACCGCATGCAGGAACTGCTCCACGACCACGCCGACGTCGACGCGCTCCTGGACTAGGTTGGCCCGGCGGCGGGCCGCTCAGACGAGCGCGTCCGGGTCGACCCAGACGACGAAGCGGTCGTCGCGGCGGACGACGCCGCGGGTCGTCGCCGAGGCCGCCGACTCGTCGACGGCGTCCGGGTCGGCGCCCTCGACCTCGTGGACGTCGTCGACGAGGAGGCCGGTGGCGTCGTGCTCGGAGAGGACCACGATGCGGTCGCCGTCTGCGTCGCCGCCGACGTCGAGGCGGACGCGCGGGTCCACGACGGTCGTGGTCTCGCCGCGGAGGTCGACGACGCCCACGACGTGGTCGTCCGCGTTCGGGATCTGGGTGACGTCCCCGGTGGCGTCGACGATCTCGTCGACGTGCGCGATGTCGATGCAGAACCGGTCGTCGCCCAGCGAGAACTCCAGGACGTCCGTCTCCTCTGTCATACCGGCGTCTCTGCCGCCGACCGGATTAAGCGTTTGGACTGCAGAACCCGCCGATAGTGACATACAGGGGTCACGTACGACGGTCGGTGACCGACTCGGCACACCGGCGTGCTCCGCCGCGCCGTCGCCACCCATTTTCGTCCTCGTGGCGGCCCAGACCCCGCCGGGAGGGCGCTCGTCGCGGTACTGCGTTCCCCGGGGAGGGCGCGGGAACACTCCGACATCTGACAGCGAGCCAACTACCCGACGGTCGCACAGACCCCGACACTCTTTTTTCGCTGCATATCTATCGTCATCCCGATGGACCCGGTGGAAGTGCTGCGGGTGCTCGGCAACAAGTACAACGCCGAGATCCTCGAAGCAACCCACGCGCCGAAGTCGGCGCAGGAACTCAGCGAGGAACTCGACATCCCGATCGCCACCAGCTACCGCCGCATCGAGGAGCTCAGCGACCACGACCTCCTCAAACTCGAGGGCAAGGAGCTCTCCGAGGAGGGCCGCCGCACCAAGGTGTACCGCCGGCAGGTCGACGAGCTCACCGTCCAGTTCGGCGTCGACGAGACCGAGATCGAGACCCAGGAGCGCACCGAGGCCAAGAACGCCCTCGTCGACGTCTGGAGCGACCTCCGCTCGGAGGGCTGACCAGCCGCACCGGCGCCCGACGCGCCTCGATTCTCCGAGATAATAATCGCGGGGACAGGTTTATACTGGAACTGCGGGACGAACAGACGAACGACGCGAGACAATGCGCACGATCGAAGCGATCTACCTCGTCTTCAGCGGGACGCTGGCAGCCGCCGGCCTCAGCATGGTCGCGTTCGCGGTCCGCGCGTACCGCGACACGGCCAGACACTCGATGCTGCACCTCTCGGTCGGGTTCGGGCTCGTCGTCGCCGCCGCCATCGGCACGACCGTCGTCGCGTTCGTCACCGACTTCCGGTACACCCGGACGCTGCTCACCGCGAACTACGTCCTCACGACCGCCGGGTACATCTTCGTCATGTACAGCATCGTCACCCCGGAGTGACCGCCGACGCCGTCCGCCCGCGCCCTACGAGAACCGCGACTTCACCCTGTCGAGGAGCTTCACGCGCCGGTCGGCCGCGTCGTCGTCGCTGTCCAGGCCGGCCTCCTCGATGAGGTCCGCCAGCGGAATCTCGTAGACTGGGCCGTCCGCCGCGTCGCGGCCGGGGTCCCGCGCCTCCTCGCCGGTCTCCGGGTCCACCCACTCGAAGCCCGTCGACTCCGCCTCGGGCGGCTCGAGGCCGACGCTGTCGGCGAGCTTCGCGGCGAGCCGGTCGTACGCGCGCGCCGCCGGGCTCTCCGGTGCTAGCGCCGCGACCGGCCGGCTCTTCCGGACCGCGAGCTTCACCGCGTCGTCGTAGGGGACGCTCACCGTCACCGCGTCCGTCGTCCCCAGCGCCGCCGCGATGCCCTCCACGTCGTCGAAGCCGCCGTCGCCCGTGCGCGTGAACACCGCGCCGACCACGGGCTTGTCCAGCTTCCCGACGAGCTGGCCGGTCTTCGTCGCGTCCGTCAGCGACGCCAGCTCCGCGGTCGTCACCAGGAGCACGCCGTCGGCGACGCTCATCGCCATCGCGATGTCGTAGCTCAGGCCGGCGCCCGCGTCCAGCAACACCACGTCGTTGCGCTCGCGGAGGTACGACGCCACGCGGTGCAGGGACTTCGCGTCCGCCTCCGCGAACTGCTCGAGGTCCGTCGACCCCGGGACGAGCGTGAGGCCCTCCGCCTCGTGGGCGGCGTCGGCCGGCGACGCGTCGCCCGCGAGCACGTCGTGCAGCGTCACGTCCGGGTCGACGCCCAGCAGGCCCGCGAGGTTCGCCATCCCCAGGTCGACGTCGACCAGCGCGACGTCGAAGCCGTCGTCGGCCAGCGCCACCCCGAGGTTCGCCGTGGTCGTCGACTTCCCGACGCCACCCTTCCCGCTGGCGACGGCGAACACGTACCCGTCGCCTCCGGCCTCGTTCATCGTCCCGGACGTAGCGCGCTACGACACATAAGTGTGGCCCCCTCCGCGGCGGCCGCGTCCCGGCGCCCGCCGGCGGCTCACACCGCCAGCAGCGTCTCCACCAGCCGCATCGTCAGCGACGCGATGACCGCCGAGATCCACGTCAGCACGACGAAGTGGATGTACGCGTTCAGCTTGTGGCCGCCGTCGACCACGCGGATCATCAGCGAGGACAGCAACGCGTTCACGAGTATCGTCACCACCAGCAGGTACTCGATGAGTTCGATGTCGTAGACGTCCGTGTTGATGATCTGGCCGACGTCGAACGCCGGGTTCGAGAAGTCCAGGCCCATCCCCGACAGCACGCTCACGATGCCCAGCCCGATGAAGAACGCGAACGTCGCCGCCGCCGTGATGCCGTACAGCACGCCAAGCAGCGTCGACACCGCCTGGTTGCGGCGCTGGCGGAGCTGGAGCACCTCGCTCATGTTCCGCGAGATGAGGTCGCCGAGGTGCTTCGGGTCGCCGCCCATCTGGCGGCCGATGAGGTACATCTCGCTGAACTTCTGGACGAGGTAGGAGTGGGCGTCCGCCGTGAAGTACCGCCACGCGCGCTCGGCGTCGATGCGGAGGTTCAGCCGCTTGTAGAGGTCGTCGACGAGGTCCGTGAGCGCGCCGAAGTTCTTGTTCCGCAGCGACTCCAGGACGCGCGTCGTCGTCGTCTGGCGGGCCGTCTCGCTGGCGCCGAGCGCGCGGATGAAGCTCGTGAACGCGTCGTCGCGGTCCTTCACGCGCTCCTCGGCGACGCGGGCGACGAACCCGGGGATCAGCAGCGGCGTCGTCGGCACGGCCGCGTACAGCGGCAGCGGCACCGACGACGGGTCGACGCTCGTCCACTCGAACAGCACCGCGACCACGACGCCGACGAGCAGCAGGGACAGCCCCGCGCCGACCACGGTCGCGGCGCGGAGCCGCCACTCCGTGCTCGTCGTGCGGTCCGGCGGGAGGTACCAGAGGGGGTCGGTCGGCGCGATGGTGTAGATGGCGTACAGGAACCCGATCTGGATGAACGTGTACAGCACCACGACGGAGGACACCGTCATCGTCGGGTCCGTCCCGGAGAGGATGGGGAGGACGGTCGCGAACACGAGCGCGAACGTCACGGACAGCACCATCGACAGGTAGAGGTCCTTCATCACCTGGAGGTTGTCCAGCTGTCCCTCGTAGACGGTCGCGTAGTTCTGGACGATGGCGTCCTGCTCGGAGACCAGGTACGACTCCAGGCTCTCCCCGGAGTTGATGGTGTACGCGAGCCGGTCGAGGAAGTCGGCGACGAGGTCGCTGGGGACCTTCTCCGCGCGCATCCGGCACGCGTCGTCGAGGCTCTGGTTCCAGGAGTCGATGAGCTGGACGATCCGGCGGGACTCCTCCGCGAGCGGCCCGTACTCCACCTCGTTGCCCATCCGCCGGAACACCTCCACGCGGTCGATGTTCGTCGTCGACAGCACCGTCATGTGGGTGACGAACAGGTGGAAGCGGTTCTCCATCCGCGTCTTCCGCTGGTCGAGTTTGATCTTCGGGTATAGGACCGCGGTGACGACGCCGAGGGCGCCCAGCATCGGGACCGGCACCGCGAGGAACGGCGGCAGGTCCGCGAGGAAGACGACCGCGACCGTCAGCCCGAAGAACACCACCGACGGCACCACGGCCACCAGCACGTACGTGAACGCCGGCATCGACAGTTGCCCGTAGGCGTCCACCACCGACTCCACGAGGTCCCCCAGTTCGAGGTCGTCTATCGACCGGACGGTCGCGTCGGCCGACTCGGCGTCGACGTCCTCGGCGGACATGCTAGAACCCGCGCGTGATCGTGAACGGCAGCCCCTCGACGCCGTCCCGCTGGAACGCCTCGACGGTCTCGTTGAACTCGTGGTAGCCGACGAGGTCCTCCTGGATGATGCGCTCGACGACGTCCGCGCGGAAGTCCAGTTCGTCGTAGATCTCGCGGGTGTCGGCGTACCCCAGCAGGGTCGCGATCTGTTCTTCGAGCACGTAGGAGTTGTTCCGACCCTGGAAGACGATCTCGTCCTCCACGGGGTCCCAGTAGAACGCCTGCCGGGTCACGACCCCGCCCATCTCCTTGGAGTACCCCTCGATCTCCTGGACCGAGGTGACGCGGCGCAACACGTCGTCGCCCTGCTTCACGCGGTTCTGGAACAGCGCGACGTCGGCGTTGTCCATGAACGTCTCCGGGACGTTGATCGGTTCGCCGGTGAACCGCTGGATCATCGAGACGATGTCGCTGGCGTGGAACGTCAACATCACGGGGTGGCCGGTCTGGGCGGCCTGGAACGCCATCCGGCCCTCCTCGCCGCGCACCTCACCGACGATGATGTAGTCCGGCCGGGAGCGCAGCGCCGCCGCGACCAGGTCGAACATGTCCACGTCCGCGGAGTTCTCGCCCTGGCCCTCGCGGGTCAGCAGCTGCTGCCAGGTGTCGTGGGGCGGCAGCACCTCCGCGGTGTCCTCCGCGGTGTAGATCTTCGAGTCCCGCGGGATGAACGACATAATCGCGTTCAGCGTCGTCGTCTTCCCGGACGCCGTCTCCCCCACGACGAAGACCGTCTGCTCGTTCTCCAGGCAGAGCCAGAGGTACGCCGCCAGCTCCGGCGACAGCGTCCCCCAGTCGGTGATCTGCCCGACCGACAGCGGCACCTCGTCGCCCTGGCGGATGGTCAGCGACGGCCCCTTCAGGGAGACGTCGTCGCTGTAGATGATGTTGATACGCGAGCCGTCCGGCAGCGTCGAGTCCACGATGGGGTCGCTGTCCGAGACCGGGTCGCCGATGCGTTCGCCCATGTTCCGCAGCCAGCCGTCGAACTCCTCCTGGGTCCCGAAGTCCACCGTCGTCTCCAGCATCCCGAACGTGCCGTGGTCGACGTAGCAGTGACTCGGTCCGATGACGTGGATGTCCTCGTTGTAAGGGTCCCGCATCACTGGCTCCAGCGGCCCGAACCCGACGATGTCCCGGTTCAGCTGGTAGCGGATGTTCTCGTAGGTCGCCTGCGTCACCGGGATGCGGCCGAACCCGAACGCCTCCTCGAGGGCCTCCCGCACCATCGGCACCGCCGCGCGGAACTGCCGGGCGACGTTCTGCGGCGCCGACGCGACCTTCCGCGCGCCCGCTTTCATCTGGTCGCCGGAGAGGTCGCCGGAGTCCATCGACAGCTGGCCGCGGTCGTCGCTGACCATGCGGTCCGCCACCGACGTCGAGTCGAAGCTCCGCACCAGCGACCCGAGGTCGTTCGGGAGCGACCGCACGCGCTGGAACACGCCGCCCTCGTCGTCGTCGTTGATCCGCACCGTCTCCTCGAGCAGCTCCTCGATGCGGTCGTCGTACTCGGCCTCCTGCTCGGGCGCCGGCTTGGTCACGGACTTCTCGAGGATGCGCTCCTGGACCTGGCTGAACACCGCGGCCTCCGGCCCGGACAGCTCCGGCTCGATGGTGTAGTACTTCGTGTCCTTGCCGAGGTCGCCGTACACGTGGCAGTAGATGGGGCCGCCCACGGGGTAGAGCACGTTCGGCTTCGCGGCCTCCCACTCGTCGGTCGGCTCGTCGATGAGCTCCGGGAACTCGCCCGTGAACTGCTTGAACCGCTGGAGGTACTCCCGCAGGTGGGCGTGCCGACTGGCGGTCTCGCGGAGTTCGTGACCGATCTGTCGACTCCCGTGGTCTGCCATGTGGAATCCTCGTTACGCGACGCTGCGGCTCTCGATGACGATGCCCGTCCCGGACCGCACTGAGTACCCGATGGTGTCCCCGACCTGCTCGCCCATCCCGGCGAACCGCCGCACGGCGATGGACCGGCGGACGTCGTTGCCGACCTCCGCCATCTGCAGTTCGAGGTAGACGTCCGCGATGGACCGGAACGGACCGATCGCCTCCTCGTCGACTGTACTGGGGTCCACGGTCAAAACGATGACCTTTCCCCGCGACACCAGGTCCCTGAAAAAGGAGATGATCTCCAGGGCGGCCTGGCGCTCCTCGTTCTGCCGGACCAGCGCCTCGAACTTCGGGTCGTTGCGGAGGATGGCGTCGAACGTGTCGACGATGACGACGTCGGCCTCCCACATCTTATCGGCCTCCATCAGGCGCTTCAGCAACTGCATGCGGTTGCTCTCGTCGTCGTCGGTCGTCCCGCGGAGCGTGCTCCCGCCGGTGTCCACGTCGGCCTCCAGGAACAGCAGGTCCTCGTCCAGGAGGTGCTCCTCAACGTCGTAGCTCAGCGAGTGCATCTGGTCGATGAACCCGCGCACCGTCAGTTCGGTGGACACCAGCGTCACCGAGTGCCCCTCCTCGCAGAGGCCGTAGGTGAACCGCTGGCTCAGCGCCGACTTCCCCGCGCCGTAGTCGCCCTCCACGAGGACGATGCTGCCGCCGGGGATGCCGCCGCCGAGCTCGTTGTTCAGCCGGTCGTGGCTGTCCATCCCGAGCGAGTAGAGGTTCCTCGTGCTCATGCTGTTCTGAACTCCAACACCTCCCGGTCGCCGTTCACGACGACCACGACGCGGTGGTCGCCGCCGCCGAGGCTCACGGACGCGTTCACCCGCGCGACGGCACCCGGCCGCCAGCTGTCACCACCTACCACGGTGACCGTCGACGGCGTCACGTACTGGCCGTCGACCGTCACGTCCACCTCCGAGGGCGCGGCCGTCAGCGTCTCCGACCCCGTGTTCTTCACCAGCACCGTCAGGTTCCCCTCGGACTCGCTGTAGATGGACGACGGGCTGCCGGGGTCGCTGATGATCTCGACGTCCGTCCGGATGTCCTGGCTGACGTCGACGCTGCGGTCCCCGAGCGCGTCGCTCAGCCGCTGGACGCCGTTCGTCATCGTGCCCGCCACCGAGGCGGCAACGAGGATGGAGGCGATGAAGATTATCAGCGTCGACGAGGAGACGCTCGCCACTCAGACCACCTCCGTCGCCGTCACGCCCGACCCCGTGACGACCTGCACGCGCGAGGGGTCGGTCGCGTTCACGGTGACGCTGTACGTCTCGCCCGGCAGCCAGAGGTCCGTGTCCGTCGCCCCGTCGACGCTCCAGTCGACGTACTCCTCCCGGGACAGGTAGTCGCCGTCCACGAGCACGTCCGTCTCCTCGACCGACAGCGTCGTCGAGCCCTCGTTCGTGACGTTCACTGTCAACTGGTCGCCCCCGTCGGCGTCGTAGGTCACGTTCGTGACGTTCACCGCGGTGTTGCGCTGCTCGAGCACGCGCTCGCCGTGTCCCTCGTCGGCGTCCTGCACGCGCTCGTAGCCGTTGTACGCCGCAGAGTACAGGATGCCGACGCTCACGAACGCGGCGATGAACAGGATCGCCGCGGAGCCACTAACGCTGAATCCCATTCCTGTGGAGGTCGTCGAATCGGTCGACGATGGCGCGCTCGATGTTCTCGCTCGCCAGTTCGTCGATGTAGTCGAGGCTCTCCAGGTGGTCGTCCATCGTCAGTTCGGTCGTGCCGAACTCCTCGCGGTAGAGGTAGTCCGAGTCAGTCAGCCCCTCGAGGTAGTCGAACAGCTGGTCGCGGACCGGCTCGCCGATCCAGTCGATGCGCTCGTAGTAGTTCAGCGTCCGCACCGTGTTCTTCGGGCCGAACTCCGAGAGGAGGTAGTCCAGCCACTCCAGTGCGACGACGTCCGCGAGGTAGCCGCTCGGCGGCTCCGCCAGGTGCGGACCGTCCCCCTCGGTCGCCAGGCCGAGCGACGGGCCGGCGGGCGCGTCGTCCGCCGCTCCGCCGTCGCCGGCCGCACCGTCCGCGGCACCGAACTCGAAGCCCCCGTCGTCGCCGTCCGCGGCGGCCACCTCGTCCGCCGCGTCCTCGCCGGCGAGGTCCGAGTCGTCGAACCCCAGCTCCGAGGCCTCGTCCTCGTCCGCGATGTCGGCGCCCCCGTCCGCGTCGTCCTCGTCGGCCCAGTCTGCCTCCCCGGACTCGTACTCGGCCTTCAGCTCCTCGAAGGACGTCCCGTCGCCGCCACCGTCGCCGTCCGCCTCCGCGTCCTCGCCGAACTCGCTGGTCTCGTCGTCCTCGAGGGCGTCGTCGAACTCGTCCAGTTCGTCGTCCTCGAAGCTGTCTTCGAAGCCGTCGGCGTCCTCGGTCTCGAAGTCGTCCTCGAAGGCGTCCTCCTCGAAGAAGTCCTCGGCGTCGGCGTCCGCGATGTCGGCGTCGAGGTCCGCGTCGTCCGCGTCCACCTCGCCGTCGCCGTCGTCGTCGAACAGGCCGAAGCTGTCCTCGCCGCCGCCGCCCATCGCCTCGGTGTTCACGTCGTCGACGAACGGGTTGACGCCCCGGGTGACCATCTCGTAGATCTCCAGGAGCTTCCGGACGTTCTCCTCGACGTCCTCGACGCTCTCGCTGATCTGTTCGTTCTCGCTCCGGACGGTGTTCGCCTTCGACGCGACGTTCGACACCTCGGTCTCGAGCTCCTCGATGCGGTGTTCCAGCTCGTTGACGGACGCGTCCTGGCCGGCGGGTCCGCCGCCACCGCCGTCCATGTCCTCGAACGAACCGAAGTCGTCGTCGAAGTCGTCGTCGAAGTCGTCGCCGTCGTCCATGGCGAACTCCCCGCCGCCGCCGGAGTCCCCTCCATCCTCGTCCTCGTCGAGCCAACTGGCCATCCCCACGGCCAGCGCCCCGAGCTGCACCGCGACGAACGCAGCCGGGGTGAGGTGGATAAACTTCATTCGGAGTGATACAGGAGTTCCGCGCGTAATTAATGTTCTCCCCCAGTTCTCAAAACGATGAATCGGGTAGGACGACGTTAACGGCCGGTAACCGGCCACTCGGGCGCATTGACGGTGGTTCGCCGCGAGAACACTCGAAATACGGGGAGGTTCGACGTGCTGTCAGGGAGCTGTCCTGACTGCGGGGCGTCGCGTCACCTCATCGACGACAGCCGCGCGATGAACACCAGGCTCAGCACGTGGTCGGTCATCTCGAAGTCGTCGTGGTCGTCCTCGTCGGCGGGCCCCGCGAACCCGCGGACGTGGTCGCGGAGCTCGTCGGCCGCGTCCGCGCCGACCCAGCCGATGGCCTCGTAGTAGTCGATCGCGTCGAGGGACCGCTTCACGCCGCCGCGCTCCAGCAGGAACTCCAGCCACTCGAACAGCGTGATCTCGGCGGCGTACTTCCCGGGCATCGACTCCAGGTACGGCCGCGTCAGGTCCGCCTCGCTCGCGCTCGAGTGCATGAACAGCAGCTGCTTCAGCTGGCTCGACCGGATGGACTCCTCGCCCGTCTGCTCGCGTTCCGTCAACCGCTCTTTCAGTTCGCGGACGTTCTCGCCGTCGCCCGGCGCGGCGGCGCTGCGAAGCTCCTCGGGGTCGTACTCGCGTGGGTTCAACGTCATGCTGATTCCTCCGTGACTCGCTCGTCGTCGGCTCGCAGTTGCTCGACCCGCCCGCTCAGCTCGCCGACCGCCTCGGACTGCTCGCGGGTCGCCGCCACGATGCGCTCGGACGCCTCCGACGCCTGCTCGGCCTGCTGCTGGACGTCCTCGATGGTGACGATGACCTCCTCGACGGTCGAGGCCTGCTCGTCGTTCGCGCGCGCGACCTCCGTGATGCCGGTCGCCGCCTCGTCGACCGCGTCCGCGATCTCCTCGAGCGCGCGCAGCGCGTCGTCGATCTCGTCGCCCGCGCGGTGGATCTGCTCGTGGGACTCCTCGACGGCCACGACGGTCTCGTTGGCCTGCCGCTGGACGTCCTCGATGGAGCCGGCGATGCGCTCGGTGTGCTCGCGGGTCTCGTTCGCGAGCTGTTTGACCTCGTCGGCGACCACCTCGAAGCCGCTGCCCGCCTCGCCCGCGCGCGCCGCCTCGATGTTCGCGTTCAACGCCAGGAGGTTCGTCTGGTCGGCGACCTCCGCGATGACGTCGACGACCTCCTCGATCTCGTCCATCTTCGACTCCAGCTCGGAGACGCTGTCCACGAGGTCGTCGCTGATCTCGATGACCTCGTCGGTCGCGTGGCTCGCGCCCTCGCTGGCGTCCAGGCCGTTCTCCGCGGCGGTCTGGGCCTGCTCGGCGGCGGACGCGACCTGGTCGGAGCTGGCCGCGACCTCCTCCATGCTCGCGGAGAAGTTCTGCATCTCGCTGGCCGCCGTCGAGAGCATCTCGTTCTGGTCCTCGACGGTCTCGGCGATGTGGTTGGCCTCGTCTGTCGCGCGCTGGATCGACGTCGCCAGCTCCTCGGTCTGGCCCTCGACCTGTCCGACGAGCCGCTCGAACTCCTCGGCCATCCCGTTGAGGTCGTCGACGACGCCCACGAGGCTCTCGTCGACGATGCCCTGGTGGTCGAACGACGCGCGCTCGTCGAGGTCGCCGTTCGACAGCGCGTCGATGGTCGTCGACAGCTCGTCCACGAGCGACTCGACGGCCGCCGTCCGCCGGACGTCCTCGGTGCGGTCCTCGACGGTCTCGACGACCGCCAGCAGCTCGCCGTCGTCGTCGTAGATCGGCGACGCCTTGAACCGGATGTCGCGCTCCTCGCCGGCGGCGTCCACCATCGTGCTGGCGTCCGCGTACATGTCGCTGTCCGCGTCCGCCCGGTCCACGTCGAACGCCTCGTCAGCGCGGCGCGGCGCCTCGGTGACCTTGTCCGCGAGCGTCTGCACGCGCCGGCCGTCGGGATAGAACGCCTCGCTCGCGTGCGTCGACCCGACGGCCTCCGCCGGGGAGCAGCCAGTGAGCTCCGACAGCGCCTCGTTCCACGCGACGACCTCGCCGTCGGCGTCCAGCATGAACACCGGCATCCCGATGCCGTCCAGCAGCTCGTCGTCCTCGACGTTCAGCTCGTCGCCGGCCTCGCCGTCGTAGGCCGCCACGCCGGCCGCGGCGTCCGCCACGACAGCGTCCAGGCCCGCGCGCAGCTCCGACTCGGCGCGGTCCAGGGACTGCTCGTCCAGGCCCTCCTCGCGGAGCCGGTCGAAGACCGCGTCGACGACGCCAGCGGCGGCGGCCTCGTGCGCCGCGACGAACTCGGAAGCGTCGACGCCCGCCGCCTCGTAGGCCGGGACGTAGGCGTCGGTCTCCGGGCCGGTCTCGTCGAGCAGCCCGCCGAGGTGGTCGCGCGCGTCCTCGGGGAGGTCCGGGGACAACCGCGTCGGGTCCACGTCGTACCGCTCGCGGACCGCAGCGGCGTGTCTGTCCGCTCCGCCGAAGGAGAACTGGCCGGTGTCGGTGCCGCCGTCCGTCGCCGGCGTCCCCGACCCCCGCCCGAGCAGTTTCCGAAGCGTACCCAGCATTCGTGGCCGAACAGGAACGAGAGAGGTATAAAAGGTTTCCCCCACCGTTACCAGCGCGGATAATCGCAGTCGTGCGCCACCCCACCGCGTCGTCCGCCAGCCCACGGCGGAAATCGCGGCCGCCAGCCGGCGCGCGCCTCACGCGTGCGTGAAGACGACCAATCTATCGTCCTCGCGGACCAGGCAGACGTCGACCTCCGGGCCCGGGGACAGCTGGCAGGTACGGTTCGTCGATGCGAGGGCTTCGTCGAACGGGTCTCCGCAGACCGGGCACGCCACCGCGTCCCTGTTCTCGAACAGTCGCTCGTCGCCCGCGTCCCGCCGCAGCTTCACGCGGTGTCGGATATCCGCGAAGTCCAGGCGCTCCATACAGACAGAGCGAACGCCCGCACTTTAGCTGTTAGCAGTCGTCTACGAGTTTTTCACGTCTGATAACCGGGGGCGTACCTTTTAGTATAGTTCCAGTTTCGTTCGGGGTGAGCCCCAGCAACCCAACCGGGTGGGGGCAGACAACGAAACCATGTTCGAGTTCATCAACGACGAGGAAGAGCGCGGTCAGGTGGGGATCGGGACGCTCATCGTGTTCATCGCGATGGTCCTGGTCGCCGCCATCGCCGCGGGCGTCCTCATCAACACGGCCGGCTTCCTCCAGACCAAAAGCGAAGCCACCGGCGAGGAAGCGTCCGCGCAGGTATCGAATCGCGTCACAGTCGTCTCCGCTTCGGGGAACGTCACGGCTAACGACAACGTCGACTACGTGAACGTGACGGTGATGCGTGCGGCCGGCGCGGACAACATCAACCTCTCGGAGGCGACCGTCCAGTGGATCGGCCCGGACACCGCCAAGACGCTGACTTACGCTGACACCGAGGACAGCGGAAACTTCACCACGGAGAAGGTGAAAGGCGACGAGTCGAAGGTCCTGGCTAACCAGGACACGCGCATCAACATCGTCATCGATTCCGCAGCGGTGTCCAGTACAAGTGGCCTCGGTGAAGGTGAACAGGCGCAGCTGACGATCACGACCCAGTTCGGCTCCCAGACCGAGTACTGGGCGACCGTGCCCGAGTCGCTGCAGGGCAAGAACGTGGTGAAGCTGTAAGGATGTTCGAGTTCATCAACGACGAGGAAGAGCGCGGTCAGGTGGGGATCGGGACGCTCATCGTGTTCATCGCGATGGTCCTGGTCGCCGCCATCGCCGCGGGCGTCCTCATCAACACGGCCGGCTTCCTCCAGACCAAAAGCGAAGCCACCGGCGAGGAAGCGTCCGCGCAGGTATCGAACCGGATCTCTGTCGTCTCCGCGACGGGGAACGTCAACTACGCGAACGACTCCACGCAGAACGGGACGATCGACTACGTGAACGTGACGGTGATGCGTGCGGCCGGCGCGGACAACATCAACCTCTCGGAGGCGACCGTCCAGTGGATCGGCCCGGACACGGCGACCACGCTGGTCAACGGACCGGATAAGGTGGCCGGGACGAACGAGTCCGAGTTCGCGACGATCAACGTCAACGGCGACGACTCCGAGGTCCTCGAGAGCTCGGACACGCGGATCAAGCTCGTCTTCAACACGACGGCGATCCGTAACGGCGACTACACGCCGGATGGGGACAACGACCTCCAGGGCCTCGCGGAGGGCGAGAGCGCCAAACTGGAGATCACGACCCAGTACGGTGCGACGACCCCCTACTGGCTGTCTGCCCCCGAGTCCCTCGAGGGCAAGCAGGCCGTCAAGCTGTAGCGGCGTCTCCCCCTCCCCTGTTGCATCGCTTTTTTGAACGTCACGACTTTGTAGGCGCGTACCTACTGGTGTAGTGTGCCATCGCTGTACGGACTGGAGCGCTCCGGGGACGTCGAGAAGCTGGTGGAGCTGCTCCGGGAGAGCGAGAAGGAGACGGTGCGGCGTCGCGCGGCCGAAATCCTGGGGGGCCTCGACGAGCCGGAGTCGGAGGGCATCGACGCGCTCGTGGAGGCGATGAGCGACGAGTCCGAGGCGGTGCGGGCGGCCGCTATCGACGCGCTGACCCAGCAGGAGGCCGTCGACGCGCTGATGAAGGGGCTCGGGGCGCCGGTGCAGGAGTCGGGGGCGTCGTGGGCGCAGGCGGAGGCGTTCGTGGCGAACCTCGACTCGGAGACGACGGAGCTGCGGATGGCGTCCGCGAACGTGCTCGGCCTGCTGGGCGTCGAGGAGTCCGCGCGGCCGCTGGCGGAACACCTGCAGTCCGAACCTCACCCGGAGGTCAGGGCGCGCATCGCGCGCGCGCTCGGTCGGGTCGGCGACCCGGCCGTCGCTGGCGTGCTCGTGGAGTGCCTGGAGGGCCAGCCGCTGAAGGTCCGCCGGGAGGCCGCGGAGTCGCTGGGACGGCTGAACGGGGCGACCGCGCTGCGCGGGCTGCTGTCAGTGGTCGACGACGACGCGGAGGCGATGCGGCGGACGGCGGTGAGCTCGCTCGGACAGTTCGAGAACGCGAAGCCCGTGGACGCGCTCGTCGAGCGGCTGGGCGACGAGAGCGACCTGGTGCGGCGCGCGGCCGTGTTCTCGCTGATCGAGATCCTCTCGAACGTGCCGCCGGACCGCAGCCACGAGCTCAGGGAGACCATCGTCGACCGGATGGCGGCGCGCAGCGACCCGAGCATCGTGGCGTCGCTGGTCGAGATCGTCGAGGAGGGCTCCCAGCTCCACCAGCGCCGGAACGCGGTGTGGATGCTGGGGCGCGTGGCGGGCGAGCGGTCGACGAAGCTGGACGCCGTGGACGCGCTCTGTGACGTGCTCGGGAGCGACGACGACCTCATCTCCCAGTTCGCGGCGACCGGGCTCGCGGAGATCGGCGGGCGGATGGTGGAGACGGCGCTGCTGGAGGTCGTCGAGACCGACGAGTACGGCGAGGACGCGGTGGCGATGGCGGCGTTCGCGCTCGGGAAGGTGGGCGGCGACCGGTCGAAGCAGCGCCTCGAGAAGCTGGTCGACGAGACGGACAGCGCCGAGGTGCGGCGGCGCGCGTTCTCCGCGATCTCGAAGCTCGGCGGTCGTACCTGAACGTCGGTGGACAGACCGCCGAAAGCGGTGCCGTCCCCCGGTTTCAAATTCGAGAACCGGACGCAAAACGTTATAAGCGGGAGCTGACTACCTACGCCAAGCAATGAGCACGGAGTCGTCGCGTCGGCCCGCGAACGGCGTGGGGGTGCGCGCTCGCGAGCTCGCGGGGGCGGAATGAGCGAGTCCGAGTACAAGATCGCGGACGGCGCGGGGAAGTTCCTGCAGGCGGTCAAGGACGGCCGCCGGCTGAAGGACGCGGAGTGGACGAACGGCCGCATCCTGCTGTCGAACAAGCGGGTCGTCCTCGCCGGGAACGACGGGAAGCGAAACCTCCCGCTGTCGGACGTCTCGAGTCTGAGCGGACGCTACGACGTGAACCAGACGGTCGCGAAGGTCAGCGACTACGTGAGCATCCAGCTGGCAGACGAGAGCGTCGTGCTGGTCTCGATGGGGGAGAACACGGAGCGCTTCGAGACGAAGCTCTACGGGGCGTTGCTCGACCAGACGGAACTGCTCGTGAAGCACCCGGCGGTGAAAGGCGGCGTCGTGACCGACGAGTCCTTCGAGCGCGCGCGCATAAAGGTCGACGACGACCAGTTGAGCGTCGCGATGCAGAACGGGTCGTTCGTGTCGGTGGAACTGGACGACGTCGGGTCAGCGGATGCGGCGTCCCTGGACGTGCAAGGCGAGAAGCGCCCCGTGCTGAAGGTCGAGCACACCGTCGACGACGTGAGCGTGCAGACGTACTTCTCGAGTGACGCCCACACCTGCTCGATTCTGGAGTCGCTGCTGAGCAAGGAGGCCCGCAAGAGCAAGGGGTCCGTCGACCTCACGGAGACGGAAAAGCGCGTGCTGATGGCGCTGTACTCGGGCGTGTCGTCGTTCGAGATCCCGGACTTCCTGGGGATGGACGTCGACGAGGTCGAGTCCATCTTCGAGCGCCTCATCGAGGTGGACGTCCTCGAGGAGGTGCGCAAGCGCCGCGAGGTGACGATGAAGACCCGCGGCCGGAACATCGCCAGCGAGGCCATCAACGAAGAGTAGGGGCGCGAGGACCGAGGAGTAGGGACGCGGAAGCAGGAAGCGTAGCGACCCGGAAGTGCGAGGAGTAGCGACCCGGAAGTGCGAGGAGTAGCGACCCGGAAGTGCGAGGAGTAGCGACCCGGAAGTGCGAGGAGTAGCGACCCGGAAGTGCGAGGAGTAGCGACCCGGAAGTGCGA
>NZ_JAYEZL010000004.1:0-372938 GCF_037031165.1 Halobacterium yunchengense | reverse complement strand
GAGTAGCGACCCGGAAGTGCGAGGAGTAGCGACCCGGAAGTGCGAGGAGTAGCGACCCGGAAGTGCGAGGAGTAGCGACCCGGAAGTGCGAGGAGTAGCGACCCGGAAGTGCGAGGAGTAGCGACCCGGAAGTGCGAGGAGTAGCGACCCGGAAGTGCGAGGAGTAGCGACGCGGCGGGGAACGGTCGGTTCGCCCTCAGAAGTTCACGGCCTCGATGTGTTCGCTGACGGCGGCCTGTCCCATCGCGGTGAGGCGGGGGCCGGATTCGTCGTCCGCCACGAGTCCCTTCTCGATGAGGTCGTTCAGGAGGACCGTGAGGCGGCTGGCGTCGAGGCCGAGGACGGTGGCGACGTTGGCGTCCGGGCCGCTGGAGTAGATGGCGACGAGCGCCTCGACCGCTTCCTCGGTGAGGTCGACGTCCGCGAGTTCCTGCTTGAGGTGGGTGTACCGGAGGCGGATGAACCGCCCGAGGAGGTTCATCTTCCGGCCGGAGTCGAGCGCGAGTTCGGTGGTGACCTGCTGGCCGGCGTCGCCGAGGTGGCGGACCGAGAGAATCTTTCGCGTGGTGCCGCCGACGTCGCGGTCGACGCGCTCGAAGTGGGTGACAGTGGAGATGTCCAGGGAGAACCCGGCGTCGCCGCGCACCGCGACCGTGCCCGGGGAGACGGCGAGCGCGCCCGACGCGAACGACTGGTCGGTGACGCGGCCGCCGCGGCGCGCCGGGTGTTTCGCGTACACGGTCGACCCGTTGAGGAGGCCCTTGAACACGAGGACGACGAAGCGCTCGACGGTGTCGCCGGCGCCCTCGATGACGGCGACGCGGCGGTCCCCGTCGCGCTCGTAGGCGACGGTGACCGTGTCGTCGAAGAACTCCGCGAGGTCGCCGGGCGCTGTCTCGTGCTGGACGTCGAAGACGCCGCCCAGGGGGATGGTCGTCGTTTCGTCCCCGGTGGCGAGCACGATGCGGCGCTTGCTCATGACGACGCGGCCGCGCACGGGCTCGGCGTGCGTCGCCGTGTCCGGGACGAACGACGTGACGAAGTCCGCGATGGCTGATTCCGACATCTCTCCCCCGTTCTCGACGCCAACTCGTCTGTGAGGTAGAATAAACGTTACTCCTCGCTCGGCGGAGCCCCCCGCGGTCGTCGCCCCACCGGTGCTACGCCTCTGGCAGCCGCCGGTAGATGCGGATCCGGGGGTCGGCGGCCTCGAAGCGCTCCTTGACGCCGCCGGGCAGCGTCTCGGTCTGCCCGAGGACGAGGTGGCCGCCGGGCCTGATCGAGGAGCTGACTGTCTCCAGGATGGGGCGCTTGTACTGCTTGTCGATGTAGATGCAGACGTTCCGGCAGGCCACCAGGTCGAAGCCGGACTTTGGGTCGCCGGTGATGAGGTCGTGGCGTTCGAACGTCACGAGGTCTCTGACGTGGTCGGCGACGACGAAGCCGCGGTCGCCGCGCTCCTCGACGTACGCCATCGGGTCGTCGAGGAAGTCCAGCTGGTCGCGGATGTCGGCGGTCCGCGTGCTCTCGTAGTAGCCGCGCCGAGCGCGCTCGAGGGCGTCCTCGTCGATGTCCGTCGCGAGGATGTCGACGTCCCGCGCGGGGATGCCGGCGTCCAGCGCGAGCATCGCGATGGAGTACGGTTCGCGGCCGTCCGCGCACGCGGCCGACCACACGGAGACCCGCCCGTCCGCGGCTTCCTCGACGAGGACGTCCCGGAGCGCGGTCCAGACCTTCGCGTCGCGGAAGAACTGGGTGACGTTCACGCTGAGCGTGTCCAGGAGTTCGGCGCGTTCCTCGTCGTCCTCGCGGAGCACGTCGAGGTACTCGGCGTACGAGTCCGCGCCGCGGCGCCGCATGCGCGCGGAGACGCGGCGGTCCAGGTAGGCGTCGTCGTAGTAGCTGCTCGCGAAGTCCGTCTCGGCCTCGACGAACGCCAGCAGGTCCTCGAACGAGCTCATATCGTCTCCACCTCGCTGTCGACGCGTGATATCTGCAGGTCGCCGCTCGCCGGGGAAAAGGACACCGACCTGCCGCTGTGCCCGCCGGTCTCGGCGGCGACCAGCGGCACGCCGGCGTCCTCGAGCACGCGCCGCGCCGCCTCGACGTTCCGCTGGCCGATGGCGCCGCCGACGGAGATGTCGAGCATCGCGGAGCCGCCGACGACCTTCGCGGCGACCCGGTCGGGGCTGGCGCCGCGTCGGTAGAGCGCGGACAGCAGCTCGTCGAGGCCGGCGTCGACGTACTTCGCGGGCGTCTCGACGGGCGACGGCGCCTCCGGGAGCATCGCGTGCAACAGCCCGCCGACCGCCCTCTCCGGGTCGTAGACGCCGACCGCGACGCAGGACCCGAGTCCGCTCGTGACGAGCGCGGCCTCGCCCTCCGCCACCCGCCAGTCGGCGACGCTGACCCGGACCTTCTGCGCGCCGCTATTCACGTCCGTCACCCCGGTCTCCGGACGCGTCCTCCGGCGGGAAGTCGGGCTGGTCGCTGCCGGCGTGGCTGTCGGTGGTCTCACCGTCGGCGAGTGCGTCGGCGACCTCGCCGAGCGCGTCGACGTCCCGGGGGCTCGGGAACGCGCAGACGCGGCACGTCAGGTCGGCCCCGAGCGCGACGGTGGCGTCCACGACGGTGACCGCGTCCGCTTGCCGGCCGTACGCGGCCGCCACCGTGTCCAGGACCGCGCGGCCGTCGTCGCGGACGTGCGAGGGCGTCGAGACGTCGATGGTGGTGTCGACGGCGTTCGCCCAGCCGTCGACGACGCCGCTGGCCGCGACGTTCCCGAGTTCCGCGACCGCGCTCTCGGCGATCGCTGGGTCGTAGTCGTCCCCGGGGAGGACCGCGTCCGCGACGACGCCCGGTTCGCGCTCGTCGAACAGCACCGCGACGACGGCGTCGACGGCGCCCTCGGTTTCGAACACCGCGCCCTCGTAGGCGTCGTCGTCGAGCAGGGCGGGCACGCGCTGCACGGGCACGAAGCCGAGGTGGGACTCGACGCCGTCCGGGTCGAGGCCGGTCATCACGGCGAGGTGGTCGGCGACGGCGGCGGCGCTCTCCGCGGTCAACTGGGCGTACGCCGCGAACCGCTCGGCGGACGGCGCGTCGGCCCCGCCGTCGAGGTACGCGAGGAACGGGTCGACGTCCGGGAGGACGGCGAACTGGCACGCGCCGTCGACGTCCGCGAGCGCGACGCGGCTCTCGAAGACGAACGCGGCGCCGTCGGCGACCGCCGCGTCGTCGACCACGGCCGCCGGGTCCGCGACCGTCTCC
Organism: Halobacterium yunchengense; assembly: GCF_037031165.1. Taxonomy (NCBI): domain Archaea; kingdom Methanobacteriati; phylum Methanobacteriota; class Halobacteria; order Halobacteriales; family Halobacteriaceae; genus Halobacterium; species Halobacterium yunchengense. The sequence continues at coordinate 369,668 of NZ_JAYEZL010000004.1, read as the reverse complement.
GGCGGGTCGACGTCGATGGTGCCGTCGACCTGCTCGGCCCAGGCGTCGACGAAGCCGCTGGTCAGGATGTTCGCGACCTCCGGGAGCGCGCCGTCGCCCGTGCCGAGCGCGTCGGCGACGCGGGCCGCGAACGACCGCTCGTAGGAGACGACCGCTCGCCCGGAGAGCGCGCCGTCGAACGGCACCGCGATGCGAGTGGCCGCGTCCCCGAGGAACGCCGACAGCCCGTCGGCGTCGACGAGCGTCACGCGCGTCAGGTCGCAGTACGCCGGCACGCCCGTCAGTGCCTCCAGGGAGTCGGCCGCGCGGCCGCCGCCGCGGTCGCCGGTCCGGCCGAACGCCGCCAGCGAGTCGAGGGCCACCCGCATCAGATGTCGTTGATCATCGAGACGAACTCCTCGACGTCCGGGAACGAGTAGATCTTCGCCTCAACGTCCGCGTCCGGCGCGTGCAGCGTCGCGTCGAACACCATCGCGATCTCGTGGTCGTTCGGTTCGACGCAGTGCGCGACGATGTCGTCGCCGGCCGCCCGGAAGAGGTTCGGCGTGGAGATGTCGATGGTGCGCCCGAGGACGTTCGCCCAGCCGTCGATGAACCCGCTGGTCATGATGTTCCCGACCTCCTTGATGGCCGAGCGCTCCATGTCGCTGTACGCGCCGCCGTCGCTGTCCACGCCGCCCATCATCGTGGACGCGACGCGGCGCGCGCTCCGGTCGTCGAACAGCACCAGCACGGAGCCGTAGGGCTCCTCGAGCAGCGGCACGTTCACGCCGACCTGCTTCTCGGCGCCGAGGTGCTCGGCGAGGTCCTCGACGTCGAGGACGTTGATCTTCGTGATCTGCATCTCCGTGTCCACGCCCGTCAGCTGGCTGAGGTTGTCCGCGACCGTGGTCGCGCCCTCGCGTGCGAGCTTGTTCACCGTCTGCAGGCGCCGGATGTCGATCATCGTGCTCATGCTTACAGGGTGGAGACGTCCAGGATGGTGACCACGTCGCCCTCGCCGAGCACGGCCGCGCCGGACAGCCCCGGGATGCCCGAGAGGATGCCCTCGAAGGGCTTGACGACGACCTCCTCCTGGCCGCGGACGTCGTCGCAGTGCAGCGCGACCTGGCGCTCCGTGTCCCGGACGCGGACGAGCATGCCGTCGCCGTTCCTCGTCTCCCCGGGGACGTTCAGGGCGTCGCCCAGCCGGATCAGTGGGTAGACCGTCTCGTCGTACGTTACGACCTCCTCGCCGTCGACGGTCTGCACCGACGTCATCCGCGAGATCTCGTCGACGGTCTTGATGGGGATGCCGTACTCCTCGCCGCCGCTCTCCACGAACAGCACCTTCACGATGGCGACCGTGACCGGCAGCGTCATCGTGAACGTCGTGCCCTCGCCGGGGACGCTGGAGACGGCGACGGAGCCGTCGAGGCGCGTCACCGTGTCGCGGACGACGTCCATGCCGACGCCGCGGCCCGAGACGTCCGTGACCTCGTCGTTCGTGGAGAACCCCGGGTGGAAGACGAGGTCCTCGACCGCCGCGTCGTCGAGTTCCTCGGCCTCCTCGCGGCTCAGCACGCCCTTCTCGACGGCCTTCTCGCGGACGCGCTCGCGGTCGATGCCGCCGCCGTCGTCCCGGACCTCGATGACGACCTGGTCGCGGTTGCGCTCCGCGGAGAGGGTCACCGTCCCCTCCGGGTCCTTGCCGTTCGCCTCGCGCACCTCGGGGTCCTCGATGCCGTGGTCGACGGCGTTCCGCAGCAGGTGCATCAGGGGGTCGCTGATCTCCGTGAGGATGGTGCGGTCGAGTTCGACGTCGTCGCCCTCCACGACGAAGTCGATCTCCTTGCCCTGCTCGCGCGCGAGGTCGCGGACGAGCCGCGGGAACTTCCCGACGATCTTCTGCATCGGGACCAGCCGCATGTCCATCACGGTGTCCTGGAGGCTCCCCGAGATCTTGTCGAGCTCGTCGAGCTCGTCTTCGACCTGCCGCGTGCTGTCCTCGACGCCGCGTCGCAGCTTGATGCGCGTGGTGACGAGCTGTTCGACGAGCCCGTGGAGCTCGTCGAGCCGGTCGACGTCGACGCGCACGGACTGGATCTCGGTGTCCGTCGAGGCGACCGCGGAACTCCCGTCCGCGCCGCCGCCACTACTGCCGCCGGACGCACTCACGCTACCGCCGTCGCCACCGCCGGCCGTCTGCTCGTCGCTCTCGGCCGTCCCCTCGTCGGCGACCGTCTCGGCTTCGCCGTCGTCCGTGTCGCCGTCGCCGCGCTCGCTGCTGGACTGCTCGCCGTCGTCGCGCTCGCTCTCGCCGCCCGCACTGACCTCGGCGCCGTCCAGTTCGGCGACGGTGGCGTCGTCCAGTTTCGGGAAGCCGCGGACGGTCGCGGCGACGTCGTCGACCTCGCCGGCGACCACGAGGTCGAAGCCCTCGTCGTAGTCGCCGTCGTTGATGGCGTCCGGGCCCGGCGCCGTGCCGAGCAGGTCGAACGCCTCCTCGGCGGCCTCCAGGACGAACATGCCGTCGACGCCCTTCATCTGGGAGCCCGCCATCGAGACGCGGACGTGGAAGACGGGGTCGTCGACGCTCGCGACGGTCTCGCGGTCGACGACCGCGTACGGGTCGACGCCCGCCGCGCCGCCGCGCTCCGCGTCGTCGGCCGGTTGGTCGCCGGCACCGGCCTCGCCTTCGTCGAGGACGGCGCGGACGCGCTCGACCGTTCCGGAGACGTCGCGCTGGACGTCGCCGGTCGCCTCGATCTCGTCGAGGCAGGCCTCGATCTCGTCGACGCCCTCGAAGATGCGGTCCATGCGGTCGCCCGTGACCTCGAGGTCGCCCTGGCGCATCGCGTCCAGGAGGTCCTCGACGGCGTGCGCGAGGTCGCTTGCGTCCTCGAAGCCCATCGCGCCGAAGTTCCCCTTGAGGGTGTGGGCGGTGCGGAAGATGGCGTCCATCGCCGCCTCGTCGTCCGGGTCGGACTCCAGTTCGAGCAGCGCGTTGTTCAGTCTCGTGACGTGTTCTTCGCCCTCGCGAACGAACGCTTCCAGGTAGTCGTCCATCAGGAACTCCTCCGTATCGAGTCGGTGATCGCTTCGGTCAGCCGGTCGGCGGGCAGCACGTCGTCGACGCAGCCGGTCTCGATGGCGCGCTGCGGGATGCCGAACACGGCGCTGGTCTCCTCGTCCTGGGCGAGCGTCGTGCCGCCCGCCTCCTTCACGGCCTCCACGCCGGCCGCGCCGTCGGTCCCCATGCCGGTGAGGACGGCCGCGACCAGCGGGTCGGTGACGCGGTCCGCCGCCGACTCCATCGTCACGTCGATGGCGGGCCGGACGCTGTGCTTCCGCTCGTTCTGGTCGAGGCGGACGCGGAGGCGCCCCCTCGAGTAGCCGGCGACGCGCATGTGGTAGTCGCCGCGCGCGACCAGTCCCTCGCCGCCGCCGATGCGCGCGCCGTCCTCGGCCTCCGCGATGTCGTACTCGCTGGCGTGATCGAGGCGCCTCGCGAACCGACTGGTGAACTGTGCCGGCATGTGCTGGACGACCAGCACGCGGAAGTCGGCCGCGCGCGGCAGCGAGCCGAGAATCGACTCCACGACGTTCGGGCCGCCCGTCGACGCGCCGATGAGCAGCGTCGGGTGGTCGACGAACGCCTCGTCGTCGACGGCGTCGCCGGACGTCGACGCGGTCTGCTCGACGCCGTGGCCTGCGGTCGGGTCGGCCGCCGCGACGTCCTCGACCGCGGCGACCAGTTCCTCGCTGTGGCCGGACAGCTCCGTGGAGATGGTGCCGCCGGGCTTCGCGAACGTGTCCACGGCGCCCTTCTCCATCGCCTCCAGGGTGGCGTCGGCGTCCTCCGTCGTGAGCGCCGACAGCATCAGCACCGGCACCGGGTGGCGGTCCATGATCTCCTCGACGGCCTCGATGCCGTCCATCTCCGGCATCTCGACGTCCATCGTCACCACGTCCGGGTCGAGGCGCTCGACGGCCTCGACGGCCTCCCTGCCGTTCCCGGCGGTGTCCACGACGTCGACGCCGCCGTCCGCGAGGATGTCGCTGATGACCGTCCGCATGAAGTGCGAGTCGTCGACCACCAGCGCCTCGGTCATGCCGCCAGGACGTCGGAGATGGCGTCCATCACGCTGGGCTTCTGGAACGGCTTCGTGATGTAGCCGTCCGCGCCGGCCTTCACGGCCTTCTTCATCTTCTCCTCCTGGCCGATGCTCGTGCACATGATGACGTGGGCGCCCGGGTCGTGGTCCTTGATCTCGGCGGTCGCCTCGATGCCGTCCCGGATCGGCATCACGATGTCCATCATCACGAGGTCGGGGTCGTACTCCCGGTACATCTCGACGGCTTCCACCCCGTTCTCGGCCTCGTCGACGATCTCGAACTCCTCCTCGAGGATCTCGCGGAGCAGATTCCGCATAAACTCCGAGTCGTCCACCAGTAGGACCTGCTTCGCCATGCTACGGGCGTTCGGGGAAGGGGCTAATAAAGTCTCGTCGCCGATTATCAGCGCTGATTGTCGCCGCCGTCGCCGACCGCGTCGACGAGGCGCTCGATGTCCAGCCAGAGCACGAGGTCGACGGCGGCGTCCTCGACGGCCTCGTCCTCGTCGACGCCCTCGGGGAGCTTCCGGATGACGCCCTTCACGAGGTCGCGCTCGACGGCGGACGTGCCGATGCGCTCGACCGCGTCGCCGCGGTCGACCTGCGCCTCGGGGTAGCCCGAGACCTCGGTGACCTCCGCGACCCGGAGCCCGATCTTCTGCTTGTCGTCGGCGCGGTCGAGCACGAGGATGTTGTCGGAGGCGAGGTCGCCGCCGATGGCGAGGAACTCCCGGGGGTCGACGATTGCCGTGGTCTCCCCGCGGAGGTCCATCACGCCCTCGACGGCGTCCGGGGCGCGCGGCACTCGCGTCACCTGCTTGGACTCGACGATGCTGTCGACGGCGTCGATGTCGATGGCGCAGACCTCGTCGCCGAGCTCGAACTCGACGACGTGGGCGGCGTTCTGGACGACGCCGCCGGCCTCCTCGAGGTTCATCATGCCCGACGAACGGACAACCACGGCCAAGAAGCTTTCGCGGCGGTTATCAGCCGCGACAATCAGCCGGTCCGACCGGGCCTGCCCTACCGGTCGGGGAACGCGAGGCCGCCGTCCTCCGAGACGGCGGCGACGAGGTCGGAAACGGAGTCGTTCGGGCCGATGTCGTTGGCCTCCAGGTACGCGACGAGGCGCTCGGTCGGGTACCTGACCTGGACGCTGGACTCCGAGAGGAGGATGCCGAGCGCCTCGTCGACGGGCGTGCCGGCGGCGACCTGCTGGGCGTACCAGACGAGCAGGCCGTCGAACGCGGCGCCGATGTCGTCGGTCGCGAGCTCCTGGTGGGCGACGGTGTCCCCGGACTTCGCGGCGATGCGGTACGCGTAGGCGGCGTCGTGGTCGGCGAGTTCGTCGCGGAGCCACCGCTTGACGTCGCGACCGGTGGTCTCCGGGTCGGAGCCCGACCCGGTGTCGGGGTCGGCTTCGTCCGCCGCCGAACCGGCCGCGGTGTCCCCGTCGGCGTCGCCACCACCGTCACCGCCACCGCTCTCGGCGTCCCGCTGGGGGTCCGGCGCGTCGGGTTCGCGGTCGGCGCCGATGACGTAGCGGTCGTCGCCGATGGCCGCGACCTCCTCGCGGGCCTCGATGTCGAGTTCGTCCGGCGAGAGCACGTCGCCCTCCCGGTCCGGGTCGCCGCCCTGAGCCATGCGTGAGCGTTGACGGCCGCGAGTATAAAGTCTGTCGCGGGTCTGTCTCGGCTCCGTGCGGGCGACGCGACAACTGGTGGGGAGAGGGTCCGTCGCTACTGGTGGGGAGAGGGTCCGTCGCTACTGGTGGGGAGAGGGTCCGTCACGGTCGACCGGAGCGAGACTCCGTCGCGGTCGACCGCGAAAAGATATTCTCACGGCACTTTTAGGAGGCAAATTTTAATACTCGTACGATAACACGATGTGACTGTCATGGTGAGACACACCAGGCGCACGTTCCTGAAGGTGAGCGGGTCCCTGCTGGGGGGAGTCGCCGTCGGGTCGACGGTCACCGCGGCCGAGTCCGCGGAGCGGTTCCTCGTCGACACGAAGCGGGGGTCCGCCGGGCGGCTCGAGCGGAGCGACCTCGCGGTCGTCCACGACCTCCCGGAGGTCGACCTCGCGGTCGTCGAGGGGAGCGAGTCGGCGCTGGCGGACTCGAAGTTCGACTACGCGCCGGACACGACGTACGAACTCGACCTCCCCGTCGACGACGCGCCCGTCGAGGCCGAGGAGAGCGCGACCGACGAACCCCTGTACCCGCTCCAGTGGGACAAGCACGTCCAGGGCGTCCCGGACGTCCACGAGACCACGCGCGGCGAGGGGACGCGCGTGGCAATCGTCGACACCGGCGTGGCGGCCGGCCATCCCGACCTCGCGCACGCCGTCGACGAGGACCGCTCGCGGGACTTCACGGGCGACGGCTACGGCAGCGGCGGTCCGTACGGCGGCTACCACGGGACGCACGTCGCCGGCATCGTCGCGGCCAGCGACGAGAACGAGGCCGGCGTCGTCGGCACCGCGCCCGGCACGGAGATCGTCGACTGCCGCGTGTTCTCGCAGACCGGGAGCGCGTCGTTCGCGGACATGATGGCGGCGCTCGTCTACAGCGCGCGCATCGAGTGCGACGCCGTCAACATGAGCATCGGCGCGTACCCCGTCTCCCGGGCGGGCCTCGGGTCGTTCTACGGGAAGGTCCTCAACCGCACGACGACGTACGCGAACAGACAGGGGACGCTGCTGGTGGTCTCGGCCGGCAACGACGCCGCCGACCTCCAGCACGACGGCCCGGTCGTCAGCCTCCCGAACGAGGCCGCCCAGGCGCTGTCCGTCAGCGCGACCGGCCCAATCGGCTTCCAGTGGGGCGAGGAGGGGCTCGAAGACGGGCCGCGGAGCCCGGCGTACTACACGAACTACGGCACGAACGCGGTCGACCTCGCCGCACCGGGCGGCGACGTCGACCTCGAGGCCGCCGCGGAAGACGAGGTTCCCTGGTACTACGACCTCGTGCTGAACACCGTCGCCGAACCGGAGTTCAGCGACGACGGCGAGTACCTCGGTGCAATTTACGACTACAACTGGGTCGCCGGCACGTCGATGGCGGCGCCGCAGGTCGCCGGCGCCGTCGCGCTCGTGAAGAGCGTGGCGCCTGACCTGAACGCGAACCAGGTCGAGAGCGTCCTCGAGCGCACCGCCGACGTTCCGGACGGCTACGACAAGACGTACTACGGGAGCGGGTTCCTGAACCCGCTGGCTGCCGTCGAGGACGTCGAGTAGCCCGCCGACTGCTCCGCGTCGCCGACTGCCACACGCACTTTTTTCGCGGCAGGTGTCGAACGGTATGACATGTCGTGGTACGCAGTCGACGCCCTGGAAGACGCCCTGGACGAGGCACGCGCCCTCCTGTTGCCGTTCGACGCCGGCGTCTGGGTCCGGCTGGCCGTGGTCGCGCTGTTCGCCGGCCTGTCGCCGCCGCAGACGCCGACCGTGTCCGTCGACGCGCCGCCGCAGGCGGTCCTCGAGTACGGCCGCGAGGTGACCGACCCGGCGTTCCTCGCGGCGGCGCTCGCGCTGGTCGCCGCCGTCGCGGTGGTCGGACTGGCGTTCGCCGCAGTCGGGTCCGTGATGGAGTTCGTGCTCGTGGACGCGCTGCGGTCGCGGGACGTGCGAATCCGCGAGCCGTTCGGCGCGCGACTCGGCGCGGGCCTCCGGCTGTTCGGCTTCCGGATCCTGGTCGGCGTGGCGGTCCTGCTCGCCGTCCTCGGGGTCGCCGTCCCGGCCTGGCTGGCCGCCGTCACGGGGACGCCGCTGCCGCTGCTCGCGCTGGTCGTGACCGTGCCGCTGGTCGTCGTCGCCGGCCTCGCGGCGGCGGTCGTCCTGGAGTTCACGACGGCGTTCGTCGTGCCGCTGATGGCCGAGCACGGCGGCGGCGTGCTGGCGACGTGGCGCGAGCTCGCGCCCACGTTGCGCGCCGAGTGGCGGCAGTTCGGCGTTTACGCGCTCGTGAAGCTCGTGTTGCTGTTCGGCGCCAGCCTCGTGTTCGGCATCGCGGCCGCCGTCGTCGCCGTGCCCGTCGGCCTGTTCGTCGTGCTCGGCGCGCTCAACCCGCTCGCGTTCCTCGCGGTCGCGGCCGCCGTCGTCGTCGGCGTAGCGGTGCTCGCCGCCGTCAGCGTCCCCGTGGTGACGTTCGTCCGGTACCACTCGCTGTGCACGCTCGACGCCTCGGGCGCGGACTTCGCGCTGCGCCGAACGCGCTAGCCCGCCTCACTCTCCGGTGAGCGCGGCGAGCAACTCGATGGCGAGGCCCTTGTCGAGCGGGTCGTTGGCGTTCCCGCACTGGGGGGACTGCACGCACGCCGGACACCCCGACTCGCAGTCGCAGGCCCGGAGCATCGCGAGCGTGCGCTCGGCGAGGACGGCGACCTCGTCGAAGCCGGCGCGCGCGAGGCCGACGCCGCCCGGGTAGCCGTCGTAGACGAAGACCGTGGGCCGGCCCGTGTGCGGGTGGACGGGCGTCGACAGGCCGCCGACGTCGCCGCGGTCGCAGAGGAGCGCCGTGGGGAACATCGAGATCATCGCGTGCTCGGCGGCGTGGATGGCGCCCGGGAGGTCGCCGCCCTCGCGGAGCGCCGTCTCGACGTCCGGCGGCACGGTGAAGTAGAGCGCGCGCGTCTCCAGGGTCTGCGGCGGCAGGTCGACGGACATCGTGCCCAGCGACTCGCCGCGCTGGGGGTCGCGGCGCTCGTAGCCCGTGACCTGCTCGGTGAGCGTGACGGCCGCGAACCGCACCGGGACGTCGTCGCGGGCCAGCGGCGCGCGCTCCGCGCGGTCCTCGCGGACCGCCAGCTGCTTGTCCGTGAGGACGCGCGTGTAGTGGTCCGCCCACGTCGGCTGGAGGGTCGCGACGCGGCGTTCGAGGTCGAGGTCCGTGACCTCGTAGCGCTGGCCCTGGTGGTGGTAGACGGCGCCCGGGTGGGCGTCCCGGAGCGCGTCCGCGAACTGCAGCGACGCGACGGCGTCCCCCGAGGGGTCGAGCAACTGGACCTCGCGGTCGTCGATGGAGCGCAGGCTCAGCTCGTGCTGGGGGCTGCCGTCGCCGGCGTACGTCCACCGCGTCCCGTATTCGGTGTCGCGGCGCTCCAGCAGACCCCGGCGTTCGAGTGCGTCCACGCGCTCGTCGAACCGCGGGAAGTAGTCGGCGTCCCCGGGGGACAGCCAGTTCTCGCGCGCGGCGCTCTGGAGGTGGGGGTCGAGGAGGTGCTCGTTCGCCGGGTCGACGATTGCGTCCTCCGGGTCGCCGGCGAACAGCGCCTCGGGGTGGGCCATCACGTACTGGTCGAGCTGGTCCTCGCCGGCGACGAGGACCACGGCGGCCGGGTCGGTGCCGCGGCCGGCGCGGCCCGCTCGCTGGAACGTGTTCATCCGCGTGCCCGGGTAGCCGTCCAGGAGGACGGCGTCGAGGCCGCCGACGTCGACGCCGAGTTCGAGCGCGCTCGTCGTCCAGACGCCGCGCAGGCTGCCGTCGTGCAGGTCGGCCTCGAGGCCGCGCCGCCGGTCGTCGGTGAGCGCCGCCTGGTAGGCCGCGATCCGGTCCGCGAACTCGCGCTCGCAGCGCTCGCGGAGGTCGTCGGCGGACGCGGTGGCGTTCCGCTCGGCGCCCTGCCGGGAGCGCGTGAACGCGAGCGTCTGGTGGCCCGCCGTCACGAGGTCGGCCATCAGCCGCCGCGTCTCGACGTGGTTCGACCGGCGCCGCCCCTCGCCGCCGGACTGCTCGGGCGGGTTCCACAGCACCCAGTGGCGCGGCCCGCGCTCGCTCGCGTCCTCGTCGACGAGCGCGAACCCGTCGGCCGGCCGGCCGGTGACCCGGGCCGCGTGCTCGACGGGGTTCCCGATGGTCGCCGAACAGCAGACGAACTGGGGGTCGTCTTCCCCCGACGGTCGGCGCCCTCCGGACCCGGCACCGCCGCCGAACCGCTCGCAGACCCGCCTGAGTCGCCGCAGGACGTGCGCGACGTGGCCGCCGAAGACGCCGCGGTACTCGTGGACCTCGTCGAGGACGACCGTCTCCAGGCCCGAGAAGAACCACTCCCAGAGCCGGTGGGCGTGCGGCAGGAGCGCGTAGTGCAGCATCTCGGGGTTCGTCAGGAGGACGGTCGGCCGGCGGTCGCGCACGCCGCGCTTCTCGGACTGCGAGAGGCGGCCGGTGTACGTCTCGACGGAGACGCGGCTGCCGAACCCGAGGTCGGCGGCGAGGTCGGAGAGCGTGTCGTGCTGGTCGGCGACGAGGGCGTTCTGGGGCGCGACGTAGAGCGTGCGGCCGCCGCGGTCCATCGCGCGCTCGAACGCCGGCACGGTGTACGCGAGGCTCTTCCCGCTCGCCGTCGGCGTCGCGAGCACGACGTCGTCGCCGTCCCGGACCGCTTCGACGGCGTCGGCCTGGTGGTCGTAGAGGGCGTCGATGCCGCGGTCGGCGAGCGCCGACTCGAGGCGCTCCTCGACGTCGACGTCCCGGGTGCTGGCCTCGCGGCCGGGGAGCGTGCGGTCGTCGACGACCTGGCCCGCGTAGTGGGGGCGGTCGCGCAGCCAGTCGGCGAAGTCGTCCACGCAGGCGAGTGCGTGCCGCTTCGCCTAACGGCTTCCGGTGGCCGACTGACATCGACTCCGGTGGCCGACTGACATCGACTCCGGTGGCCGACTGACATCGACTCCGGTGGCCGACGAACTGCGGAAGAGGGCACGGGACGCGTCCGCCGGCGAGCGACAACTACTTTCCCGCCGGCGCGCGGACTCGCAGCCATGTTCCCGCGGCTGGAGTACCTCGAGTGGATTTCCGGGCGGCCGGAGGTCGCGCTGTACGACCTCGGGTCCAGCGACCTGCGCGGCGACCGCGACCACGAGCCCGAGGCGGTGCCCGGGCCGCTGGCGGGCCTGGACGACCCGCCGCGCGGCGCGACCCTGGAGACGATGATCGCCGGCGAGTACGGCGTCGAACCCGAGCAGGTGCTCGTGACCGCCGGCGCGACGATGGCGAACGCCGTCGCGGCCGCGACCGCGCTCGACCGCGCGGAGCCCGAGAACGACGAGGGGACGGACGGCGAGGGGGCGGCCGCCTCGCACGTGCTCGTCGAGAAACCCGGGTACGAGCCGCTCGTGAAGACGCCGGCCGCGTTCGGCGCGTCCGTCGACCGGTTCCTGCGCGGCGACGACTACGGGCTCGCCGTCGACCGCGTCGAGAACGCGCTCGTCGACGCGACGGCGCTCGTGACCGTGACGAACCGCCACAACCCCAGCGGCGTGCGCGCCGACCGCGAGACGCTCGCCGACCTCGCCGGCGTCGTCGCGGACGCCGACGCCCGCCTGCTCGTCGACGAGGTGTACGCGCCCTTCGGGACCGGCGACCGCGAGGGCGCGTTCGGCGGTCCGACCGCCGCCGGCCTCGAGCGGGCCGTGGTGACGAACTCGCTGACGAAGTACTGGGGGCTGGGCGACCTCCGCGTCGGGTGGCTGGTCGCCGACGAGGCGTTCGTCGACCACGCGCGTTCGGTCGCCCACCACTTCGCGGCCGTCGCTGGGCCCAGTCGCGCTCTCGGGCGGCGCGCGCTCCACAACGCCGACCACCTCGACGCGCGCGCCAGCGGGCTCGTCGAGGACAACCACGCGCTCCTCCGGGAGTTCCTGGACGCGCGCGACGACGTCGAGGGGTTCGTCTCCGAGGGCTGCACGTACGCGTTCCTCGACCCCGAGCACGCGGACGGCGACGAGCTCGCGGCGGACGCCTGGGAGGAGGGACTGCTCGTCGTCCCCGGTCGGTTCTTCGACGACGACGGCCGCGTGCGCGTGAGCCTCGGCCGCAGCCCCGCGGAGGTCGCGCCCGCGCTCGACGCGCTCGGCGACCTGCTCGACCGGTACGCCTGAGGGGGCGTCGGGCCGACCGCGAGGCCGGCGTCGGACGCCCGCGGGACGTAGCTCGAACACTTAAGGGGCACCGCGACAATCACGACGACATGGACTCCGAAGCAGACGAGATCACCTCGCTGGTCGGCCGCGAGGTGTACTCCAACAACGGCGTCTTCGTGGGGGAAGTCGAGGACGTCCGCCTGAACCTCGACACCGAAGTGGTCAACGGCCTCGCGCTCAGCGAACTCAACCCCGACCTGTTCGCCGCGGAAGCGACCGGCGAGAAGGGCGTCATCATCCCGTACCGCTGGGTCCGCGCCGTCGGCGACGTCGTCCTCATCAACGACGTCGTGGAGCGCTACGAGTCGAGCGACGAGGAGACAGAAGTCGCTGCGTAGCCCGGCCCGCCAGTCACTCCGCGTCGAGGGCGGCGAGCACGGCGTCGAACACGCGTTCGCCGTCGACGGCCAGCGACTCGCAGCGCGCGGTCACCTCGTCGACGTAGTCGTCGTCGGCGACCAGCCCTTCGTTCGACCGGACGGTGAACACCGACGCGTCCAGCGCCGCCCGCGCGTGGTGTGCGCCGATGGCAGCGTCGGCGGCGGCGGGCCCGACGCCGTCCTCGGTGACGACAACCGCCGCCTCCAGGACCGTCAGCGCGGCCTCGGCCGTCGCGAGCGGGACGCCGAGCGCGCGCTTCGCCGCGGCGTCGCCGCCGGGCCCCTCGGCCTCCCGGCCGAACAGCTCGTCGACGACCGCCGCGTCCGCGTCCGCGAGCGCCAGCAGGCGCTCGCGCTGCCCCGCGAGCGTCTCCCGGGCGTCCCCCATCGCCGTCGCCGCGTCGCCGTCGCGCGCGTCGGCGTGGATGCAGGCCATCTCGCACAGCGACGCGCCGACCGCGCCGACGACCGCGGTCGCCGAGCCGCCGGCCGGCGTCACGCGCTCGGAGGCGATGCCGTCGAGGAACTCCGCGAGCGTCAGCGCGTCGACGTTCATGGGTGGGAAGCGACGAAGGACTCGAGCTCCCGCCGGGCGTCGCCGTCCATCGGCGGCTCGCTGTAGTCGTCGAGGCGGTCCGCGACGCGTTCGCGGCCGAGTTCGAACGCGGACTTCCGGTCGTCGGTCGCCCAGTCGTCGTGGGCGCGCTTGTCCACGACCGCTGCCTGGTGGAAGGAACCGGCGCCGTCGCCGGCGCCGTCGACGAAGTGGCCGCCCGGGTCGGTCGCCGCGATGCGGTCCAGCGAGACGTCCGCGTCCGCCGTCGAGACGCCGGCGCGGAGGCGGTCGAGTGCGCGCAGCGCCTCGCAGTCGAGGACGAACTTCTCCGGTGAGACCGCCGAGTACGACTCGAGGACGCCGGCCGCGTTCAGCACGAAGTCGACGCCGCTGAACGCCGTCACGGCGTTGACGAGCGTCGACTCGAAGCCGCTCTGGTAGTCGACGAGCTTGGCGTCCGAGAGCCCGCCGCCGCCGCGGGACGGCAGCCCGTAGTGGCGGGCGAGCTGTGCGGCGAACGCCGCGAACAGCGCGGACTCGGGGCCGCCGATGGAAAGCGACCCGTACCGGCTGTCGACGCTCGCGGACGGGACGCCGTAGACGACCGGCGTCCCGGGGTTCGCGAGCTGTGCGAGCGTCGCGGCGACCAGCGTCTCGGCGTTCGCCTGCGCGAGCGCCGCTGGCAGCGACGGCGGCGCGGACGCGCCCGCCATCGTGAACGAGGAGACGACGAGCGGCTGGCCGTGGTCGGCGTACGTCAGGAGGCCGCCGAGGTTGTCGGCGTCGATGCGCCGCGGCGGCACGGTGTTGACGAGGCCGGCGACCGTCGGCTCGGAGAGCCCGGCGCCGTCGGTCGCGATGGCGACCGCCTCCATGCAGGCCTCGGCGGCGTCGCTGCCGTGCGTCGGCCCCATCACGGGCTTGTCCGTGAGGACGAGCGAGCGCTCCAGCATCGCGAGGTGTCGGTCCTCGCGCGGGACGTCGGTCGGCTCGCAGAGGTTGTAGCCGGCGCACGTGATGGCGTCCTCGGCGTGCGCGAGTTTCACGAGCGTCTCGTAGTCGGCCAGCGACGCGTCCCGGCGCCCGCCCGCTGCGGTCCGGACGCGGGACGGACCGAACCCCGGCGAGCGCACCGGCGGGGCGTCGCCGCCGACGACGACGTCGTTGTCCGGGTTGCGCGCGTGGAGCGTGAACGTCTCCGGTGCGGCGTCGAGGGCGTCACCGACCACGCCGCGCGGTAGCGTCGCGACGTCGTCGCGGTCGACGCTGCCGCCGTTCTCGACGACCAGTTCGCGCGCCCGCGGGTGGCACAGCTGGATGCCGAGCCGTTCGACGATCTGCATCGACCAGTCGTGGACGGTCCGGACGGCGTCGTCGTCGAGCCACTCCAGGGGGCCGGGCGGCGACGTTGCGGTGTGTGACTCCGCCACGCCTGTGGTGTTCCGCGGTGCGGCACATAAGGGTTCCCGGCAGCCGTCGTCGGCGTCGTCGACGGCCGCGGCCGTGAGGTGGACGCTGGCGGACGACAGGGGTGCTCTCTCGGGTTCCCGGTCGAGGCGCGCCGTCTTCAAGAGTCCACGCGCCTGTCACGTATTGGTTCGGCGGCGGACCCCCTCCCGGCCGACGTGACGGCCTGACCGCGGCGGCGCTGGCGAGTGGGCGTCGCGCTGTTGGAGCGGCGGTGTGCGCGGCGGCGCTGGCGAGTGGGCGTCGCGCTGCAGAGGAACGAAGTGGGTGCGGCGGCGCCGACAGTCAGTCGTCGGCGGGCGCGTCGCCGTCGCTCGGCTCGACGTTGACCTCGATCTCGGCCGCGGCGGCCTTGTACTCGGGGATCTTCGCGCGCTCGTCGAGGACGTCGTTCGTGAGCAGGTTCGCGGACGCGGCCGCGAAGTGCGGCGTCGTCCACACCGACCCCTCCTTGATGTCCTCGGTGACGTTCGCGGTGACCGTGATCTCGCCGCGGCGGGACCTGAGCGTGACCTCGTCGCCGTCCTCGACGCCGTAGCGCTCGGCGTCGCCCGGGTGGACGTCGACGAAGTTCTCCGGCGTCTGGCGGTTCAGGGTCGGCGACCGCCTGCTCATCGTCCCCGTGTTGTAGTGCTCCTCGAGGCGCGCCGTCGTCAGGATGAGCGGGTACTCCTCGTCCGGCGTCTCCTTCGGCGGCTGGTGGCGGACGCCCTCGATCTGGCCGAGCCCGGACTCGGTCTCGAATTCGTCCTCGTAGAGGTAGGGATCGCCCTCGTCGCCGGGCTCGTAGCACGGCCAGTGGATGCCCTCCTCGCCGAGCGCGTCGTAGGTCATCCCGTGGTAGATGGGACAGACCTCGCGGAGCTCCTCGAAGACCTCCTCGGGCGTGTCGAAGTCGAAGGAGCCGTCGCCGAACAGCCGCTCGCCGACCTCGGTGAGGATGTCGAGGTCGTGGCGCGTGTTCTCGTGGACCTTCTGCACGGGGCGCATCCGCTGGACGCGGCGGTCCGTGTTCGTGACGGTGCCGCCGCGTTCGGCCCACGACGTCGCCGGCAGCACGACGTCCGCGTACTCGGCGGTCTCCGTCATGAAGATGTCCTGGACGACCATGAACTCGAGGTCGGCGAGGCGCTCGGCGACCCGGTTCGCGTCCGGCTCGCTCATGATCGGGTTCTCGCCCATCACGTAGAGGCCGTGGACGGACTCGCCGGCCTCGTGGGAGATCTCGACGTTCGTCAGCCCGGGCTCGTCCGGCACCTCGAACCCCCAGACGTCCTCGACGGACTCGCGGGCCTCGTCGTCGTCGACGAGCTGGTAGCCCGGGAGCACGTTCGGCATCGCGCCGACGTCGCTGGTGCCCTGGACGTTGTTCTGGCCGCGCAGCGGATTGACGCCCGTGCCCGGCCGGCCGACGTTCCCGGTGACCAGGGCGAGGTTGATCTCGTTCTGGACGTTGTCGACGCCGCAGGTGTGCTGGCTCATCCCCATCCCGGTGAAGATGGCGGCGTTGTTCGCCTTCGCGTACTTCTCGGCGGCCAGCTCGATGTCCTCGAGGGGGACGCCGCACTCCTCGGCGGCGGCCTCCTTGTCGAAGTCCGCGAGCGTCTCCTCGAGGTGCTCGAAGCCCTCGGTGCGCTCGGCGAGGAACTCCTCGTCCACCCAGTCGTTCTCCAGGACGGTCTTCAGGACGACGTTCAACAGCGGGATGTCCGTCCCGGGCTCGACCTGGAGGTGCATGTGGCGGTCTGTCTCCTGGATCTCGAACGACCGCGTGGTCTTGTTCGCGTGCGGGTCGACCTGGATGACGGTCGCGCCCTCAAGGACCGCCTGCCGGAAGTACTGGCTGTTCGCGATGGGGTGTTGTTCGCCGGGGTTCGCGCCGTGGATCCAGAAGACGTCGGCGGCCTCCTCGAGGTCCGCCATGCTGTTCGTCATCGCCCCCATCCCGAGGCTCGTGCGCAGCGCCCACACCGTCGACGCGTGGCACATGCGCGTGCAGTTGTCGACGTTGTTCGTGCCGTAGCGGCGCGCGAGCTTCTGGACGAGGTAGTTCTCCTCGTTCATCGTCTTCGAGGAGCCGTAGAACCCCATCGCGTCGGGCTCGTACTCCTCGCGGATGCGGGACATCTCGTCGACGACCCGCGACAGCGCCTCGTCCCACGTCGCCTCGCGGAACTCCCCGTCCTCTCTGATCAGGGGCTCGGTCAGGCGGTCCTCGTGGTCGACGACCTCGGTCGCCGCGCCGCCCTTGATGCAGACGCGGCCCTCGTTGACGGGCGCGTCGCCCCACGGCATGAACCGCATGTCGGCCGGCTCGTCGCCGGGGTCGACCTGGATGCCGCAGCCGACTCCGCAGTACGGACAGATCGTCTTGACTGGTTCCTGTTCGTCACTGGACATGGGTCAGGTGGTGGACGTGCGGGCGTTCATTGGCGCTCTCTCACGTGGAGGTTCGGGGCCACGAGTAAGAATCTTTCCGGGAGCGTGGGCGCGAGGCGGACTTGTCGAGCGCGCGCGGCCGTCGCGGCGGTTCGCCACGCAGGCGCGGTCCGCGGGGAAAACGTTCACGCGACTGGCCGGCGAACCCGCCGGCGATGGAACTCACCCGGGACGTCGTGGAGACGAGAGCCGCCGAGTACGCGGACGAGGAGCCGTTGTACGCCGTCGAGCGCGAACAGGTGGAGACGTTCCCGGACGCGGTCCGCGACGGCGAGTACGGCTGGCGGGACGCCGAGTGGGTACTGCAGTGGTACTTCCGGCGGTTCCTCGGCGCGTACCCGGACGCCGAACGGCGCGCCGTCGAGGCGGCGTTCGGCGAGAACGACTACGAGGCGCTGCGAGACGCGCTCGACGCCGCTGTGTCCGCGGAAGCGGTCGCCGCGCGAGTCGACGCGCTGACCGGGCTGGCCGGCGTGGACGTCCGCGTCGCGTCGGCGTTCCTCCAATTCCTCTTCCCGGAACGACACGTTGTGGTTGGCGACCGCGAGTGGGGGGTGCTGGTCGCCGCGGACGAACTGGCCGACCCCTATCCGGACGCGCTCGACGCGGCAGACTACGAGACGTTCGACGACGCGTGCCTGGCGCTCCAGCAGCGCCTCGGCGTCGACGCGTGGGCCCTCTACCGCGCGCTCTGGCGCCTCGGCGCCGAGTGAACGGCGACCGGGCGCCGCTATTCGACCGCGTCGAACACTGGGTTCCCGGCGAACAGGCCGTCCGGGTCCCAGTCCGCCTTCACGGCGCGGAGCCGGTCGTAGTTCCCGCCGTAGCCGGCGCGAACGCGCGGAGCGTCCTCGTCGTCCGCGAGGAAGTTCAGCGGCGCCGCGCCGGTCGCGTACGGGCGGACCGCCGCGTGGAACTCGTCCACCCAGTCGACGTGTTCGTCGTCCGCTCCGGGGTCGGTCCATCTCGCTTCGACGAGCACGTGGTGGTCGGCATCCCGGTGCGGGTACGCCGTTTCGTCGCGGGACGGCTCGGTCTCCGCGCCGCCGCGCGGGGACACGAACACCGTCCCGCCGGCCGACGGGGCAGCGCGACCGCGGTCGACGACGACCTCGACGGCGTCGTCCGGGAGCGACGCGAGGTACTGGCTCCGCAGGTGGGTGCGCATGCGTCCGCGGCTCTCCCCGGCGCCCTGCCAGGCGACGTACGACCGCTCGCGGAGGCTGTCGGCGACCGGGTCGCCGAACGACCGCAGCGGCTCGAACACGCGGCGCGCGGTCGCCGTCGACCCCGCGTAGCACGCGATGAGCATCGCGACGCGCGTCTCGTGGACCGACTCCGGGTAGTACGGCGCCGCCGGGAGTTCCATCAGGCCGAACAGGAGCCTCGCTTCGCGTGGCATCCCGTCCGTGAACGACGCGTACCGCCGCGCGAGCTCGGGCGCAGCCGACAGGGGGTAGATCAGCGAACCGGCGAACACCGTCGCCACCTCGTGGAGCCGGAACTCGAACCCGGTGACGACGCCGAACCCGCCGCCTCCGCCGCGGAGCGCCCAGAAGAGGTCCTCGTGGCGCCGCTCGCTCGCGCCCACCACGTCGCCGTCGGCCGTCACGACCTCCGCGGCGAGGAGGTTGTCGCACGTCAGGCCGTGCTTCCTGCTGAGCCAGCCGACACCGCCGCCGAGCGTCAGCCCCGCGACTCCGATGTTCGGGTCCTGGCCGCCCGGGACCGCGAGCCCGAACGCCTGCGTTTCGCGGTCGACGTCGCCCCAGGTCGCGCCCGGACCGACCGTCGCCGTCCGCGTGCCGGCGTCGACGGTGACGTCGTCCATCGCGGCGAGGTCCAGGAGGAGGCCGCCCTCGCAGATGGCGCTCCCCGAGACGTGGTGGCCGCCGCTCTTCGCGGACACCCGGACGCCGTGTTCGCGCGCGGCGTTCACGCCCGCGACGACGTCGGCCGTACTCGTGCACTGCAAGACCGCGGCGGGTTCGCGGTCGACGCGGGCGTTCCACACGCGGCGCGCCTCGTCGTACCCCCGGTCGCCGGGTTCGAGGACGGTGCCCCTGGCGGTCGAAGCCACCTCCTCGACGAACTGCGTGCCGTCCTCGTCCGTCACTGGACTGTCCTCCGGGCTGGTTCGTCGGCGTGTCGCGGCTCGGCGAGCAGTTCCTCGGCGTGTCGCGGCTCGGCGGCGACGCCGACGAAGTCGGTGGGCACTGCCAGCGGGCTAGAACAGCCCGGAGATGGTGCCGTCCTCGTCGATGTCCATGTTCGCGGCGGCCGGCTCCTCGGGCAGCCCCGGGAGCGTGAGCACGTCGCCGGTCAGCACGACGAGGAAGCCGGCGCCCGTCGACGCGTACACCTCGGTGACCTCCAGCGTCCAGCCCTCGGGCGCGCCCTTCTTGCTCGCGTCGTCGCTCAGCGAGTGGAACGTCTTCGACATGCAGACCGGCATGTCGTCGAAGCCGTGGTCGGCGAGGCGCTCGATGTCGTCCTCGGCGCTGCCGTGGTACTCGACGTCCTCGGCGCCGTAGATCTCCGTCGCGACGGTCTCGATCTTCTCCTTGATCGGGAGGTCGGTGTCGTACAGCGGCTCGAACTCCGAGTCGGACTCCGCCGCGTCCACGAGGTTCTCGGCGAGGTCGACGCCGCCCTCGCCGCCGTCGCTGAACACGTTCGACTCGGCGGCGCGGATGCCGAGGTCGTCCCGGCAGTGCTCGAGGACGGCCCGGACCTCCGCGTCGGTGTCCTCCGGGAACCGGTTGACGGCGACGACGACCGGCACGCCGAACTGCTGGAGGTTCCGGACGTGCTTGTCGAGGTTCTCGAAGCCGCGCTCGACGGCGTCGACGTCCTCCTCGTCGAGCGCGTCGACGTCGGGGGGCCACATCTCCTGGCCGTGGTACTTCAGCGCGCGCACGGACGCCACGAGCGTCACCGCGTCCGGCTCCATGTCGCCGAAGCGGCAGACGATGTTCATGAACTTCTCGGCGCCGAGGTCCGAGCCGAACCCGGCCTCCGTGACGAGGTACTCGGCGAGGTTCGACGCGGCCTCGTCGGCGATGAGGGAGTTCGTGCCGTGCGCGATGTTCGCGAACGGGCCGCCGTGGACGAACGCGGGCGTGCCCTCGATGGTCTGGACGACGTTCGGCTGGAGGGCGTCCCGCAGGAGGATGGTGACGGCGCCGGTCGCGTCGATGTCGTCGACCGTGACGGCGTCGCCGTCCTCGTCGTAGCCGACGACGATGCGCGCGACGCGCTCCTTGAGGTCCTCGAGGCTGTCCGCGAGGCAGAGCACGGCCATGAGCTCGGAGGCCGCGGTGAGGATGAAGCCGTCCTCGCGGGGGATGCCGGTGACCTCGCCGCCGAGGCCGACGACCGTCTCGCGGAGGACGCGGTCGTTCATGTCGATGGCGCGCGGCCACGCCACCTGGTTGATGTCCACGTCGAGGTCGTTGCCGTGCTTGACGTGGTTGTCGAGCATCGTCGCGATGAGGTTGTGCGCGGACGTGAGCGCGTGGAGGTCGCCGGTGAAGTGGAGGTTGATGTCCTCCATCGGCAGTACCTGTGAGTACCCGCCGCCGGCGGCGCCGCCCTTCACGCCGAACACGGGCCCGAGGGAGGGCTCGCGGATGGCGATGAGGGCGTCCTTGCCGATCTGGTTGAACGCCTGGCCGAGGCCGACTGTCGTGACGGTCTTGCCCTCGCCGAGCGGCGTCGGCGTCATCCCGGTGACGAGCACGAGTTTGCCGTCGTCGCCGTCGTCGCTCGTCCGCTCGATGGCGTCGAGGCTCACCTTCGCCTTGTGTTCGCCGTACAGTTCCAGGTCGTCGCGATCGAGGCCGAACGGCTCGACGACGTCCGCGATGTGGTCTTTCTCGACTGACTGGGCGATCTCGTAGTCGGTGGGCATGCCCGAGTCGCTGTCTGGGGGTGACATCGTATCGGTATCTCCTGGTGTCGTCGTTATCAAAGCGCGCATTACGTGTAACTCTGTTTATCATTCTTGTTCTCGCGACGAGGGGTCGCGCGGCGGACCGCGGGCGGGCCTGCGGACGCGCCGCGCGCGCCGCGGCCGTCCGAGTCCGCCGTCGCCCCAGGCCCAGCGCGCTGATACGTTGTGCTTCGCGGCCGTCGCGGTCCGACCGGGCGGAGTCTTCTTCCGGTCGCTCGGGGATGCACGTGGCATGGAGTACCACGAGGCGGTGGGCCGCCTGGAGCGACTGCGGACCCGCCGGCCGAAACTCGGCACCGAGACGACCGCCGAGCTCCTCGGGCACCTCGGCGACCCCCACGAGGGGCTGACCGCCGTCCAGGTCGCCGGCTCGAACGGGAAGGGCAGCACGGCGACCGTCCTCGCGCGCGTGCTCAAGGAGGCGGGCCTGACGGTCGGCCTGTACACGTCGCCGGACCTGAACGACCTCCGCGAACGCGTCCGCGTCGACGGGCGGAAGGTCCCCCAGCACGCGGTCGCGGACTTCGTCGAGGAGGCGTGGCCGCACGTCGTCGAGCAGGCCGCCGACGGGGACGAACCGACGTTCTTCGAGGCGTTCACCGCGATGGCGCTCTGGGAGTTCGACCGCCGGGACGTCGACGTCGCCGTCCTCGAGGTCGGCATCGGCGGCCGGTACGACGCGACGAGCGTCGTCGACCCCGTCGCGAGCGCGGTCACGAGCGTCAGCCTCGAGCACACCGACATCCTCGGGTCGACCGTCGCGGAGATCGCCCGCGACAAGGCCCAGGTCGCGCCGGCGGACGCGCCGCTGGTCACGGGCGCGGGCGGCGACGCGCTCGCCGCCATCCGCGAGGAGACCGACGTCGTCACGGTCGGCGGCGACGGCGACGGCGGCGTCGACGCCGCGCGCGCGGACGTGGTCGCCGAGCACGGCGAGTTCGCGTCATCCGCGGCGGTCGAGGTGTCCATCGAGGGCCGGGACTGGGCGGTCGACGCGCAGTCCTCGCTGCTGGGCGCCCACCAGGCGCGCAACGTCGGCGTCGCCGCGGCGCTCGCCATGCAGGTCGGCGCGTCGACAGGCGCCACCGTGACCACCGGGGACGTCGCCGCCGGCGTCAGGAACGCGACCGTCCCCGGCCGGTTCGAGGTGCTGGACGACTCGCCGCTGGTCGTCCTGGACGGCGCGCACAACCCGGCGGCGTGCCGGACGCTCGCGGAGACGCTGGCGTGGTTCGACTACGACGACCTCCACGTGGTGTTCGGGGCGATGCGGGACAAGGACCACGCGGGGATGTGCGGTGCGCTGCCGCCGGTCGACGCCGCGTACCTCGCCGCGCCGGCCGTCGACCGCGCGCAGGGAACCGACGTCCTCGCGGCCGTCTTCGACCGGGAGACCGACGCCTCGGTCGCGGCGTACGGCTCCGTGCTGGACGCGGTCCACGACGCCTGCGAGGCGGCCGGCGAGGACGACTGCGTGCTCGTTGCCGGTTCGCTGTACGTCGTCGGCGCCGCCCGCGACCGCTGGACGCGCGCGCCGCGGCTCGTGGACGCGTCCGACCGTGCCGCGGCGCGCCGCGTGCTGTCGAACGCGAACGTCCCGGCGTCCGTCCGCGCGGACCGCGTCGACGACCTGGGGCCGCTGACGGTGCGGTTGCACGCGCGGCGCGACGAGGCAGCGGCGCTGTCCGACGCGATGGCGGACTGCGGCGGCACCGCGGCGGTGTCCGGAATCGCGGCGCCCGACCGCCACGTCGACGTCGTGCTCTCGGGGACGCGGGCGGCGTTCCGGGAGCTGCTCGCGTGGCTCCGCGACCGCGGCGGGGACGCCGTTCACCTGGCAGCGTGCCTCGAGGACGTCCTCGGCGACGACGGGCCGAGCGTCGACGCCCCGTGGGGGGACGGCACCGCAGTGATGGGCGTCCTGAACGTCACGCCCGACAGCTTCCACGACGGCGGCGAGTACGAGGCCGTCGAGGACGCCGTCGCGCGCGCCGAGGCGATGGTCGACGCGGGCGCCGACGTCGTCGACGTGGGCGGCGAGTCCACGCGCCCGGGCGCCGAGCCGGTGTCCGTCGCGGCGGAGCGGGCGCGCGTCGTCCCCGTCGTCGAAGCGCTCCGGGACGTGGACGCGGCGGTGTCGGTGGACACGCGGAAGCCGGCCGTCGCGGAGGCGGCCCTCGAGGCGGGCGCGGACGCCGTCAACGACGTCACGGGGCTCTCCGACGCGGCGATGCGGTCGGTCCTCGCGGACTGGGACGTGCCGGTGGTCGTGATGCACAGCGTCTCCGCGCCCGTCGAGCCCGGCGAGCGTCCGGACTACGACGACGTCGTCGACGACGTGTTCGGCGAGCTCGCCGAGCGCCTGCTGCTCGCCGAGCGGGCGGGCGTCGACCGGTCGCGGGTCGTCGTCGACCCCGGTCTGGGGTTCGGGAAGTCCGCGGCCGACAGCTTCGCGCTGCTCGACCGGGTCGCGGAGTTCCGCGCGCTCGGCGCGCCGGTGCTGGTCGGCCACTCCCACAAGTCGATGTTCGAGGCGGTAGACTGCGGGCCGGCCGAGCGACTGCCGCCGACGCTTGCGGCGACGGCGCTGGCGGCGGAGCGGGGCGCGGACGTCGTGCGGGTCCACGACGTCGCGGCGAACGCGGCCGCGGTCGCCACCGCGGCGCGGACCGTCGCGGACCCGAAACACGACGTATCAGAGTGAGAACTGCTTGTGGGGACGCGGCGGTGCCAGCGGGTGCGCGAGCGGGTGCGGGTACCCTTTTATGGTGGTCCCACCGGGAGTTGGGAGACGACCATGAGACTGCCAACTGGTAGCGCAGACCAGCGCTGCACACCGGACGATTCGTCGACCGCCGACGGACACGGACCGCGCTCCGGTGGTTCGCGATGAGCGCGTCCGACCTCCCGTCGTCGGCCGAGACCGTCATCCTCGGCGCCGGCATCGTCGGGAACAGCCTCGCGTACCACCTCGCGCGGTACGGACGCGAGGACATCGTCCTCGTCGACAAGGGGCCGCTGCCCGACCCCGGCGGCTCGACCGGGCACGCGTCGAACTTCCTGATGCCCGTCGAGCACTCCAAGGAGATGACGCACCTGACGCGTCGCAGCATCGAGCAGTACAAGGACTTCGACACGTTCACGAACAGCGGCGGCATCGAGGTGGCGCGCACCGACGAGCGCGTCGAGGAGCTCAAGCGCCGCGTCCAGTCCGCGAAGGCCTGGGGCGAGCCCGGCGAACTCCTCACGCCCGAGGAGGTCGAAGAGAAGGTCCCCTACGTGAACACCGACCTCATCAAGGCGGGCTTCCACAGCCCCGGCGCCGGCACCTGCGACCCGCTTCGCGCCGGCGAGGTGATGCGAGCACGCGCGGACGCCATCGCGTCCGGCGAGGTCTCGCCCGAGGAGGTCAGCGACGTCGACCCCGAGGGCGGCGTCTCGTCCGGGGGTTCGGGCTCGGGCGGCCTCCACGTCTCCCCGAACACCGAGGTCCTCGACCTCCGCGTCGAGGGCGGCGAGATCCAGGCGGTCGAGACCGACCGCGGCACCGTCGAGGCCGACGAGGTCATCATCGCGGCCGGGCTCTGGAGCCCGAAGCTCGCGGAGATGGCGGGCGTCGAGATCCCCCTGACGCCGGCCGTCCACCAGATGGTCAGCGTCGGCCCCATCCCGTTCTTCGAGGACTACGAGGGCGAGATCTCGTTCCCGGTCGTCCGCGACATGGACACCCAGATGTACGAGCGCCAGCACGGCAACGACCTCGAGGTCGGCTCCTACCAGCACCGCCCCATCCTCTGGGACGTCGACGACGTGCCGTCCATCGACGAGGCGCCGCTGTCGCCGACCCAGCCGCCGCTGACCGACGACGCCTTCGAGCAGTCGATGCAGGACGCCCTCGAGATCGTGCCGGACCTCCTCGACGACCCGGACGCCGGCATCCGCCACGAGATCGACGGCCTGCTCTCGCAGACGCCGGACGGCGCGCCGCTGCTCGGCCCGCTCCAGGACGTCGACGGCCTCTGGTCGGCGGCCGCCATCTGGATCAAGGAGGCGCCCGCCATCGGCGAGGCGGTCGCCCAGTGGATGACCCGGGGCTACTCGGACATCGACCTGCACGCCTCGAACGTCAACCGCTTCTACCAGTACGGCACCAGCCGCGAGTTCGTGAAGAACCGCGCCCACGAGGGCTTCCAGAAGATCTACGGCATCGTCCACCCGCGCGAGCAGTGGCAGTCCTCGCGGCCGCTGCGGACGAGCGCGTTCTACCACCGCCAGGACGAACTCGACGCGCGGTTCTTCGAGGCCGGCGGCTGGGAGCGCCCGCAGTGGTACGAGTCCAACGAGGACCTCGTCCGGCGGTACAACGAGGAACTCGACGGCCTGCTCCGCGGCGACGAGTGGGACTCGCGGTGGTGGTCGCCGATCATCCTCGGCGAACACCTCCACATGCGCGACAAGGTGGCGATGGTCGGCGACATGGGCTTCGGCATCTTCGACGTCGTCGGCTCGGACGCCGCCGAGTACATGGAGAAGATGGCGGTCGGGCGGGCCGACGTCGACGTCGGGAAGACGGTCTACACGCCCATCCTCGCGGAGAACGGCGGGTTCGTCTCGGACCTGACGTTCGCGCGCCTCGACGACGACCACTACCGCATCGTCACCGGCGGCGCGGTCGCCGGCTCCGACAAGGCGTGGTTCGAGAGTCACATCGGCGACGACGAACACGTCACCCTCGTCGACCAGTCCGAGGCGCTGTGCACGCTCGGCGTCTGGGGTCCCGACGCGCGCAACGTCGTCGACGCGGTCGCCGAGGAGGACATGTCCCACGAGGCGTTCCCGCCGTACACCGCCCAGGAGATCACCATCGGCGAGGTCGACTGCTGGGCGATGCGGCTGTCGTACGTCGGCGAGCTCGGCTGGGAGATCTACGCGCCGATGGGCCAGGGCCAGCGGCTCTGGGACACCGTCGCCGAGGCCGGCGCGGAGTACGACATCCGTCCGGTCGGCATGGGCGTCTACGGGACGACCGGCCGCATGGAGAAGGGCTACCGGCTGTTCGGCCACGAGCTCGAACTCGAGTACGACCCCGCCGAGGCCGGCCTGACGTTCCACGGCGTGAAGGACGCCGACTTCGTCGGGAAGGAGGCGTACGCCGAGGCCATCGAGGAGGAGAACGCGGCGACGCTGTGCACGCTCTCCGTCGACGACCACCGCGCCCCGGACGGCGAGCGCCGCTTCATGCAGGGCAACGAGCCGGTCCTCGACGGCGACGGGAACGTCATCGTCGACGAGGAGGGCCGGGAGTCGTACGTCACGAGCGCGGGCACCGGCCCGAGCGTCGGGAAGCACCTGCTGATGGCGTACCTGCCGCCCGAGCACGCCGAGGAGGGCAACACGCTCCAGGTGGAGTACATGGGCGACCACTACCCGGTCACCGTCGAGGTGGCGGGGAGCCGGCCGCTGTTCGACCCGGGCAACGACCGCATCCGGAGCTGACGCGACGGCGACGACACTCGAGCCGTCGCGTCCCGTCGCCGAATCGACTACCGACCACTGCGGTGCCGCGACACAGATCCGACACGACACTTCGACGAAGCCAATGAAGACACTCGCCTGCGTGAAACGCGTGCCGGACACCGGCGCGAAGATCGTACTGACAGACGACAACCAGCAGATCGACACCTCGAACCTCGGGTTCACGATGAGCCCCCACGAGGAGTGCGCCCTCGAGGAGGCGGTCCGGCTCACCGAGGACCACGGCGGTACCGCGACCGCGCTCACGCTCGGGTCCGCGGAGGCCGACGAGCAACTGCGGACGGCACTCGCGATGGAGGCCGACGACGCCGTCCTGCTGGAGACCGACGGCGACGAGTGGGGGCCGGTCGACACCGCGGCCGCCATCGCCGACTACGTGCGTGACGCCGACGACGACTTCGACGTCCTGCTGTTCGGCAACGAGTCCGCCGACGCCGCGAACTACCAGGTCGGCGTGCACGTCGCCAACCGGCTCGACCTGCCGTGCGTCAACGGCGTGAAGTCCCTGTCGGTCGACGACGGGACGGTCGTCGCGAAGCGCGAAGTCACCGGCGGCGAGGAGGTCTACGAGGTCCCGACGCCGGCCGTCGTCACCGTCAAGGAGGGGCTGAACGAGCCGCGGTACCCGTCCGTGCGCTCGAAGATGCAGGCGCGCAAGCAGGACGTGCCGAACGTGGCCCCGGAGCGCCGCGGCGCGGACACGGTCCGGCGCGTCCGCCTGGACGCGCCCGAACAGGACGACACTCCGGCCGAGGTCCTCGGCGAGAGCGCCGACGCGGCCGACGACGTCGTGGACGTGCTCGCCGACGACCTGGAGGTGCTCTGAGCGTGGTGCTCGCAGTCGTCGAACACGACGAGGGCGGCGTCGCGGACTCGTCGCTCGAGGCCGTCACGTTCGCCCGCGAGCTGGCCGCGCAGACGGACGCTGGCGTGGACGCGGTGGCGTTCGACGGCGACGGCGACGCCCTCGCGGACGACCTCGCCGACTACGGCGTCGGCGACCTCCGGGTCGTCGTCCACGACCGGTTCGACCGGTACGCACCGGAGGCGCGCGCGGAGAGCCTCGACCAGGTGCTGGACGACGGCGGACACCGGGCAGTCGTCGCGCCGGGGACGGACCGCGGCCACGAGGTGCTCGCGCACGTCGCCGCGCGCCGCGAGGTGTCGATGGTGACGAACTGCCTGGACGCGACCGTCGACGGCGACGAGTACGAGGTGACCCGACAGCGCTGGGGCGGCAGCCTCCTGGAGGAGGCGCGCGTCACCGGCGGGCCGAAGCTGCTGACGGCCGCCGAACACGAGGTCGGCGCCGAACCGGCGGCGGACGCGACCGCGCCCGACGTGTCGACGTTCGAACCGGCGCTCGACGACGACGACTTCCGCGTGCAGGTCGACCGCTACGAGGAGTCCGACACGGAGGGCGTGCCGCTGGGCGAAGCCAGGGTCGTCGTCGGCGGCGGCCGCGGCGTCGGCGGCCCCGAGGACTACGACAAGCTCGAGGAGCTCGCGGACCTCCTCGGCGGGACCGTTGGCGCGTCGCGGGCCGCCGTCAACGAGGGGTGGCGGCCCCACGACGACCAGGTCGGCCAGACGGGCGCGAAGATCTCGCCGAAGCTCTACATCGCCTGCGGCATCAGCGGCGCCGTCCAGCACATGGTCGGCTGCAAGGGCGCCGAGAACATCCTCGCGATCAACACCGACCCGGAGGCGGCCATCGTCCAGAAGGCCGACTACGCGGTCGTCGCCGACCTCCACGAGGTCGTGCCAGCGCTCAACGACGCCATCCGGGAACGGCAGTAGGGGGTCGGCCGGCCGAGAACGGCAGTAGGGGGTCGGCCGAACCCAACGCAAGTAACGGGGGTCGGCCACTCGGGCTCGTGCGGTGGGGCGCCGTCAGTCCGTCTCGTCGTCCCTGAGGTCCGGTCGCTCCGGGACGAGCGTGACGTCGCGGTCGTCGAGGTACGCGCGGACCTTCCCCGGGAGCGACCGGTGGCCGCGTTCGTCGCGGCGGAACGTCCACGTGAGGCCGCCGAGCGCGACCACCGAGAGCACGGCGAACGGTCCGCCCGTGAGGACGGCGAGGTCCTGCAGCGACTGGCCGCCGCCGACCAGCAGGACGGCCGTCGCGACGACGCCCTGGACCGCCCCCCAGAAGGCGATGCTGCCGGTCGTCGGCACGGAGCCGCGTTCCGTGCCGAGGATGGCGACGACGAGCGTGGAGACGGCGGCGGACGTGGTGATGAAGACGACGATGAGCGCGAGGAACAGGAACATCAGGAGCCGACTCATGGGGAGCGCGGCGAGCACGGGGAAGCCGGCGACGGCCTCGGAGCCGCCGTAGGCGTCGACGGCGGCGAGGACGTCCGCCCGGCCCGTGTGCTGGACGGCGAGCGTCGTCCCGCCCATCACGAGGAACCACAGCACCGTCGCCAGGGACGTCGCACCGACGGCCGTGAGCACGACCGTGCGGACCGTCCGGCCGGTCGAGAGCGCGGCGAGGAACAGGCCGGCGAACGGCGCCCACGAGAACCACCACGACCAGTTCCAGACCGTCCAGTCGGCCACCCACTGGCCGCCGGCGTGTGCGCTCATGCCGGCGAAGTGGACGGCGTACCGGCCGAGGGCGGCGACGCCGCTGTCGAGGACGAACCCGCGCGGCCCGAGCGCGAGCAGGAGCGCGACGAACAGGCCGAACAGCGCGACGGTGACGCCGGCGACGCGGCGGACGCCGCGGTGGACGCCGGTCTGGGCGGGGATGAGGTAGATGACGGTGAGGCCGGCGACGAGCGCGACGGGGCCGAACAGGCCGTAGGAGACGCTCCACTGGTAGTCGATGCCGGTGAGGAACTGCCGGCTGACGAACGCGATGGAGGTGCC
Organism: Halobacterium yunchengense; assembly: GCF_037031165.1. Classification (NCBI taxonomy): domain Archaea; kingdom Methanobacteriati; phylum Methanobacteriota; class Halobacteria; order Halobacteriales; family Halobacteriaceae; genus Halobacterium; species Halobacterium yunchengense. The sequence continues at coordinate 340,442 of NZ_JAYEZL010000004.1, read as the reverse complement.
GACGCCGCCGATGGTGGCGAAGACGGCGAGCACGTCGACGGTCTTCCCGGCTCGGCCGTCGAGGCGGTCGACGCCGAGGAGCGGCGCCAGCAGCGTCGACACGCGGAGGGGCGCGCCGCGGTTGTGGACGAAGTACGCGATGGGGACGCCGACGACGAGGTACGCGCTCCAGGCCGACGCGCCCCAGTGGAAGAGCGTGTACGCGAGCGCGTCGACGGCGGCCACCTCGGACTGCGGGGCGGCGCCGAAGTACGGCGGTGGCGAGCGGTAGTGGAACAGGGCTTCCGCCGGCCCCCAGAAGACGATGCCGGCGGCGATGCCGGCGGTGAAGAACAGCGCGAAGTACGTCGGGTACGTGTACGTCGGTTCCGCGTCCGGGCCGCCGAGGCGGACGTCCCCCCAGGGGCCGACGACGAGGAAGGCGGCGTACGCGACGGCGACGACCATCGCGGCGAGGAACACCCAGCCGAGGTCGCCGAACGCGAGCGCCTTCGCGGCGCCGATGGCGGCGGTGGTCGCGTCGGGCGCGAGCAGGCGGACGGCGAAGAACGCGGTGAGGACGGCGACCGGCACGCCGAAGGTCACCGGGTCCTGTCTGGCGACGAACGGCGCGACGAGGGGGCGGAGGTGGCCGTGGCGGATGCGGAGGAGGTAGCGCGCAGACCGGCCGTCGCCGTCCGCCGGCTGGTCGGTCGCCGACGGGAGGACGGCGAGGTAGGAGAGGCCGGCGCTGAAAAACAGCAGCGAGACGACCAGCCAGCCGCGCCCGGAGACGGTGGACCCGACGAACCCGGGGAAGAAGAAGCCCGTGACGACGAGGCCGCCGGAGAGCACGGCGACGGGGAGCAACAGCTGCCGGAGGCGGCGCTCCAGCAGGCCGTCGCTCCGCGTTGTCATGGCGCACACTTCTCGGCGGTCCGGCATAGGTATGACGCACGCGAGAGCGGGTCTCGGGGCAGGCCGACTGCGTGTGACGCTGTACTCACGCTGTAGGCCGAATGCGTGTGACGCTGTACTCACGCTGTAGGCCGAATGCGTGTGACGCCGTACTCACGCCGCAGGCCGATTCCGTGTGGAGTGGTACCGTCGCACACGTTTATACGTCGGTGGGTCCAACGTGTACTGGCTGTGACCGACGCACGCGACGGCCGGGGGGACGTCGCCCTCGAGGAACTGTTCGACCGCTCGGAGCGCGTCCGCCTGGTGGACTGGTCCGGGCTCTCCGGCGCGAAGACGACGGTCCTGTTACTGTCGACGGTGGCGGTCGTCTCGTTCCTGACGGGGCTGTCCCACCTCACCCAGCCGACCGTCTCACTCGGCGGGCCGCTCGCCGGTCTGGCCCCGGGCGCGAGCGGCGTGGTTCGGCTGTACGGCGTCCTCTGGGCGTTCGTGCTGGCAGCGCTGACCGTCGGCCTCCAGCGGCGCCTGCGCGTCGCGTTCTACGGCGTGCTCGTCGCGCTCCCGCTGGTCGCGCTCGTCCCGCTCGTGACCGCGTCCGCGACGGACCTCCCGCTGCTGGTGGCGAGCGCCGTCGCCGTCCCGCACGTCGTCCGGAACCGCCGGCAGTTCGACGAGGCCGTATCCCTCTCGGCGTTCCAGACGGCGGCGGTGGCGGCGTTCGTCGGCGTCCAGGTGTACGGCACCGTCGGCGCGTACGTGCTCCGCGGGGAGTTCGTGCGGATCGACACGCTGACCGACGCGTTCTACTACATCATCGTCACCGGAACCACCGTCGGGTACGGCGACATGACGCCGACGTCGTCGCTCGCGAAACTGTTCACGCTGTCGGTGATCGTCCTCGGCACCGGGTCGTTCACCGTCGCGACCGGGTCGCTGGTCGTCCCGGCCATCGAGTCGCGGATATCGAGTGCATTCGGACAAATGAGCGCTTCAGAACTCTCGCTGTTCGAGGACCACGTGCTGGTCCTCGGCCACGGCGACCTGACCGCACCGCTGCTGGACACCTTCGACGAGTCGACGGACGTCGTCGTCGTCACCGAGGACACGGCCGCCGCGTCCTCGCTGCGGGACGCCGGCGTGAACGTGCTGACGGCCGACCCGACCGACGGCGACGTCATCGGCGACGCGCGAGTCGAGACCGCCTCGGGCGTCGTAGTGGCGACCGACGACGACGCCCGGGACGTCCTGGCGGTGCTGGCGGCCCGGAAGGCGAACCCCGACGTCCGCATCGTCGCCGCGGCGACCGACAGCAAGCACGTCGAGACGCTCGCGGACGTCGGCGCGGACGACGTCGTCAGCCCGACGGACGTCGGCGCCCGCCTGCTCGGTCGGTCCGTGCGCGGCGACCCGGTGTCGCTGTTCAGTGGCGACGCGGAGGCCCAGTGACGAACCCACAATTACCACGGAGCTGGTAGCTTGTGGTTCGGGGTCGGCTCGCCGCCGCGGCGGGACGGCCGGCTGCCGACGCTCCCGACTGCAGAGACCGTGTTTGTCAACCTCTCTCTCCCGTAGAATCGGCGGCCTCGCAGGTCGGAGTGTGGCTCTGACGGCTCCACGTGACAGGCTTGTGCCGCCGCCGACTCCGCTCGTACCGGTGCGAGTGGGCGTCGCGTGCTGCCGACGCTCGACCGTGAAAAAGTATTTCCTGTCGACTTGCGAACAGCGGCCGAGGGAGGACGATGTACGACAACATTCTGGTTCCGACCGACGGGAGCACGGAGGCGGTGAAAGGAGAGGACCACGGCGTCGAACTCGCGGCCGCAGTCGGGGCGACCGTACACGCCCTCTACGTCGTCGAGAAGGGCGGGAACCCTTGGGACTCCGAGTCGATGGAGAACCAGCAACAGCGGGCCCGCGAGTACGGCGAGGGCGTCCTCAACGACGTCGCGTCGGCCGCCGAAGGGCTCGGCGTCGAGGCCGAGACGGCCGTCGAGGTCGGCCCGCGCGTCCACGAGGAGATCAACGAGTACGTCGAGGAACACGACATCGACCTCATCGTGATGGGGTCGGGTTACCGCGGCCGACTCGGCGGCCTGCTCGGCAGCACCGCCGAGAAGGTGCTGCGGTCGGCGGAGGTCCCGGTCACGACGCTGCGGCGACACGAGAACGAGTGACGGCCGGACCGACCACCGGTCGTGCGCCGCGGCCGCGACCCTCCACGGGTTCGGTCCGCGGGGGCCGCGTCGCTCACAGTCGCGTCTCCCGGAAGTAGATGGCGAGCGCCAGCGCCAGGAAGCAGACGCCGGCGACGAGGCGTTCGCCCGCCAGGAACGCGAGCACTCCGACCGCGAACAGGACGACCGGAATCGCCGTCAGCAGTGTCGACTGGTAGGTCACGGGTATGATTCGTCGGTTGGCGTGGGTTCTCGATGACACACAATAGGGTTTCCGGCGAGCGCGAGTGACCGGCCACTGGCGGCTCCCGGGCGGACCTGGACCGGGACTGCCGGGAACGCGAGCGGCAGTCGGTTCCAGTGGTCGGGATTCGGCGTAGTCCCGGTGGTCGGGATTCGACGTCAGTACCAGTGGTCGAGGTCCCAGTGGTACCGGCAGTCCGGGCAGGTCGCCCACTCCGGGACGTCGTACATCTTGGGGTGGCGCTGTCCGTGCTCCATCTCGGCGTCGCAGCGCGGACACACCAGCGCGAGCAGGTCGTGTTCCGCGAACGTCTCCGAGGGGAAGTCCCGCCAGCACGTCGCGCAGTCGAGGCGCTCGATCGCCTGCGACTGGGTCAGCTCGCCGCCGCAGCCCGGACACCGGAGCACCGCCGGCGGCCGGTTCTGCCACCCCTGGACGCTGTCGACGGTGGTGGTCTGGGCCTCGGGGATGGCGAGCGTGAACGGCTCCAGTGACTCGTCCCGGCGGAGCGGCGCGACCAGGCGCTCGAGGAGCCGCCTGCCGGCGCGGTAGAGCTTCCCTGGGACGCCCATTCGTCCGGTCGTTGGGGGCGAACGACCATATTCGTGCTGGAGGCGTCGTGGACGCCGCGCGAGCCACCCAGCGACGGGCCGCTCTCCGATTCGCCGGCCGACGCGCCGCGTCCCGCGAGTTCGCGGCGCCGACAGCTATTCGTGCCCCCGGCCAGAACACCGCGGTCGATGGACCCGCTCCTCGCACCGACGACGATCGTGACTGCCGCCGCGGCCGGCGGCCAGACGGGCGTGGTCGACCCGAGCGCCGTGGCGGCCGCGCCGGCGGCGGTGCGGGCCGTCGCGGCGTTCTGCCTGGTCGCCGTCGTCGGTGGGCTGCTCCGGTGGCGCGCGGCGGACGTCGTCGACCGGGCGCAGGCGACGTGGACGGACAGCGTCCTCGCGTCGCTCGCCTACGGCCTGTCGACGCACGCGGTCCTCGTCTTCGCCGGCGTCTACCTCGCGAACAAGTTCTCGACGTACCGGCTGTTCGGTGGGGCCTCGGGGGACGCGGGGCTCGCGTTCGCGGTCGTGCTCGTCGGCGTCGCCGCGGCGCTCGGGTTCACGGTGGTCGGCAGCACCGTCGCGGACCTCGCCGTCGGCGCGACCGCGACCCAGGGACTGCTCGCCGGCGCGGCCGGCGCGGCCGCGCTGGCCGCAGCGCCGCTGTCCGTCGGGGCCGTCGTCTGGTTCGGCGTCGTCTCCCTGGGTATCGGCGGCGCGGTCCGCGAGTGGGTGCACGCGTCGGTCGACGCCGAGCCAGTCGCCGAGTCCTCGTCGTGAGGGCCTGCGGTCGCGGCGGTCGGCGCCGCGCGGCCGAACGTTCAACCGGCTCGGCGCCCTGCATTACGTATGGTCGTCGTGCCAGGCGCTAACACGCAACGCGGGTCGGTGGACGCACTGACCCAACAGGGGTTGCCGGACGCGGTCACGGCCCTCGTCGGGCTCGCCGGAACGCTGGTGCTGGCGCTCGTGGTGGTGGCGCTCGTCGCGTTCGCCTACCGGTCGCTGACCGGCGGCGTCGACTGGCCCGACGAGGACGCCGGAACGGCAGACGCGGACGAGGAACGCGAGGCCGTCGAACGCGGGGACGGCGAAACTGACGACGAGTGGAAGTACTACTGACGGGCGCGGCACCCGGTCGGCGTCACGTGCGCTCAGGGTGCGCCGGGCGTCGCGACTGTCGGCGGTGGCGCCGCGAAAAGAGCCGCTCGCGGGCGGCCGTCAGTCCCCGGAGCCGGTCTCCGAGCTGTCGGTGATGTCGGTCACGACGTCGGTGCCCGAGCGGTCGACCTCGATGTCGTCCTCGCTGCTGATCTCGCTGATGCGTTCGCGGAACTCCTCGGACTGGAGGATCTGGTACTCCGAGTCCAGCCCGAGGTAGACCGTGTACACCATCAACAGCAGGATGGCGGCGAACGGCAGGCCGGTCGCGATTGCCGCGGTCTGCAGGGCGTTCAGCGCCGCGGAGCCGCCACCCCAGAGGATGGCGGCGGCGACGGTGCCCTCGGTGACCGCCCAGAAGACGCGCTGGGTGCGCGGCACGTCGTGCTTGCCGCCGGAAGTCAGGTGGTCGACCACCAGCGACCCGGAGTCCGAGGACGTGATGAAGAACGTCGCCACCAGCGTGATGGCGACGATGGACGTCAGCGTCGTCACCGGGTACGACTCCAGCATCCCGAACATCGCCCGCGCCTGACCGGCGGTCTCCGCGGTCGTCAGGGTCTCGTAGAGGCCGCTGCCGATGATGTTCTCCGCGTAGATGGCTGCGCCGCCGAAGCTGCCGAGCCAGACGAACGAGAACGCCGTCGGGATCAACAGCACGCCGAGCACCATCTGGCGGACCGTCCGCCCGCGCGAGATGCGGGCGATGAACAGGCCGACGAACGGCGACCACGCGATCCACCAGCCCCAGTAGAACACCGTCCAGAAGTGCTGCCAGTTGGCGTAGCCGCCGTCGGGGAACCCGCCGACGCCCTCGCCCATGAAGCTCTCGGTGAAGAACGACATGTACGCGAGGTTCTGGAGGTAGAAGCCGGTCGACTGGACGATGCTGTCCAGGAGGTACAGCGTCGGCCCGACCACGAGGATGAACCCGAGGAACAGCACCATCAGGTAGACGTTGATGGTGCTGAGGCGCTTGACGCCGCTCTCCAGTCCCGCCGCGACCGACAGCGTCGCGATGGCCGTGATGACGGCGATGATGCCGATCTGGGGGACGGTGCCGACGTCGAGCAGCGCCGACCCCGCCAGCGTCTCGGTCACGCGGTTCAGGCCGACGTTGATTTGCTGGGCGCCGAGCCCCAGCGACGTCGCGAGGCCGAACAGCGTCGCGAACACCGTCACCAGGTCGATGACGTGGCCCGGCCAGTCGTAGATGCGGTCACCGAGCAGCGGGTAGAACACCGACCGGAAGGTCAGTGGGAGCCCGCGGTTGAACGAGAAGAACCCGAGGCCGAGCGCGACGAGGCCGTAGACCGCCCACGGGTGGAACCCCCAGTGGAAGAACGTGACGCCCATCGCCGCCTCGGCCGCGGCGCCCGAGCCGGGTTCGGCGCCGAAGAGGTTGCCGCCGCCGGTGCCGAGGTGCCACATCGGCTCGGCGACACTGAAGAACATCAGGCCGATGCCCATCCCGGCGCTGAACAGCATCGCCATCCACGCGAACGTGGAGAACTCCTGGTCGGCTTCGACGCCGCCGAGCCTGATCTTCCCGTACTTGCTGAGCGCGAAGTACACCAGCGCGATGATGAACACGTTCACCGCGAAGATGTAGAACCACCCGAAGTGCTTGTTGATGAAGTCGAAGACGTTCGTGTACACTGTCCGCGCGTCCGACCCCATCAGGAGGGTGACGGCGACGAACAGCGCGATGATGACGGCGGCCAGCGGGAACACGACCGGGTGGACGTCGAACCCCCACCGCTGGATGTTCGTGTCGCCGGGCTCGCGGTCCGACTCCGGGTGGAACAGCTCCACCTGGAGGCCGTCGGAGGTCTGCCCGGTGGTCTGGTCGTCTCCGTCGGTCATGTGCCACCCCTCCACCGTCTGTCGCGTGCTGCCCCTCGATTCAGTCGGCGTGCACGGTCGTTCGCTCGTGCGGATGCGTCGCTCATGGTTGTCCTGTCTGTGGTGTGTGTCGTGCTGGTCGTGCCTGGTGCCGTCCCGACTGCCCGTCGTTCGCCCGTGCTCGTTCGACTATGCGGCACGTTGGCATCAGTCAGTACCTCGGTGGAAACACTTCGAGATTCTATAATAAACGTTCATGTGCAACTATCCGGGGGTTTAAGTCGGCGCGACTGACAGGTCCGGCGAACCGGGCGCGGCGACGGGGAGACGACGACCCAGCGAGTCGAGGGCAGCGGCGGGGAGACGACGACCCAGCGAGTCGAGGGCAGCGGCGGGGAGACGACGGCGCCCCCTACGGTCCGCCGTGCGGTCTCCCGGCCCGGTCACGCTCCGTCCGCGTCGGCGGCCTGTGCCCGACTGACGACCTCGACGCTGTACCCGTTCTCCGAGATGGCGTCGACGATGTCCCGGGTGTGCTTCCGGCCGCTCGTCTCGAGCTCGAAGATGAGGTCGGCCTCCCCCACGTCGAGGTCGACCAGCGACCGGTCGTGTCGCACGGTCTGGATGTTCGCCTCGTACTCCGCGATGAGCCCCGAGAGGTCCGCCATCTTCCCCGGCCGGTCGTCGATGCGGACGCGAAGCCGCACCACCTGGCGGCGCCGCGTCAGCGCGTGGATGAGCACCGTCCGGAGCATCGTCATGTCCAGGTTCCCGCCGCACAGCAGCGGGACCACCGTCTCGCCCTCCACGTCGAGGTCTCCCGACGTGAGCGCCGCGACCGAGGCCGCGCCGGCGCCCTCGACGACCTGCTTCGCGCGCTCCATCAACAGCAGGATGGCGTCCGCGATCTCGCCGTTCGTGACGGTGACCACCTCGTCGACGTGCTCCTCGATGATCGACAGCGTCAGCTCCGAGACGCCGCCGGTCGCGATGCCGTCCGCGATGGTGTCCACCGAGTCCAGCGTCTGCGGGACGCCCTTCTCGAGGCTCGCCGGCACGGTCGCCGCGCCCTCCGCCTGGACGCCGACGACCCGCGTCTCCGGGCTGAGCTCCGCCAGCGCGGTCGCGATGCCGCTGACGAGGCCGCCGCCCCCGATGGGGACGAGGACCGTATCGGCGGACGGGACGTCCTCGTGCATCTCCACGCCCAGGGTCCCCTGTCCGGCGACGATCTCCGGGTCGTCGTACGCGTGGACGAACGTCGCGTCGGTCTCCTCGACGAGGTCCTGGGCGAACGACATCGCCGCCTGGAAGTCCTGCCCGACGAGCTCGACCGACGCGCCGTAGCCCCGGGTCGCGTCGACTTTCGTCTGGGGCGCGGGCTCCGGCATCACGATGGTGGCGTCGACGCCGAGCTCGGTCGCCGCGAGCGCCACGCCCTGCGCGTGGTTGCCGGCGCTCGCCGCGACGACGTGGTCGACGTCGCCCTCCGCGAGCGCCACCTGGATCTTGTTGTACGCGCCCCGGGTCTTGAACGAGCCCGTCCACTGGAGGTGTTCGAGCTTCAGCGCCACCTCCTCGGCGCCCGTCATCGACTCGAGGGTCGTGCTGCGCTCGACGGGCGTCCGCTTCACGACGTCGGGGTCGTCGAGGCGCTCGCGGGCCGCCTCGATGTCGGCGAACGTCACGGTCCCGTGGTCGGCAGTGGTCATCCGCGGGTCACGCCTCCTGGCCGAGCGACCCCGTGTCGGGGAGGTCGACGGGAACGTCGACCTGCTGGCTCGTCGCCTTCACGGTGTTGTACAGCAGCATCGTGATGGTCATCGGGCCCACGCCGCCCGGCACCGGCGTCACGAGGCCCGCGACCTCCTTCGCGCTCTCGAAGTCGACGTCGCCGACCAGCTCGTACCCCTTCTCGTTGTCCGCGTCCACGCGGTTCACGCCGACGTCGACGACCGTCGTGCCCGCCGAGAGCATCTCGCCGTCGACGAGCTCAGGGACGCCCGCGGCCGCGATGACGATGTCCGCCTGGCGGGTGTGTGCGCCGACGTCGTCAGTCCGGGAGTGACAGACCGTCACCGTGGCGTTCCCGCCGGCGTCCTTCTGGATGAGCAGATTCGTCATCGGCTTCCCGACGATGTCCGACCGCCCGACGACGACCGCGTGCTTGCCGGCGGGGTCGACGCCCGCCGCGTCCAGCAGCAACTGGACGCCGTGGGGGGTGCACGGCTTGAACCGCGCGTCGCCGGCGACGAGGCGGCCGACGTTCTCCGGGTGGAAGCCGTCGACGTCCTTCGCGGGGTCGATGCTCCGGAGGACGCGGCGCTTGTCGACGTGGTCGGGCACCGGCATCTGGACGAGAATGCCGTTCACGTCCGGGTCGGCGTTGAGCTCCTCGACCGTCTCGAAGAGCTCCGCCGCGGGCGCGTCGGCGTCGAGTTCGCGGTGGACGCTCTCGATGCCGAGGTCGTCGCAGGCCCGCTGTTTCATCGACACGTACGTCTCGCTGGCGGGGTCGGTGCTCATCAGCACCGTCGCGAGACTCGGCGTCGCGCCCGCGTCCGCGAGCGCGTCGACGCTGTCCCGGAGCTGCCCGCGGACGTGGTCGCTGACCGCCGACCCGTCGAGGACGTTGCCGTCGCGGACGAAACTCACTGCCGCTCACCTCCGCGCTGGTCGCGACCGCCGGCGAGGCAGCCGCGTTCGAAGTGGGAATCGCGCATCGTATGCCTACGTTCGGCGCGACGGGTATCAATGACGTGGGCTGGCGGCGGGCCGCGGCGGGGACGCGTGCCGCGCCGGCGGCCCGTTCCACATCACCTCAGCGAACCGGCAGGAGTTGCGGAGCCGCGACCGGCGCGGCGGCGGGCCGGGAAAGACCTAACTGCGGCCTGGGTCCTTTCTCCGACAGCGCTCGACCGCTGCGACGGCGACGACGGGGCCGCGGAGACCGGCCGCGTCGACGACGGCCGAACCGGAATCGGCCCAGCCGACCGCTGCGGTCACGCGTGACGCCTCCGGGACGCCAACAATGTCACTCGACACGCCTTCGAACACGACGGACGGGACGACGGCGCTGCTCGCCGACCCGAGATTCGAGCTGATGCCGTTCGACAGCTTCGCCGACCAGATGGCGGCGCTCCCGGCCGGCGCCACCATCGCCATCACGACGTCGCCGACGCTCGGGCTCGACGCGACCCTCGAGTGGACCGAGAGGGCGACCGAGGCCGGCTACGAGATCGTGCCGCACGTCGCCGCGCGGTACGTCGAGGGCCCCGACCACCTCGACGAGGTCGCGGGACGCCTGGTCGACGCGGGCGTCACGGACATCTTCGTCCCGGGCGGCGACCGCGAGGAGCCCGCGGGCGAGTTCGACTCCGCCCACGACCTCCTCGTCTCCCTCGAGGAGCTCGGGTACGACTTCGAGGACGTCGGCATCACCGGCTACCCGGAGGGCCACGAGTTCCTCAGCGACGCCACGCTCCACGACTCGATGGCGGAGAAGGCGCCGTACGCGACGTACGTCGTGACGCAGCTCTGCTACGACCCCGAGGCGATCGTCTCCTGGATCGAAGCGGTCCGCGAGCGCGGCGTCGACCTCCCCGTGGAGGTCGGCGTCCCGGGCGTGATGAAGTACCAGCGGCTGCTCGGCATCTCCCAGAAGGTCGGCGTCGGCGACTCGGTGCGGTTCCTGAAGAAGACCAGCGGCGTCCTCGGCTTCGTCCGCCAGCTCGTGGGGTCGCGCGGGAAGTACACGCCCGACGACCTGGTCGAGGGCCTGGCGCCGTACGCCGACGACCCCGAGTACGGCATCCGCGGCCTCCACATCTACACGTTCAACCAGGTCCCGGACACCGAGGCGTGGCGGCAGTCCGTCCTGTCGGAGTGATGGACCGACCGCGGCCCCGACGGCGCTTACTTGCGGCGGACGCGAACGGGCCCGCGGCGGCGGAACAGCGCGGTGACGACGCGCTCGACGACGCCGGGCTTCGAGAGGCTCGGCGTCGCGGGGAGATACTGCTCGAACGCGGCTGCGTCCGGGACTCGTGACCGTTCGGTGGCGTCTCGCTGTCGGCTCATGTGACTGCTCGTAGCTGTCGCGTCCGTGAAAACGTTCCGAATCCGGCTCGTGACGACCGTTACGGCGACATCCCCCGTTCGACCGGGGAGCACACTCCCTCGATCCCGCCTGCCCGTTCGACCCGGGAAGCCACCTCGTCGACCTCGAGTGCCCGGTCGACCTGGGAGCCCGTCCCGTCGGTCGCGACTGCCGCGGCCGGGCCCGCCAGTCCACAAATGGTGGGTTTTCGAACACGTAGTGGTTCGCCGCGATTCGGCCGGCAGACGCCTGACCGGCGACGCGACGAGCCGATCCACTGAAGTCCAGAAAAACGCCGACAGGGGCGCTGTGAACCGCCTCCTCTATTTTCCCCTCGGTCTGACTACGGGAGTCTTTTATGAGGGTTCGGCGAGCGGGACCTAGCACCGATGACGGACGACCAACACCCGAACCACCCGGGCGTCGACCAGTCCGACAGAGTGCTCCCGCGGAACCTCCGCCAGACCGGCGACCCCGGGATCGAGATGCTCGTGTCCACGCGCGTCAGGAAGTCGCCGTTCTTCCACAAGTCCTTCAACGAGGAGGGCGCGTGGCGCTGCACCGTCTACAACCGCGTCTACCACCCGCGCGGGCTCGTCGAGCCCGAGGACGGCGGCGCGATGGCCGAGTACGAGGCGCTGACGAACAGCGTCACGCTCTGGGACGTCGCGGTCGAGCGCCAGATCCGCGTGAAGGGCCCGGACGCCGAGGCGCTCACGAACTACGTCATCACGCGGGACGCCACGGAGATCGAGCCGATGCACGGGAAGTACGTCATCCTCTGCAACGAGGACGGCGGCATCCTCAACGACCCCGTGCTGTTGCGCCCCGAGGAGGACGAGTTCTGGTTCTCCATCTCGGACTCGACGCTCATGCAGTGGCTGCAGGGCGTCAACGTCGGCATGGACTTCGACGTCGACATCGACGAGATCGACGTCGCGCCGATGCAGATCCAGGGACCGCTCTCGGAGGACGTGATGATCGACGTCGTCGGCGAGGAGGTCAGCGACATCCCCTACTACGGCCTGATGGACGCCGAGATCGACGGCTGCGAGGTGCTCATCAGCCAGACCGGGTTCTCCGGCGAGAAGGGCTTCGAGGTGTACGTGAAAGACGCCTCGAAGTACGCCGAGCGCGTCTGGGACCCCGTCCTCGAGAGCGTGAAAGACCACGGCGGCATGCAGATCGCGCCCGGCCACCACCGCCGCATCGCGGCCGGCATCCTCTCGTGGGGCCAGGACATGGACCACGAGACGTCGCCGTTCCAGGTGAACCTCGGCTACCACGTCCCCGACGACAAGGACGCCGACTACGTCGGGAAGGAGGCCCTCGAGGCCCAGAAAGAACAGATCGAGAACGGCGAGTACCCGTTCAACCTCAAGCTCGTCGGCCTCAAGATGGCGGGCGAGCCCATCCGGGACTACGCGCCGGACTTCTGGCTCATCTCCGACCCGGAGACCGGCGAGGAGTGCGGGTACGTGACGTCGCCGTGGTACAACCCGGACCTGGAGACGAACATCGCGCTCGGGTTCGTGCCGGCGGAGAAACTCGAGGCGCCCCTCGACGACCGCGTGTACGACGCGGACCTCGACACGGAGTTCCGCGTCCACCTGCCGGACGAGTACGCCGAGGAGCCCGGCGAGCCGGTGTACGCGACGGTCGCGAAGGTGCCGTTCAAGGAGTCGGTGAACCCGAGCGCGCGCGAGCAGGCGAAGCTCTCCGCGAAACAGCAGTCCGAGGAGTGACGCGAGCGGGCGGCGCCGGCGTCGGCCGCGCGGCTACCGCCGCTCCGTCCGCTCCCCGTCCGGCGACACCGGCTGGAGATCGGTGACGTCGGGGTCGAAGCCGAGCCACGCGCTCAGCGCGATGGCGACGACCACGAGGTAGACGGGGAGTCCGGTGACGAACGCGACCCCGACGTGGAAGCCGTTGACGGTCCCGGTCGCGTAGAGGAGCGCCGCGAGCCCGACGGCGAGCGCGGTCGCGGCGTACACGCCGAGGCTGAACGCTCTGTCGGCGTCTGGCCCCGGCTGGACGACCGGCGTGTCTGGCAGCGAAGCCATACCGATTAGTTGCCGCCGGAGCACCAAAACTGTGTCACTCCGGCCGCGAGAGGCGGGCCGTCGCACCTTAATGGCCTGCATAATTTGCCGTGAGGATTTATTCCGCTCCCCGGAGTGCCAACACACGACATGGGCGTGGGGAACGAACTCCAGGAGCTCGGCCGCTTCCTGGACGACTGCGAGCGCCAGACGGACGCCGTCGAGTGCTTCGACGTCGCCGCGGTCACCGACGTCGGCGACCGCCGGCTCGCCGCGGACCTCGAACTCACCGTCGCGCTGTCGACCGGTCCGGCCGACTGCATCGAGCTCTCGGACCCCGTGGTGGGGGCCGACGGGACCGTCAGGTTCGCGCTCGGCGCGGCGTCGGACCTGCCGACGGACACCGACCACGACGTCGCCGTCGAACCGACCGCGGCAGCCCTGAACGGCGACGGGACGGCGACCGTCACGCTCGCAGCGACCGTCCCGGCGACCGCCGCGCAGTCGCCGCCGGACGGAGACGCCGAAGCCGGTCTCCCCGAGGACGACCACGGTGCGGCTGCGTCGGCGACAGACGACCAGACCGCGGCCGCGTCAGCGACAGACGGGCCGCCCGTCGCGGGGGACGGTGGCACCGCCACCCGCCCGGTCAGCGCCGACGAGGACGACGGCGACGGCGAGGGCGACGAACCGACGCTCGGGGGTGACAGCGTCGCGGTCGACGACGAGAGCGAGGACGAGCGCGACGACGCCACGCAGCGTCGTTCGTCGTCCGTCGCCGGGGACGCTTCCGGACCGACGAAGCCCAGCGAGTGCGAGGTCCCGCCGTTCAAGGACAGGGCGCTGCTCGCGGACGTCTACGAGTCCTGCGAGACGTTCTCGGAGATGGCCGACGCGCTGCCGATGGACGTCACCGGGGAGACGGTCCGCCGGTACATGATCGAACACGACATCCACGAGCCGACGACCTACCAGACGGGCAGTGACGGCGGCCAGTCGGCGGACCGCAGCGACGACAAGGCGGCCGGCAGCGATGTCGGCCAACCGGCAGACGGCAGTGACGGCCAGCTGTCGAGCAGCAGCGAGGACGCCCGCCCGTCGAACAGCAGCGAGGACGCCAGGCCGGTCGTCCTGTCCGACGGCATCGGTCTCCCGGACGACGTCACCGTGGACACGCTCGTGGAGACGGTCCGGACGTCGAACACCATCTACGAGGTCAGACAGGACATCGACGTCGACCGCGAGGACGCACTCGAGATGCTCCGCGAGCTGAACCTCCTGGACCTCGTCGTGGGCCGCCTGGCCACAGAGGGTGAACGCGAGATCACGCACGACGACGTCGTCGACTGTCTCCGGGAGGCCTCCGCCGTCGAGTGACCCACTGGGCCGCCGCGTGACCCACTGGACCGTCGGGTGATCCACTGGGCCGCCGCGTGCCCCACTGGACCGTCGGGCGACTAGCCGGGCCCTCGGTTGACTGGCCGGACCGTCGGCGTGTCAGCACGACCCAAGGGGTTAAGGCGGGGCCTGCCCGACCATGTGGTACGCAGTCGGCCGCCCCGGGCCGGCCGCCGACCCCCAGATGGCCACGTTCACGGAAGTCCGGTTCGGACACGAGGACGGCGCGCTCGCAGACACACTCGCAGCGCTGCCCGACGTCGACGTCCGCGTCCTCCCGGACACGCGCACCGACCCTGAGCGCGTCGTCTACGCGTTCGCGTTCGAGGGCGCGCCCGACGGGCGGCTCCGTGACGCGCTCGAGGCCGACCACACGGTCCGGGACGCCCGGGAGATCGAGGGGTTCGGCGGCCACGACTTCTGGGGCATCGAGTTCGCCTCCGAGACGGAACTGCTCGGGCCGGCGGTCGTGGCTGCCGGGGGCTTCGTCGTGGACGCGCGCAGCGCGAGCGCGGACCACCAGCCCAGGGGGTGGGTCGAGCGGTGGTCGACGCCGGACACCGCTGCGGTCCACGACGTCTGGGAGCACGCCCGGGACGAGGGCTTCGCGTTCGAGATCCTCGACGTCCTCCGGCAGACGGACGCGGCGACGCAGTACCCGGTCGGCGACGCGCTCACCGACGAGCAGAAGCGCGCGCTCCGGGCCGCCTACGAGTGCGGCTACTTCACGGACCCCCGGGAGGCCTCGCTGGAATCGGTCGCGGAGACGCTGGACCAGTCACCGTCCGCGGTGAGCGGCTGCCTCAGGCGCGGCATGCGGTCGCTCATCGGGACGACGCTCGCCGTCGACGAACCGGAACCGTGACCCGAACAGCCACCGCCGGCGGTGCGGCCGGCCACAGCGACCACCGAACGGGGGCGACGGGACAGTGATCACGACGACGGTGTTCGTCGACCACCGGGACCTCGCGCTCGTGCCGACCATCCGCCAGCTGCCGGAGGCGGACATCGAGGCCGTCGCGCACGCGGGCACCGCCCCGGAGCGCGACGGCCACTACTTCGTCGTCCGGACTGCGAACTTCGCGGCGTTCGAGCGGTCGCTGGACGCCGACCACACGGTCGCGTCCTACGCGGCCGTCGACGGGTCCGGCGACGCGCGGACCTACCGCGTGGTGTACAGCGAGTCCGCGACGCTGGTCACCCCCTCGATGACAGAGGTCGGCGGCCTCGTCCTCCGGTCGTGGAACCGCGACACCGGCTGGGCGCTCGAACTCCAGTTGCGTGACCGCGACGCGCTGCGCGACGTCGACCGCTTCGCGCAGGACCACGACGTCCACGTCGAGGTCCTGGAGATCCGCCAGACCGACGGCGACGGCTACGACGTGGACGCCGGCACGGAGTTCAGCCTCACGGAGCCACAGATCGAGGCGCTCGTCGCGGCGTACGCCAACGGCTACTACGACGAGGACCAGGACGTCACGCTCGCGGAGCTGTCGGAGCTCCTCGGCATCTCCGAGAGCGCGGTCAGCGGCCGGCTCCGCCGCGGGGCCGCTCGGCTCGTCGAGGCGACGCTCGTCGACGAGGACGAGCAGTGACTGACCGCGCGACCGGTCCGCCGGTCGCCGCCGACGACGCCGGGTTCGCGGCCGACCTGGAGACCCGACCGCTGTCGGCCTAGTTCCCGTTCGAACCGCCGCTCTCGCTCTCGACGCCCATCGCCTCGAAGAGCTTCCGCGTGACGGCCTCCTCGGTCAGCGACAGCAGGGTGTCGCGGTTGTCCTCGGTCGCCTCGATGCCGGTGAAGATGCCGAGCGGGATCTCCGCGGACGCCTGCGTGGAGTGGCCGGCTGCCTCCCCGATCTCCTCGAACGCGTCGCCGAGCACGCGGCCGATGTTCAGCCGGATGTCCTTCGAGCGCGCGGCGAGGTAGATGGTGTCGTCGACGATGCCGAACACCGCCGTGGTCGTGATGCCCTCGAGGTTCAGGAGCTGGCTGGCCGCCTGGGAGAGCGCGTCCCGGTCGCTGATGAACCCGGCGTTCGAGACGAGGTGGCTGCCCTCGACCTCGCGGTTCGTGATGGCCTCCGCGAGGACGTCCAGGGTCTCGGGGCTCATGTTCGGCGACTCCACCTGCTCGAGCGTGTCGTGGTCGGCGAACGGGTAGAGGTACGCCGCCGCGGTGAGGTCCGCGGGCGTCGTGTCCCGGCGGAAGTCCAGGGTCTCCGCGCGGATGCCGTACAGCAGCGCTGTCGCGACCGCCTGGCTGACAGAGAGGTCGAACTCCTGGATGTACTTCGTGAGGATGGTCGACGTCGCGGAGACGTTCGGGCGGACGTCCGCGAACTCCGCTTCGTAGGCCTCCTCGACCTCGTAGTGATCGATGAAGATGTCCACCTTGCGGTCCAGGGAGATGTCGCCGGCCTTCGCCGGGTCGACGAGCGCGACGGTGTCGTAGTCGTCGACGTCCACGTCGTCGTACGGCGTCAGTTCGATGTCCAGGAGGTTCACGAACGCGCGGTTCTCCTGGTGGCCGATGTCGCCGAAGTAGAGGATGTCGGCGTCGACCCCGAGGTGGTCGGCGATGGCTTCCAACGCTGCCGCCGCGGCGATGGAGTCCGGGTCGGGGTTGTCGTGGGTGACGATGGCCATCCGCTCGTCGGTGTCCTCGATGACGGCCGCGAGCTGCCGGGCCTTGTACTCGAGTTCGCCGGACTCGAGGGCGCGCAGCGCCGCGTCCGCGATGACCGACGACGGGTTGATGACGACGTCCGCGCCGAGCTCGCGGAGCTCGTCGCTCGTCACGGGGTCGCTGGCGCGCACGACGACGAACTGCTCCTCGTCGCGGCCGCGGATGTTCGCGACGGCGGCCTCGTTCGCCTCGACGTCCGACGCCATGATGAGGACGACGTCCCGGTCGGCGACCAGGCCCGCCACCTCCTCGTCCCGGATGTCCGAGACCTGCGCGTTCAGGTCCTGGTCGCGCAGCGCCTCGACGCGCGACTCGTCGCGGTCCACGATGAGGACGTCCTTGCCCCGTTCGACCAGCTCCTCGGCGACCGCGTGCCCCACGCTCCCACACCCGAGGATGGCGTACGTGGACATCGAGGAGATGGTGGCCCGGCTGCTCATGATGGTGCCGGATAACGGGGGCCGTCACTTAACCTTCCCGACCTCTCCCCGAGGTGCCGGAGCGGGCGTCTGGCGGCCGCCAGCGACGCGAACCGCTCACTCGTAGGTGAGCGTCATGCCGTCGTCGAACCGGAGGTCGCCGCCGTTGAGGTGGCTGCCGAGCTCGGAGAACCCCAGCACGAAGAGGTTCGCGACGTCCACGGGCGCCATCATCTCGGACGCTCGCGCCTGCCCGAGCATCACGTCCTCGACGACCGCCTGCTCGCTGACGCCCCGCTCGGCGGCGGTGTCCGGAATCTGGTCGACGACCAGCGGCGTCTTCACGTAGCCGGTGGAGACCGAGAACCCGCGGACGTCACCGTCGCCCTCGGCGGCGATGGACTGCGTGAGGCCGCGCAGCGCGAACTTCGCGACGTTGTACGCCACCTTGTCCGAGGTCACGTAGTGGCCGTGCACGGACGCCATGTTCCCGATCGCGCCGCCGCCCGACTCCCTGATGTGGGGGAACGCGTGCTTCGACAGCAGGACGGGCGCGCGCACCATCACGGCCTGCATCGCGTCGTAGACGTCCATCGGGAACTCCTCGAGGGGCGCGACGTGCTGGAGGCCCGCGACGTTCGCCACCCACCGCAGGTCGCCGAGGTCGGCCGCCGCCTCGACCGCCGCGACCGCGTCCTCGTCGTCGGTGAGGTCCGCCTCCAGGGGCGCTACCGCGCCGTCGGCGTCGAGGTCCTCGGCCCTCGACTGCGTCTCCGCGAGCCCCTCGGCGTCCACGTCCAGCGCCGCGACCGTCACGCCGTTCACCGCGAGCGCCAGCGCCGTCGCGCGCCCGATGCCCGACGCCGCGCCCGTCACCAGGGCCACGGACGTCGGCGCGAACCGGTCGTCGTCGACGACGTGCACGTCCGCGCGCTCCAGGGTCGGAGATTCGACTGCCATGCCCGCGTCTTCCCCGTGCCGGCCCTTAAATTCGCGCCGTCCCGGCGTCCCGAATCAGAACGTATTTCAATCGCACCGGCCAACGAACGCCTGCACTCGGGCCGGTAGCTCAGTTCGGCAGAGCGACGGACTCTTAATCCGTCGGTCGCGTGTTCAAATCGCGCCCGGCCCGCTTTTCGAGACGCAGTGACCGCGAGCCACCGCCAACTGCACGACGGCCGGCGCTCCGTTCTGGCGGCGTTGGGTGTGGTCGACGTCGAAACTTTTTGTCACCCCGGGGTGAATCCACCGTCGTGAACCACAGCAAGGGGTTCCTCCTGGCGCTCGTTCTCGCCCTCCTCGGCCTGTCCGCGCTCCTCGTCGAGCCGTTCGTCCAGTACGTGCTCGGTGCGGTGTTGCTCGCGTACGTCCTCTACCCCCTGCAAGTACGCCTCGAGGCGCACACGTCGCCGATGGTCGCCGCCTCCCTGCTGGTGTCGCTGGCCACGGCCGGACTGGTCGTGCCGTTCGGGTTCGTCCTGGTCACGATCGTCGAGCGCGCGGACGACGTCCTGCGGCGGCTCAGCTTCGACTCCGCGGCGGTCGAGTCGGCGGAACGACGCGTCCTGGAGCTCACCGGCCTCGAGGTCGACGTCGGCGACCAGCTCGCGGAGACCGGCCGGGAGTTCGGGCGCGTCGTCGTCGAGCGCTCGGTCGACGTGGTCGGCACGCTCGCCTTCCACCTCCTGGGCGTCGTGCTGGCGCTGTTCCTCCTGTACTACCTCCTCAAGGACGGCGCCGACCTGCACCGCTGGCTGCGGGAGACGACGCCGCTGCCCGCGGACACCCAGCGCGCGCTCGCCGACGAGATCGACGACGTGATGTGGGGCGTGGTGTTCGGGCACGTGTCCGTCGGCGTCGTCCAGGGGGTCGTCGCCGGCCTGGGGTTCTTCGTCGCCGGCGTCCCGAACGCGCCGTTCTGGACGGCCGTGATGGTGGTCATGGCGATGGTGCCGCTGGTCGGGACGATTCCCATCTGGGGCGGGGCGGTCGTCCACCTCTACCTGGTGGACGAACCGGCGCTGGCGGCCGGCCTGTTCGTCTACAGCGTCGTCGTGGTGGGGCTGACCGACGACTACCTCCGGCCGTTCGCGGTCGACCGCTACGCGAAGCTCAACCCGGCGGTCGTCCTGCTCGGCATCCTCGGCGGCTCGTACGCCTTCGGCGTGATGGGGCTGTTCTTCGGGCCCGTGCTCCTCGGCGCGCTCAGGGCGACACTCGGCGTCCTCGCCGAGTACTGGAACCGGGACGGCGAGACCGCCTGACGGCCAGTGCGGGCGCTGCGCGCGCCGGGACGGCCGTCGTTGGGCGGGCCACAAGCGCTTTCGGTGACAGCGTGGAAACGGGTAGTCGATGGCGTCACTCCGCTCACTGCTGGCTCGCGAGCGCGTGAACGCGTTCGGCGCGTGGGTCGTCGTGGCCGCGCTGGCCGTGGCGGGCAGCCAGTTCCTCCGCGCGAGCGAGCCGGACTGGACCGCCCTGACGCTCGTGCTCGTCGCTGCCGCGGTGCTCGTGCCGCTCGTCGAGCGCGACCCGTCCGTGACGGTGCCGGGGGAGTTGCTGGCGCTCGTCGCGGTGCCCGTGGTCGTGCGAGCGTTCGGCGTGCTCCCGTCCGTGACGCCGTTTTTCGCCATCGCGGGCGTCGCGCTGCTGGTCGCGGTCCTGCTGGACGCGTACACGTCCCTGTCGATGACGCCGCGGTTCGCGGTGGTGTTCGTGGTGGTGGTGACGATGGCGTTCGCGGGCGCGTGGGCGGTCGGCACGTACGCCGCGGACGTCGTCGTCGGGACGTCGTTCGTCCCCGGCCAGCAGGAGCTGATGTGGGACCTCGTCGGCGCGACGGCGGCGGGCGTGGCCGCGGGCGTCGTCTTCGACGTCTACTTCGAGTACTCGGACCGCGTCAGCCGGCTGCGGCGCGCGACCCGCGACGACGCCGCGTCCGCGGCGGCCGGCGGCGAACTGCCGGGCGACGGTCGCCAGCACGTCCTCGCGGTGCGCGCGATGCAGGCGGTGCTGGTGGCCGCGACGGCGCTGGCGGTACTGGAGTTGAACGCGACGCTCGCGGTGAACACGGCGGTGCCGCTGGCCATCACGCTGCTGCCGGCGGCGCTGCGCCGCGAGTACGAGTACACGATGGACACGGGCCTCGTGGTGTGGGTGACGGCGGCGTCGACGCTGCACGCGCTCGGCGCGGTCGGCCTCTACGAGTGGTTCGGGTGGTACGACAGCGTCACGCACGCGCTGTCGGCGTCGCTCGTCGCGGGCGTCGGGTACGCGGTCGCGCGCGCCGTCGAGCGGCACTCGCGGGCGGTGGCGTTCAACCGCGGCTTCCGCGCGACGTTCGTCGTCCTGTTCGTGCTGGCGGTCGGCGTCGGCTGGGAGCTCCTGGAGTTCGCGAGCGGCGGCCTCGCGTCGGCCGTCGGCGGCGAACCCGTGCTCGCGCAGTACTCGACCGCGGACATCGTGAACGACCTCGTGTTCAACGCGGTCGGCGCGGTGGTGGTCGCCGCGGGGAGTTCCGCGCACTTCGAGGACGTCGCCGCGCTGGCGACGGACTGGGTCGGCGTCGCCGTCCGGAGCGGCGAGTAACGGGACCGCGGCGAGTACCAGTACCGCGCCGAGTACCGGTACCGCAGCGGCCGCCGCGGCGCGCGTAGATTTAAGCCACCGACGAGAGTTGTCCCGCGTATGTACCGCGTGCTCGTTCCGGTCGACGACGACGTCGAACGCGCGCTCGCACAGGCCGACTACGTGGCGGGCCTCCCGGACGCCGCCGAGAGCGTCGAGGCCGTCCTGCTGTTCGTGTTCACGGGCGACACGAGCGACCTCCCCGAGGACGTCCAGCAGTTCAAGTCCGCGACCCGCGTGCAGTCCGTGCGGCGCGCCCGGGAGCGCCTCGAGGAGGCGGGCGTGTCCGTCCAGGTGCGTGACGACTCCGGGGACACCACCGAGGACATCCTCGAGGACGCCGAGGAGTTCGACGCCGACGCCATCGTGCTCGGCGGGCGGAAACGCTCGCCCGCCGGGAAGGCCATCTTCGGCAGCGTCACGCAGTCGGTCATCCTGAACACGGACCGGCCGGTCGTCGTCACGGGCGGTGGAGGGGACTGAGGGCACAGTCGGCGCACGCGCCGGACGTTCCGGGGCGGGCGTCCGGACCGGTCTCGGCGACCGTAACGCATTTTCCGCCGTCAGCGCAAACGCCGCACATGGCGTTCGAAACCTACGAGTGCCGCCACTGCGGCGACGACTTCGAGGCGTACGAGGACTCGAACGCAGCACAGAACCGGTACTGCAGTCCGCGCTGCGAGACCGAAGGCGAAGGGCTGTAGGGCGGTCGAACGTCGGCGTACCCCCAGTTCGGGAGCCGACCGGAGTTCCCGAGGCGCGACGCCGGTCAGCGACTATTCACTCGCTTTGCGGGCTGTAGTTCGGGGCTTCGTCCGTGATCATCACGTCGTGGGGGTGGCCCTCGGTCTGGCCGGCCGACGAGACGCGGACGAACGCCGCGCGCTCCTTGAACTCCGGGATGGTGGGCGCGCCGACGTACCCCATGCCGGACTGGATGCCGCCGACGAGCTGGTGGAGTTCCTGGGCGAGCGGTCCCTTGTACGGCGTCGCGGCCTCGACGCCCTCGGGGACGAACTCCTCGTCCTCGTCGTCCTCCTTGAGGTAGCGGTCGCCGCCGCCGGACTGCATCGCGCCGACGGAGCCCATGCCGCGGTACTGCTTGTACTTCTTGCCGTTCATCGTGATGACTCGGCCGGGCGCCTCGTCGGTGCCGGCGAAGTACGAGCCGAGCATGACGGCGTCGGCACCGGCGGCGATGGCCTTCGCCGCGTCCCCGGAGTACCGGATGCCGCCGTCCGCGATGACGGGGACGCCCTCCGGGTGCGCGACGTCGGCGACCTCGGAGACGGCCGTAATCTGGGGCATGCCGGCGCCCGTGACGACGCGCGTCGTGCAGATGGAGCCGGGACCGATGCCGACCTTGACGCCGTCCGCGAAGTCGACGACGGCCTCGGCGGCCTCGCGGGTGCCGACGTTGCCGACGACGACGTCCGCGTCGACGGTGGACTGGATGTCGCGCGCGGAGTCGATGACGTTCTCGTTGTGCGCGTGCGCGCAGTCGATGAACAGGACGTCCGCGCCGGCGTCGTCGGCGGCCGTCGCGCGGTCGGTCTCGAACGGGCCGACGGCGACGCCGACGCGGAGGCGGCCGTCGTCGTCTCGGGCGGCGTCCTCGTGCTCGCGGCGTTCGAGGATGCCCTGCATGGTGACGAGGCCGACGAGGCGGTCGTCGCCGTCGACGAGCGGCACGCGCTCGATCTTGTGCTCGTACATGAGCTCGAGCGCGTCGCGGGGCGTGACGTCCTCGCTGGCGGTGATGACCTCGTCGGTCATCGCCTCGCGGACGGCGTCGGTCTCGCCGACCTCGAGGTATGGCCGGATGTCCGTGCCGGAGATGATGCCGAGGACGGTGTCGTCGTCGTCGACGACGGGCGCGCCGGAGACGCCCTCGTGGTTCATCATGCGGTCGACCTCGCTGACGGTCTGGTCGGGGGAGGCGGTGACGACGTTCTCGCGGTCGATGACGAGCTCGTCGGCGCGCTTCACGCGCTCGATCTCGGCGACCGTGTCCTCGACGTCCATGTTGCGGTGGAGGACGCCGAGGCCGCCCTCGCGGGCCATCGCGATGGCGAGGTCGGACTCGGTGACGGTGTCCATCGCCGCGGAGAGCACGGGCGTGTTGAGGTCGACGTTCGTGGAGACGCGCGTGGAGACGTCGGCGTCGTCGGGTTCGACGCGGCTCTCGGCGGGGCGGAGCAACACGTCGTCGAAGGTCAGCGCTTCCGGGACGCGGAGCTTCTCGGAGAATCGGCCGTCGGTCGAGGAGTCGTTCGCCATGTAAACCGTCGCGGGCCGGCCGGCAAAAACGTTGCGAGATTGGTCGAACGTGTGTCGGTCACTCACTCGCGGCCCCGAGATACACACGCCCGTGCATTCGAACGGCTCGGGACTGACGAACGTCCACCGTGCGTTCGGACAGTCGACGCGCGTCAGAATCCCGCCGCCCGAATCGTCGAATTCTCGCTTTTCGTCCACTCGCTCCGTGAGTCGGACGCCGACTACTTAAACTGGGGTTTCGGACCCACAACACGTGTGGGCGCTTCTCACGCAATCTTTATGCGTTCGTCACGAATGTTTGGGAGTATGGACTCCATCAGTCCCGCCGCGGTTCGTACGGCCGGCAAGCAGTGCGGCTCCCCCGGCGTACTCACATTCTTCGGCAAACTGATGGAGGCGTTCTGGTTCGGCGACGGCGCGCACGCGACCCGGTCCCGGTCGGCGCCCACGCACCGTCGGTCCAGCCACGCGACCCGTAGACTGGCCCCGTAGTCTATGAGTAGCTCACGCCACCCAATCGCCCTCCGCCTCGAGGAGCGCGTCGGCGGCGACACCCGCCTGCTGGCGACGGTGATGCTGCTGCCGCTCGTCGACGGCATCTTCGCCGCGCTCGTCCTCGCGGGCGCACTCGAGACGCCCGCCGGCATCGCGCAAGTCGGCCTGCTCGTCTTCGGCGGCAGCGCGACGCTCGCCGTCATCCTCGCGGAGATGGACGACGACCCCCGCTCGCAGGCCGCGACCGTGCTGGTCGTCGGCGTCCCCCTGATCGTCGTGGCCGCCGCCGAGGCCGCGCTCGCGCCGGCCATCGAGACCGTCGTCGACGTCCCGACGTTCGAGCGCTTCGCCGCCATCGTCATCCTCGCCATCGCCGCGAAGACCGCGAGCTCCACCATCGGCGACTACCTCCCGCAGCCGAGCGTCATCATCGGGCTCGGGTTCGTCGCGAGCTTCCAGCCCGGCCAGGCCGCGCTCGTCGTCGAACACGACCCCGCGCTGATGCTGCGCGCCGCCGCGGCGGGCGCCGTCGCCGTCGGGTTCGCGCTCGCCGTCGTCGCCCTCCAGCCGTACCTCCGCCGCGTCGTCGACATCGACCGCTTCCGGTTCGGGAGCGCCGTCGCGCTCGGCACGCTCGCGCTGTCCGTGTTCGGGCTCGTGCCCTCCCAGGCGCCCCTCGTCGTCTTCGGGGTCGCCGGCCTGCTCGCGTTCGACCCCGACGACCTCGACGCCGCCACCGGCAGCGACTCCGGAGACGGCGTCGACCCGGACGCGCCGGCCGTCGACGACGGCCCCACCGAGCCGACGCCCGCGACCGCGGCCACGCCGGACGGCGGCAGCGACCCCGACACCGAGGAGCCGGCGTACGGCTACCCGGGCGAGGACGGCGCCGAGGAGCGCGCCCCCTGGCTGTAGCCGGCCGCCGCTGGGGACGGTCCGCGACGGGAAGCCTTTACTCGCCGCCGGCCCTCCCGCCGGTATGGCCGACAACCGCGTCGTGGAAGGGCGGATGGTCACCCCGGAGAAGCTCGCCGAGCTCGTGGAGGGCGAGTCGGTGATGGACGCCGAACCCATCGAGGACGCCGACCGCGAGTGCCCCGAGTGCGGCGGCGACGTCCTCTCCGTCGGCTACATGCCCTCGGTCACCGAGTTCGTCACCGGCTACAAGTGCCAGGACTGCGAGTGGAGCGCGCGCGAGGACTGACGACCGCGGCGGAGGGGCCATTCCAGCGTCGCGACCACGCGCTCCGCCCGGTTCCGCGTCACTTCGTCCACCGCACGGCCGCGACGGTGTCGCCGTCGGCGACGACGACGCCGACCTGCTCGCCGTCCTCGCAGGCGTCGACGTCCACGCGCTCGTAGCCCTCCGTCACCACGTCCCGGAGGTTCGCGTCCAGCGCCTCGGCCTCCTCGACGCCGAGCCGCATCTTCCCGCCGAGTTCGCGCACCACGATGGGGTATTCGGCCATGCACGAGCGTTCGCCGGCCGCCCGGAAAGACCACTCGCTCCCGGCGGACCGCGAGCCGACACGCCGAATCGAAACGCTCTTAGGACAAATCGCCCTACGGGATGACGCACGGGGCTGTGGCCAAGCCAGGCATGGCGACTGACTCCAGAGGCCACGCGCCCGGGACGAGATTCCAGACTGGTATACCGAGCGGCCGACTGATCATCGGTCCGCGACGACGACCCTCTGGAGTTCCGAGGCGCACCGGAGATATCAGTCGATCGGGGGTTCAAATCCCTCCGGCCCCACTTCTCGACCGACTTCACCGCGAAGCGACGCGTGCGCGTGGCCGTCCGTCCGTCACTCCCAGGGACGGCGCACGGCGGGGAGTTCGATGGTGACGGTGTTGCCCGTTCCGGGCGTCGACTCGATGGTGAGGTCGCCGCCGGACTGCCGGACGGCGAGGTGGATCGACCAGATGCCGAGCCCGGAGGGGTGGTACGTCGAGCGCACGTCCCCGGGGGCGTCCTCGAGGAAGGAGTACTCCATCTTCGAGATGGGCGGGCCGTCGTCGCTGACCGCGACCCGGACGACGTCGTCGCCGGCCGCGACGGTCACGTCGACCGCTGGCCGAGTGGATTCGGCGTGGTCGACGGCGTTCTGGAGGAGTTCCCGGAGCGCGTACTCGACGGCGGGCGTCGCCGACACCCGGGCCGTCTCCGGGGCGTCCAGCGCGAACTCGGCGTCGGGCCGGCTCTCGCGGGCGTCGGCGACCACGTTCTCGAGGACGGACACGACGTCGAGGGGCTCCGAGGCCGGCGACTCGGTCAGCTGCGTGACGAGGTGGCGGTGGTGGTCGAACGTCGACAGCATCGAGTCGGCGGCGCGCTCGAGCGCGTCGAGGTGCTCGCCGGCGTCCTCGGGGACCTGGTCCCGGAGGAGTTCCGCTCGGCCGCGGACGACGTTCAGCTGGTTCCGGAGCTGGTGCTGGAGGAGGAAGTCGACGGTGCGGAGGTGCCGGTCGCGCGTCCGGCGCTCGGAGACGTCCCGTCCGATGCCGACGAGCCCGCGCACCTGGCCGTCGCTGGTCAGGCGCTGCTTCCGGAACTCGTAGGGGATGGTCTCGCCGTCGCGCGTGCGAACGGTCGCCTCGAGGGTGTCCGTGCCCTCGGCGAACGCGCGGGCGATGGACGCCGAGACGCGTTCGGCGTCGTCGTCGACGAAGAACTCCTCGACGTCCATCCGGCGGACGTCGTCCTCGCTGTAGCCGGAGACCTCGAGGAGCGCGTCGTTCCAGCGCTCGAGGTCGCCGGCCGTGTCGATGACGTAGAAGACGTCGTCGAGGGCGTCGAGCGCCGCTTCGACGAAGTCCCGTTCGCGTTCGAGGGCGGCACGCATCCGCTCGAGGCGCGTGACGTCGACGACGACGGCCTGCCCGATGTCCCGGCCCTCGTACCGGCCGGGCGCGGTCGCCACGCGGATCGTCCGCGAGTCGCCGTCGGCGCGCTCCAGTTCCATCGTGGTGGGGCCCGTCGCGGCCTTCGCTTCGACGACCTCGGTGAGTTCCCGTTCGGCCGTGTACCGGTCGGCGGGCGTGACGAACTCGAAGATGCTCCGCCCGACCAGTTCCTCCCTTGAGTCGAGCCCCAGGAGGTCCACGACGGCGTCGTTGCCCCACAGCACCTCGCCGGACGCGTCGAAGAGGTTGATGGGCGCCGGCGAGGTCCGGATGAGCTGTCGGTAGCGCTGCTCGCTCTCGTTCATCAATTATCGTGAACGTCCCGCGGCGTTCACATAACCGTTCCCCCGGACCGCCACTCGCGCTCGGCGGCAGTCGTCGCGTGAGCGCGCGACGCCCGAGCCCTGCAGGTCCGTCCGTTCACTCGACGCTGCGCGCGGTCAGCCGCCCGCCGCAGTCGCCACAGCGGTAGTCCTGGGGGCGCTTCACGAGCGCCGACTTCCGGTAGCGCGCGAGCTCGCTGCCGCAGTCCTCGCAGACGACGAGGTAGTTCGGGTCGGCGAACGGCTCGCAGTGCAGCGACGTCCCGAGGCGGCCCGCCCACTCGCGGAACCGCTCGCCGTGCGTGGGGTCGTCGTGTTCCTCGAGGAGGTGGACGTGGACGAGCTCGTGGCGGACGACGTCCGCGGTGGCCGTCCAGCCGTGCTCCTGGAAGTACGCCCAGGTGAGCGAGACGGTCTCGGGGCTGGCGTCGCGGTGCTTGACGGCGCCCGCGCGGCGCTTCGCGCGCTTGCTGACCTCCCAGTCGAGGCCGCTGACGTCGACGGACAGGTCGTGGTGGGCGACGACCTCGCGCGCGTACACCTTCGCGACGGCGAGGAACTCCTCGACGGTCGCGTCGCTGCCGACGCGGTAGCGGTCGACGTCCGGTCTGGTCGGCTCGGATGGCATGTGTCGGTGGCGGACGCCCGGGTCCGCGGCCGGGCGACGGCGTTCGCTGGGAGGTCGTCGCGGGGCCACGAGTAGGCGTCGGTCCCGCGCCGGTGCGGCGGCCGGCGGTCGCGTGCCCGTGGCGTCCGAACGGGACGGCCGTCGCGTCCGAACGGCTCGCCATGGAGCCCGAGCCGTTCCCCGTGGAGTCCGAGCGGCTCGCTACTAGTGTTTATGGGGTGGGGGGCGAGTAATGGGGGTATGGACGACGTCGACGTGGAAGAACTGGTGTCGTCGCTGACGCCGCGCCGGGAGAACCAGGCGGTGAAGACCTACCAGAACACGGTGTCGGTCTCGTGTCCGGCCTGCGGGGAGCCGTTCGACGACCTCGTCGTCTGCAAGCAGAACCCGACGAGCCTCGACCTGACGCGCCAGCTCGACCTCTGCGTCGGGGTCGACGGCGACCGCGCGTTCATCTTCACGCACAAGCAGTGACGACCGGCCGGACGGGTCGCCGAACCAGTCTGTCGGTCGGACAGGGCGGCCCACCAGTCGACGGTGTCAGTCGCTTCTGTCGCGGGCGGAACGCGGAAAAATCGGGGGGCGTTCGGTCGGTCGACGCTCCCTGCCGGGCGGTCAGCCCTCGACGGGGATGGTCTTGCCGCGCGTGACGGCGTCCTCGTGGGCGGGCAGCGTCACCTCGAGCACGCCGTTGGTGTACGAGGCCGAAATCTCGTCCTCGTCGATCTCCTTGGGGAACCTGAAGCGGCGGTGGTAGGTCCGCTTCCGGCCGCGGCCCTCGTCGACGTGCTCGGCGGCGACGTTGAGGACGCCGTCGTCCCACGTGACCTCGAACTCCTCGGTCTCGAAGCCGGCCAGGTCGACGGAGAGGACGAACTCGCCGTTTTCCTCGTACAGTTCGTAGTCGCTGCCACCGAAGCCGCCCTCGCCGAACAGGCGGGACGGCAGGTCGAGGCTCTGCATCCACGAGCCGGCTGTGTTCGTGGGCAGTGCCATCGGTCTCACCTCGATTCCAGTCGGTCGTTTGCTCGCGGTTCGTAAAAATCGCGTCGGAAACGACAGATTTAGAATCGATTGTCCCGATCGTCCTACAGATTTGAGACGCAATCCACAACTGATATACTCCTGTGGTGGCGACTGCCGACAACCGTGACGAACACGCAGGTCACTCTCGTCCAACTCGACAACTACGGCCCGTGGACCGTGACGCCGTCGCCGCGCCGCGAAGTCGACCTCCAGACGATGCAGTCCCGCCTCTACGCCGACCTCTCCCAGGCGTTCGGCATGCGGGACGGCTACGTCTTCTTCACGCGCTTCGACAACATGGTCGCCGTGACGAACGGCCTCGACCTCGAGGACCACGCGCGCATCCAGGAGTCCGTCCGGAACCGCTACCCGGTGACCGTCAGCCTCTCCATCGGCAGCGGGCCGTCGCCCGCGGACGCGCTCGTCGACGCCACCGCCGCCCTCCAGGACCGCGGCAGCGCACAGGACGCCGACCGCCGCGAAGCCCTCCTCGGCCAACCCCTCGAGGAGGGCGACCGCACCGACGACGACGTCCAGATCGCGCACTTCGACGTCGTCGACGCCACCGGCACCTACACGGACGAACTCGACGCCTTCTCCTCGTTCGCGCACATCGAAGCCGGCTACGCGGCCCTCATGCAGTACATGCACGAGGCCCACGACTCCCTGTCGTTTTTCGTCGGCGGCGACAACATCATCGCCGTCTGCCCGTCTCTCTCGCCCGCCGACTACGAGGACGCCATCGACCACGTCGCCGAGACCGCTGGCGTCGACGTCCGCGTCGGCGTCGGCACCGGCGTCTCCGCCCACGACGCCGGCATGGGCGCGAAACACGCCCTCGAGGACGCCCGCGACCGGCAGACCGACGTCGAACTCCTCTCGGAGGCCTGACCGGCCGTTTTTTGCGCGCCGAAGCCGAACGCCGAGTGATGGCAGACGACGAACGGCTCCCCGGCGCGCCCGACCGCGCGGAGCGCATCGTCTTGCACGTGGACATGGACTGCTTCTACGCGTCCTGCGAGCGCCGCCGCGAACCCGAACTCCGCGGCGAGCCCGTCGTCGTCGGCATGGGCTACGAGGACGGCGAGACGGTCGGCGCCGTCGCCACCGCGAGCTACGAGGCCCGCGAGTACGGCGTCGAGAGCGCGCAGGCCATCAGCGCCGCGCTCGACCGCCTGCCGCGGAAGGCCGACAACCCCGAGGACCCGGACGCCGGCTACTACCGGCCCGTGGACATGGACTTCTACCAGGACGTCGCGGCGGACGTCAAGGACGTCCTCTACGACCTCGGGGACACCGTCCGCGAGGTGAGCGTCGACGAGGCCTACCTCGACGTCACCGAGCGCACCGCGTGGCCCGTCGCGGAGGGGTTCGCGCGCCACGTCAAACAGCGCGTCCAGCGCGAGGTCGGCGTCCCCGCGAGCGTCGGCGTCGCCCCCGACATGAGCACCGCGAAGCTCGCCAGCGACCACGACAAGCCCGACGGCCTCGTCGTCGTCGAACCCGGCGAGGTCCGCGAGTTCCTCGCGCCCATCGACGTCGCGGACGTCCACGGCGTCGGCCCGGTCCGCGCGCGCGAGCTCCGCGAGATGGGCATCGAGACCGCCGGCGACCTCGCGGCCGCCGACCCCTACGCGCTCGCCGAGCGCTTCGGCGACCGCGGCCGGGAGCTCCACCGCCGCGCGCGCGGCGAGGACAACCGCCCCGTCGAGCCGCGCGGGAAGCCCAAGAGCCTCTCCCGGGAGTCGTCGTTCGACGGCGCGACCGGCGACTTCGAGCGCGTGCGCGAGCAGGTCGCGACCCTCGCCGACGCGGTCGCCGACCGCGCCAGCCGGAAGGACGCGTTCTACCGCACCATCGGGGTGAAGGTCGTGACGCCGCCGTACGACGTCCACACGCGCGCCCACTCCCTGCCAGGGCCCGTCGACGACCCGGAGCTCGTCGACGAGGTCACCCAGGACCTCCTCGGGGAGTTCGCCGGGGAGTCCGTGCGGAAGGTCGGCGTGCGCGTCTCGAACCTCGACTTCTCGGAGCGCGAGCAGGCGAGCCTCGACGGCTTCGCGGGCGAGGCGGACGGCGCGGCCGACTCGCGCGAGCGCCCGCCGCGCGGTGACGACGGCTGGCGCGAGCCCAGCGGCCAGGTGTCACTGACGGACTTCGAGTAGGCGTATTCGGCCGGCGCGCCGAGGCGCTGGCGTGAACAAGCTCCCGGCGGCCGGCGACGACGCGTGGCGGCTCGCGCGGCACGCCCACGTCGTCGTCTACGAGGCCCGCGACGGCGGCGAACTCCTCACCGTCTACGACTGCGGCGCCGCGCAGGCGCCGCCGCGCGCCCAGATCGTCGGCAGCCTCGCGCGCACGACGGCCGACCACGAGGTCCGGCCCGGGCCCACGGGGGACGTCGTGAAGCTCCGCGAGCCGGCTGTCCGCCGCGAGCGGAGCGAGGGCCACTTCGTCGTCGAGCCGCGGGACGCTGCCGAAAATTGATGCCGGTCGCGGCCGAACGCTCGCACATGTCCGGTGACGGGCCCGAACAGCGGAACCCCATGTCCCCCCTGTCCCCTTCCGAGACGCCGCGAGTACCGAGCGATGCGCGCTGGTGGGTCGCTGTCCTCGTCACGCTGCTGTTCCTGTCGTCGACGCTGTACTGGCTCGGGTCGCTGGCGTTCTGACCGACTGACGGGTGGCCCGCACCGGAGTCCGTCGATCAGTCACGCCAGCGGTTCCACGAGGTCCTCCAGGGCCGCCCGCGGATCGTCGGCCTTCGCGACGCCCGACGCGAGCAGCACGCCGCTGGCGCCGAGGTCGCGGGCGGCAGCGAGGTCGTCGCCCGTGCTGATGCCGGCGCCGCAGTAGACGTCGACGTCCGGGTCGACGGCCTCGGCGGCGGCCACCGCGTCCTCGACGACGTCCGGGTCCGCCTGCGAGACCGGCGTCCCGGTCCCGATGAGCTCGGGGGGCTCGACGGCGACCGCGTCCGGGCCGAGCGCCGCCGCGGCGGCGACCTGCTCGGGGTTGTTCGCGCAGACGACCGCGTCGAGGCCGACGCGGTCCGCGGCGTCGAGGCTGCCGTCGATGTCCGCGAGCCTCCGGCGGTGCTCGCTGTGGTTCAACAGCGTCCCGGCCGCGCCGGCGTCAGCGACGGACTCCGCGAGCACGCTCCCCGTGTGGCTGCCGTGGCCGACCGGGCTGACGTGCTGGGCGTACGTGGTCGCGCCCGTCGCCGCCACGCGCGAGAGGTCCGCGGGCTGGGGCGCGACGGCGATGGTCGTGTCTGTCGCGGCCGCGACGTCGCTGGCCGCCTCGGCGACGGCGACCGGGTCGCAGGGGTAGGCCTTGAGGTTGACGAGTACGAACACGTCCACAAGCGCGTAGCCGCGGGCGAAAAGCGTTGTGAGGTCGGCCGAATCTGCGGCGCGGCGGCCGGCGTCGCGTCAGTCCTTCCGCTTGACCTTGTCGCCGAGCGTCAGGCCCGCGCTGTCGCTCTCCGAGGACCACTCGGTGTCGTCGGCGCCGCCGCCGGACTCCGTCAGCGAGATGCCGAGGCGCCGCTCGAGCTTCTCCCGGACGTCGTCGCTGGGGAGGCTGTCCCCGCGCTCGAGCTTCCGGATGACGCTGGCCTTCTCGTTGAGCTCCTTCGCCAGTTCCTCCTGGCTGAGCCCCTCGCCCTCGCGCGCCGACCGGATGCGCTGGTCGTAGTCGCCGGCCAGTTCCTCCATCTCGTCGAACATGTCGCGGCGGCGCCGTCCCCCCGAGGACCCGCCGCCGCTCGCCGACGAACTGGACCCGGAGCTCCCGCTCGACGACGACGTCGAGTACTTCGTGCTGGTGGTGCTGGAGGACTCGGTCTGCACTTCCGTCCCGAAGTCCGCGCAGTCGCCGCAGACCTCGAGTTCCGCCCCCTCGACCTTCACGGTCTTCGGGTTCGGGACCTCCTTGCCACACATCTCGCACTGAACCATACCCGCACCTAACCCGGGCCGACGCATAAATGGCACGCCGCCCCGAGTGGCGTTCGCGCGCCGGTCAGGCGAGCTGCCGCCACGCGGAGACGAACCGCTGGACGGCGGTGAGGTGGCCGACGACCGCGAACAGCACGAGCAGCCACCCGACCACGGAGAGGCCGGCCGCGCCGAGGCCGGGGCGGAGCGCGGCGACGCCACCGGTGACGCCGACGAGCGCGAGGCGGTCCGCGCGCCCGAGCAGGCCGCCGTAGACGCGGTCCAGGCCGACCGCCTGCGCCTGCGTGCCGAGGTACGACGTCAGGAGCACGCCCGTGACGGCCGCCAGCCCCAGGTCGTAGCGGCCGACGCCGGCGGCGAGGCCGGCGACGACGAACACGTCCGCGTACCGGTCGAGGACGTGGTCGAGGAGGTCGCCGGCCATCGAGTCCGTGCCGAGCTCGCGCGCGACGGCGCCGTCGAGGAGGTCGAGCCAGCCGTTCGCGGCGACCAGCAGCGCGCCGACCGCGTACGCCAGCGGCGTCGCCACGTAGAAGGCGCCGGCGGCGCCGACCGCGAGCAGGAACGCGGCGACGCTGATGACGTCCGGCGTCGCGCCGACCGCGACGGCGCCGCGCACCCACGGCCGCAGCAGCCGCGTCGCGAGCGGTCGGAACCTGTCGAGGGTCATACGCGACTCATCGGCCTCCGGTCATAGGTAGTCTGTGAAGTCCACGTCGCCCGCCGAGGGGTCGCGGTCGCCCGCGAGCACGGCCGAGACGGCGTCGGCGACCTCGCCGGGCGTCAGTTCGGTCGTGTCCACCTCGTAGACGTTCGCCTCGCCGTGGACGCGGACGGCCTCGGAGAGGATGACGTCGAGGGCCTCGCTCTCCGCGTTCTCCTCGGCCTTCCGCGCCGGTTCGCCGCGGTCGCGGAGGCGGCGCTCCAGTTCGTCTGGCGCGCACCGCAGCACGACGACCCGGTCCGCTTCGAGCAGGTGCGCGAGGTGGGACTCGACGAGCACGTCCTCGCGGCCGTCCAGCCACTCGCGGACGCCCTCCAGGTCCGCGACCTTGCTGTCCCTGGCCTCGTCGACCGCCGTGTACAGGCCCTCGGACTCGACGACGTCGTTGAGGTGGACGACCTCGAGGTCCGTGTCGAGGCGGTCGGTCGCCGTGGTCTTCCCGGTGCCGGGCGTGCCGGTGACCGCGACTCTCATCGCCGGACTCCCGCCCCCGTCATCGGTCGGCGAGCACCTCGTTCAGGACGTCGACGGCGCGCTCTGTCTCCTCGCGCGTGCCGCACGTGACGCGGACGTGCTCGGGCAGCCCGAAGCTCGTGCAGTCCCGGACGAGGACGCCCGCGCGCTTCGCGGCTTCGGTCACCGCGGTGGCGTCGCCGACGTGCGCGAGCACGAAGTTCGCGTGGCTCTCGTAGGTGCGCGCGTCGAGCTCCTCGGCGAGGTGCCGGCGGCTCCACGTCACGCTGTCGACGGTCTGCTCGACGTGGTCGTCGTCGTCCAGCGCGGCGAGCCCGGCCCGGCACGCGACGGCGCTCGCCGCGAACGGCGTCTGCACGCGAGCGTACGCGTCGCCCCACGCGGGCGGCGTGAGCGCGTACCCGAGGCGGACGCCGGCGAGCCCGTACGCCTTCGAGAACGTCCGCAGGACGGCGACGTCGTCGCGGTCGCCCAGCAGCGAGACGGCGGAGGGCGCGTCGGTGAACTCGCCGTACGCCTCGTCCACGACGACGAGCGCGTCCTCGCCGGTCTCGTCGGCGACGGTCTCGACGGCGTCCAGCGAGAACCGGTCGCCCGTTGGGTTGTGGGGGCTCGTGAGGTAGACGACGCGCTCGCCGTCGTAGGCGTCCAGGACGGTGTCCGCGGTGAGCGCGAACGCCTCGGGAGCCGCTTCGCCCCGCCGGACGTCGTACTCGGCGACGTTCCCGTGGTGGAAGCGCGCGCTCATCCCGTAGTACGTGAACCCCGGCGTCGGCACGAGCACGCGGTCGCCCGGGTCCAGCGTGGCGCGCGCGAGGTAGTCGAGCGCGCCGTCGCCGCCGTTCCCCAGCCAGACCTGCTCGGCGCCGACGTCCCAGCGCTCGGCGAGCGCGTCCGTCAGGTCGGCGTGGACGGCCTTCGGGTAGCGGTGGACCTCCGCCGCGGCGTCCCGGATGGCGGCCTCGGCCTTCGGACTCGGCCCGTGGGGGTTCTCGTTCGAGGAGAGCTTCACGAACTCCGACGGGTCGCGCCCGAGCTCGCGCGCGACCTCCTCGATGCCCCGACCGGCGCGGTACTCCACGTGGTCGGAGAGGTCCCGTAGTTGCATGCCCGAACGAAGTGGGGGGCGGGCCTTAAGCGTGCCTTCACGGCCCCGCTGGCCGGAACCCCAGCGTTTTACGGCGAATCGCCGCCAACGCCCCGGCATGGCTGTCACCGAGACCGTCGTGTACGCGCTGCACCTGCTGTTCGCGGGCCTCTGGACCGGGAGCGTCATGTACGCCGCCGTCGCCTTCCCCGGCGTCGTCGACGGCCTGCCGTCGAAGGCCCGCGAGACGCTCGCGGGGACGCTCCGGAACGTCTCGCGTGCGAGCGCAACCGTCCTCTTCCTCACCGGCGGCTACATGCTGACGCTCGCCGGCTACACGGAGGGCGACGCGCTCACCGGGACCGGCAGCGGCCACCTCGTGCTGGCGATGGTGGTGCTGTGGCTGGCTCTCGCCGCCCTCACGGAGGTCGCCGGCGGCAGACTCGCGGACGGCGAGGACGCCACGAGCCTGCTGTACGGCGCCGCGGTCGTCGCCGCGCTCCTGTTGCTCGACGCGAGCCTGCTCATCGCCGGCGGCGTCTGACGCGCCGGCCGGCGGGCAGCGGAGGTAGAGCTAACTGCCCGTTCCGCGAGGGAGCGGTATGGACCGAGACCGAACCGTGCTCGTCGCCGGCCTGGGCGGCGTCGGCTACGAGGCGCTCCAGGTGCTCGCCGGCGACCCCGGAATCGACGACGTCGTCGCGACGGACGTGCTCGCCGACGTCGGGGAGACGCGGACGAACGCGGCGATCTACCGGGCGCACTACCGCGGACGGAACCCGGACGTGAGGTTCGCCGAACTCGACCTCCTCGACGTCGACGCCACCACCGAACTGCTCGAGGCGGTCGAACCGGACGTCGTGCTGACGGCGGCCACGCTCCTCCGGTACGCGCCCTTCGAGAAGCTCCCGACCGACCGGCGCGACCGCCTCATCGGGTTCTCGCCGAACGGGCCCGGGTACGCCTGCATCGTCCCGGGGCAGATCCCGCTGGCGTACAACGTGATGCAGGCGATCGAGGCGGCGGACGTCCGCGAGCCCCACGTGGTGAACGTCTCGATGCCGGACGTCGTCAATCCGGCGCTCGCGGCGGCCGGACACGCGCCGCTCGTGGGCGCGGGGAACGTCGGCCTCGTCGTGCCGGCCGTCGAGCGCGCCGCGAGCGAGCGGTACGACGTCCCGCCGTCGGGGGTCGACGCGTACGTCGTCGCCAGCCACGCGAGCGTCCACCCGATGCTGTTCTACGGCGACACCGGCGACCGGCCGTTCTCGGCGGTCGTGTCCGTCGACGGGACGGACGTCACCGACGACTTCGACGTCGCCGCGTCGTTCGAGGCCGGGCGCCTGCCGTTCCCGGACGAGCCGTCGGCCCGCGAGATCAGCGTGCTCACCGGGACGCACGCCGCGAAGATCGTCCAGGCCGTGTTGCACGACTCGGGGGCCGTGCTCCACGCGCCCGGGCCGAACGGACTGCCCGGCGGCTATCCGGTCCGGCTCCGCCGGGACGGGGCGTCGGTCGTGCTCCCGGAGGGAGTCGAGCGTGCCGAGGCCGAGGCCCTGAACCGGCGCGGCCTCCGCTACGACGGCGTGGAGCGCGTCGGCGACGACGGCGCGGTCGTCTTCACCGACGAGGCGCGGGACGCGATGGACGACGTCCTCGGCGTGGACGTGAAGCGGTTCACGCCCGCCGAGGCGCTGGCCGTCACCGCCGACGTCATCGAGGGGTACCGGGACGCCGCCAGGGACAGCGGCGTCGAACCCGAACTCGAAGTCTCCTGGTGACGCGCGGTCGGCGGAGCCCTGCCGGGTCTCGAACAGGGACGACCTTCGAAACGGAGGACGGGGCCGACAGTATGCGCTCGCGCCGACCTGGAATATTCACGGTCCTCCGGGGCGAAGTCACACCGAGCGATGCGCCGACGACTCGCGGACCTGCTCGGCGACGCGTCCGTGCTCGGGGACGCCGACGCGTCGGCGTTCGTCGAGCGCGTGGACGCGCGCTGGCGGACGGTGCTCGTCGCCCTCGCGGTGGTGGTCGTCGGGGGTTCGACGGCCGTCCTGTTCGCCCACGACCCGTTCTACGTCTCCGCAGACTCGGCGCTGTTCCAGCACGCGGGCTGGTACGTCGGCCAGGGTGCGGTGCTGTACGTGGACGTCTGGGACCTCAAGCCGCCGCTGATATACGCCGTCACGGCGACGCTCGCGTTCGTCGCGCGAGGCGACGTGGCGGCGCTGCACGTCCTGAGCGTGCTCGTCTCCGTCGCCGCCGTGGTCGGCGGCGTGGCGTACACCGGGCGCACCGTCTACCGCCTGACGGGGGACGGCTTCGCGGCGGTGGTCGCCGGGACGTCGCTGTTCGCGCTCGCGTCGCTGTACGCGTTCCCGTACGCCGGCGTCCGTCCGAAGTACTTCGCGTTCCTCTGCGGCGCGGCCGCCCTCTCGTACGCCGTCGCGGACCGCCACCTCGCGGCCGGCGTCGCCGCGGCGCTGGCCGCCGGGTTCTGGCAGCTCGGCGCGGGCGTCGCCGTCGTCGTGGTCGCCGTGGCGCTCCAGCGCGGCGGCCCGCGGGCCGCCCTCCGGACGACAGCGAGCGGCCTGGCTGTCGCGACAGTCGTCGTGTCGCCGTTCGTCCTCACGGGGACCGCGGTGCCGCTGTTCGTGGAGGTCGTGCTCGCACCGCTGTACGGCGTCGAGCGCTCGACGGTCCCCGCGCGGCTGCTGGCGCTCGTCGTCGAGGTCGGCTACGGCGTCGGGCTCGTGCCGCTCGCGGCGTACGGCTGGTGGCGCGGCGTCCGCGCCGACCGCCAGCGGTACTGGTGGGTCGCCGCCGGCGGCGCCGCGTACTGCCTCCAGGTGCTCCTCGAGTTCCAGGGCGCCATCGAGCTCGTGCTCGTCTTCGTGTTCCTCGCGCTCGGCGTCGGCGTCCTGGTCGCGGAGTCCCCCTCGCCGGACCGCCGGCTCGCGGTCGCCGCCGTCGTCGTGGTCCTCGTCGCGAGCGGGGCGGTCTGGCAGGCGACGCCGGCCGCGCCGGGCAAACCGCAGGCGGCCGCGCTCCACGACGAGTTCGACGTCCCGGACTACGCGGCCCTGCCGCCGGACCCGCCCGGCGTCCCGCCGATGGACCGCATCTACTGGCAGCGACAGACGCCCGACACCTGCCACTACCGGCTCGGCGACAAGCAGAAGCACTTCGAACGCGCGACCGGCGGCAACCTCACGAAGTCCACGTGCGGCCAGTGGCCCTTCGAGCGCGAGCCCCTGCCGTGGCTCGTCGACCGCGTCGTCTGAGCGCGCCCGGACCGGACGGCGCGGTCGGTCGTGAGAACTATGGGGGGCGACCGCACGGGAGTGCGTATGGCCGACCGCTACCGCCTGACGAGCGTGGAGACGGTCCGCGAGGAGGGGTCGTGGGCGTTTACTGTCCGCGACGAGCACGGCGGTGACGAGGAGGTACTCCTCGTGCCCTGCGAGGACGACGCGGACGACGCCGTGACGGCGTGGGTGAACCGCTGCACGCACGAGGCCCAGCGGCTCTACCGCGAGGGCGTCGGCGCCGTCGTGCGGAACGGCGAGGTCGTCTGCCCCAAGCACGGCTCGATGTTCGACGCCTGCTCGGGGTACTGCGACAACGGGGAGGCGGCTGACACGACGCTCGTGGACGTGGACGTGACCGTCGAGGACGGCCAGGTGTACCTCACGGACGACGACGCGACGTTCCTCTACGAGGGCCTGGCGAGCGACGACGACGGGGGCGACGGACCGAGTTCGACGTCCCACCTCCAGTTCTGAGGCGGCGCCCGGCGCCGCGGACCGGCGGCGAATCATTGACGCGAGCGAAGTTTGTTTGTTCGTCAGTCCCGTTCCACTGTACAAGATGGAACACGTCAGCGTCGTCGGCACTGGGAACATGGGCGGAGCCTTCCTGAAGGGGCTCGCGCGGACGGACGACTACCACCTGACCGCGATCGACCCGGACGAGGACGCGCTCGCAGCGGTCGCTGACGCGGCCGACGAGACGACGACCGACAGCGCGGCGGCCCGCGACGCGGACGTCGTCGTGCTCGCCGTGAAGCCGGACGTCGTCGCGCCGGCCCTCGAGGACCTCGACCTCCGCGAGGACCAGACGCTCGTGACGCTCGCCGCGGGCGTGCCGCGCGCGTTCGTCGCGGAGCGCACGGACGCCAGCGTGGTGCGCGTGATGCCGAACGTCGCCGCCGAGACGGGCAACACGGCGGCCGCGGCGACCGAGGCCGGCATCACCGGGGAGGTGCGCGAGCTCCTCGACGCGGTCGGCGAGTTCGTCGTCGTCGACGAGGACCGCATGGACGTCGCGACGTCGGTGAACGGGAGCGGCCCGGCGTTCGCGTTCTACCTCATCGAGGCGATGAAGGACGCCGGCGTCGCGGGCGGCCTCGACCCCGAGGAGGCGGAGACGCTCGCCGCGCAGACGTTCAAGGGCGCCGCGGAGACGGTGCTCCGGGACGACCGCAGCGTCGACGAGCTCATCGACGCGGTGTGTTCGCCGAACGGCACGACCATCGAGGGGATGGACGTGCTCTGGGACAGCGAGGCCGACGAGGCCGTCCAGGACGCGGTCGGCGCGGCGGGCGAGCGCTCGCGGGAGCTCTCCGAGGCGTTCGGGAATGAGTGAGGGCGCACGCCAGCGGGCCGACGGCGCGGCCAGCGTCGACCCCGAGCGGGTCGAGGCCGCGCGCGAAGCGGCCGCCGACGCGGACCGCGTGGTCGTGAAGGCGGGCACGAACTCGCTGACGGACGCGGACTCGCGGCTGGACCCCGAGAAGCTCGACAAGCTCGTCGACGACATCGCGGCCCTCCGCGAGCGCGGGACGGACGTCCTCCTGGTGTCCTCTGGCGCCATCGGCGCCGGCGAGGGCCTGCTGGGCGTCGACGGGGAGACGGTCGAGGAAGACCAGGCGCTGTCGACGGTCGGCCAGAGCCAGCTGATGCGCCGCTACTCGGAGAGCTTCGACCGCCACGACACCACGACCGCGCAGCTGCTGTTGACCGAACACGACCTCGCGAACCCCGAGCGGTTCACGAACGCCCAGAACACCGTGGAGACGCTGCTGGACTGGGGGGTCGTCCCGGTCATCAACGAGAACGACGCGGTCGCCACCGAGGAGGTCCGCATCGGCGACAACGACATGCTGTCGTCGTCGGTCGCCATCGGCCTCGGCGTGGACCTCCTGGTGACGCTGACCGACGTCGGCGGCGTCTACACGGCGAACCCGAAGGAGGACCCGGACGCCGAGCGCATCGAGGCGGTGGGCGCGAACTACGGCGCCGTCGAGGCGGCCGTCGAGGACAGCGCGGCGGCCCGCTTCGGCGGCATCCGGACGAAGGTCCGGCGGGCGCGGGCGGCCGCCGAGCACGGCGTCCCGGCGGTCATCGCCGGGTCGGCCGAGCCCGACGTCCTGGACCGCATCGCGGACGGCGACCCCGTCGGGACGCTGTTCGTCCCGGTGGGAGGTGACAGCGATGAGTGACGGCGACACCACACAGACCGACGAGGACGCACTGGGAACCGAACGGCAGGTCGAGGCCGCCGAGCGCGCGGCGCTCGAACTCGCGAACGTCGACGAGGCGGCCCGCGACGAGGCGCTGCACGCGATCGCGGACGGCATCCGCGAGCGCGGCGACGAGGTCCTCGCGGCGAACGCCGCGGACGTCGAGGCCGCGGAGGCCGCCCTCGAGCGCGGCGAGTACTCGCAGGCGCTCGTCGACCGCCTGGAACTCGACGACGCGAAACTGCACGGCATCGCGGAGATGGTGGAGTCCGTCGCCGGCCAGGCCGACCCCCTTGGGGAGACGCTGGCGGCGCGCGAACTGGACGACGGTCTCGACCTCTACGAGGTCTCCGTCCCCATCGGCGTGGTGGCGACCGTCTTCGAGTCGCGGCCGGACGCGCTCGTCCAGATCGCGGCGCTGTGCCTGAAGTCGGGGAACGCCGCCATCCTGAAGGGCGGCAGCGAGGCCGGCGAGTCGAACCGCGTGCTCCACGAGGTCGTCGTGGAGGCGACGAGGGACGTCGACGGCGTCCCCGAGGGGTGGGCGCAGTTGGTCGAGGCCCACGAGGCCGTCGACCGCGTGCTCGCGCTCGACGACGAGGTCGACCTCGTGATGCCGCGGGGCTCCTCGGAGTTCGTGAGCTACGTCGAGGACAACACCCAGATTCCCGTGCTCGGTCACACGGAGGGCGTCTGCCACGTCTACGTCGACGAGGCCGCCGACCTCGCGATGGCCGAGGACGTGGCCTTCGACGCGAAGGTCCAGTACCCGGCGGTCTGTAACGCCGTGGAGACGCTGCTCGTCCACGAGGCCGTCGCCGACGACTTCCTGCCCGGACTGGTCGACCGCTACGAGGACGCGGGCGTGGAACTGCGCGGCGACGCGGCGACCAGAGCAGTCGTGGACGTCGGCGAGGCCACCGCAGCGGACTGGGAGACGGAGTACGGCGACCTCGAACTCGCCGTCAAGGTCGTCGAGGACGTCTCCGACGCCGTCCGGCACGTGAACGAGCACGGGTCGAAGCACACGGAGTCCATCCTCACCGAGGACGACGACAACGCGGCGGCGTTCATGCAGGGCGTCGACGCCGCGAGCGTGTTCCGCAACGCGTCGACGCGGTTCGCGGACGGCTACCGGTACGGCCTGGGCGCGGAGGTCGGCATCTCGACGGG
Source organism: Halobacterium yunchengense (assembly GCF_037031165.1). Classification (NCBI taxonomy): domain Archaea; kingdom Methanobacteriati; phylum Methanobacteriota; class Halobacteria; order Halobacteriales; family Halobacteriaceae; genus Halobacterium; species Halobacterium yunchengense. Next base: position 298,684 of record NZ_JAYEZL010000004.1, on the reverse strand, counting down.
GAAGATCCACGCGCGCGGTCCGGTCGGCCTGGACGGCCTGACGACGTACAAGTACTACCTCGAGGGCGACGGCCACGTCGTGGCGTCGTACAGCGGCGAGGACGCGAAGCCGTTCACGCACGTGGACTTCGACGGCGAGTGGCGCCCCGGGGACCCGGACAGACCGTAGGGTCGAAGCGGTCGCGGCAGCGGGGACCGGAGCGGTCGAAGTTGGAGGGCCGAAGCGGTCGCGGCAGCGGGGACCGGAGCGGTCGAAGTTGGAGGGCCGAAGCGAGCGGGGAGTTGGAGGGCCGAAGCGAGCGGGGAGTTGGAGGGCCGAAGCGAGCGGGGAGTTGGAGGGCCGAAGCGAGCGGGGAGTTGGAGGGCCGATAGTGGGGAGGGGCGACCGGTGCCGTCGGCGGTTGGGTGGATGACAGACGCGTGCCGCCGGCGCCGGCCGTGGATTACTTCGCGGGGTTCGCGCGGTGGAGCGTGCGCTCGCGCACCCGGGTGCGGTACGCGGTGGTGAGCCGTTGTGCGCCCAGGACGACGGCGACGGTGCCGGCCACCGTGAGCGCCGTGGCCGGTGCGGCGACGGCGACGACTGCTGCGAACAGCAGCGCGACGGTCACCAGTGCGGCCGCGACTGTGGTCGGGAGGTCGTGGGCGTCGGCGGGCGCGAAGTCGGTTGTCGGTCTCATCACGTCTAGTCCCTGGGGCGCCACCCCCTTAATGGTAATCTGAATGATATTTCTGTAAGCGAGTTTGCTGAAATTCGCTTCTGTAGGCACGCCCTAGCACACCTACAGGCGCTCGGCGACGTGGTCGGCGGCCTTCAGCGCGAGCGCCGCGATGGTGAGCGTCGGGTTCATCGCGCCCCCAGTGGGGAACACCGACGACGACGGAATCGTGAGGTTCGCGAGGTCGTGGGTCCGTAACTGGGCGTCCACGACGCTCTCCGCGGGGTCGCTGCCCATGCGCGTCGTCCCCATGTGGTGGAACGCCGGCCCGGTCGACTCGGGGCCGACCGTCCACTCGATGTCGGCGCCGAGCGCGTCCAGGATCTCGTGTTGAATCTCGTTCGCGCGCTCGATGGTCCGGCGCGCGTAGTCGTCCAGCGACCACACCACCTCCGGCACCGGGTTCCCGTGGTCGTCGGTGCGCTCGGGGTGGAGGCGAACCCGGTTCTCCGCCCGGGGCGCCTGCTCGACGAGCGCGCCGACCGCGACGTGCGTGCCGTAGCCCGCGCGGATGCGCTCGAGCATCTCGTCGCCGAAGTCGTCGCCGCCCAGTGCCATCTCCACGGGGGAGGGACCGGCGTAGTTCAGGAACTCGAGTTTGATGGCGCCCCGGGAGTCGTCCGGCCGGTCGTAGAACTGGTGGCTCTCGCTCGTGTTGAACCCCACGTGGTTCTGGCGCGTCCGCCGGTCGAGCGTCCCGCCGGCGCCCGCGAACAGGTGGTCCATGAAGTACCGCCCCACGAGCCCCGAGGAGTTCGCGAGCCCGTCGGGGTACCGCTCGGACTCCGAGAGGAGCAGCAGGCGCGGGTTCTCCACGCCGCCCGCCGCGAGCACGAACTCCCGGGCCTCCTGTCGGTGCTCCTCGCCGTCGGGCGTCGCGTACACCGCCGCGGTCACGCGGTCGCCCGCGTCGCCGTGTTCGAGGCGCTGGACGGGCGCCCGGTGGAGGACGCGGGCGCCACGTTCCTCGGCGCGCGCGACGTGGACCGTCGCGTCGTACTTCGCGCCCGACGGACAGACGGGCTTGCAGGTTCCGTAGCCGACGCACGCGCTCCGGTCGTCCCGGGACTCCGAGAGCCGCGCGTTCGGCACCGAGTGCATCGCCACCCCCACCTCCTCGCAGGCGTCGGCGAACAGCGAGTCCGAGTAGCTCGGCGGGAACGCCGGCAGCGGGTGGGGTTCCTCGCGCGGCGGCGCGAACGGGTTGTCGCTGGCGCCAGCGACGCCGAGTTCCGCCTCCGCGTCCGCGTAGTACGGCCTGAGGTCGTCGTAGTCGACGGGCCAGTCCGCGCCGACGCCGGTCGCGGACTCGAGTTCGAAGTCCTGCTCGTGCAGCCGCATCACCATCCCCTGCCAGTGCAGGGTCGACCCGCCGACGCCCTTGACGCGCGCCGCGTTCAGCGGGTAGAACCGCTCGCCGGTCGACTCGTAGGCGTCGCGCTCGCCGCCCATCCCCCAGACCGAGTCCGGACCGTGGGCGGGCCGGATGTCCCGCTCCATGCGGCGCAGCCGATCGCTCTCGTCGAAGCGCGGCCCCGCCTCGAGCACCACGACGTCGTGGCCCTCGGCGGCCAGCCGGTCCGCGACGAGGCCGCCTGCCGGCCCGGCGCCGACGACGCAGACGTCCGCGCGCTCGCTCGGCGTCCGGTCGACGTCCGCGGCCTCCGGGGCGGTCATGCCTGCGGCCCCCGCTGGTAGGAGGTACTGCCGCCGGGGTGGCCCTGGGGGTTCTCGATGCCGGCGAGCTCGCCGCCGGTCGGCGTCGTGAACAGCGCGTACAGGAGCTCGTTCACGAGGTAGTAGCGGACGCGCTCGCGCGGCTCGCCGTCCGGGTCGGGGTCGGCGGTGTCGACGCTCATCCCGGAGAGCGCCCGTTCTCTCGCAGTCTCGTCGAGGCCGACGAACGCCTCCGCGTCGTACCACTCGTCGACGTGGCCGTCCAGCGCCGCGACGGCGTCCGCGACCCCGTCGGCGTACTCGGGGCGGTCGCGCACGCGACCGAGGCTGTACTCGCGGACGAACGACTCGACGCCGGACACGTCCGAGGGGTAGACGACGCCGGCGACGGCGAGCAGCGTCTCCACCTCGTGGTCGCCGAGCGGGTCGTCGCCGCCGGGCTCGGAGAGCAGGACTGCGCCGCCGCCCGCCGCCGCGCCGGTCGCGGCGAGCGCGGCGAGCACGTCGCGTCGCGTCAGCTCCATTCGCGGCAGTCTTAGGCCGGCCTAATCTTCAGGGTTGTGCTTTCCGACACGCCGCTGCCCGTCGGGGTCGGCCGCCGCGCTCGGGTGCCCTCGCAGCGCCCTCAGGGGCGCTCGACGCCGTGCTCGAGCGTCCCGACGCCCTCGACCTCGACCTCGACCCTGTCGCCGTCCGCCAGGGGGCCGACGCCCTCCGGCGTCCCCGTCAGAATCACGTCGCCGGGCTCGAGCGTCAGGTACGCCGTGATCTCCGCGATCAGCGTGGGCACGTCGAAGATGAAGCGCTCGACGGTCGAGGACTGCCGCGTCTCGCCGTTCACGCGGAGCTCGACGCGCGCGTCCCCGGGGACCTCCTCGGGCGTCGCCAGCACCGGGCCGAGCGGCGCGGCGCCGTCGAAGGCCTTCCCCCGGACCCAGTTCTGCTCGCGGGACTGGTCGTCGCGGTTCGAGACGTCGTCCGCGCACGTGTACCCGGCGACCACGTCGAGCGCGTCGGCCGCCTCCACGTGGCGGCACTGCTCGCCGACGACCACGCCGAGTTCCGCCTCGTGCTCGATGCGGTCCTTGCCGGCGGGCGCCGTGACGGTGTCCCCGTGCCCCGCGACGGCGCTCGGCGGCTTCAGGAACAACAGCGGGCGGTCCGGGACTTCCTCGTCTCGCTCGGCGGCGTGAGCCGCGTAGTTCCGGCCGACGCAGACGACCTTCGATGGCTCGCACGGCGGCAGCACGTCCACGTCGTCGACGTCGTACGTGCGACCGCCGAACGAGACGGTCCCGTCCTCGTACTCGCCGCGACGCACCGCACCGGCGGGGTCGCGGAATCGCATCCAGTGCACGCACGCCGCTTCCCGCGGCCGGCGCGTAAGGGTTCCGAGTTCGGACGCCGGCACCGTCCGGGGGCCGCGCTACCAGCGGTGGTGGACGTGCTCGAAGACGTACTTCTCGTAGACGTCCCGCACCGCGCCGTGGACGCGGTGTTCGAGCGGCCGCGCGTTCGACGCGGCGACGTTGCTCCGGACGTGCTCGGGGTTCGTCGACCCGGGGATGACCGTCGAGACGGCGTCGAAGTCCAGGATCCAGCGGAGCGCGAACTGGGGGAGCGTGAGGTCCCCGCGGACGTACTCGCGGAGCTCCTCGACCGCGGCGGCGCCGACGTCCAGCGGCACGCCCGCGAACGTCTCGCCGACGTCGAACGCGTCGCCCTCGCGGTTGAAGTTCCGGTGGTCGTTGTCCGGGAACTCGGTGTCCGCGTCGACGGCGCCGGTCAGCAGGCCGGACGCGAGGGGCACGCGGACGACGACGCCGACGTCATCCTCGGCGGCGGCGTCCAGGAAGCGCTCGGCGGGTCGCTGCCGGAGCGGGTTGAAGATGATCTGCACCGTCTCGACGCCCGGGTACTCGATGGCCTTTATGCCCTCCTCGACGCGCTCGACGCTGACGCCGAAGTGGTCGATTCGGCCCTCCGAGCGGAGGTCCGCGAGCGCGTCGAACGTCTCCGGCTGGTAGTAGACGTCCGTCGGCGGGCAGTGCAACTGGAGGAGGTCCAGCGACTCCACGCCGAGGTTCTCGCGGGACCGGTCGACGAACCCGGCGAGGTGCTCGTAGTCGTAGCCGTCCGCCTCGTGGGGGTCGAGGCGGCGCCCGGCTTTCGTCGCGACGACGGGGTCGTCGTCGCGCTCCTCGAGGACGTCGCGGACGAGGCGCTCGCTGCGACCGTCGCCGTAGACGTCCGCGGTGTCGAGGAAGGTCACGCCAGCGCCCAGCGCCGCTCGCACGGCGGCCTTTCCCTCCTCGTCGGCGACGTCGCCCCAGTCGCCGCCGATCTCCCACGTGCCGAGGCCGACCTCCGAGACCTCGAGGCCGGTCGAGCCGAGTCTGCGCGCGTTCATATTGACAGATGGCGGTCCGGCCACCTAACCGTGTGGGAACCCCGCGGCGCTGGCCGGTTCGACGCGCGGAGTCGACGCCCGGAGTCGACGCCCGGAGTCGGTGTTCGGAGTCGGTGCTCGAGGTCGGTGCTCGGAGTCGGCGCTCGGAGTCGGCGCTCGGAGTCGGTGCTCGAGGTCGGCGCCGTGGACCCACGGGGGCTCGTCCCGCCGTTAGCTTTTATGTGCGAATCCGGAGTAGTTCAGTACGCGATGGACCTGACCTGGCACGGACACTCGACGTGGCGCGTCGACCTCGGAGACACCACCTTCCTGATCGACCCGTTCTTCGACAACCCCCACACCGACACCGACCCGGAGGAACTCGACCCCGACCACGTGCTGTTGACCCACGGGCACGCCGACCACATCGCGGACGTCGACCGCTACCGCGGCGCGCACTTCGTCGGCACGCCAGAGCTCACCGGCTACCTCGCCGACGAGTACGGCATCGAGGACGCGACCGGCATGAACCTCGGCGGCACCGTCGAACTCGGCGACGCCTACGTGACGATGGTGCGCGCCGACCACTCCAACGGCATCGACACCGGCTACGGCACGTCCGCCGGGATGCCCGCCGGCTACGTGATCAGCGACACGAACCCCACGCAGGTCGCCGACGAGGAGAGCACGACGTTCTACCACGCCGGCGACACCAGCCTCCACACGGAGATGCGGGACGTCGTCGCGCCGTTCCTCGAACCCGACGCGGTCGCCGTCCCGGTCGGCGACCACTTCACGATGGGGCCCCGGCAGGCCGCCGTCGCCGTCGACTGGCTGGACGCCGACGTCGCGTTCCCGATGCACTACGACACCTTCCCGCCGATCGAGATCGAGACCGAGGACTTCGTCCGCGAGGTCGAGGCCACCGGCAGCGACGCCGACGTCCACGTCCTCGACGGCGACGAGACGTTCGACCTCTCGGAAGCGCTGTACTACTGAGGCGGCCCGAGGGACCCGCTTCGACTCCGCGGCGGCCGCGACGGCCGCGTCGCTCACGCCGCGTCCGCGTCGACCACCGAGACGGCCGCATCCGCCTCCCGAAACGGCCGGGTCGACCCCACGCCGTCGGGGTCGTCTCAGCGGCGTCCGCCGAAAGAACAACGCTTACGGCGCGGGCGCGATTTGCTCCGGACGCAATGACCCTCGAAGTCACGAGTACGTCCGAGGAAGGCTACACCACGCGGTCCCGCGTCGGGGACTTCGAACTGACCGTCGACGCCGCCGACGAGGACGGCCCGAACCCGAACGCCGTCCTGCTCGCGGACTACGCGTCGTGTTTCATCCCGGCGTTCCGCGTCGGCGGCCAGCAGGAGGGCTTCGACGACCTCGGCCGCATCGACGTCGACGTCGAGGGCGACCTCGACGACGACGACGACATCGAGGCCATCCGCTTCCACATCCTCGTGGAGGAGGACCTCGACGACGACGAGTTCGACGCCGTCGTCGACCGCGCGGAGGACATCTGCCACGTCCACAGCGCGCTCCGCGAGGGCCTCCACGCGGAGATCACCGGCGAGACCGGCGCGTTCTGACGGCGGCCGACGCCGCTCGCTCGCGCGCTCGCCTGTCCCGGAACGCGGTCTCCTTCGTCGCGGCGTAGCATACAAGCACGCCCACCCCCAAGCGGTGGGTATGACCGACTGGACGGACCAGATCGTCGGCGCGCGCATGACCGTCGACCAGGAGTTCGCCGAGCGCGTGCGCGGGTCGTCGCTGTCGAACTCCCAGTGGGGGCTGGTGATGACCGCCGTGGAGTTCGACCTCGTGGACGCCGGCGACCCCGAGCGGGCGCGCATCGTCGCCGACACGTCGAAGCTCGAGCACGTCCTCCCGGAGATGCAGAACGTCGACAGCCAGATGGCGGGCATGGGCGGCGGCGCGCCCGACCGCTCCGGCGGCTCCTCGGGGGGCGTGATGGGCAGCATCAAGGACGCGCTCGGGCTCGGCGGTGGCGGCGGCGACGGCGGCGACGAGCTCGCGGACGAGGCCCGCCAGCTCGCCGACGAGTACGCGGAGGCGCTGCAGTCACACCTCGAGTCAGCGGGGCGGTGGGACGAGGTGCGGCGGACCGCGGCGGGCGACTAGCCGTCCCCGGAGTGGAACAGCGTCAGCTCCTCGGCCTCGTAGATGTTCAGCAGTTCCTCGACGAGCTCGTCGTAGGTCTCGTCGTCCTCGCGCAGCCCGTCCAGGCGTTCGACCGTCTCCTCGCTGAGGTGGACCTCGGGCATACGTGTAGGCAGGGCGGCGGCCAGCATAAAGCCACGGGCGCCCAGCGTGCGCCGCCGGGCCGCCGAGACCGGACGTGGTGACGAACGTGTTCGGGGGAACGGACTGGCGGCGCACGCGCGCACCTCCAGGCGATGCCGAAGACCAGTTTCGACGCCGAACGCGAGTACGACGACGACCAGTTCGCCACCAGCGCCGCGTTCCGCAGCGACCGCGCGAAGGTCGTGCTGGGGTACTTCCGGCCCGGCCAGTTCATCCCCGTCCACGCGCCGGACAGCGACGTCGCCGTCTGCGTGCAGTCCGGCGCCGGCGTCGTCCGCGAGGGCGACCGCGAGCACGACGTCGAACCGGGCGACGTCGTCGTCGTGGAAGCCGGCACCGACCGCGGCGTCCGCGCGGACACCGACCTCGAGGCGCTGCTCGTCACCGCGCCGCCGCCGACGGACGCCGAACACGAGCCGGTGCGGCGCGGCGTCGCCACCGGCGAGTTCGACCCCTGACGGCGCACGCGCGTCGGACGGCAGGCGCGAAGGTTTTTGCCGCGGCGCACCCACGCTACGCGTATGACCGACGGCTTCAACCTCGACCTGCGGAACGCCGAGGAGGAGATCGACGTCCCGGACTCGTTCGACGGCGGCGTCGTCCTCGGCGTCCTCGACGGCACCACGCCCGACGGCGAGTGGCTCGCGGAAGTCGCCAGTGGGAACGTCCTCCTGCTCGCCGTCGACGGCGACCTCAACGAACTCGCCGCCGGGTTCGCCGGCGACGTCAAGGACGACGGCGGCACGCTCATGCACTTCCGGGAGTTCCTCGTCGTCGCGCCGCCGGGCGTCGACGTCGACGCCGACCGGCTGTAAAACGGGACTCGCCGGGTCCGTTCTCCGCGCTCGCTACCAGGTCAGGCCCTCGTACGTGATGCCGTCCCGGCGCGTGACGACGCGGCGGCCGTCGACGACGACCGGGTCGGCCATCGCGTCGAACTCCTCGTCGAGCGCGGCGAACTCGTCCCAGTCCGTGACGACCGCCGCGCCCACCGCGCCGTCGAGCGCGTCGCGCGCGCTGTCGGCGTACGCGACGTCCGGCCGCTGTTCGGCCATCTTCTCCGTGGCGACGGGGTCGTAGGCCACCACGTCCGCGCCGCGCTCCTGGAGGCCGTCGATGACCGGGATCGCGCGCGTCCCCCTGATGTCGTCCGTCCCGGGCTTGAACGACAGGCCGAGCACGGCGACGCGCTCGCCCTCGACGTCGACGTGGTCGTCCAAAAGCGAGAGGAGGCGCTCTGGCTGGCGGTCGTTCACATCGACTGCGGCCTCGAGGACCGCGGGGTCGTAGCCCGCGTCCCTCGCGGCGGCGATGATGGCCGCGGTGTCCTTCGGGAAGCAGCTGCCGCCCCAGCCCACGCCCGAGCGGAGGAACTGGCCGCCGATGCGGTCGTCCTCGGCGATGGCGTCCGCGACCTCGTAGGCGTCGACGCCGAACTCCTTGCAGACGTTCCCGATGTCGTTGACGAGGCTGACCTTCGCCGCGAGGAAGCCGTTGTTCGCGTACTTGATCATCTCCGCCTCGCGGACGCCCGTCTCGACGACGGCGGCGTCGTCGGCCTGCGCGAGCAGGGGGCCGTAGACCTCCCGCAGCGTCTCGTAGCCCTCGTCGTCGAAGGCGCCGAACACGACCTTGTCGGGGTCGAGGAAGTCCGCGACCGCGGAGCCCATGCGGAGGAACTCGGGGTTCATCGCGAGCGTCGCGCCGTCGAAGCCGCCGCGCTCGAGCGCGGGCGCGACAACGTCCTCCGTGGTGCCCGGGATCACCGTGCTCTTCACGACGACGACGTGGTCGTCCGTCCCGGCGAGCGCCGCGCCCAGGGACTCGGCGCCGGCCTCCATGATCGAGGTGTCGATGCTGCCGTCCTCGCGGGAGGGCGTCGGGAGCGCGAGGAACGTGACGTCCGTCTCGCGGACCGCGTCGTAGTCGGTCGTCGCGCGCAACCGGTCGCCCGCGTGTTCGCTGATGCGTTCCTCGAGGCCGGGCTCGTGGATCGGCGCGCGGCCGTCGTTGATGGCGTCGACGATCTCCTCGTCGATGTCCACGTTCACGACGTCGTGGCCGAAGTCCGCGAAACACGCCGCGATTGTCGTGCCGACGTAGCCGCTGCCGACGATGCTCACGTTCACGAGAGGTCCACCTTGCCCGCCCCTACGGCAGTCCCGTATTAATGCTGTTCGTCACTCGACCGGACGCGCCGGCGTCCACTCCGACGCCGCGGGCTCAGGCGCGCCCCTCGTAGATGGCGTCCGCGGAGGTGCCGTTCCGGTTGAACGACGTGACCGTCGCGCGGACGACGTCGCCCTCCGAGACGCTCCCCGGGACGTCCTCGGTGAACAGCACGAACCCCTCGACCTTGCCGACGGCGACGCGCTCGCCGGAGTGGTGGTCGGTGAACTCGGTGACGCCGAACTCGTAGGTCTCGCCCAGCTCGACGGGCGCGTCACGCTGCTGGGCTCGTTCGTGCGCGCGCTCGGACGCGGCGCGGTCCGAGGCCCGTCGCCGCCAGCGCACCACCGCGACCAGGACGACCACGCCCGCGGCGGCACCGCCGACCACTATCGGATCGTTCATGTCGACCCCCTCGCAGCCGACCGCCTACAAACCACCGGCTCGCGCGCTCGCGGTCGTCACCGCTCGGTGAACCGCGGGGGCGTCACCGCTCGGTGAACCGCAGGTAGTGGCCGTCGGGGTCGCGGACGCGCACGCCGCCGTCGACGTCCTCGACGCTGCACGCGCGGTCCGCGGCGGCGTCCGCGGCGGCCGCCGGGTCCGCCGTTCGGAACGCGAGGTCCGCGTGGACGCCGCCGCGCGCGTCCGCGATGCCGAGCTGTGGCTCCCAGAGTTCGAGGTCCACGGGCCCGGTCAGGCGCACGCGCTCGCGGCCGTCGCCGCGGTCCGCGACCGCGAACCCGAGGTCGCGGTAGAACGCCTCCGCGCTCGAGAGGGCCTCGACCTCCAGGACGACCTCGAAGACGCCGGTCAGGGGGGCGTCGCCGTCCGGGCCCCCGGTGCCGATTTCGACGCAGTGGCCGTCCGGGTCGTCGACGTACAGCGAGCGCGCGCTCCCGAAGTCGAACTCCACGAGGTCGAAGTGCCGGCCGAGTCGCTCGCGCCACCCCGGATACGCGTCCGCCGCGGTCGCGAACGCGTAGTGGACGTGGAGGCCGCCCCGGGGCACCGTCGAGGGCTCGCGGAGCACCACGGTCGCCTCGCCGGCGTCGAAGGCGGCCTCGCGGTCGCCGCGCCGGCGGGCGTCCACGCCGAGGTGGGTCTCGTACCAGTCGACCGCGCGGTCCAGCGAGCGGACCTCCAGGGCCAGCGACGACAGCGCGTCGAGCATACCAGAGTCTTCCCGGCGAGCCCCTTAGTCGTACCCCGTTTTTTGGTCGTGGTCCGCGTAGACGGCGGTATGCCGTTCAAGGCCAGCGGCCGAGCGACCGACTACCGCGCGATCGACCGCTTCGACGGGGGCGCCGGCTGGATCGCCCACCCCGAGGAGACGATGCAGCGCGCCAGCCACGTGCTCCGCGCGTCCGGCGGCGAGGCGGACGGCGGCGCCTGGGTCGTCGACCCCGTGAACGCGGACGGCGTCGACGACCTCCTCGCGGAGTTCGGGGACGTCCGCGGCGTCGTCGTCCTCATGGACCGCCACGCGCGCGACGCCGCCGCGGTCGCCGACCGCCACGACGTCCCCGTCTACGTGCCGTCGTTCGTCGACCCCGACGTCGACGCGCAGACCCAGCCGCTCGGTGGGACGCTCCCCGACAGCGACTACGAGGTCGTGCGCACCGTCGACTGGCCGGGCTGGGACGAGGCCGCGCTCTCCGACGGCGAGACGCTCGTCGTCGGCGACGCGGTCGGCACGACCGAGTACTTCCGCGCCGGCGGCGAGCGCGTCGGCGTCCACCCCCTGCTGCGCGTGAAGCCGCCGCGCGCGCTCCGCCAGTTCCGGCCCGAGCGCATCCTCACCGGCCACGGCGAGGGCGTGCTGACGGACGCGACGCGCGCGCTCCAGGACGCCCTGGACGGCGCGCGCCGGAACGCGCCCGAGGTCTGGCTGAACGGCCTGAAGGCCCTCGTCTGAGTCGGACCGGACCGGCGTCGGTCCGCGTCAGTCGTCGCCGCGGAGCGCGTCGATGCGGCGCTGCTGCTCGCGGTGGAGGGTGACGACGATGTCCGAGAGCACGCCGAAGATGAGCAGCTGGACGCCCAGCAGCAGGAGCACGCCCGCGACCACGGTGAGCGCCTCGTGGGAGATACCGCGCGCGAACCACTCGTAGCCGATCCACGCCGCGAGCAGGGCGCCCGCCGCGCCGAACACGCTCCCGAGGCTCCCGAAGTAGAACAGCGGGTTCGACGTCTTCGCGAGGCTGTACAGCGTCAGGATGATGCGGCCGCCGTCCGAGACCGGGTGGAGGTTCGTCTCCGAGCCCTCGGGGCGCGCGCGGTACGTCGTGGGGACGACTGCGACGGGGATGTCGTGGCGCGCGCACTCCACGGCCATCTCCGTCTCGATGCCGAACCCCTCCGCCGAGAGGAACATCCGCTCGAAGGACTCCCGCGTGAACGCGCGGTACCCAGAGAGGATGTCGCCGTAGTCCTCGCCGTGGATGCGGCGGAACGCGTGGTTGATGAGGGTGTTGCCGATCTGGTTCAGTCGCGTCATCGCGCCCGGCTGCATGTCCGCCGTGCGATCTCCTATCACGTGCTCGGCGTCGCCGGAGACGAGGGGGTCGAGGAGGCGCGGGGCCTGCTCGGGCGGGTTCGTGGCGTCGCCGTCTAAGAGGAGGACGTACTCGTGGTTGAGGTGGGCGACGCCCTGGCGGACCGCCTGCCCCTTCCCGGAGCCAGTCTGCTGGATGACTTCGGCGCCGTGCTCCTCGGCGATTTCTCGCGTGTCGTCCGTCGAGTGGCCGTCCACGACGAGGACGCGGCCGACGCCGACGTCGGAGAGGCCGTCGATCACGTCGGCGATGGTCTTCGCTTCGTTCCGCGTCGGAACGAGCGCGCACACGTCCTCGTACTCTGTCATTGGGTTGGCGTGGACGGGGGGAGCGCAAAAGGTTTGCTTTCGGCGGTGAAGAAACGCGGTATTGATACGGCGGGAACTGAAACTCGTCTCCATCCGCGAATCACCGCGTGACAACTAATGAAGTACGGTCGCACTTCGATGGTCCACTTCCTGTCGCGGCTGGTTATGTCGTTCTCGGGGTTCGTCGCTACCATCGTACTGACGCGGACGCTCGGCCAAACTAGGTACGGGACGTACGTCGTAGTATTGTCCGTGTTGTCTTGGGTGGCGATGGCCGGTCAGTTTGGACTCCCTGGTGCCATTCGGAAACGGGTAAGCGAAGAGAACGACGGGAATTACGTCGTTTCCGGTGTGGTTGTGCAGTTCGCTCTCTACACGATCGTCGCCATCTGTCTTTGGATTACCCGTCCTTACCTGAATGACTTCATGGGAATCGCGGCAACGTGGATTCTCATTCTGATGTTGGGCGTGCGATTGGCGCTCACGTTCGTTCGAACGGTTCTCGATGGCCAACATCTTGTACACGTCTCGAGCGTGCTGTCACCGCTCGAATGGACGAGTCGGAGCATCGTTCAAGTCGCGCTCGTTCTCTCTGGATTCGGAATCGCTGGCGCGTTCGCCGGATACGTAACCGGAGCGGTTGTAGCGACCGTCATCGGTGCGTACTTTATCAGCATTCCTGAACGGACGCCGACTCGTGAGGAGTTCCGTCGATTGAAGGCCTATGCTCAGTTCTCTTGGCTCGGGTCTATCAAAGGTCGTACGTTCATGTCGATGGACACTATCATCCTTGCGGCATTCGTTCCACATGGCCTCATCGCCGTCTACGAGGTGGCGTGGAACCTCGCTTCGCTGTTCGCTATCTTCGGGGAATCCATCTCGAGAACGCTGTTTCCGGAAATGAGTATGATCGCCTCCGAAGACAAAGGGGAAGATCAGATATCCGGCCTTTTGCGAGTCAGCCTCGCTTATTCGGGGCTTTTCATTATTCCCGGACTCGTCGGAGCCGCTATTGTGGGCGACGTGGTTCTCACCATCTACGGTCAAGGATTCGAAACAGGGTATTACATTCTCTTAGTTCTCACGTTCGCACGTCTCCTCTATGGATTCATGGGCCAGTTCTTGTCGACCATCAATGCGCTTGACCGGCCAGACCTTACGTTCTACATTAACGGAATATTTGTCGCAGTGAACCTAGGACTGAACGTCGTTCTCACGTGGCGGTTCGGCTGGTACGGTGCCGCAGCAGCGACGACGATATCTGCTGGAGCCGGGCTTCTGCTGGGCTACTACTACGCGACTCGTGTCATCGAATTCGAGGTGCCTGTAGATGAAATTGCTAAACAGTGTCTCTCCGCAGTCGTCATGGCTGTCACCGTGTTCACGGCTCGTTACGTCGTCGGTGATTCGTTACCAGTTGTGGTGATGCTCGTCGGCATCGGTGCCGGTATCTACTTCGCAACGTTGCTCGCCCTCTCCCGTGAATTCCGCTTAACCGTTGAAGAAAACCTCCCGTTCCGACTTCCGTTGTTTCCCTCGGAGTAGACCGGTCGTTTCATCACCACCCGTCGTGCTACGAGGGACACATGCAGACGAACGTCCGGCAGTGGCTCGCGGAAATGGGTGAGCACTTCCGCGAAAATCCAATCCGAGCGCCGCTCTACCTCATTTACTCGTGGTATCTCGTAGCCTGGTTCGGTGTGACCTCACGGTTCCCCGTCGGGACGAACGTCTACGAGCGTGACTGGGACCTACTCGTAGTTCTGGACGCATGCCGTGTGGACACGCTCCGAGAAGTCGCCGATGAGTACGACTTCATTGAGGAAGTCGACGAGATGTGGTCTATCGGAAGTCACTCCGCGGAGTGGATTGCACAGACCTTTACCGAGAGCCAACGGCGAGACGTTGAACAGACGCGGTACGTTACGGGGAATGCTCACGCCAGCCGCGTACTAGAAGAGCGACGGACGCCACCGTTGATCAATACCCTCCCAGTCGATCTCTCGCGGTGGAATTTCGTCGATACCGATTCGTTCGATGCTATCGATATGGTCTGGGAGAACTACAACGACGAGACGTACCGTGTGGCGCTCCCGGAAGTGATGACAGATTACACGATTGATGTTAGCCGAGAATTGGATCAGAATCGGCTAATCGTCCACTACATGCAACCCCATCTCCCGTACATTGGGCAAGCGCACCCCGAGGGAAGATCGCCGACAGAACTGGAGATGGAAGGGTACGAAAAACTAGAAACTGGAGACGCGGATCGCGAGGAAGTGTACGAATTGTACAAGGATACTCTTCGGCTCGTTCTCGATCAAGTCGAATTATTGCTCGAAAACGTCGACGCCGACCGAGTCGCAATTACGGCTGACCACGGGGAGGCGTTCGGCGAATTACGTGCGTACGGCCATCCGGAGGGATTCCCGCATCCGATCGTGAAGAAAGTACCCTGGGTGGAGACGACGGCCGAAGATTCGGGGACACGTGAACCGGATTTGGAGAAGAAAACTGCAACCAGCGTCGACATCGAGGAACACCTCAAGGACTTGGGCTATCGTTGAATGAAGGAGATCAGTTCTACGAAGCGTTTTTACCACCTTCGCTACCAGTGGCGTGTATGCAAGCAGTCGTCCTCGCCGCCGGCGAAGGCACGCGACTCCGCCCGCTCACCGAAGACAAACCGAAGGGGATGGTCGAAGTCGCCGGCAAGCCGATCCTCACGCACTGTTTCGAGCAGCTCGTGGAGCTCGGCGCCGACAAGCTCGTTGTGATCGTCGGCTACAAAAAACAGAACATCATCAGCCACTACGGCGACGAGTTCCAGGGCGTCCCGATCACGTACGCCCACCAGCGCGAACAGGAGGGGCTGGCGCACGCGCTCCTCAAGGCCGAGGAGCACGTGGGCGACGACTTCATGCTGATGCTCGGCGACAACATCTTCCAGGCGAATCTCGGGGACGTCGTCAGTCGTCAGCAGGAAGACCGGGCGGACGCGGCGTTCCTCGTCGAGGAAGTCGACTGGGAGGAAGCCAGCAGGTACGGCGTCTGTGATACCAACGAGTACGGCGAAATCCAGGAGGTCGTCGAGAAGCCCGACGACCCGCCGTCGAACCTCGTGATGACGGGGTTCTACACGTTTAGTCCCGCGATCTTCCACGCGTGCAAGCTGGTGCAGCCGTCGGACCGCGGCGAGTACGAACTTTCGGACGCGATCGACCTGCTGATTCAGAGCGGCCGCACGATCGATGCGATTCCGATGGAAGGCTGGCGCATCGACGTCGGATATCCCGAGGACAGGGACGAGGCGGAGGAACGGTTGCAGGCTGAGGCGTAATGGATGGGGATTATCTCACAAAACATCCGGAACTGATAGGTTTCGAATAGTCACAAAGATAGAATCCATTAGTCCGAATCTCTCCGAGAGGCTTTTACCGGTAATACTTCTTAGAGATAGGAAAGATGGAATCTGATAGCGGGACCGTCACGTTATATGATATAATCGAACGAAGTGCAAGAGACGGTCTTGATCTGCAACGCGACGATGGATCATTTCCACCAGGACGGAACTATACCTACGACGAACCGGAGACGCCGGTACGAACCACCTCACACTGGTTGCAGATTCTAACGAAGGCGTACGAAATATCCGGTGACGAAGAGTTTGAAGACGCAGCAAATAGCGCTATAGATTATCTCCTCTCGGACAACGTGCGTCCATCAGGGTTCACGTACCACTGTCGGAACGTCGAATCGAAGGACAAGTGCAATGGATTAGTGGGACAAGCAGTCCCGATTCGCGCGTTAACACGAGCGAGTGAGGTTTTTGAGCGAGCTGACGCCAAGGAAACAGCCGAAGAGGTGTTTCGACTACATCCATTCAGCGAAGAGTTAGGGCTGTGGGAGAGAGTGGAAATTAATGGGCGGACTTTGTCGTTTGATCGGACGCTGAACCATCAGATTATATTTGCCGCGGCGGCCTCCGAGCTTGCACCAGATGTCAAAGTTGTGAAGGACCGCGTTGAGGCCTTTCTAGATAATCTCTCGACGAACATGCGGCTTCACTCGAATGGTCTCATAAAACACTACGTTCGTCCCCCGCTCACAGATGTAGTCAGGTCGATTAGTCGCGCTCTAAGACGCCGATACGACATGCTCACCAACGAGATCGCGTTTCACTACTACTCGTATTCTGATGAACGCCGGAAGAAGGAACGAGGATATCAGACAGTGAATCTCAATGCACTTTCGAGGCTGAAACCGGCTTTCCCGAACCACGAGTTCTGGGGGTGTGAGAAACTATCACGGTCTCTTGGCTTCGTTCACAATAACGAGCATGACCTTATCGAAGGCGTCGATACGAAGCACGGAAACTTACTGCAGGGAATCAGTATAGCGAAAATCCGCCGCCGCTTAGAGGATATCCCAATTGCAGAACAGCGACAACGGATAGTGACTGATCTCCGTGTCGACGCGGACAGCGTCTCTGAATTATTTGATATTGACGGTGTTGACGAGAATACTCAGGCAGCGTTGGTTTCAGCACTCACTGATCTTCCAGATGTGGAGATTCGGTAATCAGCATGCGTGATGATCTACGCAGATCGGTACTCGTGTTGCCCCATAACAATCTTCGACGCCACAGGGGAACCGTCTAGCTTGACGGCCTCTCAATTCTTGAACTAGCTCAACTCGACTGTCCCGAGATCTATTTTCTCTAGTGTATCTCGGCTAAGCAGGGAGAAGAATATGTATGATTGCCCATCGTAATATTCTTTCAGCTCCGACTTTGACATTATTCCGTATCTCGGGTCTGACTGATAAATGTCTTCCAACTTATACTCAACCATGTACTTTTGTTTCATCCAGCTATTATCCCACAGAGCATAGGATCGGCTAACCAGAGGCCAGATTAGTGAACCTCGAAGTTTATCCGCGACCATCAATTTAAAACTATCATCTTCTGTTGATTTCGCTTCATCAATACTTACCGCACCGATGTCAGCATACAGAATCTTGATGTACTCCTCGTAAAATGACCTGTGGCGCTTGTAACTCATCGGGACGCGACGCCAAAATTCGTACAAAGCTTCGTCTTCTAGAGGCATCCACCAGTCCCACCCGAGGAAGTCGTAGACGCGACTTCCATTTATGATCAATTTCGCTCGTCGCTCCTTTAACCGCCATCGCTCAAACGCTTCAACAGAAGACCTGGGTTCAATTGAGGTATCCATCCCGATCGACTCGGCTACCCTACTTTCAATATCGCAACTCGGAATCCTCGTACTCTCGTTGTACTTGAAGTGCTGATCAACGATGTGGTCGGTGAGCCGTCCTAGTTGGATATCATTCGCCCTTTCTAACTCCTCTGGCGTAGCTTTCATTGAATCCAGGGCAGAGTGACCTGGAACGAACAACGCATCTTCAGGTATCTTGCCCAATCTCTTCAACTTCATTAACGCAGGAACTTCGGTTGGACTTGGAAGTCCTCCAAGATACGCTGCGGAATGGAAGAACTCATCCCACGTATCAGAATTATAGAATTCGCCCCATTCATCATGTGTTACGTTTGCAGTTACCCAAGGGAAACCTAGATTTTCAGCCACTCGTTCTGCAATGGCAAGTGTATCTCCGCCAGTGTTGACGGTGTACGTGATGACGTTTTCATATTCGAGGCGTTTGAGCATCAATGCAATCAGTCTAGAATCGTACCCACCGCTCAGGGGTACAGCAATTGGTCGTCCGTCAGCTGCGTCAATCAATCGCTCAAACGCAGCATCAAGGACTCGCTGAAACTCGATTCTCAGTTCGTCCTCGTCGATTCGACTGTTGGTGGTCGTATGGGTGTGGTGTTGATAAGTAGAGATATCTGCTGATGATTTGTCGAAGACTACAATCTCCCCCGATTGTAACTGACTGATTTCTTTGTATAACGTATTAGAACTAGTGACGAATCGTGAGGTCTCGTACTCGACCTCCGATACTTTCGAGCGGGTGAGGGGCGGTGTCTCCTTGGTCATCCATCCACAATCGTCACTCACCAATATCTTCCCGTCGTCGACAGAGTAAAATACTGGGCCGGTACGCATCCGGTCTGATGCCAAAACGGTCTCATCGTCAGCGTCGACGACTACTGAGAAGAATCCATTAAGTGAGGACAGGAACTCGGAGAGTTCCTCAACATCGTCTGTTTCCTGAACGAGACTGGCTAAATTTTCGGCATCCTGGTATTCATCTTTGTAGAACGCGTGACCTCGCACGTAGGTTTCACCGTTGCGAGCCCAGATATCCGAATTTAAGTTTATTTTTGAGGGCATAGCGTAGTCTCTGATGTGATGTCTTGAACCAGTGTACTGGTAAAAAACCAATCGTTTTAAGCGAATTGTTCGCGTGCGCTCGAACAATGACGGACCAACACCCGCTTGACGACGTAGACCAAGCTGGGGGCTGCATGGTGACTGCCGAAGCCATGCAGGAATATCGTAACAGGAAACGGAACGGGGATTCTACCCCACCCTACGACGTTGAAGACCCGATTCTCTCTCTCATTGGTAACACACCGATTGTCCAGTATCCCGAGGATCTGCCCGGCGACGTGTGTGTAAAACTCGAGAAGGAGAACCCGACCGGTTCGATGAAGGATCGGATCGCCCTCGGGATGATTCTCGAGATGGAGGAATCAGAAGAGCTAGCGAAAGACGACTTGGTCGTCGAAGCGTCGTCCGGGAATACTGCCGGTGGGGTCGCTCTTGTCACTAATCGCTTGGGATACGATAGCGTCATTACGACACCGGAAACGACGAGCAATCAGAAAATTGGGTACGTGGAAGCCCTCGGATCCGAGTTAGTCGCGTGTCCCATTGTCGACTCTGCGCATGAGGACCATTACCGGAATACAGCGGAGTCGATAGCTGCCAAACGCGACGGAGTTTTTCTCAACCAATATCACAATCAGTTGAACCCTCGTGTCCACGAAAAGTGGACTGGCCCGGAACTGTGGGCACAGATGGACGAATTAACTCATATTGTCTGTCCGATGGGCACGGGTGGCACCCTCTCTGGAATCGGAAAGTACGTCAAGGAACAAGACGAGTCTGTGGATATTGTTGGCGTAGATGCTGAGGAGTCGAACATTAGTACTGCGTTCTACGGGGACGATCCCGTCGAGTACAACACCGAAATTGAGGGACTTGGAAAGGGGAGCGAAACACCGACGATGTGGTTCGACTATATCGACCGAGTAGCGTCCGTCGATGACGAGACTGCGATTACCTGGACGAAGAAAGCCGCTAGAGGACACGGTCTTCTGATCGGGACCTCTAGTGGCGCGGCATTGAGTGTCGCTCGAGAGATTGCTATGGAAAACGAGAACGCAACTATCGCTCTAATCGCTTGTGACGGCGGAGAGCAATATTTCGATACATTTTGAAAGGAAGCACAATTTCGGAGTTTAGTTACCGTAGGATTTGACCGAGAGCATTTCCGTGAAAGTTTTTGCTACACAGGGATACAGGCAATACAATGCCTTCTTCGCCTGTCTTATCTGTTATCATCCCAGTGTACAACGATCCTGACGGGGTTCGGCAGACGCTGTCCTCACTCGTCGCCCAGCGCGATAACCCGAAATTCGAGATTATCGTTGTCGACAATAATTCGACCGACGAGACGCCCCAGGTCATAGAGGAGTTCGAACGCGAGCACCCCGACATCGTGTATGGCTACGAGGAGACGGACGTCCAGAGCTCCTACGCAGCTCGGAATACTGGCATCGAAAATGCGTCCGGCGAGATACTCGCATTCATTGACGCAGACGTCACGGTCGCCGATACGTGGGTAGCCGATATCTCTGAGAAGTTCGAGAATTCGAGTGTAGACTATATCGGCTGCAACGTCGAAATGTATGTACCCGATGGAAAAGACACAATCTGGGCGCAATACGATGTTACGATGGGGCTTCCCGTCCAACACTATCTAAACGCGAAAAGGTTCGCCCCAACATGTGCTTTAGCGGTTCGTAGGAACGTAGTCGAACAAGTCGGTCTGTTCGACGAAACGCTTGTCTCTGGTGGTGACAAAGAATTTGGCAGACGAGTCCATAATCACAATTTCAAAATGGGGTATGTTCCGGATATTGTTGTAAAGCATCCTGCACGGACTTCACTCGATTCTCTCCTAAAGAAGGCTAGCCGAATTGGCCAAGGGCAAGCTCAACTTTGGAGCCGTCACGACCTTGCTACTCATCCACTCTCCCCGTTTCGACTACTCCCTCCTTCTCCTCAAAGAATTAGGAACCGGACAAACAGTAGCCAAGTTCCACTACCGGCCTACTTCCTAGCTTACTTCTTGAAGCTCGTCCAAACTGTACAGGCTGGAAAGCTCTATTTTCAGCAGATACGTAAATAACTGAACTCATTCTGGATGCGGAAAATTTAGAAGGTACTGAGCCATCCCTGTCAACGGAGAATGGTAGAATCAGCACTCGCCTCTATTTCGGAACATCTCGAATGGAGATATCTACGACTCCGATACCGCATTAATTCTGGCAAAATCAAGCGGTCGATTCGGGACGTAGAATCTTCATTTCAAGTGAATACGTTCCGTGAGTTTCTTCGTGTTGTTGACTATCAAAACGAAGATTTTGTAATAGAACGTCTATTAGATACGATAGATCCAGACGACATCTTCTGGGATATTGGCGCAAATATCGGCACCCACTCTTGCTATATTGGTCAGATATCCAATCAAACAATAGCAATTGAACCGTTTCCGGATAACGCTCAACAAGCCCGAAAAAATTGTAGAATGAACAATATCGATGCTACTATTTTGGAATACGCCTTGGGGGAGAGCAGCGGGCGATCCACTCTAACCGTCCCTGATACCGACGAGAGCGTTGTTGGTGTTGGTACGTTTTCTCTCCAGAACGACTCCCCAAACTCTGAATCAATTGACGTGGAGGTAATCGCTGGGGATAGGTTGATCCAGGAACAAGATCTTCCCCTACCAGATGTAATTAAGATTGATGTTGAAGGAGGGGAATTGGACGTACTTCGTGGGTTTCATCGCGGTCTCCAAAATGCAAGAGTAGTTCTTGTGGAGGTCCATCCACGTTACGTTGAACAAGAGAAAATAACGGATATATTGGAGTCCGAAGGGTTTTCTGTCAGCGTTCTTCGGCAGCGTAATGATGAGGTTCACGTTTTTGCTACAAGACACTAGTTCTGATCTCCGTTTCACTCTCGCCAAATCTGATATGTCTTGATCAATTTTTGGTAAAAAGAATCTGTAATACAACAAATCTTCTTTTTTGTCTTTAGATGAAACCCAGGAAGATCGCCTGGAATAAAGGGGTTGGACACAAGTATGTTCTCTCGTACTTAGCAGGGCACCCTTCAATAGATGCTTATACGTAGAAGGTTCTGTGAAGTGTTCATATGAACCGCGCTCAAACTAGGAAGGCAATATGGAAGCGATTGGAGCTGCTACTGTTTGCAGATTGGATTTTGATCGCTCTACTCTCCGCTATCAGTTTTTGGTACACGACATCTATTAGTGCGGGCGCTCTGTGGGGCGACGAAGTTCAATATGCGGTGGCTGGCACGTCGGTCCTCGCTGGGAACCCATTCGTGAATATTGTGCATATGTTCGCTCCGTTTGGGAAATATCTAATCGGACTTAGTCAGTTCATCTTCGGAGCGACATCATTTGGTGCTAGAGTCGGGATCGTTCTGACATCCCTCCTCACGCTCTGTGTAATATATTTCGTAGCGAGACAACTACAGGGACCGAAAACAGGGATACTAGCCGTAATTGCGCTTTCTTCCATCCCTCTATTCGCAACACACGCGACATCAGCGATGCTTGATCTCCCCCTTGCCGCCGGTGTAACCGTAATTTGTGGACTTACGCTACTGGAGACACAAGCGCCAGGAACGAAGTGGCGGGATATAATCGTGGGTATTTCAATTATTATAGCATCAGCCTCGAAAGCCTATGGGTTCATATATGTTCTCGGCCCGCTTCTGTCATACATTATTTTGAGAAAGGATAGTGGCAATCTGAAAGACTCGTTAATCAGAGTTGGAGGTTCCCTGGCTATCTCATTTATTATAGTTTATTTCCCACTGATGCTGGCAAGTCCGCCAGATTACTACAGCGGAGTTGATCTGCCGGCAAGTATCGCATTTATTTTCGACTTGCCAATCATTGGTGGAATAGCCTACGCGTTTGGCTCGTCGTTCTACTTCAATATTTTCGCAGGCCACGAGGGAAGTACTGCCCCCTCGATAGTTACGACGATCATGTGGATCGTCGATGGCGGGCCATTTGTTCTATTTGGAATGGTGGTCTCAGTAGGTACCTATCTTCTCCCTGAACGGTGGCGAATTGAACCGTGGTGGGTGCCTGCAGTCATGATTCTCCCGCCGTTGTTTATTTTCACTCTAATACTTCCAAAGGGGTTCGCTCGTTTCGCCCTTCCCATATTTCCGATTGCAGTTCTCGTCGTCAGCTTGGTCAGCAGTCGTATCATACAGGACCTGTCACTTGGCCGGGTCCCTCAGTTGGCGATCGCCGTAGTGATACTCATTACAGCAATATCTCCAGCTAGCGCATTCCTCTTCGCTGATCAGAATCTTTCTGCGGATTCGAAATACGATGAGGTGGCCGAATTTCTATCGTCGAAAGAGGGAGATACATCCGTGGTAGCGAGTGGTCGACACGAACTGATGTGGTATCTCGGAGATCGGCACACGGAGAAGTACTACCGGTATCTGAACGCATCAGCAGTACGAAATTACGAAACAGCAAACGGCAGGGTGAAATTGTCGGGCATATCGAAAAATATTGACCTACTCAATCGAGTCAAGGCGAGTGATATTGATTATGTTGTGTTAAGCGAGGAATCTGATTATTACGAAGTGGTCCAAAACTCCCCTAGAATGGAATTAGTGGAGACGTTCTCTGCGTATACAACCAACGAGAAGGGAACTCACCAAGTTTCAATCTGGAGAGTGGAGAACCAAAATAATAAAACATCTAACAAACGGGCGTGGGGTGTCGACTTCGGGTATGTTTGATGTAATAATCCCCGTGTACAACGACCCTGATGGAATCGAGACAACAGTTACAGATTTAATATATACTCTTGGTGGACTCGATGCAACAATCAATGTCGTCGACAATGGGTCTACTGATGAAACTCCAGATGTAATTCGAACACTGTCCGGAGATTTTGATAACATTCAGCCACTTGTCGAAGACGAAATTCAGGGCTCTTACGCCGCCCGTAACAAGGGAATCCGACACGCGGATGGCGACGTCTTGGCCTTCCTCGACGCGGACGAGACCGTCGACGACGACTGGCTTGAGACCGCCCTCCAAGCGATGAACGAACAGGACGCCGACTATCTCGGCTGCAACGTCAAGCTCACGCTCCCCGAGGACACGATCGTCGGGCGGTACAACGCCCGCACAGGGTTCCCCGTGGAGCAGTACCTCGAAACCGAACACTACGCACCCACGTGCGCGCTGCTCGTGCGCCGCGAAGTCTTCGAGGACGTCGGCCGCTTCGACGCCAGACTAATCTCGGGCGGTGACAGAGAGTTCGGCGAGCGCGTCTACGAGGCGGGCTACGACCAGGGGTACACCGCGGACGCGACAGTCTACCATCCGGCGCGCACGTCCTTCGAGTCGCTCGCGAAGAAGAACTTCCGCGTCGGACGCGGTTTCTGCCAGAAACAGCGCTACTATCCCGATCGGTACGGCGAGCCCGGAATACCACCGCGACCGAGTGGTCCGAGCGGCGACGAAGACAGCGAGGAACTGGATTCGGTGTTCACGCGACTCGCGTTCGCGCTCCTCTCGGTCGCGATGCTCGCGTGCCGCGGACTCGGCTACTACTACGAGTTCTTCTTCGGCGAGAAACGAGACGACATCCCGGCGCCTACGCGTTAGCCTTCTCGACGACGTTCGGCGTCACGATCGCGTACAGGTACCCTAGACCCACAGCGCCAGTGAACACGAAAATCGAGAGCAGTTGCTTCATCTCAGCAACCGAAGGCGACCGAACCAGACCCTTCACGCGCTTCGGGACGAAGTGCGTCAGGAGCTGCTTCAGGTACGCGCTCTTGTCGTCGGGCGCGTTCGGATACAGCAGGTCCATAACGCGCTTGGAGTACCCCTGCCAGAACGAACGCGAGACGAGCCACCGGAAGTCGCCGCGGTAGTCGAAGAGCTTGTGATGCACAACGGCGTCCTCCGTGAACACCATCCCCTTGCCGTACTCCTCTAACAGCCGAATCCCGGCCGGCGCCTCGTGCGCCTGGAGGTGCTTGTCTCCCTTCCGCCCGGTGTTCGGGTCGTAACCGCCGACCTCCAAGAACGCCTCTCGCTTGTACGAGATATTCGACCCGTACGTGTTCCGAACTTCCTCACCGTCCTCCGCGAATCCGGGCTCAACGCAGCCGACCAGCCAGTAGAACTCCTCGGGGAAGAAGTCGGGCTTCTTCGTCTGCCAATCGGGACGAACGTCTCCCCCCACCGCAATCGCGTCGGTCTCCTCGTACACCTCGACCAGCTTCTCGATCCAGTCCGGTTCCGCGGTCGCGTCGTCGTCGGTGAACGCGACGATCTCACCCGAGGCGATCTCCGCGCCCTTCGTGCGACTGTACGAGATGCCCCTGTTCTCGTCGTTGTTGTGCAGGACGACGCTCTCGTACTCCCCGAAGTCCTCGCGCACGCGCTCGAAGACCTCGTCGTTGCCGTCGACGACGAGCACGACCTCGAGGTCGTCGTAGTCCTGGGCGAGCACGCTCTCCACGCACTCGGAGAACGGCCCGTAGCGGTCCATCGAGTACGTGCAGACGACGACGGAGACCTTCATTGCCGGCGTTTGGCCGAAGCCGCGAATAAGAATTGTGCTTTGCGCGTCACGCTCGCGTCCACGCACGCGACCGGTCGCCCGCGAGGTTTCACGCGACTACGAGGTTTCACAAGGCTTATTCGCGCGCTGTCAGTCCCTACACGCAATGAGTGAGAAGCACGAGGAGTCGAGGACTCCCTCCGTCTCCGTCGATTCAGTCCTCGACGCGCTCGAGGACTGGTACCACGTCCCCGCGCTCGGCGCCGTCCTGGCGTTCATGTTCTGGGTTCGGGTGCAGTCGTGGGAGAACTTCACGAGAGACGGCAAGGTGTACTTCTCCGGGAACGACGCGTACTACCACTTCCGGCAGGTCTCGTACACCGTCGAGAACTGGCCGGCCACGATGCCGTTCGACCCCTGGACCGGCTTTCCTGAGGGCGTGCTCGCCGGCCAGTTCGGCACGCTGTTCGACCAGCTCGTCGCGACGGCCGCCCTCGTGGTCGGTCTCGGCTCCCCCTCCGAGAACACCGTCGCGATGACCCTCCTCTTCGCGCCCGCCGTCTTCGGCACGCTGCTGGCGATCCCCGTCTACTTCATCGGGAAGCGCCTCGGCGGCCGCCTCGGCGGCGTGTTCGCCGCGGTCGTCCTCGCGTTCCTCCCCGGGTACTTCCTCCAGCGCAGCGTCGTCGGCGCGGCCGACCACAACGGCGCCGAGCCGCTGTTCATGTCCCTCGCCGTGCTCGGCACGATGGTCGCGCTCGCGCTCGCTGAGCGCGAGAAGCCCGTCTACGAGCAGTTCGTGGACCGCGACACGGCCGGCCTCCGCGGCGTCGTCGGCTGGAGCGTGCTCGCCGGCGCGGCCACCGCGGTGTACATGTGGGTGTGGCCGCCGGGCGTCCTCCTCGTCGGCATCTTCGGCGCGTTCTACCTCGTGAAGCTCGTCAGCGACTACTACAGCGGGAACAGCCCCGAGCACGTCGCCGTCGTCGGCGCCATCAGCATGACCGTGACCGGCGTGTTGATGCTCGCGGTCGTCGAGGAGACCGGGTTCGGCGTCTCCGGGTTCTCGTACCTCCAGCCCTTCTTCTCGTTCGCGGTCGCGTTCGGCTGCGTGTTCCTCGCGGCGTTCGCGCGCGTCTGGGACGAACGCGAGTTCGGTGCGGCGGGCTACGTCGGCGCGACGTTCGTGATCCTCGCCGTCGGCATCGGCGCGGTCGGCCTCGTCCTCCCGGACCTCCTCTCGATGGTCCAGCACAACCTCCTGCGGTTCGTCGGGTTCAGTTCCGGCGCGGCGACGCGCACCATCGGCGAAGCGCAGCCGTTCCTCTCGCGGACGAGCCGGTACGGGCTCGGGATGGGCGGCGTCATCTTCCTCGAGTACGGGCTCGCGTTCTTCACCGCGCTGCTGGGCGCCGCGTGGATCCTGCTGCGCCCGCACCTCGCGAGCGGGAACCTGAAGCGGATGGCGGGCGCGGCGGTCGCGGTCGCCGTGGTCATGGTCGTGTTCGCGGCGCCCGGGCTCGGCGACTTCGTCGGCGGCGTCTTCGGCATCGACGGCCAGCTCGGGTCGCTGGGGATCGTCCTCGTGACGCTGACCGCGGTCACCGTCACGGGCGAGTACGAGGGCGAGGAGCTCCTCGTGGTCGTCTGGGGCGCGTTCGTCACGTCGGCGGCGTTCACGCAGGTGCGGTTCAACTACTACCTCGTGGTGCCCGTAGTCGTCCTGAACGCGTACTTCCTCGGCACGATCGTGGCCGCCGTCGACCTGGACCGGCCGGCGTCCCAGCTCGAGGACGTCGACTGGTACCAGGTCGGCACCGTGGTGATGGTCGCGCTGCTCGTGCTCGTGCCGGTCGCGGCGCCCGCGGTGGCTGGCGCGACGAACAACGACTCCGCGCGCGGCAGCGCGAGCCCCGTCTCGCTGGCGAACGACCAGAACCAGCGCGTGCCGCTCCAGGGCGTGACCACCATCGGCGCCTCGCAGGCGCCGGGCGCGGTCACCAGCTGGGACGACGCGATGTCGTGGTTCGACGAGAACGCGCCCGAGCAGGGCACCTACGGCGGCGCCGAGAACGCCGACGAGATGGAGTACTACGGGACGTACAGCCAGACCGACGACTTCGACTACCCCGAGGGCGCGTACGGCGTGATGTCCTGGTGGGACTACGGCCACTGGATGACCGTCCAGGGCGAGACCGTCCCGCACGCGAACCCGTTCCAGCAGCACGCGACCTCGGCGGCGAACTACCTGCTCGCGCAGAACGAGACCCAGGCTAACGACGTCCTCGCTGACAACGAGGAGGACGACGCGAAGATCCGGTACACGGCCGTCGACTGGAAGATGGTGATGCCGCCGCTGCCCTCGCTCGGGAGCGGCGACGCGAAGTTCTCGGCGCCCGTCACGTTCTACGACGGCCCCCGGGACTTCACGGCGACGGACTTCTACAAGCAGGCCATCACGGCGGACTTCGAGGACGGCCAGCCGACGAACGCGCGGTACTTCCAGCAGGCGCCGCTCGTCAAACAGCAGGCCTACTACGACTCGATGATGGTCCGGCTGTACCGCTACCACGGCAGCGCGAAGGCCCCCCAGCCGGTGGTCCTGGACTGGGAGCGCGACGTCGGTGAGAGCGCGATCGTCTTCGACTCCAACGACACGACGGTCCGGCAGTTCGACAACATGACCGCGGCCGAGGAGTTCGTCGAGGAGGACGGCACCGCCCAGATCGGCGGGTTCGGTGACTCGCCGTCCGAGTACGTGCCGGCCCTCGAGCACTACCGGATGGTGGGCGTCAGCGACGAGTCCGCCGCGCCGGCGAACCTCTGGCTGCAGCGCAACGAGCTGAACCCGCAGTACTACCCGACGTGGGTGAAGCTCTTCGAGCGCGTCGAGGGCGCGACCATCGAGGGCACCGGCCCGGCCAACGAGACCCTCGAAGTGACCGCGCAGTTCGAGATCACGGAGATGCGCAACGAGGAGGGCCGCGCGCCGACGTTCCCGTACACGCAGCGCGTCGAGACCGACGCGGACGGGAACTTCGAGCTGACGGTGCCGTACTCGACGACGGGCTACGACGAGTACGGCCCGGAGAACGGCCACACGAACGTCTCGGTGCGCGCCGACGGCCCGTACACGGTGACGACCGGGAACACGACGGCCGGCGACGACGTGACGACCGTGGAGTGGAACGCGACCACGCACGTCACCGAGGGCCAGGTCCTCGGCGAGAACGGCACGGCGTCGACCGTCGAGTTGGAGCGCCACGTCGTCGACGAGCCGGAGGGCGCGCAGAACGACACCGCGGACAACGCGTCCGCGATGGCGTCGCCGTCCACCGTCGAGTCCGTGGAGTCCACGGAGGGAGCGGCCGACGGTGACGCCGTCGGCTCCGGCATCGCGCCGCTGTCGGCGCAGTCGCCGTTCGGGCCGTCGGGCGCGGCGGCCGCGGTCGCGGCGGCCGCAGTGGGTGGCGCGCTCGCCCGCCGGCACACCTGATGACGACGCGCGACTACCTCGTCGTGTACGCGAAGGGCGCGGCGATGGGCGCCGCGGACGCCGTCCCGGGCGTCTCCGGCGGCACCATCGCGCTCATCGCGGGCATCTACGAGCGCCTCGTCGGCGCGCTCGCAGCGCTCGACCCCCAGGAGGCGGTCGCGTTGCTCGCGCTCGTGCCGCGGCTCGGGCGGTCGGACGCCCGCGAGGAGTTCTGGGTGTCGCTGGTCCGCATGGACGTGCCGTTCCTCGCCGTCCTCGGCGTGGGCGTGCTCTCGGCGGTCGTCACCGTCGCGAACGCCGTCCACGTCGCCATCGCGGACTACCCGGGCGTGACGTTCGCGTTCTTCTTCGGCCTGATCGCGGCGTCTGTCGTCGTGTTGCTCGGCGAGGTGACCCTCGACACGCCCGGCCGCGTCGGCGCGGCGGTCGCGGGGTTCGCGCTCGCGTTCGTGCTGAGCGGGCAGGCGCAGGCGGACGTCCTGCCGGGCGGGCTCCCCGTGCTGTTCGTCGTCGGCGCGGTCGCCATCTGCGCGATGGTGCTGCCGGGCGTCTCGGGGTCGCTCATCCTCATCACGCTCGGGAAGTACGAGACGATGACGTCCGCCGTGAGCGAGGCGACGGACGCCCTGCTCGGCGGCGACGGCGCGGCGGCCGTCGACCCGGTGTCGACGCTCGTCGTGTTCATGGTCGGCGCGCTCGCCGGCATCCTGACGTTCGCGCGCGTCGTCCAGTGGGCGCTCGAGCACTACCGCGCCGCGACGCTGACGTTCCTCGTCGCGCTGATGGCCGGCGCGCTCCGCGCGCCCGCCATCCAGATCGGGGCCGCGAACCCGACGTGGACCGCGGCGAGCGCGGCGGCCGTCGTCGCCGCCGGCGTCGTCGGCGGCGGTCTCGTCCTCCTGCTGGACGCCACCACCGACGACCTCGACTACTGACACGGCTCGCCGCGCGCGAGCGGTTTTTGGGGGTGTGCGCCCATTGGTCGCGTATGTCCGTTCCGTTCAGCGACGAGGCCGTCGCGGGCGTCGCCGGCGACTACGGCGTCCCCGAGCGCGACCTCCGGCGGGCCGCGGCGAAGGTGCAGTCGACGGTCGCCGACCAGCCCGGCCGGACCGTCGACGGCCTGATCTACGAGTGGCGGCAGGCGTTCGCCGACGACCCGCTCGTCGAGCGCCGGCCGACCGAGTGGGTGCTCTGCGTGCCCGAGCGCGTCTGGACGGACGTCAGGAGCCGCGCGAACGTCCGCGACGTCCTCGAGGCCGCGCTCCTGGAGCTTCACCGTCGCGGCGCGGGCGGTGGCGTCGACTGCGAGGACGGCGTCGTGCTCGTCGTCGGCCGGGTGTAAGGGTCCGGGACCCGACCGGACGGTGACCGCCGTGAGTCACTCGCCGACCGACTCGGCGACCCACTCGCCGAACGCGAGGGCGACCTCGGTCTCGTCGAAGCGCTCGACGCAGGGCACGTCGTGGGGGTGTTCGCGATGGACGAACGCGGCGAGGTCGCCGTAGGCGTCGTCGGTCGTCTTCGCGAGCAGGACGGCCTCGTCGTCGCGGACGACGTCGCCCTCCCAGCGGTAGACCGAGCGGCAGTCGAGGACGTTCACGCACGCGGCGAGGCGGCGGTCGACGAGTCGCTCGGCGAGGTCGGCGGCCGCGTCACGGGGCGCGGTGACGTAGGCGGTCGGCATGCGTGGACGGTCGCGCGGCGCGGAGAAAAGCGTTCAGGCGTCGGACCCGTCGGAGAGCGTTCGACCGTCGGACCCGTCGGAGAGCGTTCGACCGTCGGACCCGTCGGAGAGCGTTCGACCGTCGGACCCGTCGGAGAGCGTTCGACCGTCGGACCCGTCGGAGAGCGTTCAGGTCCCGGGCCCGCAGGAAGCGTTCGGGCGTCGGCCAATTACTCGTCCTCGTAGGCGAGGTTCATGATCCACTGGGAGAACGCGTCGCTCTGCGCGTCGACTTCCTCCTCGCCGACGAACGGGGAGAGCATGTCGCCGGCCATCAGCAGGGAGAAGTCGAGGTCGCGCTCGTCGATGACCGGCTCGATGAGGTACGTGGTGTTGCCCTCGTGGACGGTCTCCTCGCGCTGGACGAACCCCTTCTCCTCGAGCTTGGACGCGATGCGGCTGCCCTTCCGTGAGGAGACGTCGAGCTCCTTCCAGAACTCGCTCTGGTGGATGCCCCGCGTCTCCCGGACGAGCTCCAGGCCGCGGCGTTCGTCCTCGGAGAGGTCGTCCTCCGTGACTTCGGCGCTCATGTACGTGACAGTGAGTGCGACCGGTTTAAACTTGACCGTCTGCGCACCGGACCGCGGTCACAGGACCGCGTCCACGCGCTCGTAGGGCGTCTCGCAGGGCGGCCCGTCCGCGAACTCGTAGGTGACGGCGCCGTCGGCGGCGACGGTGACGAGCGACGACGACCGCGTCCCGTAGCCGTCGCCGTGCAGGCACGCGCCGACGTCGTGGTCGCGGAGCGCGCCGCGCGCCGCGTCCAGCCACGCCGCGGGCGAGTCGTGGCCGAGCAGGCGCGCGCGGACCGCGCGCGACTTCCCCGTGGCCCCGTCGAACCCCTCGTTGACGACGACGTGCGTCCCCGCCTCGAGGACGTGGGTGCGGAGGACGCCGTCCCACTCGAGGAGCACGCACTCGCCGTCGTCGGCGACGACGAGGTTGAAGCCCGCGTACGCGCGGTCGGCGACCTCGCGTTCCACCGACTCGACCGCCGCCTCGGCCGTCGCCGCGGCGAGCGCGTCGGTCACGAGGCGGCCGCGCGAGCGCTCGCCGACGACGTCGGCGTCCCGGTTCGTGACGCCGGCGAACACGCGGTGCTCGTTCACGCCGATCCACGTGCCGCCGGCGCGTTCGTCCCGCGGCATCAGCACCGCCGGGTCGTCGCCGCGGACCGACGGCGGCGAGGACGGGCGCCCGACCGACTCGTCGCGGTTCGCGGCGACCACGAGGGGCGCGGCCTCGAACGCTCGCCACGCGAATGCCAGCGTGCACACGCGTCGGGGTTGGCGCCGCCGCTACTTAGTTCTCGCCGGCGAGTTCGGCGCGCGCGGCCTCGCGGTCGACGGTGCCCGAGGCGGTCCGCGGCAGCGCCTCGGCGAACCGGAGCGTCCGCGGGCGCTTGTAGCCGGCGAGGCGGTCCTCGCAGTGCGCGCGCAACTCGGCCGCGGTCACTGGCGAGTCGCGCTCGCGGACGACGAGCGCGGCGACGCGCTCGCCCCACTCGTCGTCCGGCACGCCGACAACGGCGGCGTCGGCGACGCCGGGGTGCGACCGGAGGACGTCCGCGACCTCCGCCGGGTGGACGTTCTCGCCGCCCGTGATGATCCGGTCGGCCTGCCGGCCGCCGACGCGGAGGTAGCCGTCGGCGTCGACGCGGCCGCGGTCGCCCGTCCGGAGGCCGTACTCGCAGTACCGGTCGGGGGCCGAGGCACCCGAGACGTAGCCCGGCGCGACCGTCGGCCCGGAGACGACGATTTCGCCGGTCTCTCCGGGCCCGACAGGGTCGCCGTCGTCGCCGACGACCGTCACGTCCGTCCCCAGGAGGGGACGGCCGACGCTGTCCGGGCGGGCGGCGGCCTGGTCGGCTCGCAGCGTCGCGACCTGCGAGGTGGTCTCGGTCGTCCCGTACGTCGGACAGACCGGCACGCCGGCGTCGAGCGCGCGCTCGACGAGCTCGGGCGGCGTGGGCGCGCCGCCGACGAGCGCGAACCGCAGCGCGTCCGGCACCGCGCGGTCGGCGTCCAGCAGCCGTTGCAGCATCGTCGGCACAAGCGAGACGCCCGTGCAGTCGTAGTCCGCGAGCGCGTCGAGGACCGCGTCGGCGTCGAAGCCCCGGGTCAGCACGGCCGTCGTCCCGTAGAGCGCGCTCCGCAGCAGCACCGACAGCCCGCCCATGTGGTACGTCGAGAGCGGACAGAGCCAGCGGTCCCCGGGGAGCACGCCGAGGCGGAACGCGGACGCCACGGCGCTCGCCGCGAAGTTCCCGTACGTCAGCCGGACGGCCTTCGGGTCGCCGGTCGTCCCCGACGTGAACATCACGGCGCGCGTGTCCGTCCACGAGGGCTCGGCGCGCTCGAAGTCGAGGGGCTCGCGGTCGGCGAGGGCCACCGCGTCGCCCTCGGCGTCGACGCTCACCGCCGGCGCGCCGAACGCTGTCGCGGCCGCCTCGGTCTCGGCCTCGCAGACGCAGCAGACGGGCTCGACGGCCTCCACCTGCGCCTCGAGTTCCGGGACGGCGAGGCGCGCGTTCAGCGGCACGAGCACGGCGCCGAGGCGTGCGCACGCGAACGCGAGGCGCGCGAACGCCGGCCGGGTGTCCACGAGGACCGCGACGCGGTCGCCGGACGCGACGCCGAGCGCGGCGAGCCGACCGGCCGTCTCCTCGACGGCGTCGTCGAGGGCCGCGTAGGTCCACGACCGGTCGGTCGCCGCGTCCACGAGCGCGGTCGCGTCCGGGTCGCTTTCGGTCTGCAGGGCGAGTTCGTCACGCATCGGTGGTCCCTCCGGGGAGTCCGCCGCTCGCGACGTCGACGCCGTGGCCGGGGCCGTCGGGGACGCGAACGCGGCCGTCGGCGACCGGCGCCGGGTCGGCCGCGAGGTCGGTTTCGAGGAACCGGGCGGTCGCGAGCCCGCACGCGCCCACGTCGGGGACGCTCGCCGCGAGGTGGACGGCCGCGGTGCGCGCGACCGCCGCGTCCACGGTCGTCGTGACCACGGGCTCGACGCCGGCCTCGCGGGCGGCCAGCGCGGCGTCGCGCGCGCGGTCGACGCCCCCGAGGGCCATCGGCTTCAGCACCACGGCGTCCGCGGCCGTGAGCACGTCGGCGACGGGGTACTCCGTGAGGGACTCGTCGAGCGCGACGTCGACGCTGCCGCGGAGGTCGGCGTGACCCGCGAGGTCGTGGGCGGGCAGCGGCTGTTCGACGTACTCGACGCCGACGTGGCCGAGCGCGTAGCAGGCGTCGTGGGCCTGCTCGCGCGTCCACGCGCCGTTCGCGTCCGCGCGCACCGCGAGGTCCGTGGCGTCCCGGACGGCCTGCACGCGCTCGACGTCCGCCGACACCTCGCGCGCGCCGACCTTCAGCTTCACCGTCCCGAACCCCTCGTCCGCGGCGCGCTCGGCGGCCGCGACCGTCTCCTCGACGGACGCGTCGCCGACGGTGGCGTTGACCGGCACGGCGTCGGCCGGGTCGCCGTCCGCGAGCGCGTCGGCGAGCGACTCGTCGGCGTCCCGAGCGCTCGCGTCGAGTCCGGCGAGCGAGACGGCGTGGCGCGCCGCGGGCGCGTCCTCGCAGGCGTCGAGGGCGTCCGGCCAGTCGTCGGCGCGCTCGGCGTCCCCGAGCGCGCGCTCGCAGGCGCGCAGGGACTCCGTCCAGCCGGGCAGGGGCGTGGCTTCCCCGAGGCCGCCGTCCCGCTGGAAGAGGAACCCCTCGCGGCGGTCGACGGCGCCGCGCGCGGTGGCCAGCGGGTCGGCCAGCGGGAGCGCGAACGACCGGATCATAGCGCCAGCCCCAGGCCGAACAGCGCGGCGTACAGCGCCAGCAGCTGGCCGGTCCGCGACAGCGCCGGGTTCAGCGCGTCGCCGTCCGTCCGCCGGCACAGCGTCCGCGTCAGCGAGAGCGCGAGCGGCAGGGAGAGGTACGGCAGGAACACGAGCGGGTCGCCGGTCCGCGCGAAAAACCACGGCGGGACCGCGTACGCGAGCGCGAACAGCGCGGCGTACTGGAAACGCGAGAACGTGTACCCGAACCGGACCGCGAGCGTGCGCTTGCCCGTGGTGGCGTCCTCCTCGCGGTCCCGGACGTTGTTCACGACGAGGACGTTCGTCGCGACGGCCGCCACGGGGAGGCTCGCGGCGACCGACGCGACCGTGACGGTGCCCGCTGGCGGCCACACGGGGAACCCGGACGCGAGCACGGTGACCGCCT
Organism: Halobacterium yunchengense; assembly: GCF_037031165.1. NCBI lineage: Archaea > Methanobacteriati > Methanobacteriota > Halobacteria > Halobacteriales > Halobacteriaceae > Halobacterium > Halobacterium yunchengense. The sequence goes on along the minus strand of NZ_JAYEZL010000004.1, from coordinate 264,238 downwards.
GCACGTAGTACGCGCCGGTGACGGCGACGACGCCGAAGAACACGAACACGAAGACGTCGCCGAGGCCGTGGTAGCCCAGGGGGTAGGGGCCGCCCGTGTACGCCAGGCCGGACGCCACGCTCACGAGGCCGACGACGAGGATGGGGACGCCGCCGACGGCGACGAGGTAGGTGCCGACGAGGACGGCGGCCGCGAACGTCACGTAGGTCGCGCGCTTGACCTCTGCCGGTTCGATGAGGCCGCCCGCCGTGACGCGCGTGAACCCCTCGCGGTCCTCGGTGTCCGCGCCCTGCACGGCGTCGTAGTAGTCGTTCGCGAAGTTCGTGCCCACCTGGATGAGCGCCGCGCCGACGAACGCCGCGAACGCGGGCAGCGGCGCGAACACGCCGTCTCGGACCGCGAGCCCGACCGCGACGAGGATGGGGGCGGCGGCGACCGGGAGCGTGTGCGGGCGCGCGGCGATGAGCCACGCCTCCCGCCGCGACACGTCAGCCGTCTCGGTCATCGCGTGGGTGTTCGGCCAGCGGTGCCATAGCGGTGGCGGTCCCGGCCCCGGGCGGTCGGCGTCCGGCCGGCCAACTCGACCCGGGTCGCCGCCCGGCCCGAGTCGCCGTCCTCCCAGGGTCGCCCCCGGTCCGTTCCGTGCCGCCGCCCGGCCCGAGTCGCCGCCCGGGTGCGTGCGCGCCTAGTCGTCGCTGGGCGCGCCGTCGGTGCTGCGGTCCTGCTCGGAGAGCAGCGACCCGGGTTCGACGTCCACGCGGTCGGCGCCGCTGGCGTAGTCCCGGGCCGCGCGGTAGCTGGCGTACACCACCGCCAGCAGGAAGACGGTGAACGGGAGCGCGAGCAGCGGCGACAGCGCCTCGATGGCGCGGAAGCTCGACAGCTCCAGGCTCATCATCCCGAACCCGGCGAGCAGCGCCCCCCACCACGCGCGGTTCCGCGCGTTCGGGTCCTCGTCGCCGAGCGTGATCGCCGAGATCATGAACACCGCCGAGTCCAGGGACGTGACGATGTAGCCGGCGATGACGAACACGAACAGCACGCCGAGCAGCGTCCCGTACGGCGTGGCGTTCAGCGCCGCGACGATGGCCGCCGGAATGCCGTCGGCCGAGAGCGCGTCGCCGACCGGGCCGACGTAGCCGGGCGCGAGCACCCACCCGCCGATGAGGAGGTGCTGGACCCACGTCAGGAGCGCCGGCGCGACGACGAGCACGGCGAACATCTCGCGGACCGTCCGGCCCTTCGAGACGCGCGCGACGAAGCTCCCGACGAAGATGCTCCAGGCCGCCCACCACGCCCACCAGAACCCCGTCCAGTTCGCCGCCCAGTTGCCGCCGGCGGTGGGGTCGGTGTACAGCATCAGGCGCGTGAGGTTGCCGAGCCAGACGCCGGTCGCGTCGAGGCCGAGCTCGAACATGAACAGCGTCGGGCCGACGACGACCAGCACGCCCATCGCGACGGCGATGAACACCATCGTGGCGCGCGCGGCGTTCCGGATGCCCTTCCGGAGGCCGAGCCAGACGTCCGTGAGGAAGACCGCGCCGATGAGCCCGAAGATGCCGTACGTGAGCGCGCGCGCCTCCAGCCCGAAGACGCCGCCGAGCAGCGCCGCCATCGTCTGCGCGCTGAACCCGAGCGTGGTCGCGATGCCGCCGATGCTCGCGACGATGGCCGCGAGGTCGACCGTCCAGTGGAACCCCGGGTAGGAGTCCTCGTCGACGACGCCGTGCAGCATCGCTGAGATCTTGTACTCGCCGACGCCCTGCGTGTAGACGACGACGCCGAACGCCAGCGCCACCGGGAGGTACCACATCGCCAGCCCCGGGAACACCTCGTGGACGAACATGAACGCCAGCGCCATCGACTTCAGGGACGCGCCCTCGACGGGGTAGGGCTCCGGCGGCGGGTTCTGGTAGATGGAGACGGGTTCGCCGACACCCCAGATGAGGATGGACGCCCCGAACCCGACGGTGAACACCATCGAGAGCCACGAGAACGTGTCGAACTCGGGTTCGGCGTCCGGGCCGCCGATGCGCAGGCGGCCGTACCGCGAGAACGTGACGCCGAGCACGAGGATCAGCAGGACGAACCCGAGGAGGATGAACCACCAGCCGAAGTACCGCAGCACCCAGTCGAACGCGCCGTTGAGCGCGCTGCTGAGCAGCGACGGCCGCAGGAAGCCGACCGCCGCGAGCGCCGCCATCGCGGCCATCGTCACGAAGAACAGCGCGCGCTCCGGCCACGTCGCGTCCTCGAGGCCGAGGACGTACCAGGGGCCCCGTGTCATGTCGGCCACTCGAACGCCGAGACGACAGTTCCGTTCTCGCCACCAGCGCGACGCCGAGCGCCGCCGCTCGGCTGTCGCTCGACCGGCGCGTACATGCTGCCTGTGGCCAGCGGGGGGTCACTGAAAAACCCGTTGTCTCGGGACGCCCGGAACGGGCCCACGTTGCCGGTTCCGCGGCGCCTCAGTAGTACCAGGGGTACTCGGAGAAGTCCGGGTCCCGGTCCTCCACGAACGCCTCGCGGCCCTCCCGCGCTTCGTCGGTCATGTAGCCGAGGCGCGTGGCCTCCCCGGCGAACACCTGCTGGTCGACGAGGCCGTCGTCGGCCATGTTGAACGCGTACTTCAGCATCCGCATGGCCGTCGGGGACTTCGAGGCCATCTCGTCGGCCCACTCCAGCGCGACGTCTTCGAGGTCCTCGTGGGGGACGGCCTCGTTGACCATCCCCATGTCGGCGGCCTCCTCGGCGGAGTAGGTCTTCCCGCGGAAGAACACCTCGCGGGCCTTCTTCTGGCCGACCTGCTTGGCGAGGTACGCCGACCCGAACCCGGCGTCGAAGGAGGCGACGTCGGGGTCGGTCTGGAGGAACTTCGCGTGCTCGCTGCTGGCGAGCGTGATGTCGCAGACGACGTGGAGGCTGTGCCCGCCCCCGACCGCCCACCCCGGGACGACCGCGACGACGGGCTTGGGCATGAACCGGATGGCGCGCTGGACCTCGAGGATGTGGAGGCGTCCCGCCTCCGCCTCGCGGACCGAGTCGTCCTCGTCGCCGCCGGCCTCGTCGTCGCCGCGGTACTCGTAGCCGGAGTCGCCGCGCACGGTCTGGTCGCCGCCCGAGCAGAACGCCCAGCCGCCGTCCTTCGGGCTCGGGCCGTTGCCCGTCAGGAGCACGCAGCCGACGTCCGTCTGGCGTTTCGCGTGCTCGAGGGCGTCGTACAGTTCGTCGACGGTGCCCGGGCGGAACGCGTTCCGCACCTCGGGGCGGTCGAACGCGATCCGGACGGCGTCGACGTCGACGCCGCGGTGGTAGGTGACGTCGTCGTAGTCGCGGTCCGCGACCGGCTCCCAGCGGTCCGCGTCGAAGAGCTCCGAGACCATACCGGGCGTCCGTCGCCGGCCGGCAAAAGGATTTACACCGGCGCTCGCGGCGGGGCCGTCGCCGTCGGCGGGACGGCGACCCCGCACGCTTATGCCCGCCGCCGGGAACCGACGCGTATGAGCCTCCCCGAGTCGCTGTGGGCGGACGCGCGCGCCACCGCGGAGGGCGCTGCGGTCGGCGCCGGCGCGTTCGCCGCCGGGCTCGCGGCGACGTTCCTCCTCCAGCGCGACGCGCTCGGGGACTCCCAGCGCGTCGCGGACGGCGTCTCGACGGCCGTCGGCCCGGCGCTCGCGGACGCGCTCGGGGACGTCGCGGACTGGCTGGAGCCGGACGTCCTCGAGGTGGTAGCGTGGTTCTACTACGCCGCCCACGGCGTCACCCTGGACGTGACGGCCGGGGCGCTCGGGCGGTCCGCGCACTGGACCGCCGACCTGCGGCAGACGCCGCTGTGGGACGGCCAGCTCGCGCTCGTTCCCCCGCTGGCGTTGCTCGCCGCTGGCGGCTTCCTCGCGTGGCGCCACCGCGACCGCGAGCCGGGCGCGGCCACCAGCGGTGTCCGCGTCGCGCTGGGGTACGCGGCCGCAGCGGCAGTCGTCGCGACCGCCGCGACGTACACGCGGGACGCCGGGTTCGCCACTGTGACGCTCCGGCCGCCACTGGTGGCGGCCGTCGCGTACTGCGCCGCGTACGCGCTCGCGTTCGGCGCGCTCGGCGCGTTCCTCGCGAGCGGCCTCGGCGACGGCGGCGGCGGCGAGTCGGCGACGGGCCCGGGCCGGCCGCGTCAGTAGTCCGCGGCGAGCTCGTCCCCGACGACGCGCTCGAGGCGCTCGCGCTCGCGGTGGCTGGCCTCGGCGTCGGTCCGCACCTCGAGGACCTGCGTCCCGTCGCTCGCGACGGACTCGCGGTAGGCCTCGCGGAAGCCCTCGAGGGTCTCGGTGCTGGCGAACTCGAGGTCGTAGGTGTCGCCGGTCGGCGCGAAGTCGAGGCCGTGGGGCGTCCTGAACTGGCCGGTGAACGGCGGGTCGAAGTCCTCGATGGGGAGCATGTGGAAGATGCCGCCGCCGTCGTTGTTCACGAGGACGACCGTCGCGTCCACGCCGCAGCGCTCGAGCGCGAGCAGGCCGTTGGAGTCGTGGTAGTACGCGAGGTCGCCCGTGACCAGGACGAGCGGGTCGTCGGTCGCGCTCCCGGCGCCGAGGGCCGCGGACGTGACGCCGTCGATGCCGGACGCGCCGCGGTTCCCGAGCACGGTGAGGTCGGCGGCGCGCGGCCGCCCGAACCGGTCGAGGTCCCGCACGGGCATGCTGTTCGAGACGAACACCGTCGCCGGGTCGGGGGCGTCCGCGGCGGCCGCGGCGACCACGTCGCCCTCGAGCAGCTCGTCGGCGTCGAAGCCCTCGACCGTCGCCCAGTACGCGGCCTCGAGGTCGAGGACCCGTTCGCGCCACGCCGCGTCGGCCCCGGCGTCGACGCGCGCAGCGAGCGCTCGCGCCGCCTCGGAGGGGTCGGCGACGACCAGGTCCGACGCCGCGAACGTCGCCTCCCGCCAGCCGCCGGCCGGGTCGACGACGAACTGCCGCGCGTCCGCGTCACGGAGGTAGTGCCGGAGCGCCTTCGACGTCGGCGACGCGCCGAACCGCAGCACGACCTCGGGGGCCGGGGCGTCCGCGAGCGCGTCCGCGGCGAGCAGGCCGTCGTAGCCGCCGACGACGGGCGCGTCGGCGACGTGGTCGCCGTACCGGACGCCCGAGAGCGGGTCCGCGAACAGCGGGAACCCGGTGGCGTCGGCGAGCGCCGCGGCCGCCTCCGCGGTCAGGCCGGACGCGTCGTCGGGGCCGGCGACGACCAGGCCGCACTCGGCGGTCTCGACGGCGTCGGCGAGCACCGCCAGCGTCGCGTCGTCGGGTCCGGCGGGGCTGTGGTGGACGTCGACGAACGGGCCGTCGCGCCCTCGCGCGGCGAGCGCGTGGTCGGCCGCGAAGCCCTCGGGGACGTCGCCCGGCACCTCGACGGGTTCGAGGGGCTTCCGGAACGGGAAATTCAGGTGGACCGGCCCCGGGTTCGCGCCCGTCGCCTCGCCGACCGCCCGGCAGACGGCGGTCCGCAGCGACCGGAGTCTCCGGTCGTCGGCCGCCGGTTCCGGGAGGTCGCGGTAGTGGCGGACCGCGCCGCCGTAGAGCTTCTCCTGGTCGACGGTCTGGTTCGCGCCCGAGTCCCGGAGCTCGGGCGGCCGGTCGGCGGTCAGGACGAGCAGCGGCACGCGCGCCCGGTCGGCCTCCATCACCGCCGGGTGGAAGTTCGCCGTCGCCGTGCCGGACGTCGAGACGACCGGCGTCGGCTCCCCCGTGCGCTTGCCGCGGCCGAGCGCGAAGTACGCGGCCGACCGCTCGTCGAGGTGCGAGCACACGCGGACGTCGTCGTGTTCGGCGAGCGCGACGGTGAGCGGGGTCGACCGGCTGCCCGGACAGACGCAGACGGCGTCCACCCCGGACTCCGCGAGTTCGTCGACGGCCGCGCGCGCCCACAGCGCGTTCCGGTTCGGCGCGGTCACGCGTCCCCCTCCGGCCGGCTCCCCGTGCGCGTCCTCCGGTGTGTCGTCATTCGAGTTCGTCCAGAATCGGGCGGTACTTCAACTGTACCTCCTCGTACTCCTCGGCGGGGTCGCTGTCCGCGACGATGCCGTTGCCCGCGAACATCGTGACCGTGCGGTCCGCGGCGAGCGCCGACCGCAGCCCCACCGCGAACGTCCCGTCGCCGTCCGCGTCGAACCAGCCCACGGGCGCGGCGTACCAGCCGCGGTCGAACGACTCCGTCTCGCGGATGACGTCCAGGGCCGCCGCCGGCGGCAGGCCGCCCACGGCGGGCGTCGGGTGCAGCGCCTCCGCGACGTCCAGGACGTGCGCGCCGTCCTCGACCGTCGCGGTGATGGGCGTGTTCAGGTGCTGGATGTTCGACAGCTTCCGGACCGACCGGTCGCCGACCGCGACGTCGCCGAACGCGGCCAGCCTGTCGGCGACGGCGTCGGTGACGAGCTGTTGCTCGCGGCGGAGCTTCCCGCTGTCGCGCAGCCGCTGGGCGAGCTCCGCGTCCGCCTCGGGGGTGTCGCCGCGGCCCACCGACCCGGCGAGCGCGGTCGTCTCCACCGCGTCGCCGTCCAGCGTCACCAGCAGTTCGGGCGTGGCGCCGAGGAACGCCGCCTCGCCGGTCGGCTCCACGAGGAACCGGAAACACGACGGGTAGGACTGCCGCAGGCGTTCGAGGAGGTCCCTGGGGTTCACGTCGCCCGCGAGGTCCGCGCGCAGCGCCGTCGCGAGCACGACCTTCCGGAGTTCGCCGGCGTCGATGCGGGCGAGCGCGCGCTCGACCTGCTCGCACCACGCCGCCTCGCCGGTCGTCGGCGTGGTCGACTCGACGCCCGGCCGCGGGCCGCTGGGCTGCATCGCCGGCAGCGCCTCCACCGTCTCCCGCGCCTCGGCGAGCGCGTCCGCCACGTCGCCGCCGTCGACGTCCTCGCCGGCCCGGGTCACCGTCAGCCACGTCTCGTCGCCCGCGCTCGACAGCTGGTACTCGGGGAGCACGAACTGCGCCGCTGGGAACCCCGTCCACGTGCCCGCCGGCTCGTGGTCGTCGTGGAACGCGAACCCGCCGAGCAGCCGCGGCCGCGCGACCGCCGGGCCGTCGTGGTCGGCGTCCGCGAACAGCGCCGTCGCCCACTCGCGGACGTCCGCGAAGCGGTCGGCGCCCGACGCCGTCACCGACGCCGCCGCGCCGCTCCCCGACAGCTCGAGGCCGTCGGGGTCCGCCCAGTGGATGCGGGGCGGGTCCCCCTCGGCGAGGAACGCCCGATAGGAGACGTCGGCCACCCGGCAGCTCCTGCTCACGACCGTCCCGTGGACGGCCGTCTCGCCGGACAGAGAACTCATTGGTCGACGTTCAGGACCCTCCGACTAATAGCCTGTTCCTTCTGGCGCGACCGACCGGGACCTCCCCCGGCGGTCGCGGTGGCGGCCACTCGCCTAGCTGTACCGGTCTTCGGCCCACGGGTCGGCGGTGTTCGAGTAGCCGCGCTTCTCCCAGTAGCCGCGCTCGGGCTCGGTGAGGAACTCCACGCCGTCGACCCACTTCGCGCCCTTGTACGCGTACCGGTGGGGGGTGACGACGCGCAGCGGGCCGCCGTGCTCGCGCGGCAGGTCGTCGCCGTCGTACTGCCAGGTGAACAGCACCTCCTCGCGCATGCAGTCCTCGAGGGGGAGGTTCGTCGTGTAGCCGTCCAGCGCGTGGAACATGACGTGGACGGCGTCGTCGCGGACGCCCGCCAGGTCCGCGAGGCGGGGGAACGGGACGCCCGCGAACTCGCAGTCGAGTTTCGACCAGCCGGTGACGCAGTGGAAGTCCTGGCGCTGGGTCACCGACTCGAGGGACGTGAACTCCTCGAAGGACAGCGACAGCTCGTCCTCGACGGCGCCCGTGACGGTGAACTCCCAGTCCTCGCGGTCCCAGGCCGGCGTGCCGCCCTTCGACAGCACGGGGAACTTCGACGTCTCCCGCTGGCCCGGCGGCAGCCGGTCGTCGCCGAACTCCTCGTAGAGGTCCGTGACGTCCTCGACGCTCATGGCCGTCGGTTGGGGGCGGACACTGGTATTCCTACCGACTCGACGCGGCGTCCGCGTTCGGCCCGCTGGACGCTCGCTCTCGGGCGAATCCCGGCGGGTCGGTCCCCCCGACAGGCTTAACAACGGTGGCGGCGAAGCCCCGCCCAGAGCGATGCCCCAGGTGGAAGTCAACATCCCGGACCAGATCGAGATGCAGATCGCACAGCTCGTCGAGCAGGGCGAGTTCGTCAGCCAGGAGGAGGCCATCGAACAGCTGCTGTCGGCGGGCATCCGCGCCTACAAGACCAGCGGCCCGAGCGACGCGGAGGAGGGCGCCGGCCTCGAGAGCGAGGGCGGCATGATGGGCCACGAGGACGAGTACGTCTTCTAGACCGTTCTCGCCACGCGCCCGCCCCGTCCCGGCCCGGATGCCCGAGTCAGGTCGCCCCGATGCCCGAGTCAGGTCGCCCCGTACCCCCAGCACGTCCGACCGCGCACCCACGAACCGCACGCGAACGAACGGTTCCGACCCGCACCGCGACTGACCGCCGCCGACCCGCACGCGACCGTTCACCGCCCCACCGTCAGTTCTCGACTGCCGCCGGCTCTCGGTCGCTCCCGCCAGTTCTCGACTGCCGCAGGGGGTGTCGCCCGTCCCGGACAGCCGCGGCGCCGGACTGCGTGTCACCGCGTCGCAGACAACGCTTAAACGGTCGAATTCCCTACCGTGGCCCAACGATGCACAAGGACGAGCTCCTCGACCTCCACGAACAGATGGTCCAGATCAAAGACCAGTTCCTCGAGTTCGACGGCGTCGACGACGACGCCTTCGCGGCCTACGAGGAACTCGACGTCGACCCCTCGCACGTCCACAAGTCCAAGAGCGAGCACAAGCACGCGGTGTTCCTGCTCGGGAACGCGCTCGCGGCGGCGATGAGCGAGGACGAGTTCTCCAGCGCCGGCCGGCTGAGCAAGCGCATGCAGGAGCTCGCCGACGACGCCTCGAACAAGCTGTAGGCCCGGCCCGGTCCGAGTTCTGTCGACGCTCCGAGATTGCCGTTCTGAGGGGTCTCGTCCGCCCCGGAAAGCCTTATACGGGGCCCCTGCCTTCGACTGCGTATGCAGGCACACACGGTCGAGCGGGTGGAGTCCTGGGACTCCCGGCCGTTCTCGGGTGGGTTCCGCGAACTCCACGAGCTCGCGGACCGCGAGTTCTCCGGGACGGTCGTCGCCGACGGCACGTGGCTGTTCATGTTGAACGGCCGCGTCATCGGGGTGTTCGAGGGTGACGTGGAGGACTTCGAGGACGCCTCCGGGACGGTGTACGAGGCGCCGGACCCGAGCCTCGCGCTCCTGTTCGCGATGCAGGAGCGCGGCGGGGAGACGCAGGCGAAGTACTACACGAACGACACGCCGCTGTCGGCGGCCGACGAGACGCTCGCCGACGCGAACTTCACGGGGTACGTCGAGCTCTCCGAGAACGTGCTCTCCGGGGACTACTACGTCGTCTACTACGGCGGTCGCTCGATGAGCGCGGCGTTCGTCGGCGCGAGCGAGGAACTGGTGACCGGCGAGGAGGCCTTCGAGCGCGCGGACGACGAGGTCGGCGTCTACGAGGTGCGGAAGACGCCCGTGAACGTCACGAGCATCCCGGAGGTCGACGACGGCTCGCCGGCCGACGACGCGGCGGGCGGAGCGGCGGCCGGCGGCGCCGCGGCTCCGGACCGGGGTTCGACCGACGACGCGTCTCCCGGCGCCGGCGCGAGCGAGGCGAGCGCCGGGGACTCGGCGCCGGAGGACGCGGCGGCGGGCGAGCCCTCGACCGACAGGGAGCGGGCGTCCGAGGCGTCACGGCCCGGAGAACGGACCGCGAGCAGCTCCGGCCCGGGCGGGCAGTCCTCGAGCGCGGACGCCGGCCGAGAGGCGGAGGGCGCAGACGCGGACGCGACAGCGACGGACGCGACAGCGGCGGACGCGGCGCGGCCCGACCGGGCCGAGTCGGACGGCGACGCGGCGGCGGCCGGGGGTGCCGGCGCCGCCGGCGGTGCCGCCGCGGAGGGCGGCGAGGGCGACGGCGACCCGGCGCCGAAGACGGGGGAAGCGCGGACGGGGAACACCGACCGCGTGTTCGACGAGGAAGAGCAGTGGCGGAACGCGACGTCCGTGCCGACGCTCGACCCCGAGCAGAGCGAGACGGACGGCGGCGCCGAGGCCGCGAACGCCGGCGGGCAGTCGCGCTCGACGCCGTCGAAGAAGCGGTCGCGCTCGAAGCGGTCGCCCGGGCAGTCCGCGCCGGACCGCGCGACGTCCGCCGAGCGGTCGCGGCAGTCGTCGGGGGCCAGCGGGAAGCCCCAGTCGACGGTCGAGAAGCTCAAGCGCGCGGTCAAGCAGCGCGACGCGAAACTCGAGGAGGCCGCCGGCCGCATCGAGGACCTGGAGGGCGAACGCGACGACCTCCGCGAGCGGGCGGAGACGCTGCGCGAGGAGCGCGACGAGCTGCAGGCGAGAGTCGAGGAGCTCGAGGCCGACCTGGCGGCGGCCGAGACCGCCGACGAGCGGCCGTCGGCCGGCGAGGACCTGTCGCCGGCCGCGGCGCTGTCCGGCACGAACCTCTTCGTGCGCTACGACTCGAAGGGGAAGCCGACGCTGGACGGCCTGGACGGGAACACGGACCCGTCGGCGGTCAACGACAACCTCCGCATCGACCACCACACGCAGTTCGACGCCGCCGAGGCCACGGTCGACGGCGAGGACTACGAGGCGTTCCTGCGGTCGTCGGCGCCGTACCGGTTCGTGTCGTGGGCGGTCCGCGAACTCCCCTACGAGGTGCGGGACGCCGGCCACGCGAACGGGCTCGCGGACCTCTACGACGCGATTCCCGAGGTCGACCGCGCGGAGCTCGACGGCACCGTCGAGGTCGAGACCGAGGACGGCTCCGTGACCGAGTCCTTCGACGTGGTGCTCCGCGACCGCATGGGCAACCCGCTGGTCGTCGCGGAGCTGAACGCCGAGCGCGACCCCGTGACGGGCGTCGAGATGGACGACCTCGTGGACGCCGCGACGGCGGTCCGCGAGGGCGCCGACGACCTCAGTGCCGCGGTGTACGTGACGGCGTCGTTCTTCGAGCCGGCGGCCCTCGAGACGGCCGCCGAGGAGACGGCCAGCGGCGGCTTCCTCAGCCGCTCGGACAAGCTCAGTTACGTGAGCACCGGCCGGAAGGCCGGCTACCACCTCTGCCTCGTCGAGGACCGCAACGACGCGTTCAACCTGACGGTCCCCGAACTGTAGGCGCGGCTCACTGTCTCCGAACTGTACGTCCACCTGCCGGTCCCCGGACGGCCGGCGGATTCGGCGTTCGCTGCGAGGAGGCGGGGAGTTCGGCCCGCGGCCGGAGGTTCGCTCGGAGAGAGCGACGCCGGGAGAGAACAGTCGCGACTAGCGGCCGGCGGCGCTGACGGAGGGCGCGCGCGGCGTCACTCCGCTTCCGCGGCGGCGTCGATCTTCATCGACTCCATCTTGTCGACGAGGTCGTCGACCTTCTCGTCGAGCTCGTCGACGAACTCGCTGGTGCGCTCGGTGGTGATGGCGCCCTGGGAGGACGGTTCGATGAGGTTCTCCTCTTCGAGAACGCGGAGGGAGTAGCGGACCTTGTGGTGGGGGTAGCCGGTCTCGTTGGACATCTTCACGATGCCGATGGGTTCGTTCTCGATGACCATGCGGAGAACCTGCAGATGGCGCTCCAGCATATCGACTTCCTTCTCAAGCCGGTCTATCATGGCACTTGTTAACTTGTCTTGGCGGGGTTTTAAAGGTTGTCGTAGACGGCGGTGAAAAGACGGACACTGCGGAGTTGGGAGTGCCAACAGTTAACGATTCCGCTCGGTCTCAGCGCCCGCCGGTACCGCTCGTTCGTCCAATAGACGGCGCTGGAGACCGTTCGAGTATCCACTCCCGTGCACATCTCGGGCGCCGAGACCGTAACGAGTATGTCCCCACTCCCGGAACCAACGACCATGACCGTCACCATCGTCGGGGCCCAGCTCGGCGACGAAGGCAAGGGCGGCGTCGTCGACCTCTTCGGCGACGACGCCGACGTCGTCGCCCGCTACCAGGGCGGCGACAACGCCGGCCACACCGTCGTCGTCGGCGGCGACGAGTACAAGCTCTCGCTGGTCCCCTCCGGGGCCGTCCGCGGGAAGACCGGCGTCCTCGGGAACGGCTGCGTCGTCAACCCGGAGACGCTGTTCGAGGAGATCGACGCCCTCCGCGACCGCGGCCTCGACCCGGACGTCCGGGTCGCCGAGCGCGCGCACGTCATCCTCCCCTACCACCGCGTGCTCGACGGCATCGAGGAGGAGGCCAAATCCGACTCCGACCTCGACGCGGGCACGACGGGCCGCGGCATCGGTCCGACGTACGAGGACAAGGCGGGCCGGCGCGGCGTCCGCGTCGGCGACCTCCTCGACCCCGACGTGCTCCGCGACCGCCTCGAGTACGTCGTCCCGCAGAAGCGCGCGCTCTACGAGGACGTCTACGGCGGGGACGCCGGCGAGGCGTTCGACGTCGACGCGCTCTTCGAGCAGTACCGCGAGTACGGCGACCGCATCGAGGAGGAGGGGATGGCCGTCGACGCCGGCGACTACCTCGCCGACCGAATCGACGGCGGCGACGACGTGATGCTCGAGGGCGCGCAGGGCACCAGCCTCGACATCGACCACGGCGTCTACCCCTACGTGACGTCCTCGAACCCGACGGCCGGCTACGCGGCAACGGGCTCCGGGCTCGGCCCGACCACCATCGGTCGGGGCGAGGTCGTCGGCGTCGTGAAGGCGTACCTCTCGCGGGTCGGGACCGGCCCGCTGCCCACGGAGCTCACCGGCGACGACGAGGAGCTCGCGGACTACATCCGCGAGGAGGGCGGCGAGTACGGCACCGTCACCGGCCGCCCGCGCCGCGTCGGCTGGCTGGACGTCCCGATGCTCCGGCACGCCGCGCGCGCGAACGGCTTCACCGGCGTCGCGCTCAACCACCTCGACGTGCTCGCCGGCCTCGAGGAGGTCCGCGTCGGCCACGCGTACGAACTCGACGGCGAGACCGTCGAGACGATGCCGCCGACCACGGAACGGTGGGGCGACTGCGAGCCCGTCCTCGAGACGTTCGACGGCTGGCCGGAGTTCGACCCCGAGGCCGTCGCCGACGAGGGCTACGACGCGCTCCCCGAGGCCGCCCGCGAGTACGTCGAGTACGTCGAGGGCGAACTCGGCGTCGACGTCGTCGCCGTCGGCGTCGGCCCCGGCCGCGAGGAGACCGTGGTCCGCCGCAACCCCTTCGACCAGTAACGCCGCCGCGTGTCGCGGCGACGCACGGAACCCGTACGCTTTTGCTCCGTCGCGTGCACGCAGCGAGTATGAAAGAGGACCTCCTGGACATCGTCTGCTGTCCGCTGGACAAAGCCGACCTGGAACTCGACGTCGACGAGCGCGAGGACGGCGAGATCGTCTCGGGGACGCTGACGTGCACGGAGTGCGGCGAGACCTACCCCATCGAGGACGGCATCCCGAACCTCCTGCCGCCTGACATGCGGGAGGAGGCCCCCGCCTGACGCGTCGGGTCGAGCGCGCCACGAACCTTTTTCTACTCGCGGGATAATCCACCGAGCGTGCCCGAACGGCTGGTCGTCCACCTCAACCGCGAGCACCCGCGCGACGTCGAACCGGAAGCGGCAGTGCTGGAGACCGACCGGTCGTTCGTCCTCGAGTTCGTCAACCACGGCGGCCCAATCCACGTCCACCTCCAGCTGGACGACGGGCTCGCGACGGTCGCGACGCCCGCGGCGAACCAGGTCTACGTCGAGGCCGACCAGCGCCGCGGCGTCGAAGTGTCGATCCCGCCCGACCACCCACCGGCGAAGGGGTACGTGGAGCTCTCGACGGGGTACGGCGCGGAGAAGGCGCGCGTGAACGTCGCGGTCACCGACGAGCGGAAGGACGGCGGCCCGGACGTCGCCGTCGACGAGTCCCTCGCGGAGAAGGCCGACGTCGAGGACGACCAGTCGCCGCGGCTGACCGACGTCGCGCGGCCGGTCGTCGCGGCGGCCGGCCTGGTGGCGGTCGCCGTCGTCGTCGCGCTCGCGGTCTCGGACTCGCTGGCGGTCCTCGTCGGCGGCGCGGCGTTTCTCGCCTGCCTCGCGGTCGCGGCGTACCTCCTCGCGTAGCGGCGAACATTCAAGTCGCCGGCCTCCATTGTCACCGTATGACACACAGCGACCGCCCCACCGTCGGCGACGTGATGTCCACGCCGCTGGAGACCATCGCACCGGAGGAGACCGTCACCGAGGCCGCGCGCCGGATGCGCGACGGGGACGTCAGCGCGCTCGTCGTCACCACGACCTCGCGGTCGATCGTCAGCAGCACCGACGTCATCGACGCCGTCGCCGAGGGACGGGACACCTCCTCGCTCGCCGTGCGGGACGTGATGACCGAGAACGTCGAGACCGCGTCGCCGGACCTCTACATGGAGGAGGCCGCCGCGATGATGACCACGTACGGTATCAAGCACCTGCCCGTCGTCGACGACGACTACGTCGGCATGGTCTCCTCGACGGACGTCACGGCCCACCTCTCGTAGGCTCCGGCCCCAGTCGGGACAGCCGCGAACGCCGCGCGCTACTCGTGGTCCTCGGGGTACGTCGGCGTCCCCGAGAGGCCGTGCTCGTCCATCCGCTTCGCGCGCAGGAACCGGGCGCGGTAGCGGTTCGCGCCCTCGTAGACGTCGGCCTCCCGGATCTCGTCGGTGCGGCCGTCGGCCACCGCGTCGACGATGTCCTCGAGTTGCTCTTTCTCCGCGGGCGTCAGCTCGAAGGTGTACTCGCGGCTCTCCTCGCGCTCCAGGGTGGTGAACTTCCGGGCCGCCGCGACGAACAGCGAGCACGGCTCGCGACACGGGAACTCGCCGTCCCCGCGCGGCACCTCCAGCGGTTCGTCCTCGCTGGCGTCCCACTCGCGGCGCTTCAGGCACTGGGAGTCCACGCAGCAGGCCTCCGCCGCCCACTCCAGGGCGTCGCCGTCCAGGTTCTCGACGACGTCGTAGATGCCCGTCTGGCGCTCCGCGACCTCGTCCCAGTGGTCGACGTCGAGGTCGCCCTCGCGCTCGCGGTGCCAGTTCGCGACCGTCGCCGGGTAGACGTACTCGACGGTCTGCACGAGGTCGCGGCCGTCGAGGTCGACGAACGCCCAGCCGTGAGGCAGCGAGGGCGCGGTCGACAGCGGCCGGTAGCGGCCGTCGTCGTCGTGTTTCACGAGGTGGCGTGCCTCCAGGGGGTCGGTGTACGCGTCTACCGCCTCGCCGACGTCGTCCTCGTGGCGGACCTCGTAGCGCCGCTCGCCGCCCGGCCCCAGGACGACGGTCACGGCGAGTTCGCCCCACGACCGCCGGTGGCCGCCCCGCAGCGCCTCGTAGCGCTCCGCGACGCCTCGGTCGTCGGCGCCCTCCAGCCAGCGCAGGAACGCGCGCCGCGGCGTCCCGTGGCCCTCGACGACGCGCTCCCAGTAGTACCAGTTCGTCGCGTGCGGGCTGTCCGCGCGCTCGCGCAGCTCGGCCTCCGTGACGACGGCCTCGCCCTCCGGCGTCTCCCAGCGGAACGCCTCGCGGTACGGCTCCACGACGAGGCCGTCGAAGTCGATGCCCCCCGGGGCGGCCTCGACGAGCGCGTCCGCGACGTCGTCGGCTGTCGCTGCCGCCGACATCAGTCCCCCGCGCTCGCCGCGTCCGCGCCGCCGGTCTCCTCGCGGACGGCCTCGATGGCGGCCGCGACGTCGGCGCCCGCGTCCGCCGCGCGCTCGAGGACGACGTCAGCGACCAGCGGCTCCGTCCCCACGGCGCCCGAGTACCAGATGCGGTGGCCGTCCACCTCGCTGGGCACGTCGTAGCCCGTCCGGTAGTCGTCCGTGAGGCCCACGTCCTCGGGGATGTCCTCCTGCGTGTGGAAGCCGTCAGCGACGAACAGCGGCACGAGGACGACGTCCTCGGCCTCGAAGAAGTCGGTGACGTCGTCGACCTCGGGGTCCTCGTCCATGAACACCGCCTGCACCTCGTCGAAGCGGCCCGACTCCCGGATGCGGTCGGCGTGGTAGTGGATGGCCTTCGCGGAGTTCTCGTTGCGCTCCGTGCCGTGCCCGACCACGGCGAGGCCGAACCCGTCCCCCACGTCCGGGTCGCCGGTGACCGACTTCGCGCGCTGGACGATGACGTCGCTCATCGAGTCGTGGGTGCCGACGGGACCGCAGTAGTGGACGGTCTTCTCGACGTCCGACGCGCGCACCGTCACGTGGTCGGCGTCGGTGCCGTCGGAGTCCCAGTCGGCGGGGTCGAAGTCGTCCAGCCGGAGTTCGCGCGGGATCACCTGCTCGGTGAAGTAGCCCTCGGAGATGAACAGCGGCACCACGAACACCTCCTCGGACTCCAGGGTGCGAAGCACCTCGCGGAACGACGGTTCCTCCTTCCAGAAGGCCTCCCGCACCTCGTCGAACGCGCCGGACGCCCGGATGGTGTCGGCGTGCGTGAACGCCGGGTCCGAGGAACCCGGGTTGAGGTGCGAGCCGTGGCCGACGATGACCAGCGCTTGCATGCGCTCACGTTGGGGCGAACCGTCCTTAGTGACTTCGCTCCCGGCGGCCCGCGAGCCCACGTACCGGCGACATTCGCCCGTTTTATCTGCCAGCGCGCCCACGTCTCCCAGCATGGACCGCCGCGCCCTCCTCCCCGTCGCGCTCGCCGCCCTCCTCGCAGCGAGCGGCTGCATCGGCATCGGCGTCCTCGGCGACGACGCGCGCCAGCGCCCGCCCGACGTCGACGTCGCCGAGCGATACGAGTCCCTGGAGACCCTGAACGCGACCCAGGTGGCCAACGTCTCCTTCGGCGACCGCACCAACCGGACGGAGGTCCGCGTGCGCGTCGACTTCACGACCGAGCCGGCCACGCGGCTCCAGCGCGTGCTCGCGCCCGAGCGGCGCGCCGGCGACCGCTTCGCGGTGAACGCGTCCGGGGCGTCCCGCTACGACGCCAGCGAGAACACCGTGACGCGGTTCGAGACCGCGACCGCCGCGGCGGTCCGGTCCCGCGGCGAGTACTTCGCGAGCGTCGTCGACGCCGCGCGGGACGACGGCACCGCGCCAGCGGCCGGCGTCTCGCCGCTGCCGGTGGTCCCGCAGACCGCGCAGGCGCCGGGCCTCCCCGCCGACGTCGAGGGGTTCGACGTCGAGTACCTCGGCACCCGGACGGTCGCCGGCCGGACCGCCCACGGGTTCGAGCTGACCGCGGTCTCGGACGCCGCGCTCGCCGTCGACCGGACGCTCTGGCTGGACGCCGAGTACTACTACCCCCTGGAGACGTCCCAGACCTTCGAGTACGACGGCGAGACCGTCGAGTCGACCGCGCGGCTGACCGACGTGACCTTCGACGCCGAGCTCTCCGGGGACGCCCTCGACCTCGACGCGCCCCCCGACGCGACCGTGGAGACCCTCGACGTCGGCGTCGAGACGTTCGAGTCTGTCGAGGCGGTCAGTGAGGCCGCGCCGCTGTCGGTCCCCGAGCCGGACGTCCCGGACGGCTACGCGTTCGAGCGCGCGCAGCTGTACACCGGGAACGCCACGCAGGTGTCCCTGCAGTACGCGACCGACGACGGCGACCGGCTGACCGTGACGAAGATGGCGTACGTCTCGAACGGGACCGGCGGCCTCGACGGGGAGACCGTCAGCGTGAACGGCCGCGACGCCCGCTACCTCACGACCGGCCAGAACAGCCTCCTCTCGTGGGCCTGCGAGGACGTCCAGTTCTCCGTGGTCGCGACCGACCTCGACCGGGCGGCGCTGGTCGCCGTCGGCGAGTCCGTCGACTGCCGGTAGCGCCCGGCTACGACGGCCGGCGGTACAGCGAGTACGCGATACACGCCAGGCCGGCCAGCTGCAGCAGCCGGACCGTCAGCGTGAACGGGTCGCGCAGCGCCGGGTCGAGGACGCCGTACCGCAGCAGCGCGGACCCGACGAACGCGGCGGTGTACGTCACCGCCGTCAGGAGGACGAGGCCGACGGAGAGGTACCGCATCGCGGCGCTCTGGTGCCGCCGGAACCCGCGGTAGGCGTGGTAGCCGATGAACAGGCCGACGGCGGTCGACGCGAACGAGACGGCGACGATGGTGATGTACAGCGCGTTCATTACAGTCCCTCCCACATGCGAGTGAACCGGTCGGCGACGTCCTCGGACTGGACCTCGACCTCCGTCCCGAACTCGCCGTCCTCGAGTTCGAGCGTGAACCGCCGGAACGTCGCGCGGTAGACGCGGTGGTGGTTGCCGTCCGCCCGGACGTTGATGGACTCCTCGAGGAGTCCGTGGTCGGTCAGGTCGTCGATCCGCCGGTAGACGGTCGCCGTCGACGCCTCGCAGGCCTCGCTCAGTTCACTGGCGGACATGGGTTCCGTGCTCGCCGCTGCGAGGATGGCGCGCGCGTGCTCGTCGTCGAGCAACGAGAGCACTGCCGTCGGGTCGCTGTCCTCGCTCACGCCCTCGTGTTCCCCCCGCGGGGATTTAAACTGGGGGCGTCCGTCGCAGCCGTTGAGATTTATGTCGGGGACCGGCGTACGGCCGCGCATGAGTCAGGCGTCGGCGACGCGGTCGGCGGTCGACGGGCACCCGTTCCTGCGGCGGGCGCTCCGCGCGGGCGTCGTGAACCACGCGGCGGCCGCGCGGTTCATCGACGTGGACGGCGACGAGGACGCGGTCGCGGCCGCGCTCCGGCGGTACGGCGAGGACCTCGCGCCGCTCGGGGCCGCGGACCGGGACGCGAGCGTGTCGATGCAGTCAGGGCTCGGTCCGAGCGACGACGGCGTGCTCGTCGTCGCCGGTCGGGGGTACGCGCCCGGCGAGGGACGGCTCACCGCGCTGCTCGCGACCGGTGACGTGGACGCGCGGGCCCTCGCTGTCGTGCTCGACCGCCTGCACGTCGCGGGCGTCGACCCGGACGCCGCGGGCGTCGCCGGCGACACGCTCGCCGTGGTCGTCGACCGGCGCGACGGCGCGGACGCGCTCCGCGTCGTCGAGGACGCCCTCGACGGCGTCCCGGACTGACCGGGCGGCCGCGACAGGCGCTGTCGATTCCGGAGAGTTAAACCCCTGGCGAGCGCTCGTACCGGCTATGTCGCTGTACGTGTCGAACACCCTCTCCGGCGAGCGGGAGCCGTTCGAGCCCACCGACCCCGAGAACGTCCTCGTGTACACGTGCGGGCTCACGGTCTCCGACGACTCCCACCTCGGGCACGCTCGCCTCTGGGTGCAGTCGGACGTGATGGTGCGGTGGCTCGATCACCTCGGCTACGGCGTCCGCCACGTCCAGAACTTCACGGACGTCAACGAGAAGATCGTCGCCCGCGTCGGCGAGGACGACCTCGGCGACACCGAGCAGGCGGTCGCGCGCCACTACGTCGAGTCCGTCATCGAGGACATGCGCGCGCTGAACCTCGACCGCGCGGAGGTCTACCCGCGTGTCTCCGAGCACGTCCCCGAGATCGTCGACCTCGTGGAGACGCTCGTCGAGAAGGGCTACGCCTACGAGGCGAACGGCTCGGTCTACTTCGACGTCACCACCTTCGAGGACTACGGGAAGCTCTCCGGCCAGCGCGTCGAGGAGATCGAGGCCCAGGGCCCCGAGGACGAGCAGCGCGAGAAGCGCCACCCGGCGGACTTCGCGCTCTGGAAGGCGGGCGCGGTCGACCCCGAGGACGCCAACGAGCACCGCAGCGAGGACCTGCCGCCGCTGACCGAGCCGGCCGGCCAGACGTGGGACTCGCCGTGGGGCGAGGGGCGGCCGGGCTGGCACGTGGAGTGCTCGGCGATGAGCATGACGCACCTCGACGACCACATCGACGTCCACGTCGGCGGCCAGGACCTCGTGTTCCCCCACCACGAGAACGAGATCGCCCAGAGCGAGGCCGCCGCCGGGGAGCCGTTCGCGAAGTACTGGCTGCACGTCCGCCTGCTGGAGACCGCCGGCGAGAAGATGTCCTCGAGTCTCGGGAACTACTTCACGACGAAGAACGCCGTCGCGGAGTTCGGGCCGAACGTCGTGCGGATGTTCCTGGTGTCGACGTCGTACACGCAGCGCCAGACGTACTCCGAGGCGACCGTCGGGGAGGCCGAGGAGCGCTGGGAGCGCCTGGAGCGCGCCTACGACCGCGCCGTCGACGCCGCCGACAGCGTCGACGCGTACGCGAAGGTCGTCGACGGGGAGCTCCGGGACGCCGTCGCGGCCGCCCGGACGGACTTCGCCGACGCGATGAACGACGACTTCAACGCCCGGGGCGCGGTGAGCGCGCTCCTCGAGCTCGCGTCCGCGGTCCACCGGCACGTCGACGCCGTCGACGAGTACGACTACCGCGGCCTCGTCGACGCCGTGGAGACCTTCGAGGACCTCGGCGGCGGCGTCCTCGGCTTCCAGTTCGAGACGGTCGACGGCGGCGACGCGGCGCTCGCGGACGACCTCGTCGAGTTGGTGCTGGCGGTCAGGGAGGAAGAGCGGGCGGCGGGGAACTACGAGCGCGCGGACGCCCTCCGCGACCGCCTCGAGGCCCTCGGCGTCACCGTCGAGGACACCGACGAGGGCGCGACGTTCCGGCGCTGACGCCACCCCCGAGGAGTCTGTCGCGCCGCCCCGTGAGAGTCTTTCCTACCGCCCCGACAGCGCCTGTCGTACCGCCCCGACAGCGCCTGTCGTACCGCCCCGACAGCGCCTGTCTGCTCGCCGTCACGACTGCCACCAGGCTTATTCCCGTCCCCGGATACCACCGCCTATGAACCGACAGGCGACAGTGGCGGTCGCGTTCGCGGCGCTTGTCGCGTCCGCCGGGTGTCTCGGCGTGCTGACCGGCGAGGACCTCTCGTTCTCGGCGTCCGAGGCGACGGTCGGCGACGACGCGCTCGCCGAGACGGACTACGAGGAGGTCGGCGTCGAGTCCTCGGAGGTGACCCGGGAGTTCTCGGCCGCGGGCCAGTCCCGGAACGTCACGGTGACCAACCAGCTGGCGATGTACGAGCGGACCATCAGCGTCGCCGGCCTCGCGGAGCAGCGCGCGGCCGTGTTCTCGGCGTTCGCCAGCCCGCAGGTGTCCGTGCTCGGACAGACGTTCAACCCAATCGACGACTACTCGAACAAGGAGCTCGCGGAGCTCGCCCAGGAGCAATACGACGGCCTCTCCATCGGTAGCGAGGTCGACACGCGGACGGTCACGGTGCTCAACGAGTCAGCGGACGTCTCGAAGTTCGAGGGCACCGCGACGCTGAACGGGCAGGACGTCGACGTCTACGTGCACGTCACGAAGGTGAAACACGACGGCGACTTCGTGGTGGCCGTCGCCATCCACCCCCGGCAGCTAGAGGAGCAGGACCGCGTCGACGCGCTCCTGGAAGGCGTCGAACACTGACGACGGGAGTCCGGGCCGCGTCTATCCCTGGTTCTCTGCACCCGACCCGGGGTTCCTGTCGATTCTACTCCTGCCGGTCGGTTCCGATTCCTGCCGGTCGATTCTGTCTCCTCCCCGTCGATTCCGTCTGCTCGCCTTCGACCCGGTTCCTGGCCGTCGACGCACCTAGATAGTTTATGAAGCTGGTCCGTGTTAACGCTACACATGTCAGTGTCAGACGACGGCGGACTGGTCGGCATCTACGAGCGGCACATCGGGACACCCCAGACCGCCGACGAGGCGTACGGCTACCTGCTGTTCGCGGTCGGCCTCGTCCTCGGCATCGTCGGCCTCGTCCTCTTCCTCACGAGCGAGTCGGCGACCGGCCCGCGGGAACTCAGCATCGTCGTCGGCGCGGCCGGGTTCGCGCTGCTCGTCGCCGGCCCCGTCGTCCGACTGCCGCTCCAGCGCGTCGCCACCACGGCCGTCGCCCTCGGCCTCCTGCTGTGTGCCGCCGCCATCGTCTGGTTCACGACCGTCTTCCCACAGCAGTGGTACACCGAGACCGGCCACCAGGGCGTCGTCAGCCTCTACGCGCTCGGCGCCGCCATCATCGGCGCGGGCGGCGTGCTCGTCCCGCTCGTGACGTCCACGCGCTCCAGCCGGGAGGCCGAGGCGGCCCTGGCGCACGGCGAACAGACCGAAGCAGACCTCCAGCGCGAGCGCGAAGCCAGGGAGGCCGCCGAAGCGGCACGCGAGGACCTCGCCGCGGAACTCGACGCCGTCCGCACCAGCCAGGCGCAGTTCGAACTCTACCAGGACCGGGCGGGCGAGTACCGCTGGCGGCTCCGCCACCGCAACGGGAACGTCGTCGCGGACAGCGGCCAGGGGTACACCGCCCGGCACAACGCACAGAAGGGGATGCAGAGCGTCCGGCGGAACGCGCTGGGCGCCGGCACGCTCCACGTCCAGCCCGACGAAGTCGTCGAGGACGACGCCGAACTCGACGACCTGCCGCTGCTGGCCGAGACGGCCGAGGACAGCCAGGCGACCTTCGAGGTGTTCGAGGACGCCGCCGGCGAGTACCGCTGGCGGCTCGTCCACGACAACGGGAACGTCGTCGCGGACAGCGGCGAGGGCTACAGCTCCCGGCACAACGCCGAGCGCGCCATCGACGGCGTGAAGGCCAACGCCGGCCCGGGCGAGTACCTCCGCTTCGACCCCGCGTCCTTCGAGATCTACCGCGACGTCGCCGGCGAGTGGCGCTGGCGGCTCGTCCACCAGAACGGCAACGTCCTCGCCGACGGCGGCCAGGGGTACACGCGACGGCGCGACGCCAGGCGCGCCGTCGACGCCGTCAGGGACCGCGTGCCGGACGCCGACTTCAACGTCTACGAGGACGCCGCCGGCGAGTACCGCTGGCGGCTGCAGGCGTCGAACGCGAACGTCCTCGCCGACTCCGGCGAGGGGTACAGCTCCCGGAGCGAGGCGGCGGACGCCGTCGAGCGCGTCCGCGAGTACGCGCCCGACGCGGACGCCCTGGACGTCGGGTTCGCGGCGTTCGAGGTCTACGAGGACGCCGCCGGCGAGTGGCGGTGGCGGCTCCGCCACCGCAACGGGAACGTCGTCGCGGACTCCGGCCAGGGCTACGCCGAGCGCAACAAGGTCCACGACGCCATCGAGAGCGTGAAGCGCAACGCCGCCGGCGCCGAGGTCACCGCCGAGTAGCCGCGACCGCGCCCCGGGTGGCCGAACGTGTTCGGCCGGTCGCTCAGGGGTCGGCGGCACCGACGTCCCACCATGGCACCCGACTCCGACCGGTCCCCTGCCGTCGAAGTGACTGCCGTCGACGCGCTCGACGAGACGCCCCACGCCGAGGTCTTCGACGTCCGCGACCCGCGGACCGTCCGGCTGTCCCTGGCGGCCGGCGACAGCGTCCCCCGGCACCAGCACCCCGACTCGATGGTCGTGCTGTACGTCCTCGACGGCGAACTCGAACTGACCCTCGGGGACGACCAGTACGACCTCGCGGCCGGCGACGCCGTGCGCTTCGACGGCGCACAGGACGTCTCGCCGCACGCCGTCGCGGACGCGCGAGCGCTCGTCGTGTTCGCGCCGAAGCCCTAGAGCGCGATCGGGACGAGCAACACCCCCATGAGGTGGACGCGGCGCGCGCCGAACCGCGGCGGCACGAGACCGATCGCCGTCGCGACCCCCAGCAGGACCACGCCGGCCCAGCCCGCGAACACCCACGAGAGCACCGCCAGCAGGACGCAGACGCCGAGCGTGAGCCGGCGGTGGTCGACGCGCCGGATCGCGCGGAAGTACCGGTCGCCGAGCACGACGACGAGGACGGCGCCCGCGCAGGCCGCGAGCGCGACGGCCGCCAGCAACAGCGGGAGCGTCCGCGGGAGCTCCGCGCGCTCGAACGCCACCAGCACGCCCGTCCGTGGCTCCCCGAGCGCGAACAGCGCGAACAGCGCGAACACGGTGTTCGCCGTGTTGACGCCAGAGAGCGCCGCGACGAACGCCCGGTCGCCGTCCGTCCGCGTCGCCTCGACGGCGAACACCGCGGCGATGGCGCCCGAGACGCCCGGCACGTAGGCGACGGCCGCCCCGGCGAGACTCCCCGCGACCCCCGGGCCGGCGACGGCGCGCGGCGCGTCAGCGACCACGGGGTCGTCCTGCTCGGGGACGCCGCTGCCGCGGTACGCGGCCAGCAGGATCGGCGCGCCGAACAGGCCGGCGAACAGCGGCGCGAGCACGTCGCCGGTCGGCGCGAGGCTCTCCGGGCGCATCGGGAGCGCGACGACGCCGAGCAGGCCGCTCGCGGCGAACGAGAGGGCGCCGCCGACGCGTGCGCGCCACGACGCCTCGCCCGCGAGCAGGGCGGCGACGAGCAGCGCGACGACGACCGAGAGGTGCTCGTAGACCACTGGCGCGAGCGCCGTCGCGGCGCGCGTCACCGGCACGCCCAGCACGAACGCGACGGCGACCGCGACGCCGCTCCCCAGCGCCGACACGCGGAGCGCCTCCCGGCCGCGGCCGCCCATCACGAGCCGGTGCCCGGGGAGCGCACTCACCGCCATCGCCGGGTCCGGCACGCCCAGCGCCAGCGTCGGGATCACGTCCAGGAACGAGTGGGTCACGCCCGCCGCGAGCAGCGCCGCGCCGACGAGGTGTGGCGGTCCCGGCACGAGGGGCGCGGCGGCCGCGAGCAACAGCGCGAGGTTGTTCACGTGCAGGCCCGGCACCAGCCCGGAGCACGTGCCGAGCGCGACGCCGAACGTGATCGCCGCCAGCGCGGCCGCTGTCGCGGTCGGCGAGACCAGCACGCGCACGCCGGCGACGTCCATCGACGCGAGTTGGTCCCTGCTCCGCACTTCAACCTACGCACCACGCACCGGTCGTCCTCGCGCTCGCGGACGCCCTCGCTACGCGGTCGCACTCACAACGCGGACGCACTCGCTGCTGCTGGCGGCCGTCGCGCTCGCGGACGCCCTCGCTACGCGGTCGCACTCACAACGCGGACGCACTCGCTGCTGCTGGCGGCCGTCGCGCTCGCGGCCTGCGCGGTCGCACTCACAACGCGGACGCCGCACTCGCGCCGCTGTTGGTCGGCCTGTTCGGCGCGCGAAAGAAAACGGGTGTCGTGGAACCGGTTCAGCCGAAGAGGTCGCCGAGACCTTCGCCGCTGGCCTCTTCCTGTTCGTCCTCTTCTTCCTCGGCCTCCTCCTCGGCGGCCTCCTCTTCTTCGGCTTCCGCTTCGTCCTCTTCGGCCTCGCCGGCCGCGGCGCCGCCAGCGGCGGGCGCGGCGGGCGCGGCGGCGGCCTCCTCGACGGCCTCCTCGATGTCGACGTCCTCGAGGGCCGCGACGAGCGCCTTGACGCGGGACTCCTCGACGTCGACGCCGGCGGCCTCGAGGACGCCGGTGATGTTGTCTTCGTTGATCTCTTCGCCGGATTCGTTCAGGATGAGTGCTGCGTAAACGTACTCCATGGTTAACCGAACATCTCCCCGAGGCCCTCCGCGCCGGCGTCCCCGTCGTCGTCGTCGGAGTCGTCGGCGTCGTCGGCCTCGGCTTCAGTGTCTTGGTCGTCGCTCGATTCCTCCTCGGCGTCCTCGGACTCCGCGGCGGGGGCGGCGGGCGCCTCCACGTCCTGGAGTTCCTCGGGCAGCGCCTCCTCGTCGTCGATCTGCGCGGCGAGCGCGCGCACCTGCGCGTCCGCCTTGCTGACGAGGTCCCCGGCGAGGTCCGGGCTCTCGATGGCGGCCTGCAGGCCGAGGCTCTTCGCCTCGCCGGTGGCCTTCCGGACGAGCAGCGGCGCGGTCTGCGCGGTCGGGTACCCCGCGTTCACGGAGAGGTTCCGTGCGGCCGCCGCGGCGGACTGGACGTCCGCGCGGTACTCGTCGACGTCCAGCGCGAGCTCGTCGGGCGTGAACAGCACGCCCTCGGAGAACACGGCGCGCAGGTCGAGGCCGACCTCCTTCGGCTCGATGCCGAGTTCGGTGAGGACGTTCGCGACGTCGTCGGAGACCACGTCGCCCTCCTCGGCCACGACGGAGTCCTCCAGCACCTGGATGGACCCCTCCTGGATGCGCGCGTTCGCGCCGATCTGCTGGAGCTCGCCGACGAACGGCCCGGGGTCGATGCCGGTGTCGCCCTCGGGGACGACGATGTCGTTCGGGGCGACCTCGCCGGCGTTGATGGGCGCGGGCGTCTTCGACTCCTCGAGCTGCTGGAACAGCCCGAAGGGGTTGTCGTTCGTCGCGACGAGCCCGACCTCGCCCGAGATGTACTCGGTGAGGTCCTCGAGGCCGTCGTCGACGTCCTCGAGCGCGCGCACGAGCAGCGTGTTGCGGCTCATGCGGAGCACGGCGCTCCCGTGGAGGCCGCGGCGCATGTCCTGGAGCTGGCGGCTCGGGATGCCCGTGACGTTCACGACCCCGACGCTGTCGTACGTCTCCAGGAGGTCGACGAGCTCGTCGACCTCCTCGCGTTTCCACTGGGGAATCGTCTCGGTCGTGCGTTCCTCGGCGGACATCTCAGGCCACCTCCACGGCGGGCCCCATCGTCGTCTTCACGTAGACGGCGTCGATGTTGTGGGGCCCCTTCTCGAGGTCCGCGTGCAGGCGACGCAGGATTACGTCGATGTTCGACGCGATGTCCTCGGCGGACATGTCCTCCGCGCCGACGCGCGTGTGGAACGTGCGCCGGTCGCGGCTGCGGAGCTGCACGGTGTTTTTCATTCGGTTGACTGTATCGACGACGTCGTCGTCGGGCTGGAGCGGCGTCGGCATCTTGCCGCGCGGACCGAGAACCTGGCCGAGTGCACCCGCGATGTCCTGCATCATGGATGCCTCCGCCACGAAGAAGTCCGTCTCGTCTGCGAGGTCCTTCGCGGCGTCGGTGTCGTCGGCGAGGTCTGCGAGGTCGTCCTCGTCGAGGACCTCGTCGGCGACGTCTGCGGCTCTGACTGCGGTTTCGCCTTCGGCGAACACCACAATCCTCGTCTCCTGTCCGGTGCCCGACGGCAGTACGACGCCCTCGTCGACTCGGTTCGACGGGTCGTTGAGGTCGAGGTCGCGCAGGTTGATCGCGAGGTCCACCGTCTCGCGGAAGTTCCGCTCGGGGGCCTCCTCGAGTGCGCGCGCCACGGCCTCCTCTATGTCGTTGTCTGCCATCTTTCACCTCCGTAGTGCGTGACCCTGTGAAGGTCGGATCTCCTACGGGTCAGTGAAACAGGCTAGGCCTGTCTCGGTTCGAGAGAGGTGCATGGCGTCCTTAAAACCGTCGAAGCGCCCCGGGAGGACCGCGTGAACCGTCCGCACGCGCGGTCGCGGGGACCGGCGCTCGCCCCGCTCGGTCGGCAAAACTCCGCCCGAGCGGAGCAGTAATCCCCTCCCGGCGCGACAGTCCGCCAACCGATGACTGGCCCCACACCGGGTGACGAGCCGAACGACTGGGACGCCGACGCCTACGACGGCAGCCACTCGTTCGTCTTCGAGTACGGCGAGGGCGTCGTCGACCTCCTCGACCCCGGGCCGGGCGAGCGCGTCCTCGACGTCGGCTGCGGCACCGGCCACCTCACCGCCGCCATCGCCGACAGCGGCGCGAGCGTCCTCGGCGTCGACCGCGCGCCCGCCATGCTCGCGGACGCGCGAGCGACCTACCCCGACCTCGCGTTCGTCCGCGGCGACGCCCGCGCGCTCCCCGTATCCGGCCACTTCGACGCCGCGTTCTCGAACGCCGCGCTCCACTGGGTTCCCGCCGCCGACCACGACCGCGTCCTCGCGTCGGTCGCGGCCGCGCTCCGCCCCGGCGGCCGGTTCGTCGCGGAGCTCGGCGGCGCCGGCAACGTCGCGACGATCGTCGACGCCGTCGAGCGCGAACTCGACGCGCGCGGCTACCAGGCGGACGACCCCTGGTACTTCCCGACGGTCGGCGAGTACGCCGGCCGCCTCGAGGGCCACGGCTTCGAAGTCCGGGACGCCCACCACTTCGACCGCCCCACCGAACTCGACGGCGGCGACGACGGCCTCGCGGAGTGGCTGGGGATGTTCGGCGACAGCCTCCTCGCCGACGTCCCCGACGCCGAACTCGACGACGTGGTCGCCGCCGTCGAGGGCCGCCTCCGCGACGACCTCCACGACGACGGCGCGTGGACCGCCGACTACCGGCGGCTCCGCTTCCGGGCAGTCAGAACGGACGATTGAGAGGAGTCGAACTGCTTACGCCGCGGCTTCTTCGGCGCCGAGGACCTCGTCGTACTCGCCGTCCTCGACGCGCTGCTTGAACGTCCGCGCGTCCTCGCCCTCGATGGTGACGCCCATCGAGGCGCACGTGCCGGCGACCTCCTTCGCGGCGTTCCGCGTGTCGTAGGACAGCAGGTCCGGCTTCTTCTGCTCGGCGATGGTCTTCAGCTGCTCGATGGAGAGGTCCGCGACGAACTCCTCGTTGGGCTCGCCGGACCCCGTCTCGAAGTCGGCCTCGTCCTTGATGAGGGCGGCCGTCGGCGGCACGCCGACCTCGATGCTGAACGAGCCGTCCTCCTCGTACTCGACGGTGACCGGGACCTCCGTCCCGTCGAAGGCGGCGGTCTGCTCGTTGATCTCCTGTACGACTGCCTGCACGTCGACGGGCGTCGGCCCGAGCTCGGGGCCGAGCGGCGGCCCTGGGTCGGCCTGACCGCCCGGTACGAGCACTTCGATCGTCTCAGCCATACTCCCACGAACCGTCGCCGCGGCTTTAACCCTTTCTTTCTGCGGGGAGGCCGGAACGGCGCGCGGCGGGCCGCTCGCGGCCCGCTACCGGGAGGGCGGCGCGCCGGGGACCGCTCAGGGGACGCTGATCCCCTGCTCGACGAGGTAGTCGCTGAGCTCCTTGATGACGACGGGGCTGCCGATGATGCGGACGACGCCGTCGCGCTCCAGGACGCTCACCGTGAACTCCGCTTCGATGTCGTCGCGCAGCCCCTCCAGCGTGGCCGCCGGAAGCACGATCTGCGTGCTGTCGCGGAGGTTGGAGGGGTCGGGCATCACCCCCCACTCTCTTGAGCCGTCCTATGAACGTGTCGAAAATCATCGCAGACGACCGCTGGGAAGAACTCCCCGACGGCGGCCGTCGCGGTCGAGCGCCGACCCGTCGGGCGGCGTTCGCGGAAGGGAAGCGCTTTTCGGCGGCAGCGGCCTACCCGGCACCAATGGGTCTGGAGGAGGAAATCGAACAGCTCGAAGAAGAAATCGCGAACACGCCGTACAACAAGTCGACGGAGGCCCACATCGGCCGGCTGAAGGCGAAGCTCGCCGAGAAGAAAGAGCAACTCGAGAAACAGCAGTCGGGCAGCGGCGGCGGTGGCGGCTACGCCGTCGAACAGCACGGCGACGCGACGGTCGCGCTCGTCGGGTTCCCCTCCGTGGGGAAGTCCTCGCTCATCAACGCGATGACGAACGCCGACAGCGAGGTCGGCGCCTACGAGTTCACGACCCTGGACGTCAACCCCGGAATGCTGGAGTACCGCGGCGCGGACATCCAGCTGCTGGACGTCCCCGGACTCATCGAGGGCGCGGCGGGCGGGCGCGGCGGCGGGAAGGAGATTCTCTCGGTCATCCGCGCCGCCGACCTCGTCGTCTTCATGCTGTCGGCGTTCGAGATCGAGCAGTACGAGCGCCTCTACGACGAGCTCTACGACGTGAACATCCGCGTCGACGAGGAACCCCCCTCCGTGACCGTCCGCAAGAAGGGCAAGGACGGCATCGACGTGAACACCTCCGGCGACCTCGACCTCGACGAGGAGACCGTCAAGGACGTGCTCCGCCAGCACGGGTTCGTGAACGCGACCGTCACCATCCGCGGGAACCCCGACATCGACCGGCTCGTGGACGGCGTGATGGACAACCGCGTCTACATGCCGTCGCTGGTCGCCGTGAACAAGGTCGACCTCATCGAGCCGTCGTACGTGGACACGATGAAGGCCGACCTCCGCGAGCAGGGCGTCGACCCCGAGGAGGCAATCTTCATCTCCGCTGAGGAACAGAAGGGCCTCGACGCCCTCAAGGAGCGGATGTGGGAGGCACTCGGTCTCATCCGCGTCTACATGGACAAGCCCGGCCGGGGCGTCGACTACGAGGAGCCGCTGGTGGTCCGCGAGGGAGACACCGTCGACGACGCGCTGTCGAAGCTCGGCGGCACCCTCGACGAGCGCTTCCGGTTCGCGCGCGTCACGGGGCCGTCCGCGAAACACGACGAACAGCAGGTCGGCCGCGACCACGTGCTCGCCGACGAGGACGTCCTCCGCGTGGTCGCGCGGCGGTAGCCGTGTCGGGCCCGCGCGGACAGCCCGGCGCCGTCCGGCCGGCGACGCGGCGCCGCCTCCTCCTCGCAGCGCTCGCCGGCGTCCTGCCCTGGGTGGTCGTCACCTTCGACGGCGGCTGGTACGCCGTCCTCTCGGCGGGGTTCGCGCACCCCGACCCGGGGTCGTTCACGTCGCTGCTCGCGTACCTCGACCGCGTCCAGACCGTCCCCGGCAGGCTGGCGGCGTGGCCGACAGCGACCGTCCTCTACGCGCTCGCGCTCGCCGCCGCCGCGCTCGACCACGTGGTCGGCGTCGACTCGCGCGTGCCGGCCGGACTACTCTTCCTCACGGGCGTCGACGTCGCCGTGCTGGCGTTCTCGCTGTCCGGCCAGCGCGGCATCCTCGCGGTGCCGGTGGGCGTCCTCTGGCTCTGGAGCGCCGTCTGGCTGGGGTACCGCGACGCGCTGCCGTTCGGCGGCTGAGGCCCCGACGTCGACGCGGTGGCGGCAGCGTCGGCTTCCGCGTCCGGTACGCTTTTCGACGCCGCAGTCCAGCACTCGGACATGAGCGACTTCGTGCTCGACCACGTGATGCTGCGCGTCGGCGACCTCGAGGCGTCCCTGGACTGGTACCAGTCCCACCTCGAGTACGTCGAACACGGCCGCTGGGAGGCCGAGGACTTCACCATCGTCTACCTCGGCCCCGAGGACGTCCACGAGGAGGGCGCGCTCCTCGAGCTCACGCACAACCACGACACCGACGACTACGAGCTCGGCGACGCGTGGGGCCACATCGCCGTGCGGACGGACGACGTCGACGACGCCTACGAGGAACTGATGGCCGAGGGCGTCGAGGACTACCGCGACCCGGACTCCTGCGGCGGGTCGTACGCGTTCGTGACGGACCCGGACGGCCACGAGGTCGAGATCGTCGAGCGCGACCACGGCGAGGAGTGGAGCCTCGACCACACGATGGTGCGCGTCGAGGACGCCGACCGGCACCTCGGGTTCTGGACGCGGAAGTTCGAGTACGAGCACACCGGCCGCTGGGAGTCGGACACGTTCGCGAACTACTTCGTGAAACCCGAGGGCGCCAGCGACGAGGCGATGGCCGTCGAACTCACGTACAACTACGACGGCCGCACGTACGACGTGGGCGACGCGTGGGGCCACCTCGCGGTGCGCACCGACGACCTCGTGGGCGACTGGGAGACCCTCCTCGAGCGCGAGGCCGACGACTACCGCGACCCCGAGTCCTGCGACTACGACTACGCGTTCACGAGAGACCCCGACGGCCACGAGATCGAGGTCCTGAACCCCGCGGAGTCGCCCGTCGATCGGACGTAGTCTCCGCTCGGCCGGACGCAGTCTCCGCTCGGCCGGACGCAGTCCCCGTTCGGCCGGACGCAGTCCCCGTTCGGCCGGACGCAGTCCCCGTTCGGCCGGACGTACTCGCCAGTTGCTCGGCGGTTGCCGGTCCACCGCCTCGCTTTTCTCGCTGGTCGCAGTAGGGAGCGCATGGACTGCGAGCCGATCGGCCACGTCGAGACGCCGTTCGCGACCACGGACGCGGCGCCCCGCCAGGGGTTCCGCGGCGACCAGAGCGGCACCGTCCGGGTCGACGAGCAGTACCGCCGCGGCCTCACCGGGTTCGAGGTCGGTGACACCGTCCTCGTGATGTGGTGGGCGGACCGCGCGGACCGCTCCGTGCTGCGCGTCCGCGGCGGCGACCGCGGCGTGTTCACCACGCGGTCGCCGGCGCGCCCGAACCCCGTCTGTCTCACCGCCTGCGAGGTCCTCGCAGTCGACGAGGCCGCCGGCACGCTCGACGTCGACGGCGTGTACATGGCGGACGGGAGCCCCGTGCTGGACCTGAAGCGCACGCTGGACGCCGCCGAGGGCGCGCCGCCCGGGGAGTGACGGTCAGACGCGGTGCGCGTCGAGAGCGTCGGCGGGCGCGTCCGCGAGCCCGGCGAGCGCGTCCGCCTCGACGTGGTGGAGGTCGCCCGGGAGCACGAGCAGGTGCAGGGGGTCGCCGAAGTCCGCGTCGGCGAGCGCCGAGAGGCGGGCCGCGCGCACGGTGGCGTCCGGCGCGCCGGCGCGCGCGACGACCACGCCGAGCGCGTCGGCGTCCCAGTGCTCGGCGAGCAGGCCGGCGGCGTGGCTCGCGGTCATGTACGCGTCGCCGTCGGCGCGCGGGTGGTCGACCTTGATGTCGAGGTAGGCGAGCGTGTGGAGGCCGCGCTCGCGGTTCGCTTCGACCGTCTCGACGACCGAACTCGGGACGCCGTCGGCGCCGTGCGCCCACTCGAAGGGCAGCGTGGTGGCTTTTCCGAACCGGTAGTTCTGGAGGCCGGTCAGGCTGGACGCCGCGGACTCCGCGGTCGGCGCGTGGATCACGCGCGTGTCGACGCCGCGCTCCGCGGCGCGCAACCGGAGGTCGACGTGCGTCGTCGAGATCATCGTGTCGCCGGCCGTGAGGAAGACGGCGTCCCCGTCCTCGGCGGCCGCCAGAATCGGCTCGGGGTTCCCCTCGACGCCCGCGCGGTCCAGGACCTCGATCTCCGTGCCGTGGTAGGCCTCGAGGTCGGCGACGTCCGCGCCGACCAGCCGGCTCGTGTAGAACTCCGCGAACGCGCGGTCGGCGTCGGCGACGGCGTCGGCGCCCTCGACGGTGACCGAGCGCTCGTCGTAGAGCCCGAGTCCGACGAACGTGAGCATACGTCCGGTAGCGGGCCGGACGCCGTAGGGGTTTCGAGTCGCCCGCCGCCGGACCGCGCGCGGCCGGCGCCGCCGGGAAGCGAAACCGGGAAGGGCGCGCCGGCCGGAGGAGAGACGATGCCAGTGCCGTGCGTCCGCGTGCCGGTCGAGGACGGCGAGGCCACCAGACAGCGCCTCGCCGACGCGGACCTCCTCGTCGACGAGTACGCCATCACGCACGAGGACGGACAGCTGTACATCCCCGTCGCGGACCCAGACGCCGTCCCCGGCGACCTCGCGGTCGTCGACTTCGACGCGCCGGCCCGCGAGACGCCGACGACGCCGGCGGACCTGCTGGGGTTCGAGCCGACGTACGAGCGCCTCGGCGACGTCGTCATCCTGGACGAGGACGACCCCGAGCGCGCCCGCGAGATCGCGGACGCGGTGATGCGGTCGGACGTCCGCGCGAAGACCGTCGTGAACCGCGCGTCGAAGATCAAGGGGACCGAGCGCGTCCGCGACTGGGACGTCGTGGCGGGCGACGGCACGGAGACCGTCCACACGGAGTACGGCTGCGAGTTCGAACTCGACCTCGCCGCGGTGTACTTCTCGCCGCGGCTCGCGACCGAGCGCCACCGCGTCGTCGAACAGGTCGCCCGGGGCGAGCGCGCGTTCGACATGTTCGCGGGCGTCGGCCCGTACGCCGTCCCGATGGCGAAGGCGGGCGCCGAGGTCGTCGCGACGGACATCAACGAGACCGCGGTCGAGTACCTGCGGCGGAACGCCGAGCGGAACGACGTCGCGGACCGCGTCACCGCCGTCGCCGGCGACGTACGGGACGTCGTCTCGGGGGCCGCCGGCGGGGCGCAGAGCGACGGCGGGCGCGAGCGCGGCGGCTACGAGGACTGGGCGGACCGCGTCGTGATGAACCTCCCCCACACGGCCGACGAGTTCCTCGACACCGCCGTCGCGCTCGCCGGGGACGACTGCGTCCTCCACTACTACGACATCCAGCACGAGGACGACCGCTTCGGGCCGGGCGAGCGCGCCGTCCGGGACGCCGCCGGCCGCGACTACGACGTGACCGTCGAGACCAGGCGGACCGTCCGCTCGTACGCGCCCCACGAGTACAACGTCGTCCTCGACGTCCGCCTCGAGCGGCGGTAATTCGACACCCTTATTTTCGCCTTCCGGCTACAGACAGGTGCGACCCGACGAGCACACCGCGCCGGTGTCCCGTCGCGGGCGGCGGGGCTCGGCAGACGAGCGCGACGAGTCTGCCGGTGTAGCTCAGACTGGCTAGAGCGATTCCTTCGTAAGGAATAGGCCGAGGGTTCAAATCCCTCCACCGGCTTCCCTTTGCGGAAGAGACGTAATGGACAGATAGCGGCGCTCTTACTTAACTCCTCAGCCGTCTGGAGCAGAGAATTGAACCCGGAACTCGGCAGGATTCGTGGGTTCATCCGGGAGTAAATGATTGCTGCGAGCGCGGTGGCCCGGCGCGTTCCCGAGGGTTTCCATAATTATTCGGCTCGCCACTTGCCATCATCCTCGTGGAATACCCCTGCAATAGACCCCAGTAGTATCAACCCCAAGTTGTACCCGAGTTGACTTTTTGACGCGAACGCAGAAGCGACCGCAATGCCAATTTCTCCACCCTCGTTCAACGGGCCACGATTCCAAGCCCGTAGAACCGCGAGCCTCCTGAGCGGTTCGTGGCGATGGTCTTCACTCCTAAAGGCAAGTACCTCCACGAAGATTAGCCGAGCAGTGACCAAGATAGAGAAGAAGATTGTAACGAGGGTCAGTACTACACCGAGATAATCCATCCCAAGGTGACTACCAACCAGAAGGGCAGACAAGCCACCGAGTATAGAGAATGTGAACTCGCCTTCTCGAAGGCTATCATCAGCATTCTCCCTTGCTTGGTCAATTTCTCGGAGAAGGCCCCAACGTTCCCAATCCTCGTCTTCTTCCAGTCTACTCTCGACGATATGGAGAACGTCGTCACGGAAGTCTCTCATCACCTCGGGTTGGAAAACGCTAAACGCGAATTTTCGAAGGACCAGTTCAGGTCGGAGAGACGTTCCGAGAACGACCGGAAGTCGAGCAATCCGTTGGAGGACGGCGAGAACAATCAATATTGGCAGGAGGATGAGAAGGGCGAAGAGAACGACGAAGATGAATTGAAGAATCGACCCTACCCTTCGCAACATACCGCGGAGGTGTGAGTCCAGATACTAAATATCCCTGAGATGGTCTTGTCGCCTCTTTGCTTTCTCGTCGTGCGAGCCTTTGTCGTAGTGCTTGTCAAGCACACGGCCTGTCATATTCACCCGCTCGCCAGTCACGTCCTTTGGCTGGCCTGCGTTCCGAGCCGCGGTGACGTACCCTCGCCGGAGCGCGTGGGGGCTAACTGACCCGGGGCATTGTGACGCCCCATTCCAAGTGGCCGCCTCGCACGTCTCCGGGTCTTCATCGAACGGACAGTCATTCGTGTAGTGGCACGGTCGGGTGGCCGTGTAGACCAAGCGCTGAATCGTCGTTCGTGCGCGCCGACCGTGTTCCGTGGCAATCAGGGGTTCTCTGCCATATTCGTCCCTCACGTCAGGCCGCTGGTTCTCGATGTAATCCACGATGATTTCGCCTGTTTCTCGGGAGACGAGTACGTCGCGCTCGCCCTTCTCCTTCTTCTTCAGCGGCGTTC
Organism: Halobacterium yunchengense; assembly: GCF_037031165.1. NCBI lineage: Archaea > Methanobacteriati > Methanobacteriota > Halobacteria > Halobacteriales > Halobacteriaceae > Halobacterium > Halobacterium yunchengense. The sequence continues at coordinate 228,613 of NZ_JAYEZL010000004.1, read as the reverse complement.
CCGTGGAGGGACGGTGGCGTATCTCCAGCGCTGGTCGGGCTTCATCGAAGTCGTCCACATCCAGCGCTCGAAGTCCACTCAGACGCATCCCTGTCTTCCACAGGATGAGGAAGATGACGTGGCGGTCGCTCGCGTACTCGAACTTCCCGAGGTGGTCGAGAATGGCATTCGCTTCCTCACGGGTCAGCACGTCGTCACAGATTTCGTCTTCTACGTTCGTCGCCGGGATACGCACTAACTCCGCGAGGCCTCTCGGAACTGCTTGAATCGTCTCGCAGAACTCGATGAAGCCTCTGACCGTGACCATATCGTTACGAGCGGTGATGGTTGCGACGTTTGTCAGGCGCTTCTCGCGGAATTGCTGGAGATGGTCCGAATCGAGGTCGCGCAGGTCGTCGATTCCCTCCTCGTGTAGCCACTCGCAGAATTGCGTGAGGGTCGTGTCGTAGTTGTAGAGCGTCTTCCGAGTGACGCTGTGTTTCTTGTCCTTGAGATAGCGATTCTTGGCGTCGGCAGGCGGGGTGGGTTTGAGGTTCATTGCGCACGCCACTTCCAGCCTCTCCCGTCGATTCAGCCGGCGTCGATACCACCCGTTGCTGCCCGCGAGCGCAGCGAGCGGGGGCCGAGGCGTTCAAATCCCTCCACCGGCTCTTCCTCGCGGTTCTCCGCCTCCGAATGTCCCGCGTCCTCAGCCCGACTCGGCGGCGGGCTCGCTGGAGACGTACTCGATGGTCCAGACCTTCCACGCGCCGTCCTCGGTGCGGAGTTCGACGTTGCTGGTGACGTCCTCCGGCTCCGAATCCGGGGCGTCACGGCGGTAGACCTCCTCGACGACCGCGCGGTCGTCGCCCCCCTCGACGACCTCGTTGCCGACGTGGGCCACCTCGACGCCGTCGTCTGGACCGAAGTCCTCCCAGTACTGGTCGTCGGACCAGTAGGAGGCGTCGCGGGCCGGGCTCTCGGCGTGGAACGTCGCGCGGTAGGCGGCGGCGTCGCCGTCCTCCCAGGCCTGCCAGTTCCGCTTCGACACCGCGGCCGGGCTCGACTGGCCGTCCTCGCGGAGGAAGACGTACCAGCCGCCGGCGCCCGCGGCAGCGAGCCCGCCGACGGCGAGGAGCTTCCGTCGCCCGATGCCGTCACTGCCGGCCGCGCCCGCCGTCTCGAGGTCGACGTTCGGTACCTGCTCGTCGTCGTGGCGGCCGTCGTCCGCGTCGCCGGACGGCGTCTGCCACCTGTCTCCGTCCCCCATACAACTCGGGTCGTTTCACTCGGCTACTATGAATCTACTGCCGGCGGCAGGGTCAGTGCTTATCCCGGTGGGCGTGGGAGTTCTCCGCATGCACGTAGTGGTGGTCGGCGGCGGCGTCGTCGGGACGACGCTGGCGGCGGCGCTGGTCGACGGCTCGGACGACGCGTCCGTGACGCTCTGCGAGCGCGACGAACTCGGCTGCGGGACGACGAGCGCGTCCGCCGCCGTGTTCACGACCCAGCAGCCCCGCCCGAGCGAGTACGACGAGGCGCTCCGGGAGCGCGCCTGGGCGACCTACGAGCCCCTCGTCGAGAGCGGCGCGCTGTCCTACGAGCGCGTCGGTCACCTGACCGTCGCGGAGAGCGACGAGTACGCAGAGACGCTGCGGGAGGCGGTCGGCCCGCTGCGGTCGTTCGGCTACGACGCCGAGTGGGTGCCGGGCGAGCGACTCGGCGAGTTCGACCTGGACGGCGCCGACTACCGCGGCGCGCTCTACACGCCCGAGGAGGGGTACTTCGACGTGGACGAACTCGTCGCGGCGTTCGCCGACCGGGCGCGCGAGGGCGGCGCGGACGTCCGCACCGGCGAGGCAGTGACCGACGTGCTCGTCGAGGACGGCGCCGTCGCCGGCGTCGAGACAGACCGTGAGACGCTGCGGGCGGACGCTGTCGTGAACGCCGCGGGGCCGTGGGCGCTGGCCGTCGACGGGCTGGCGGGCGCGTCGGTGCCGCTGCGGCACACGGTCGGCCCGATTCTCGTCGTGGCGGGCGACGACCACGCCGTCCCGTTCTCCATCTTCGAGTCCAGACACTACGTCCGCCCGGTCGGCGGCGACGCCGCGTACGTCGGGAAGTACCTCACCGACTGGGCGGACGGCGAGGTCCTCGACCCCGACGACCCGGTGGACGCCCTCGAGGCGTTCCGCGGCGAGGCCGACGCGTTCCTCGACCGCTCGGTGCCGCCGCTGGCGGACGGCCGCGTCGTCGACGAGTGGGTGGGGCTGCGCACGGTGACGCCGGACGGCCACCCCGTCGTCGGCGAGTCCGCGGTCACGGGGTTCTACGAGGCGGTCGGGATGTCCGGGCTCGGCGTCACGCTCGCGCCCGCCGTCGCCGACCTGCTCGCCGCGGAGATCCGCGGCGAGGCGACGGCCGCCGACGAGCGCCTGCTGGAGCCACTGTCGCCGGAGCGGTTCTGACCGCCGACGGTCCGGGCCGGGAGCGCCCGTCGTCAGTCGTCGAGCGCGGCGTCCGGCCGGTAGCTGCGGCTGATGGCGCGCCACTTCCCGGTCGCGAACCGGTAGTAGTTGATGGCGGCGGGGATCACCGTCTCGGCGAAAAACGACAGGTAGATGCCGAGGACGCCGAGGCCCGTGGTGGCGCCGAGGTAGACCAGGGGGATGGCGAGCCCGAACATGCCGACGATGCGGCTGTAGAACGGCCAGCGCGTGTCGCCGGTGGCGTCGAGCGCGCCCGCGACGGCGCTCGTGACGCCCTGGGGGACGATGGCCGCGGCGGCGGCGTACACCATGCCGACGGCGATGGGGACGCTGGGGTCGCTCGGGTCGTCGACGAACAGCCCGACGATCTCGGGGGCGAACGCGACGACGGCGAGCGCGGCGACGGCGTACGACGCCACCGAGAACCGCGCGATCTCGCGGCCGTAGGAGGCCGCGGTGTCCTCGTCGTTCTTCCCGAGCTCCTGGCCGACGAGGCTGGACGCGGCGAGCCCGAAGCCCCAGCCGGGCGCGTTCATGATGCCCCAGATGCGGCGCGTGACGATGTACGCCGCCACCGTCGGCGAGCCGAACAGGCCGACGAACGCCAGCAGCGGGAACCGCGCGACGGTCCACACGGAGTTCCGGCCGACGACCGGCAGGCCGATGGAGACGACGTCGCGGCAGGTGTCGGACTGCCAGTACCGGCCGGTCAGCGAGATGGAGACGGGGAACGCGCCGACGAGCGGGAGGCGGCCGCGCGTCAGTCCGACCGCGAACGCGGCGACGACGACGACGTTGCTGACGACGGTGCCGAGCGCGGCGCCGACGACGCCCAAGCCGAGCACGAAGATGAACACGGCGTTCAGGGCGACGTTGAGGACGGCGCCGCCCGCGCGCAGCACCATCGCGGTCCAGGCGTCGTCGGCGCCGATGAGCGCGCGAGAGCCGATGAGGTTCAGGCCGGCGACTGGCACGCCGACGGCGAGCACGCGCAGGTAGTCGGCGCCGTACCGGACCGCCTGCGGGTCGTCGGTGAGCACGCCGATGAGCGCGGCGGGCGCGAGGTAGAAGAGGGCGGCGACGGGGAGGGTCGCGGCGACGGTGAGCGCGGCGCTCGACCGGATGGCCTGGCCGAGCTGGTCGTACGCGCCGGCGCCGAACCGCTGGGAGACGAGCGCGATGGTGCCCGCCGCGAGGCCGCCGCCGAGGCTGAACGCGGCGCCCCAGTAGGGGCCGGCGAACCCGACGCCGGCGATGGCGGCGTTCCCGAGGGCGACGCCCACCATGGCGACGTCGGCGGCGCTCTTGGACATGCGCGCGACGCCGGTGACGATGCGCGGCCACGACAGCTCCGTGGCGCGCCGCGCGCGGTCCTCGGCGATCAGCCCGACCCGGGAGAGGGCGAGGCCGATTCCGAGGAGGAGGGCGCTGAACGGGTTCGGTACCACAGTACGTCCTGCTCGGGCGGGCTCCGTGAAAGGGGCACGGAATCCGGTCGGCCCGTGGGGGTTCTACCCGCGAGGCGAGTCGCGCGCGCCGGCCTGCCTCCGGTCAGTCGTCGACGACGGCCACGTCGTCGCCCACGGAGAGCGTCTCGCCCCGGTCGGTCTCCGGGACGGTCGCGATGAGCATCAGCGCGTAGTAGTGGTCGAAGGCGTCGCTGTCGGCCCACTCGGGGAACGTCTCCTCGCGGCGCCGGAGGAACGTCTCGCGGAACCGCGGCGTGGGGTCGCCGGTGTCGGGGTCGCGCTCGGGGACGACGCAGCGCCCACACGGCTTCACGCCCTCGACGCGGACGCCGCCGGCGTCGAAGGCGGGCGCGCCGCCGCCGACGAAGCGGTCCTCCCAGAACGCGGGGACGCCGGCGACTTCGACGTTCGCGCGGAGCCGCCGGCGGACGTTCTCCGCGGTGAGGCCGTCGAACCACGACGCCACCTCGCGGCAGGTCGCGGTGCTGACGACGGACGGCCCGTGGTCGCGGCGGTCGACGTACCCGAGGTCGTCGTCGCGCTCCAGCGCGAGGTCGAGGTCGAAGAACTCCGAGAACCACGCTTCGGCGCCGCCGGGGTCGTCCGCGAGGTCGAAGCGCGCCGTCTCGCCGGCCGGCGGCTCCACCGTGAACGTCCGGGTCTCGGGGTCGTAGTCGGTGTCGAGGGCGTGGACGCGGGCCGTGCGCTTGCCGTTGACGACGTCGCCGTCGGCGTCGAAGAGCGCGAACGCGCGGTCGTCGGCGAGCGTCCCGCCCGGCCGGACCTGGGCGCGCTCGACGTCGACGCCGTCGAGGCCCTTCACGGGGTAGACGCGCAGCCGGTCGATTCGCGGCATCGGCCGGAGGGAGGCGCGCCAGCGGCTTCAGTGTTCGTTCTCGCGGGCGCTCGGCGGGGCGGTCACTCGCTGCGGGTCCGGTCCGCCGCGAACACCGCGAGCGCGCCCGCGACGGCGACCGCGCCTGTCGCGGCGAACACGGGGTCGTACGAGCCGAACGACTCGTAGCCGACGCCGGCGAGGTAGGGGGCGACGAGGCCGCTGACGGCGAACGATGTCGAGACGAGGCCGAAGACGGCGTTGATGTTCGCGCGGCCGAACAGGTGGGCGGTCAGCGGCGCGAGCAGCGCGCCGTTGCCGCCGTACGCGAGCCCGAACGCCGCCGCGAACGTCCAGAGCCCGAGCGCGGAGTCGACGGCGGCGAGCGCGGCGGTGAAGGCGCCCATCGCCGCCGAACAGGCCACGAACACGCGAACCCGGCCGAGCCGGTCGCCGAAGAAGCCGATGGCGACGCGACCGGCGGCGCTGGCGGCGCCGAGCACGCTCAGCGCCGTCGCGCCGGCAGTCCGGGACAGCCCGACGTCAGTCCCGTAGACGACGAGGTTCACGAGGACGACGTACAGCGACCCGAAGACGGCAATCCACCCGAGGAACGTCAGCGCGAACGCGGGCGTCCGGGCGACGCCGGCGACCGCGTCGAAGAGCGCGCGGAGCGTCCGTGCGTCGTCCGTGTCGACGCCGTCCGGGAACTCGCCCGCGGGTGGCGCGCCCGACCCGGGGTCCTCGCGCACGAGGGCGGTCGCGGCGCCGAGGGCGACGGCGACGCCGACCGCGAGCCAGACGAGGGCGTCCCGCCAGCCGACGCGGGCGACGAGCGCGGCGGCGGCCGGCGACACGACGAGCATGCCGACGCCGAGGCCGGCGGAGGCGAGGCCGCTGGCGAGGCCGACGCGGCGGTCGAACCACCGCGCGGGCGTCGCGTACGCGACCACGAAGACGACGCTCAGGCCGGCGCCCGTGACGACGCCGTACGTGAGGACGAACGCCGGCAGGGAGGTCGTCCGGCTGGTGGCGAGCAGGCCCGCACAGAGCACGAGTGCTGCCGCGGCGAGCGCGCGCCGGGGCCCGTACCGGTCGACGAGCGCGCCGACGCCGACGGCGCCGACGTACAGCGCGACGGTCTGGACGCCGAACGCCGTGGACGTGGTCGACCGCGGCGCGCCGAACGCCTCGAGCACGGGGTCGAAGAAGACGCCGAAGGAGTACGACAGTCCGAAGACGACGAACGAGCCGAGAAAGCAGCCCGCGACCACCAGCCAGCCGGCGTACACGTCGTCGAACCGTCCTCCCGTGGCCATCGGCGCCGGCTACGAGACCCGCCCACATAGAACTCGGGCTAGCGGGACGCCCGTGCCACCCACTACGTTCCGCCCGGCAGACATGTAGGAGGGCACACATTACGCGAACGCCGACGCCGTCGAACCAGCGGTTCCGTGGCGTCGTCCGGACGCTCCGGTGGTGCGGCGTCAGTATTGCGGCCTGGTACGTCCCCGACTTCATCCAAACATTTATGATATACTACGCCAGGGTACGCCCCATGGCAACATCCCGCAGTCGAGTACAGAGAGTCGGACAGCGGATGGCCAACTGGTCGGAGAAGTGGATCCCGAACCCGTTCCTGTTCGCGGTGCTTTTGACCATCATCGCGTACATCGCGGCGAACCTCGCGACGCCGGACGGCCCCGTCGAGAACGTCCGGAACTGGTACGGCGGCTTCTGGACGCTGCTGACGTTCGCGATGCAGATGGTCCTCATCCTCGTGACGGGCTACGCCGTCGCCGACTCGGACTTCGTCAGCGACTACCTCGACCGGCTGGCGTCGTGGCCGGACGACAACAAGCAGGCGGCGGCCGCGACGGGCGTCGTCGGCATGATGGGCGGGTACTTCCACTGGGGGGTCGGCCTCATCGTCGGCGCCATCTTCGCCATCTTCGTCGCGCGCGCCGGCCACAAGCGCGGCAAGACGTTCCACTACCCCCTGCTGTGTGCGGCCGGCTACACCAGCCAGGTCATCTGGCACGTCGGGCCGTCCTCGAGCGCCGGCCTGCTGTCCGCGACCGACGACCACCCCTTCGTCGACGTCATCGGCGTCGTCCCGCTCTCGGAGTCCGTGTTCACGATGTACGCGTTCGGGCTGGCCGTGCTCGTGCTCGTCACGGTCACCATCACCCTGTACTTCCTCGCGCCCAAAGAAGAGCACGCCGACGGCATCGAGGAGTACGCGCCCAGCCTCCTCGAGACCGACGACGTGGACGCGCTCTCCGAGCCGACCGACCCCGAACCCCAGACCGACGGCGGCACCGAGGCGGCCATGCCCGCCGACCGCGTCAACGACAGCCGCATCATCGCGTACCTCATCGGCCTCGGGATGGTCGTCTACATCGTCGACTACCTCGCGCAGGTCGGCACTATCGGCGAGGCCCTCGACCTGAACCTCTTCAACTTCATCTTCATCGCGCTCGGACTGTTCCTGCACGGGACGCCGCGGGCGTACATGGAGGCGATCCGGGACGCGACCGAGGGCGCCGCCGGCATCATCCTGCAGTTCCCGTTCTACGCCGGCATCCTCGGCATCATCAGCGGCTCCGGGCTCTCGGACCTGATCGCGGAGGGCCTGCTCGAGATCGCGACCCCGGCGACGTTCCCGGTCATCGCGTGGCTGCTCGGCGGGTTCATGAACCTCTTCGTCCCGAGCGGCGGCGGCGAGTGGGGCATCATCGGCGGCATCATCGGCGGCACCGCCGTCGAACTCGGCGTCTCGCCCGGGAAGGCCATCATCGCGTACGGCACCGGCGACATGTGGACGAACATGTTCCAGCCGTTCTGGGCGATTCCGCTGCTCGGCCTGACGAAGGTGCGGGCCCGGGACATCCTCGGGTACACGATGATCATCATGATCGTGCTCACGCCCGTGTTCGCCGTCGGCCTGTACTTCCTGCCGTACTGAACACCCCTCTCCCGGGCGGCGGGTTCGCCGACCCGTGGACTCAAACGCGCGCCCACCCTCACGACACACGATGACGACCCACGAGAACCGGCTGGCGGACGCCGTCCGCGAGCTACGGGACGGCGACGCGACGCCGAGCGAGTACGTCGAGCGGTGCCTCGACCGGTTCGACGCCGTCGAGGACGACGTCGCGGCGTTCGTCCCCGAGGACGGGCGGCGCGAGCGCGTCCGGGCGACCGCCGCGTCGCTCGGAACCGGGGACGACCCCGACGACAGGCCACCGCTGTACGGCGTCCCGGTCGGCGTGAAGGACATCTACCACGTCGACGGGTTCGAGACGCGCGCGGGGTCGACGGTGCCCCCGGAGGCGCTCGCCGGCCCGCAGGCGGACGTGGTCACGGCGCTTTTGGACGCCGGCGCGTTCGTCTTCGGGAAGACCGTCACCGCCGAGTTCGCGTACTTCGAACCCGGCCCGACGCGGAACCCCCACGACCTCGCGCACACGCCCGGCGGGTCGTCGTCGGGGAGCGCCGCGGCCGTCGCGGCGGGCGTGACGCCGCTCGCGCTCGGCACGCAGACGATGGGGTCGATCGTGCGGCCCGCCGCGTTCTGCGGCGTCGTCGGCGTGAAGCCGACGTACGACCGCGTCCCGTTCGGCGGCATCGTGCAGCTGTCGCCGTCCGCGGACCACGCCGGCTACTTCACGCAGGACGTCGCCGGCGCCCGGCTCGCCGCGCCCGTGGTCTACGAGGACTGGTCGGCGGACGCCCCCGACGGGGACCCCGTGCTCGGCGTGCCCGACGACGCGTACGTCTCGCAGGCCGACGAGGAGGCCGTCGCGCACTTCCGGCGCCGCGTCGCCGCGCTCCGGGACGCCGGCTACGAGGTCCGGGAGACCGACGTCCTCGCTGACGCGGCGACGGTCGACGACCGCCACGGGCGGCTGGTCGCCGCGGAGGCCGCACTCGAACACGGCGAGCTGTCCGCCGAGTACGGCGACCACTACGCGGCCAGCACCCGGGAGCTCCTGGCGGACGGCCGCGCGGTCGAAGTCGGCGACCTCGTGGACGCGCGGAACGGCCGCTGGGCGCTCCGCGACCGCCTCGAGGACGCCAGGGCGGAACACGGCGTCGACGCCTGGGTCGCCCCGTCGGCGCCGGGCCCGGCACCGGCCGGCATCGACTCGACCGGCGACCCCGTCATGGACGTGCCGTGGACGCACGCCTGCGTCCCCGCGGTCAACCTCCCGGCCGGCGAGGTCGACGGCCTGCCGGTCGGCGTGCAGGTGGTCGGCGGGTACGGGGACGACGAACGGCTGCTCGCGTGGTGCGAGGACCTCGCGGCCGTCCTCGCCGCGGACTGAATCCCCGTCCCGGGCGTCCGGTCGGCGTCAGTACCAGACGCTGCCGGCGCTGACGTTGACGTCCTCCGCCGTCACGTGGTCGGCCTTCTCGCTGGCGAGGTACGCGACCATGTCGGCGACGTCCCCGGCCTCGACGAGGTCGCCGAGCGCGGCGTTCTCGGTGAACAGGCGGCGCCTGGCCTCCTCGTAGGAGACGTCGAGTTCCGCGGCCTGCGCCTCGATGACCGCCTCGATGCGCGGCCCCTTCGTCGCGCCGGGACAGACCGCGTTCACGGTGACGTCGTCGTCGCCGAACTCGAACGCCAGCGTGCGCGTCAGCCCGATGACGGCCATCTTCGAGGCCGCGTACGGCGTGCGCTTCGCGAGCGGGCGCTTCCCGCTGATCGAGGAGACGTTCACGACGCGGCCGGCGTCGCTGTCCCGGAGGTGCCCGGCGGCGTGTTTCACGGTCCGGAACATGCCCGTGACGTTGACGTCCATCGTGTGCTCCCACTCCTCGACGGTCACCTCCTCGACGGGAGCGGTCGGGCCCGCGATGCCGGCGTTGTTCACGAGGACGTCGAGCCCGCCGAACGCCTCGACGGTGGCCTCGACGGACGACGCCACGGACGACTCGTCGGTGACGTCCGTCTCGACGGCGAGCGCCCCGTCGCCGATCGCCGCGGCGGTGTCGTGGATGCCGTCGCCGCGCGCCGCGACGGCGACGTTCGCCCCCTCGTCGGCGAGCGTGAGCGCGATCTCCCGGCCGATCCCCTGACTGCCGCCCGTGACGAACGCGGTCCGGTCGGCCAGCATCGGTCCCCCGCGGTCGCGGCGGTCAGTCATCGCGCAGTCGCGCCTCCGCGGAGAGCTGGTGGGCGTGGGTGCCCTCGAGTTCGCAGATGCGGGCGGCCCACTGTGCGACGTCGGCCGCTCCCTCCGCGGTCGCCTCCTGGTGGGTGAGCGTCTTCAGGTACGTCCCCACCCAGATGCCGCCGCTGTACCGCGAGACCTCGAGCGTCGGGAGGCAGTGGTTGGTGCCGACGGCCTTGTCGCCGAACACGACCGGCGAGTGCTCGCCGATGAACAGCGACCCGTAGTTCCGGAGGTCCTCGACGAGCTCCCGCGGGGACTCGACCATCAACTGGAGGTGCTCCATCGCGTACTCGTTCGCGGCGTCGACGGCCGCCGCGCGGTCCTCGACGACGAGCACTTCGCCGTTCTCCGTCCAGCACTCGCGGGCGACGTCCTCGGTTCGCAGGCCCGGCAGCTGGTCGTGGAGGGCCTCCGTCACCGCGCGGGCGTGGTCCTCGTCGAGGTCCACGAGGACGGGCCGCGAGTTCGGGTCGTGTTCGGCCTGCGCGAGCAGGTCCGTCGCGACGAGGCCGGGGTCGACCGACTCGTCGGCGACGATCAGGACCTCCGTCGGACCGGCGAGGAAGTCGATGCCGACGTGGCCGTACACCTGCCGCTTGGCCTCGGTGGTGAACACGTTCCCGGGGCCCGCGATCTGGTCGACGCCCGGGATGGTCTCGGTGCCGTACGCCATCGCGGCGACGGCCTGCGAGCCGCCGGCGACGTAGATCTCGTCGGCACCCGCGCTGTCCATCGCGTACAGCTGCGCGGACTGGATGGACCCGTCGGGCTGGGGCGGCGCGCACGCGACGACCCGGTCGACGCCAGCGATCCGCGCGGGCACGATGGACATCGCCGGCGCGGCGACCAGCGGGTGCCGGCCGCCCGGGACGTAGACGCCCGCGCACTCGACGGGGACGATCCGCTGACCGAGGACGACGCCGTCCTGGAACTCCCGCTCGAAGGACTGGATGTGCTCGCGTTGCTCCTCGTGGAACCGGCGGACGTTCCGGATGGTGTGGTCGATCGCCTCGCGTTCGTCCGCCGAGAGGTCCTCGCGGGCGGAAGCGATCTCCGCGTCGGACACCCGGAGGTCCTCGCGGTCGACGTCGTCCCACCGCCGCGTGAACTTCCGGACGGCGTCGTCGCCGTCCGCGCGGACGTCCGAGATGACGTCCCGGACCGCGTCCGTGACGTCCTGTGGGACCTCCAGCGACGCCCCGGCCGCCTCCTTGAGGTACGTGCCATCAATTGGCATGACCGTACAGTGCCGCTCGCAGCGCTAAAAGCCTGTGTTCGAGGCGATTCGGCGCGCCGCGGTCAGCCGCCCGAGCAGTTCCGGGCCGCGAGGCGGACGCGCTCCGTCTCCCCCTCGCCGTCGAGGACGACGGCCTCCTCGACGACGTACACCTCGACGGAGCGGAGGCCCTCGGGCGCGCCGGGCCGCGTGCAGAGGTACTCGGCGAACCCCGCCGCGAGCGCCGGGTCGCCGCCGCGGAGGTTCGCGACGTACTTCCGCCACGACGACGAGGGGTAGCTCGCGGCGACGTCGGGCGGTTCCGCCCACCGCACGGGTCCGCCGTGGAACGCGTCGACGCGCTCGCCGGGCGCGAGGCGGCCGGGCGCGACCACCCAGTAGTCCGTGTCCGCCGGCGTCGGCGCGAACATGTCCCAGCGCGGCTCCGGCGACTCGTCGACCGGCGCGGCGGCCGGCACGCCCACGAGGCCGACCGTCGCGGCGTTCCACGCCACGAGGCCGACCAGCAGGACGCCGAGCAGCGGCGGCAGGACGCGGCGCTTCCAGCGGACGAGCGCCCGAGGCGGGCGAGGGAGCGCGAGAAGCGGGAGCGCCCCGTCGACGCGGCGCGCCCAGCGTTCGACTGGCAGCCTCCGGACGCCCGGCGTCCGGCGCCACCCGGGCAGGCGGTCCCAGACCGCCGGCGGGAGGAACGGAACGAGCGCGGCGACCGAGACCAGCGGGAAGACGCCGAGCTGCATCGTCGCCAGCATGCCCGCGTGGGCCGCGGCGAACGCGGCGGCGAACGCCGCGCGCAGCCACCCGGTCAGCGCGACCAGCAGCACGGAGCCGACGAGCATCGCGAGCCAGACGCGGTCGAGCGCGGACAGCAGCGCCGGGTACTCCGCGAGGGCGTCCCCGAGCAGCACGGTGAACATGTCGAGGTGGAGCACGCGCTCGGTGGCGTCGCCGGCCAGCCAGCGGTCGCCCCGGAGTTTCAGGACGGCGTTGGTCGCGTACACGACGACGACCTGCACCAGCAGGCCGGCGGTCGCGACGCTCGCGACGCGGCCGTCGCTGGCGTCCGGCGTTCGGTCGGCAAGCGCGTCGACGGACCACCGCCGCCCGAGCGGGACGAACACGCCCCAGAGGAACAGCATCCGCAGCAGCGTGTCGCCGCTGTTCAGCACGAGCGGGTTCCGGTAGTGCAGCGACGTCACCAGCACGCCCGTCGCGAGCGTCGCGAGCGTCGTGCGGTAGCCGGCGAGCATCGCGAGCGCGGCGACCGCGGTCGCGCCGAACAGCAGCGCCTGCGCCCACGCCGCGCCGGAGAGCGCGTGCAGCGAGAACTGCGCGAGGACGCCGTACTGCTCGGCGAGCAGCGAGCGCGGCAGCACGCCCGCGTCGGTGTAGAACGCGGTCAGGTGCCGCGCCCGCAGCGCGAGGTCGACGACGACGAGCGCGGCGAGCGCTGCCCGGAGGACGGCGAGCGCGCGCTCGTCGACGCCGAACCGCGCCGCCAGGGCCGCCCGCAGGCGCCCCGGGGCGTCGCCGGCGTCGCTGCCGTTCGACGTCACGTCTCGGAATCCCCGTGCGCGCGGAATAAGCCTTCCGCGGCCCGCCGTTCGGCGGCCCACCGCCGGGCACCGGATTGGGCGGTCAGGCCGCGCACGACCAGAGCCCGGTCCCGTGCTCGCGGGCCCGCCGCTCGAGGGCGGCGTAGTCGTCGCGGGCCCCGAACTCGGTGTCGTAGAGGCGCGCGTACCCGGACTCGACGAGCGCGCGGTTGAACGACTCGTCGTCGACGTAGACGTACGCGAGCAGGCGGTCGTAGCCGCCGCGGCGGTCGCTCTCCGGGTCGAGCGCGACGGTGACCGTCTCGCCCGCGAGGCGGTCGCGCGCGTACTCGCCGGCGCGCTCGCCCCACGACCGCAGGCACGACCGGCCGGCCTCGGTGTCCGGGACGCCCTCGAACTCGGCGGGCGAGTTGTCGGCGTACACCTCGGGCGTGTCCACGCCGAGCAGGCGGACGGTGTCCTCCGTGCCGTCCGCGAACCGGACGTCGACGGTGTCGCCGTCCACGACGTCGACCACGGTCGCGGTCCGGTTCTCGGCGGGCGAGGACCCCGGCGAACCGGGCAGCGAGCCGAGACAGCCGGCGGCGACGAGCAGTGCGACGGCGGCGAGGGCGGCGCGTGCGCGGGTCGTCACGGCGCGGGGTTGGGCGGGACGGCTGATAAACTCGCGGCTCCCGGGGTCGTTCAGCCGCGGCCGGCGAGCGCGGCCGCCGCGAGCACGGCGACGGCGGCGACGGCAGCGCCGAAGCCGGGAATCTCCGTGTCGGTGCCGCCGTCTCCGCCGGAGGCGACGCCGACGCGCACCGCGACGGACTCGCCGCCGGCCGCGACCTGCCGGCTGCCGCCGGCGTCCATCCGCACCGACAGGGACCGCGTGGTCGACGCGCCGGGCGCGAGCGCCGCCTCGACCGACGCGACCGTCTCGCCGTCGACCGTCACGTCGACGGGGCCGGCCGCGTACGCGTCCGTGGGGTTCGACAGCGCGAGCGTCACGGTCACGTTCTCCCCGGTGCGCGGGTTCTCGGTCGAGACGGACAGCGAGTCGACCGCGACCGACGCCGGTTCGCGGACGGTGACGTCGGTGGTGCTCCGGCCGACGGCTATCTCGTAGGTCCCCGGCTCCTCGAGGGCGTTCCCGACCGAGAGGCCCTCCGACTCGCCTGGCGCCAGGTCGCCGCTCGCCGACGCCAGCGAGCGGCCGTCCAGCGAGACGCCGGCGCTGTACTCGCCGGTCCGCCCGCCCTCGTTGGTCACGGACGACGCGACGGTCAGCGTCTCCCCGACGTACAGCGTCGGCGGCGACGAGAACGTCTCGTTCCGGAACGGGCCCTCGACGACGAACTCCGTGTGCTCGTAGGTCATGCGCGGCGGCGCCGTCCCGAACGCCTCGGCGTGCTCGCCGCGGGACCACATCGACGGCACGCGGTCCGTCTCCGTGTACCGCCGCCCGTAGTCCGCGACCGCCGGACCTGCGGCGTCGTCGACCGCCGCGAGCACGTCGGCGTTCGTCACGCGGTCGTCCCGCTCGTTCAGGCGGTAGAAGACGTCCGCCATCGTCGCCGAACTGTTCGTGGCGAGCCTGACCCGGCGGTCGACGGCGCCCCACACGAGGCTCCCCTTCACGTAGTTCGCGCCGCCCGCCCACGTCGAGGGGGACGCGAGCACGGCGCTCCGCCACGGCTCGCGCTCGCCGTACGAGAGGTACGTCTCGAACGCCTCGAAGTCGACGTAGCCGGTGCGCAGCGCCAGCAGCGCCGAGTAGTACTCCGCCGCCGCCTCGGTCACCCAGCGGCCGCTGGACGCCGTGTCGAACGCCTGCCGCGTGTGGACGTACTCGTGGAACCAGACGTTGCCCGGTTCGTCCAGCGGCGAGTCCGCGAGCACCCACGCGTCGGTGCCGCCGTACTCCACGCCCCGGACGCCCCAGTCGGCGCCCGCCGGCGCCGCCACGAACCACACCTCGTCGTCGCGCGCGCCGACGTCGAACCGGCCCGCCGCCGCGGCGAGCGCGTCCAGGATCTCCCCGGGCGGCGCCGCGAGGTCCGCGCTGTCGGGCACCGCGAGCGTGAACTCCTGGCCGTTCGCCGTCCGCGTGTACGTCTCGCCCGGTCCGAGGTACGCGATCTCGCCGCCCGTCGACCCCTCGCCGCCGACGCTGACCTCCTGTTCGAGCGTCGGCTTCGACCCCCGGTAGGACCACCCGGTCTGGAGGCCCGGCACGCGCACGACCGCCCACGGGCCGGTGTCGACGAACGCGTACTGGCCGTCCTGGGCGACGCTCGGTGACCGGGCGCCGGTCGCGCTCTGGTTCGCCGGCAGCGAGAACGACAGCACGGCGGGGTCCGTCTCGCCGTCCCACTCGTAGGCGCCGTCCGTGGCGGTGAACGCCGCGCTCTCCACCTCGCGGGCGTCCCCGGGGACGTTCACCTCGAGCCGCGAGACCCCGTCGGGGACCTGGTAGGTCACCTCGACGTCGACCTCGCCGGGCCGGTCGGGCGTGAGGAACAGGCGGACGTGCTTCTCGATGGTGGGGCCGTCCCGCGCGCCGGTCGCCCGCTGGGCCGCCCGAGCGCGGTCGGTCGTCGATTCGACGGCGCTCCCGGTCGCCGACGCCGACGCGTCGGCCTCGTCGGCGACGGCCGTCGGCGCGGGGCCGGCGAGCGCGCCGCCCGCGACCGGCACGGCGACCAGCAGCACGACCACGGCGGCGACCACGCGACGCATGGCTACCCCTGTGCGTGCGACACACATAGGCGGCCCGGCCTCGGCGCGACGCACCGCCGTCCGTTCGGCCGGCCCGTACCGTGGCCGCGAGCGCGTCTCACGACCGCTCGCCGCCGTCCGCGACGGCGAACGGCGTCTCGGCGTCCGCGTCGTCGAGCGCGGCGAGCGCGTCCACGACGCCGTCCCCGGCGACCTGCCAGGCGTCCACGTCCGCGTCGTCGCCGACGACCACGGCTCGCGGCGCCGCCCGCCGGAGTTCGGGGTTCGCGCCGACGTCGACGGCCGGAGCGGGGACGACGACGGCGTCCGCGCGCTCGACGTGCTCGCGTGCGCGAGCGACCGAGTCCGCGTCCGGCGCGGACAGCGGCCGCGTCGTCACCGCGTCGAACCCGAACCGGCGCGCGGTCTCGTGGTCGAGGGCGCCCTCGCCGACGGGGCCGAGCGTGACCGCCGCGCCGGCGTCCGCGAGCGCGCGCAGCACCGGCGTCGCCGCGTCGCCGCCGCCGAGGACGTGCACGCGGCGGTCCAGTTCGCCGTCCGCCTCCGGGAGGGGCGTGACCGTCGGTTCGCCGGTCGCCGGGTCGGTGCCGACGGCGACGCGCGCGTCGAAGGCCTCCCTCACGGCGCCGGGCGTCAGCACGGAGGCCGCGAGCCCCGAGTCGAGCACGCGGCCGTCCGCGACGAGCACGAGCTCGTCGCAGTACCGCGCCGCGAGGTCGAGGTCGTGGATGGCGGCGACGACCGCGCGGTCGGCGTCGTCGGCGAGCCCGCGGACCAGTTCCAGGGTCCGCACCTGGTGGTTGACGTCGAGGCTCGCGGTCGGCTCGTCGAGCAACAGGACGGGCGCCTGCTGGGCGAGCGCGCGCGCCAGTAGCACGCGCTGCTTCTCGCCGCCGGACAGCGACGTGAACGCGCGGTCCGCGAACGCCGCGACCTCCGCGCGCTCCATCGCGCGCTCGACGGCGTCCGGCTCCGGGTCGGCGCCGAACCGCGGCACGTGGGCGTGCCGGCCCATCTCGACGACTTCGGCGACGGTGAAGTCGAACCCGAGGGCCGACTCCTGGGGGACGCTCGCGATGCGGCGGCTCGTCGCCCGCGAGGAGAGGTCCTGGACCGCCTCGTCGTCGACGAGCACGGTCCCGGCGTCGGGGTCGACGACGCCGTTCATCGCGCGCAGCAGCGTCGACTTCCCGGCGCCGTTCGGCCCGACGACGCCGACGAGGCGGCCGTCGCCGACGCTCGCGCTCACCGCGTCGAGGATCTGCTGGCCGCCGAGTTCCACGTCGACGTCGCGGACGTCCAGGGTCACAGCGCGTGCACCTCCCGGTTGCGCAGCAGGTAGAGGAAGAACGGCGCGCCGACGAACGCCGTCACGATGCCGACGGGCAGTTCGGCGGCGCCGGCGCGCGCGACGGTGTCCGCGGCGACGAGGAACGCGCCGCCCGCGAACGCGGACGTCGGCAGGAGGACGCGGTGGTCGGGGCCGACGAGCAGCCGCATCACGTGCGGGACGACGAGGCCGACGAACCCGATGACGCCCGCGACGGAGACGGCGGCGGCCGTGACGAGACTGGAGACGGCGAGCAGGACGCGTTTCGTGCGCTCGACCTCGACGCCGAGCGCGTGGGCGTCCTCCTCGCCGGCGAGCAGGACGTTCAGGTCGCGGGCGTACGCGAGCAGGACGACGCTCCCGACGACGACGACCGGGAGCGCGACCTCGACGTCGTGCCAGCCGGCGGCGTGGAGGTTCCCCATCAGCCAGTACATCGCCTCGCGGATGCTGCGGCCGGAGTGGACGACGAGGTAGGAGGTGACGGCGCCGAGGAACGTCTGGACGGCGACGCCCGCGAGCAGGAGGGTGGCGACGGGCGTCCGGCCGTCCTGGGACGCGAGCAGGTAGACGGCGAACGCGGCGACGAGCGCGCCGAGGAACGCCGACAGCTGGACGCCGGTCGGCAGCAGCAGGGGAAAGGCGATGGCGGAGACGGCGCCGACGGCGGCGCCCGATGAGACGCCGATGATGGAGGGGTCGGCCATCGGGTTCCGGAAGAACCCCTGCATGACGGCGCCGGAGATGGCGAGCGCGGCGCCGACGACGGCGCCGAGCGCGATGCGCGGCAGGCGGATCTCGCCGACGATGTACTGGGCCTGCCCGGACACCGCGAAGTCCAGCGGCGACGCGTAGACGACGTCGAAGCGCGGCCACGGCACCTCGCCGACGCCCGGCAGCGCGGCCGGCGAGGCGTAGACGGTGACGGCGGAGGGGAGCGCGAGCGCGTCCAGCGCGGCGAGCGCGACGCTGACGGCGTCGATGTCGACGGGGCCGACCGTGGCGCTGACGAGCATCACGCCGACGAGCGCGGCGAGCGTGCCGGCCGTCCAGGCGCTGGCGCGAGTGGCGGTGCGCATCCGTGCTGTTCAACTCTAATTTCTTTAGGCAAATATTTATTGCGCTAGCACCGTCTCCCCCACATGCGACGGATTACAACCGCAGTTGGTGTAGTTCTACTACTGTTGTCCGCCGTCGCGCCCGCGGCCGGGTTCGCGGGCGCGATGGGCACGGCGGGCGCAGCGGACGCCGCCTCGGCCCAGGAACTCGACTGCGAGTTCCCGGTCACCGCCACCGACGCCAGCGGCCACGAGGTCACCGTCGACAGCGAACCAGAGCGCGTCGTCACCCTCAACCCCAGCGCAGCCCAGACGATGTGGGAGATCGGCGCCCGCGAGAAGGTCGTCGGCGTCTCCCAGTTCGCCGGCTTCCTCGAGGGCTCGGACTCCCGGGAGGTCGTCACCTCCGGGAACCCCTCGACGGTGAACACCGAGCAGGTCATCAGCCTCGACCCCGACCTCGTGCTCGCGCCGAACACCATCGACAACGAGACGGCCACGCAGCTCCGGAACGCCGGCGTCACCGTCTACCGGTTCGATCGGGCGGCGTCCATCGAGGACATCTACGAGAAGACCCGCGTCGTCGGCGGGCTCAGCGGCGCCTGCGAGGGCGCCGACGCCACCGTCTCCGAGATGCGCGACCGCGTCGAGACCGTCGAAGCCGCCGTCGAGGGCCAGGACCGGCCGAGCGTCTACTTCGCCATGGGCGGCGGCTACACCGCCGGCCCCGACACCTTCGTCGGGCAGGTCGTCGAGCGCGCCGGCGGCGACAACATCGCCGCCGACGCCGACACCAGCAACCCCTACCCACAGCTCTCGGCGGAGTTCGTCGTCGAGCAGGACCCCGAGTACGTCGTCGTCCCGGTCCAGCCGGAGCGGATGGGCAACGATAGCGAGTCGTACGTCCCCGAGGACTCGGCCGTCCGGAACACCACCGCCTGGGAGGAGGGCAACGTGGTCGTCGTCGACACCAACCACATCAGCCAGCCAGCGCCACGCGTCGTCGAACCGATGACCCAGCTGGCGCAGGCGTTCCACCCGGACGCGTACGCGGACGCCAACGCCACCACGACCACCCCCGGAACGACCGACGCGGCGACCACGACGGCGACCACCGACGCCGGGACGACCGCCGCACCGACGACCGCAGACGCCGGTGACAGCGGCACCACCGTGCCCGGCTTCGGCGTCGGCGCCGCCGTCGTCGCCGTGCTCGGCGCCGTCCTGTTCGCTCGCCGATAACCGCGTCGAGGCGCTGTCAACCGCCTCCGAGTAACCGCGCCGGGCCGCCGCCAGTCGCCTCCGAATAATGGCGCCGGGCCGCCGCCAGTCGCCTCCGATACCGTTTAACCGCGCGACCCGCTACGACGCGTATGGTCGAGAACGTCATCTGGCCCGCGTACTTCGACGCCTCCCTGTCGCGTCGCGAGGGCCGCCGCGTCCCCGAGTCGCTCGCCGTCGACGACCCGACGCTCGACGAGGTCGCGACCGCCGTCCAGCAGGTCGGCTACGACGCCGTCGTCGAGCGCGACGTCTCGTACCCGCGGCGCCACTGGGAGCCATCGGGGCGCGTCCTCGTCAAGGACGCCGACGAAGCCGGCAAGTCCGACCTCCTCCAGGCAGTCGCCGCCTACGTGGCGGCGCTGCGCGAGTGATGCAGCGCGCCGGCAGCGTCGTCCGCACCGTCCAGAACGTCGCCGTCGTGCGCTGCGACGACGACGCACACCCCGACATCGGCGAGGGCGTCGTCGACCAGAACCTCGACGACGTCGGGCGCGTCGTCGACGTCTTCGGGCCCGTCGAGCGCCCGTACCTCTCCGTGACGCCTTCCAGCGGCGTCCACCTCCCGGCGCTCGTCGGCGAGACGCTGTACGTCCGGTAGCGCCCGCCCGGGCCGCGAGTCGCAAAGCCAAAGCACGGCCGGCGCGACGGACCGGCCATGAACGACTCGCTGCGCGCCGGCGCCGTCCTCGGCGGCGTCCTCGCGCTGTTTCTCGTCGTCCAGTTCGGCGCGCTCGCGCTCCTCGAGCCGTTCGAGACAGCGGGCCTCCAGTCCACCGAGGACCCCCAGAACCCCCTAAACAGCGTCCTCTACGTCGCCGTCCTCCTCGTCGCGACGGCCGGCATCCTGCTGGTCATCAAGTACGACCAGCAGTGGATCCTGCGCGCGTTCGTGCTGTTCACCAGCGGCTTCATCGCCTCCTACGTGTTCGCCGTGGTGTTCCCGCCGGTGCTCGTGTCGGGCGTGAACCTCGCGGCGTACGCGCCCGCCGCCGCCCTGGTCGCCGCGCTGTACTTCCACCCCGAGTGGTACGTCGTCGACGCGGCCGGCGCGATTCTCGGGATGGGCGCCGCCGCGCTGTTCGGCATCAGCTTCGGCGTGCTGCCCGCGCTCGTGCTGCTGACGGTGCTCGCCGTCTACGACGCCATCAGCGTCTACGGCACCGAGCACATGCTCACGCTCGCGTCGGGCGTGATGGAGCTGCGGCTCCCCATCGTCCTGGTCGTGCCGGCGACCGCCGGCTACTCGTTCCTGGAGGACACCCGGGCGGTCGGCGAGGAGTCCGCGAACGACGGCGCGGTCGGCGAAACGGACGACGGCACGCTGGCCGAAGCGGACGACGGCGCGGTCGGCGAAACGGACGACGAGACGCACGCGAGCGGCGACGGCGAGTCGGAGACGGCAGCGGCGCCGGCGCCGTCGGACCGCGAGGCGTACTTCATCGGCCTGGGCGACGCGGTGATGCCGACGATCCTCGTCGCGAGCGCGTCGTTCTTCCTCGACACCCCCGAGGTGTTCGGCGTCGAACTCGCCGCGCTCACGGCCATCGCCGGGACGCTCGTCGGCCTGCTGGTGCTGATGCGGCTGGTGTTCCGCGGGCGCCCCCACGCCGGGCTCCCGCTGTTGAACGGCGGCGCCATCGCCGGCTACCTGGTCGGCGCGCTGGCCGCGGGCGTGCCGCTCGTCGAGGCGCTCGGCGTCGCGCCGTACGTGTAGGGCTCGCGGGCGGCGGCAGCACCGGACCGCGACGCGCGCCGCCGCACTGTCGCTGGACGCGCCGCGCCACTCACCGGGTCACGGTCCCGGTTGGTCGCGGCTCCGCACTTGAACCCTCGGTCGGTGAGTGGGCGCGCTACTCGCCCGTGAGCGCCTCGCTGGCCGGCGCGAACTCGATCTCCGTGCCCAGTCCCCGCTCGGCCGCGCGCTCGTAGAGCATGTGCGCGGCGGCGGCCGTCTCGATGCCGGTGCCGCCGCTGTCGAAGACCGTGACGTCGTCGGGCGACTGGCGGCCCGGCGCCGCCCCGGCGACGACCTCGCCGAGTTCGGCGTGGACGTGGTCCTCGGTGACGGCGCCCTGCTCGAGCGCGTACAGGAAGGAACCGGCGTCCTGGGTGACGCGCTCGCGGAGGTCCGGGACGTAGACGGCGCGCTCGATGGTCTCGACGTCGAGCTCGCGCTTCTCGGGGTGGTACTGGCCCATCGCCGTGACGTGCGCGCCGTCCTCGAGGTCGCCGCCGTCGAAGACCGGTTCGCTGGCGGTAGTCGCGGTGACGACGACGTCGGCGCCGGAGACGGCGTCCGCGCTCGACGGGACGGCGTCGACGGCCGCGTCGAGGCGGCCGTCGAGGTCGTCGGCGAAGGCCTCGCGGTGTTCGGCGGTCGGCGAGTAGACGCGGACGTCTTCGAAGTCGCGGACGGTCGCCGTGGCGCGGACCTGGCCCCGTGCCTGCGCGCCGCTGCCGACGACGGCGAGCGTGCTGGCGTCCTCGCGGGCGAGCGCGTCGACGGCGACGGCGCCAGCGGCGCCGGTCTTGAAGGGGTTCATGCGCGCGCCGTCGAGCACCGCGAGCGGTTCGCCGGTGTCGGCGTCGAACAGCGGCGTCACGAACCACGCGTCGGCGTCCGCGAAGCCCGCGCTGTACATGTAGCCGCCCATCGCGCCCGTCTCGGGGAGGACGGCGGCGTACGCGGTGAACATGCCCGGCGGGTCGTCGTTCAGCAGTTTCGTACGCGGCTTCGCTGGCGCGCCCTCGCCGCGCTGGCGGTACCCCTCCCTGACCGCGTCGACGTAGTCGGCGGGTTCGGCGAGGCCCACGACGTCGCTGTCGGCGACGAACAGCGTCTCTGGCATGCCCCGGGGTTCGCGCGACGGCGTGAAAAAGCCTCAGTCGTCGGTCGGCGTCGCCGTCGGTCCGCCGACTCGAACCCGGCGGTCAGTCCGCTGATCCGAGCCTGACAGTCAGTCCGCTGATCCGAGCCTGACAGTCAGTCCGCCGACTCGAACCCGGCGTCGTGGCGGGGCTGCGTGGACTGGCGGCTGCCGGACGGGTCGTTCACGAAGAGGCCGTGCGCGGTGAGAGCGGTGGCGACGAGCCCACCGGGCGTGAGGGCCGCCGTGAGGTCGACGCCGGCGGCGTACAGACCGCCGCTGAGACCGAACAGCGCGACCGGGAGCACCGCGAGAAGGACGTCGTAGTACCCAGTCATAGTTCATCTAGTATGTAGGAAGCAACCACTATAATAGTTCGGGGTGCGTTCGTCGTACGTCCCCTGTAAGTTATGGCTCGCAGCGGCTGCCCGAGTGGACACGCCTTTAGGGGTCAGCGTCGACTGTCCACGTAGCAGCCGTGAACCGCAACGACCGCGCCATCGTCGGACTCGTCGCGCTCGCCCACGCGATGGTGCACACCTACGAGCTCTCCATCCCCATCCTCATCCCCCTCTGGCTGGCCGAGTTCCCCGTCGAAAAGGGCACCGTCGGCGCCGTCGTCGCCGCCGGCTACGCGCTGTTCGGCCTCGGCGCCCTCCCCGGCGGCGTGCTCTCCGACAGCGTCGGCTCGCGACGGCTCATCGCCGCGTGCCTGTTCGGCATGGCCGGGTCGTTCCTCCTGCTGGCCGTCGCCCCGTCGCTGCCCGTCGTCGCCCTCGCGCTCGTCCTCTGGGGGATCGCCGCGAGCGTCTACCACCCCTCCGGCCTGTCGCTCATCTCCACCGGCGTCGAGCAGCGCGGCGAGGCGTTCGCCTACCACGGCATGGCCGGCAACGTCGGCACCGCGGCCGGCCCGCTCGCGGTCGCCGTCCTCCTGCTGTTCGCGGACTGGCGCGCCGTCGCCGCGGTGCTCGCCGTCCCCGCCGTCGTCGCGGGCGTCGTGGCCGTCCGCGTGCGCTTCGACGAGCGCGCCGCCGTCACCGCCACCGACGGCGGCGAGTCGACGGCCGGCGGCGACTCCAGGGCCGACGTCGGCGTCACCTCGCTCTGGGAGTTCCTCGCGGAGTCGAAGCTCCTGCTCGTCGGCCCGTTCGCCGCCGTCTTCGTCCTCGTGATGCTGTCCGGCCTCTACTACCGCGGCGTGCTGACGTTCCTCCCGGACCTCCTGTCCGCGCTCCCGTCGTTCGCGCCCGTCGAGTTCGCCGGCCGCACGCTCGAACCGTACCGGTACGTCTACGCGGGCATCCTCACGGTCGGCGTGCTCGGCCAGTACGTCGGCGGGAAGCTCACCGAACGCGTCCCCACGGAGCGAGCCATCGCGGCCACGTTCGGCGCGCTCGCCGCGCTCGCCGCGGTCTTCCTCCCCGCCGCGGACGCCGGCCTCGTCCCGCTGCTGGTCGTCGGCGCGCTCCTCGGGTTCACGCTGTTCGTCATCCAGCCGCTGTACCAGGCGACCGTCGCGCTGTACACGCCCGCCGGCACGCGCGGGCTCTCCTACGGGTACACGTACCTCGGCGTGTTCGGCGTCGGCGCCGGCGGCGCGGCGCTCGCGGGCGGCATCCTCCAGTACTTCTCGGCGCCCGCGCTGTTCGCGGTGCTCGCCGGTCTCGCCGTCGCCGGCCTCCTCACCGCGGTCGCGCTCGCGGTCCGCGCGTGACTGGCGCCTACGAGCGGACGTCGACGACCACGAGCGTCGCGAACCTGGCGGCGACGAGGAAGGCGCTGCCGACGGCCAGCATCACGAGGAAGAAGACGGGGTCGGCGTTCCCCGGGAAGTAGTCGGTGCCGCGCAACAGCTGCCCGAGAAAGTCCGCGCCCAGCCAGGACGCCACCGCGTACCCCATCGCCGCGCGCGTCGACTCCAGGACGCGCTCGTCGTAGGCGCCGCCGAACGGCGCCACGACGAACCAGCCGACGAGGAACGGCAACAGGACGCCCGCGTACCGGTTCGCCGTCAGCGACCCGTGCTCGATGGTGCCGACGAGGACGAGCAGGAACACCGCCGCCAGGTCGCCGGGCAGGAACCGGACGACCGCTCGCGGGTCGGCGTCGTACAGCTTCATGGCTGCGCGTTCGGCGCGGGGGGTAATGGTGGTCCCGGTTCGCGGTCACGGCACGCCCGGCGCGACGCCGGCGACGGTGTAGCCGAACCCGCGGTCGACCACGCGCGCGTCCAGGCCCGCCGCGCGGAACCGGTCTGCGAGGTCGTCCGGCGCGTCGAACGCCGACCGGAAGCGGACGGCGCGCTCGGCGGCGACGAGCAGGCGGCCGCGCAGCGTCGTCGGGTCGAAGTCGCGGACGACGAGCACGCCGCCCGGCCGGAGCACGCGCGCGGCGTCGCGGACGGCGGCGTCGCGGTCCGGGAAGTGGTGGAGGGCGTCCACGACGACCACGGCGTCGACGCTGCCGTCCGCGAACGGCAGCCGGCCGGCGTCCCCCCGGACGACCGGCAGGCCGCGGTCGCGCGCTCCGGCGAGCATCTCCCCGCTCGCGTCGACCACCGTGACGTCCTTCCCGTCGGTCTCCGCGGTGTCCCTGGCGAGCGCGCGGGCAGCGCGGCCCGTTCCGCCGCCGACGTCGAGTACGCGTTCGACGCGTCCGTCCGCGGCGGCGAGGCCGCGCGCGAGGTGGCCGCGGTCCGCGGGCGGCATCGCGAGGTCGTAGACCGGCGCGAACCGGTCGAAGTACCTGACGTCGTGCACGCCGCCACCCACGCGGCGGAGGCACGCAACTCTTTGCACTCGCCGCCCTACCGCAGCGCGTGCAGTACGCGGTCCTCGGCGGCCCCGGCGACGGTCCGACGCTCCGCCTCGACTGGCGGGCGTTCAGCTACGCCGGGAAGTTCGTGACGACGAACACGGGGAAGGCCGTCGCCTACGAGGGGCCGCCCCTCGACGAGCGCGACGGCTGGCCGCCGGCCGCCCGCGACAGCGACGACCCCGTCGAGGACGTCGTCGCTGCCGTCTCGTTCAACGACGACCGCACCGACCCGGAGACGGCGTGGCTGCGGTACGTCACCGTCCGCGAGGACCGCCGCGGCGAGGGCGTCGGCGCCTCGCTCTGCGCGTTCGCCGCCGACCGCCTCCTCCGCGACCGCGAGCGCGTTCGCATCGCCGTGAACAACCCGTTCGCGTACGAGGCCCTCCACAAGGCCGGCTTCGGGTTCACCGGCGAGGAGACCGGCATCGCGGAACTCGTCCTCGAGCGGCCCTGCGAGGACCGCGCGGCCGCCTACGGGGACGGCCTCGACCGGTACCGCGAGCGCGACCGCTCGGCCGCCGAGGCCGCGTTCCTCGAGCGCAAGCGCGGCGCGTCGCCGCCGCCGCGCGTCGACGAGTGACTTTTCACGGAGGGCCGCGAACCCCCGCCCGTGTCTCCCGTCTCGCTGGCCGCGCCCGCGGCCGGAGCGCTCTGCATCGCCGTCGGCGCGCTCGGCGTGTTCGCGCCGACGAGAACCGCGGCAGCCTGCCGGACGGTCTTCCCGGCCGTGGGCGGCGACGACCAGCAGTGGCGCGCGGCCGGCCTCGTCGCCGCCGGCGTCGGCCTCCTGCTGCTCTCGCTCGCGTGACCCACCCATGACACCGCTCGCCACACTCCTCGCGGCGCTCGCCGCGCTCCACCTGGCGGCCGGCGTCCCGGCGCTGCTCGCGCCCGGCGTCGTCCGGTCGCGGCTCCCCGCGCGGTACGCCGACGCAGTCGGCGACCGCCGCGCCTGGCGGGGGTTCGGCGCCGGCGTCGTCTCCGTCGGCGTCTCGCTGGCCGTCGTCGCGGCCGGCGTCGCGTAGCTGAACGGTTAAACCGGGGGAGCGCCTACGCGGACCCAATGGGGAACGCGGACCTGCGACAGCTCGCGGTCATCGAGACGACGCCGTTCGAGGAGCTGGACGGCGACGTGGTGGCCGTCGACGCGCACAACTGGCTGTACAAGTACCTCACGACGACCGTCCAGTGGACCCGCGAGGACGTGTACACGACGCCCGACGGCACCGAGGTCGCGAACCTCGTCGGCATCGTCCAGGGGCTCCCGAAGTTCCTCGAGCACGACCTCACGCCCGTGTTCGTCTGGGACGGCGGCGTCACCGACCTCAAGGACGAGGAGATCGAGCAGCGCCGCGAGCAGCGCCAGCGCTACGAGGAGCAACTGGAGGCGGCCCGCGAGGCCGGCGAGGCCATCGAGGCGGCGCGCCTGGAGGCGCGCACGCAGCGGCTCACGGCGTCCATCCACGAGACCAGCCGCGAACTCCTCGACCTGCTGGGCGTGCCGCAGGTGGAGGCGCCGGCGGAGGGCGAAGCGCAGGCCGCGTACATGGCGCGCGTCGACGACGACGTGGACTTCGCGGGCAGCGACGACTACGACTGCCTGCTGCTCGGCGCGCCCGTGACCCTCCGCCAGCTCACGAGCAAGGGCGACCCCGAGCGCATGGACTTCGAGGCCACCCTCGAGAAGCACGACCTCACGTGGGACCAGCTCGTCGACGTCGGCATCCTCTGTGGCACGGACTTCAACGAGGGACTGTCCGGCTTCGGCCCGAAGACGGCCCTGGCGGCGATCCACGAGCACGGCGACCTCTGGGGCGTCCTGGAGGCGGAGGGCGAGCACGTCGAGTTCGCGGACCGCATCCGCGAGCTCTTCCTGGACCCCGAGGTCGCCGACGACTACGACGTCGACTACGAGGTCTCGCCGGACGTCGACGCCGCCCGCGAGTACGTCGTCGACGAGTGGCACGTCGACGCCGACGAGGTCGCGCGCGGCTTCGACCGCATCGAGGAGGCGGTCACGCAGACCGGCCTCGACCGCTGGACGTAGCCGTCAGGCCAGCGCCAGCGCGCCGAACGCGACGGCGGCCGCGAGCACGAACGCGAGCCCGCCGAGCTGTTCGAGGAGCACGCGCCAGGGCTTCAGTTCGACGTCGCCGCGCGTCCCGATGAGGTCGAAGAACAGGTCGATGCGTTCGAGGACGCGCGGCGCGACGAGCGCCGGCAGTCCGAGGAGGAGGAACACGAACCCGGGAGCCAGGGCGCCGCCCCCGAGGTAGACCGGGTGGACTGCCTGGACGAGCAGGAGGACCGCGGCGAACGCGACGGCCGCGTCGACGCCGACGCCGGCCCGGTCGAACGCCGAGTGCAGGCCCCTGCGCCACGCGTACGCCGACCAGGCCACGGTCACGAGGACGACCGCCGCGTAGAGAGTCGACTCTGGCGTCATCGCGTCGACGGCGAGCCGTCGGGCGCCGTCGAGGGACGCCGGCGAGAGCGCCCGGTCGGCGAGCGACTGCTCGACGGCGAACGCGCGCGCCGCGTACCGGAGCGCGGCGGGCGCGAACCCGACGCCGGTCACCGCGAGCACCCTGGTGTAGGAGACGCGCTCGCCGAGGGCGTCCGGGCTGCGGCCGCCCATCGCGACCGCGAACGCGCCGGCGACCGCCAGCCAGGTGGCGGCCGTCGAGAGGAACGCCACCGGCACCAGCCCGTTCGCCGCCTCGCGGGCCGGCTCCGCGTGCGACCGGGTGACGGTCTCGGGTTCAGTCTCGCAGGCGTCCCGGTACTCCTCGTAGAACTCGTCGTCGGCCTGGTCGCAGAGCCACTCGTCGGGCCGGTCGGGGTTGTCGACCTCGGTGGTGCCGACCGTCGCGGACGCGACGGCGGCCGCCGCCTGAGAGGCCAGCGCCGCGTTCAGCACGCACAGCGCGATCACGACGGCCGCACCGGCCCACAGCGGGACGTCCTCGAGGGCGTCCGTGGGGGCGGCGACCAGTTCGGCGACGCGTCGGGGGGACCAGCGCATGCGCGAGGCCTCGTCCCCCGCGGAGAAAATGCCACCGGTGAGTTCCGCCGCGGCGCTGCCGCGGCCTCGGTGGTCCGACCGCGGCGTCCAGCGGGCTTATCTCCGCGGCGGTCCCAGTACCCCGCATGGATCTCGAGTTCGAGGAGATCGAGGCGATCATCGAGGCCGAAATCGAGGACGCCGACGCGAGCGTCTCCCGGATGCGCGGGGAGCACGACGACGACCACCTCGCGGCGACCGTGGTCTCGCCGGCGTTCGAGGGGCTGCGGCTCGTCCAGCAGCACCAGCTGGTGTACGACGCCCTCGACGACCACATGACGACGGACATCCACGCGCTCGAGCTGTCGACGTACACGCCCGAGGAGTACGAGCAGCGGCAGTCCTGAGGCCGCCGCAGAGACGCCGCGTGCGCGGATGCGACAGGGCTTAGTGGCGGGTCTGCGAACGACTCACTCGGATATGAGTACGGATTCTGCCGACCTCGCCGCGGAGTACGTGCCGCGGCTCCGCGCGAACCTCGACGACGTGCTGGACTTCTGGCTGCCGCGGTGCCTCGACGACGAGCACGGCGGCTACCGCCTGAGCTACGACCGGCAGGGGGAGTTCGCGGGGAACACCGACAAGATGGTCGTCACGCAGGCGCGGATGACCTGGCTGTTCGCGCGGCTCACGCGCTCGGCGGCCGTCGACGGCGACTACACCGAGGAAGCGCGGCTCGGCTACGAGTTCCTCCGCGACGAGCTGCGCGACGACGAGCACGGCGGCTACTACTGGGAAGTCAGCCGAGACGGGGACGTGCTGAAGCCGCGCAAGCACCTCTACGGCCAGTCGTTCGTCCTCTACGCGCTCTCGGAGTACCACCGCGCGACCGGCGACGAGGAGGCCCGCGACCTCGCGGTCGAGCTCTTCGAGACGGTCGACGACGCGGCGAAAGACCACGAGCACGGCGGCTACGACGAGTACTTCGAGCCGGACTGGACGCAGGTCACGGAGGGGACGACGTACCTCGCGAACATCGAGCCGGACTGGTCGCCGAAGGAGTCCGGCGACGCCGTCCTGGACCCGACGCTGAAGCTGATGAACACCCACCTCCACCTGCTGGAGGCGGTCACCGCCTTCTACCGCGCGACCGGCCACGAGACCGGCCGCGAGCGCCTCCACGAGCTCCTCGACGTCTGCACGAACACGGTCGTCCGGAAGCAGCTGACCGCGTGCACGGACAAGTACGACCCCGACTGGACGCCGCGGCTCGACGACGAGGACTTCCGCGTGGTCTCGTACGGCCACGACCTCGAGAACGTCTGGCTGACCATGGAGGCCGCCGACGCCCTCGGCGTGTCGACGAGCCTCTTCGAGGACCTCTACGAGCGGCTGTTCGACTTCTCGCTGGCACACGGCTACGACGACGAGCGCGGGGGCTTCTACTTCTTCGGCCCGCTCGACGGCGACGCCACGAACCGCGTGAAGGCGTGGTGGGTGCAGGCCGAGTGCGCGACCGCGGCGCTGCGGATGTACGAGCAGACTGGCGAGGACCGCTACCGCGAGGTCTTCGAGCGGACCTACGAGTTCGTCGAGGAACACGTCGTCGACGACGAGGTCGGCGAGTGGCACTCCGGAGTCACCGACGACCTGGAGCCGGTCGGCCGCAAGGGCGCGATGTACAAGGGCGCCTACCACAACGGCCGCGCGCTCCTGGAGTGCATCGAGGCCCTCGAGTCCCGGTGAGCGTCGAGGCCCTCGAGTCCCGGTGAGCGTCGAGGCCCTCGAGTCCCGGTGAGCGCGCCGACCGCCTACTGGACGGGCTTCGAGGAGTCGTTGCAGACCGGACAGTGGTCGTCGTCGACCGTAAGCGTCGTCCCGCAGGACGAGCAGATCCAGTAGTCCGACCTCGTCCCGCGCGTCGGCCGCGAGCCGGCCGACCCGTCCTCGAACGTGCTCAGGTGGTACTCGCCGTCGAGGAACTCCATGCCGGTCGTCGAGAGCGCGACGAGGTTGTCGTTGCGCACGAGGAGGCCGCGCCGGTGGAGCTTCGCGCACCGCTGGTCGAACTCGTGGCGGGGCACGTCCAGGACCGGCGCGAGGTTCGAGAGGACGGTGTGGAGCTCCGACTTCGTGAGCGGGCCCGCCTCGTCGAGGACCTCGAGGATGCGTTCGTCAGTCTGGGTCAGCCATTCGGCGTGGATGCGGACTGGCATGGGTCTTGACGGTCACTCCCTGTCACCGGTGGCGGCGATCGGTCGGTCGTCGGTCACGGGCAGGTCGGCGACGCCGAGCGCGGAGAGGTGCTCGTCGCAGACGCGCAGCGTGTCCGCGCCGACCTCGTAGTCGACGTACGAGACGGTGCGGCCGTCCTCGCGGTAGGTGGACGGGAGGTACTTCGGGAGCGCCCAGAGGCCGTCGCGCGTGCAGTACGCACACGACTGGTCGTCGGACCCGAGCTGGTCGGCGAGTTCGCCGAGCTTCCGGAGCTCGCAGCGGACGCAGAGGCCGCCGAGTTCCCGGTCGGCCGTCGTGTCCACGACGGCCCTGTTGTAGCCGCTCTGACGGCCGCAGACGACACATTCCATGAGTTTCTCCCCCGTTAGGCTAGGATTAACTACATTCTCGCCCGGCCGTAAAAGTGTTTCTAGGAGGGGAGTACCGCGGACTAATACGGCTATAATCGGGTTTACAGTTCGCGTGGAGACCGGATGCGGGCGGTGCCGTTTTGCTCCAGTCGAAAACAGGTCGCCGCCGAGACACCGGCCGTGTTGCGGGCGACGAGAGTGGGACCCGGAACCGCTGTGCGGGCCACGACTGGCGTCAGACGCGCGTGCGCCGCGTTTCACCTGGAGACGGCGTCACACACCGGCCCGAAGCCAGGTTCGGTGGCGCCTAACCGCCAGCGCCGGGCTCGACGCGACGATTCACGGCGCGGTTCAGTCCCGCGCGGCCGCCTCGCGAGACTCGCTGGCCGCCCTCGCCAGGCCGGGGAGCGCCCGCCGGACGCCGCGGCTCCAGAAGCCCACGGCGACGAGTTCCGCGTAGAACGCGAGGAAGAACCCGACCGCGTACGCCGTCGTGGCCCGCGCGAGGACGAGGAGGACGCCGCCGGCGACCAGCCCGAGGACGACGTCGTAGAAGTACGCACCGTCGCCGGCGGCGCGCGCGAGCACCCGCCCGTCGAACGCCGCGCGCAGGCGTCCCGTCGCCGCGAAGTTCGCGAGCGCCGCCGGCAGCAGGTACGTGAACGCCACCGCGAGCAGCAGCGACGCGGTCGACCCCGCCACGAACCCGAGCGACGTGCCGAAGGAGACGTCGCCCGGCGACAGCGGCGCCTGCGTGAGCCCCGCGACGGTGACGACCAGCACGACGGCGGCGGGAGCGAGGAACGCGACGACGACCGCGCTCGCGCCGACGCCGAGCCGGACGACCGCCCGGAGGTCCCGGAACGGCGGGAGCGCCTCGAACATGGCCCGTTCGTCGCGTGCGCTCGTGTCCCGCAACACCGCGACGAGGTAGCCGAGCGCGACCACGAGCGGCGCGACGGGCACGTAGACGGCGAGCAGGTGGAGGCCGCCGCCGACGAGCAGCGTGTCGAGGCGGCGCTCGCCGCGGAACGGGTACCGGAGTGGCGCCGGGACCATCACTGTCCGAGCGAACTTGCTCCCCGGACAAGGACGTTCCGGGACGCGTCGGCGGTGATGCGGGACTGGTAGAAGGCGGTCCGGAGCGCGGCAGCGAAGCGATGGGCGGCGACCGCTACAGGACGAGTTCGACGCCCTCGGCGTCCTCCAGCGACCGGTTCAGGAGCGCGTCGCCGGTCTTCGCGTCGAAGACGTGGACGGCCTCCGGGGGGAACCGGACCGTCACGTCGTCGCCAGCGGTTGCCTGCCGCAGGCCGTCGATGGTCGCCGTGAACGTCTCGTCCTCGCCGGCGCCCTCGAAGCGCATGTGGACGTAGTTCTCGTCGCCTTTCGGCTCCACGACGTCGACGGTGACGTCGTAGGTGTGGTCGTCGGCGGTGGTACCGACCTCGACGTCCTCCGGCCGGATGCCGAAGACGACGCGGTCGGCGTCGCCGATGGCCTCCCGGTGCCGGTCCGTGAGCTCGAACGCGAAGTGGTCGGCGACGAGCCGGTCGCCGTCCACGCGCGCCTCGAAGGTGTTCATCGACGGCTCGCCGATGAAGCCCGCGACGAAGAGGTTCGCCGGCTCGTGGTAGCACTCCAGGGGCGTGCCGACCTGCTGGAGTTCGCCGTCGTCGAGGATGGCGATGCGGTCGCCCATCGTCATCGCCTCCGTCTGGTCGTGCGTGACGTAGATGGTCGTCACGCCGAGGTCCTCCTGGAGGCGCTGGAGCTCCGTGCGCATCTGCGCGCGCAGCTTCGCGTCGAGGTTCGCGAGCGGTTCGTCCATCAGGAACGCCTGCGGGTCGCGGACGATGGCCCGCCCGAGCGCGACGCGTTGCTGCTGGCCGCCGGACAGCTCGCCGGGCTTCCGGTCGAGGAGGTCCGCGATGCCCATCATCTCGGCGGCCTCGGTCACCCGCTTTTCGACCTCGTCGTCGGGCATGTCCGTGGACTCCTCCAGCCCGAAGGACATGTTCTCCCGGACGGTCATGTGCGGGTACAGCGCGTACGACTGGAACACCATCGCGGTGTTCCGGTCCTGGGGGCGCTTGTCGTTGATGACCTCGCCGCCGAGGCGGATCTCGCCGTCGGTGACGGTCTCGAGGCCGGCGATCGTTCGCAGCGTGGTCGACTTCCCGCAGCCCGACGGTCCGACGAGCACGAGGAACTCGCCGTCCTCGATGTCGATGGACACGTCGTCTACGGCGACGATCTCGTCGCCTCCGTCGTCGAACGTCTTCGTGATGTGGTCGAGTTGTAGTTCAGCCATGTCAGGCACCTCCACCGGCGACCCCTTCGGCGAACTGCTCGCCGAAGAGCACGTACACGAGTAGCGTGGGGAGCGCGGT
Organism: Halobacterium yunchengense; assembly: GCF_037031165.1. Taxonomy (NCBI): domain Archaea; kingdom Methanobacteriati; phylum Methanobacteriota; class Halobacteria; order Halobacteriales; family Halobacteriaceae; genus Halobacterium; species Halobacterium yunchengense. The sequence continues at coordinate 195,794 of NZ_JAYEZL010000004.1, read as the reverse complement.
GATGAACGCTCCCGCCATCTGCAGGTTGTACTGGCTCACCATCGACCCCTTCAGCGACGTCAGCGACATGGTCACGACGTCGTTGGCGGGGTTCTGGACGAGCACGAGCGCGAACAGCAGGTCGTTCCAGATGTTCGTGAACTGGTAGATGAGCGCGACGGCGAACATCGGGATCGACAGCGGCAACACGATGCGCGCGTAGATCTTCGCGATGCTCGCGCCGTCGAGCCGCGCCGCCTCCAGCATCGAGTCGTCCAGGGCCTTGTAGTGCGCGCGGAACAGCAGCGTCGTGATCGGGACGCCGTAAGCGGTGTGGGTCACCGCCAGCGCCACAAGCCCCTCGTTGTTCGCGACCGGCTCCAGCCACGAGAACAGGCTTGCGACGTCGACGATGGCCCAGAACCGCGACAGCGGCACGAGCACTGACTGGTAGGGGATGAAGATGCCCGCGATGAGCAACACCAGCACGAACGCCTGCCCGCGCCAGTTCGTGTTCGTCAGCCCGTAGGCCACGAGGCTGCCCAGGGTCGCGGACAGCACGGTCGCGGGAATCGTGAACAGCAGGCTGTTCACCAGCCCGGACTCGAGGCGTTCGAACGCCTGCCCCCACGCGTCGAGGGTGAACGTCGACGGCCCGGGCGGCACGAGCGGCGACGTCTCGAAGAACCCGGTCTGGGTCTTGAACGCCGTCATGACGGCGCTCTCCAGCGGCGAGAGGTAGAACGCCACCAGCAGGCCGAGGGTGGTGTACAGCGCGACGCGGTTCCACGCCAGTCGAGTGTCGGTCGCGGACATCAGAGGTCACCTCGCTTGAACTGCACGTAGAGGTACGGCGCGATGACGCCGAGCGCGAGCAGGAACAGCACCATCGCGATGGCGGAGCCGTACGCCCAGTTGGTCGTGCCGAACGACTCCCGGTACATCATCATCGCCAGGATGTCCGCCGACGGGCCGGGGCGCGTCCCGAACATCACGAACAGGAAGTCGAAGGCCTTCAGCGCGAACACCATCAGCACGACGGCGGCGCTCGTCGTCGACGCGCGCAACTGCGGGACGATGATGCGCCAGTACATCTTCAGCAGGCCGGCGCCGTCGACCTTCGCGGCCTCGTACTGGGCGTCCGGGATCGCGCGCAGGCCAGCGAGGTAGACGACCATCGCGTACCCGCTGAACTGCCAGATGAGCGCGAACATCACCGCGAACAGCTTCAGCTGCGGGTCGCTGATCCACTGCTGGGTGAACGACCCGAGGCCGACGAAGCGGAGGCTCTCGTTGATCAGCCCCGACGTGGGGTTGTACATCCACGCCCAGAAGATGGCCGTCACGACGAACGAGAGGCTCATCGGGAGCAGGTAGATGGTGCGGAACGTGTTCTCCAGGCGGATGTTCCGGTCGACGAGGATCGCCAGCAGCAGCCCGACGACGAGCGCGGACACCGTGAACACGACCAGGAGGACGAGCGTGTTCCGCAGCGCCCAGTACTCCTGGGTGTGCGGGCCGGACAGGAGGCCGCCCTGCCAGACGCTGTTGAAGAACCGCCCGTAGAGGTCGAAGTCGAGGTTCGAGTACTCCGGCTGCCGGAGTCCGCTCCAGTCGGTCAGCGAGATGAGGAAGTTCCAGCCGATGGCGCCGTAGACGAACAGCCCCACGAGGAGCGTCGCCGGCAGCCAGAACGGCAGCGACTGCACGAACTCGCTGTCCAGCAGGCGGCGCGCGCGGCCCGGGCGGTCGGCCGTCGCGCCGGCCGACTCGGTCGCCGTGCCGCCGTCGGTCCGAACCGCCGCGTCGTCCGCGCCGCCGTCGGTGCGCATCCGTGTGGAGTCACTCGCACCGCGTGCAGTTCCGGCTTTCGGTCCGGCGTCTCCCTCGGAGCCCGTGCGCGGCTGGTCGGTCCCCGCGCGGTCCCGCTCGCGGCCGCTGAGCGCCCGCAGAATACGTGAACGCATCTGGTGGGGTGCTCAGAACGCGTTCGTGAGCTCGTTGTACGTGCTGTCCACGTTCCAGCTGCCGTTGAACGAGGAGAACGCGCCCTCGACGTTGCTCTTGACCTCGGGCGTGACGCCGGTGCCGTGCGCGATGGACGGCGGCTGCGCGTCGGAGTTCTCGAAGTCCTCGCGCTGGGCGGTGAGGAACGGCCCGAACTCGTCGTCCGGGACGTCCGTCCGCGGCGGGATGGAGCCCTTGATGGGGTTGAACCGCTCCTGGCCGTCCACGGAGCCGCAGTAGCGCAGCCACTTCTCGGTGGCGTCCGGCGAGGGGTTCGACGTCGGCATCACGAACGAGTCGGTGACGACGTGGTAGACGCCGCCGGTGCCCGGGAACGGGACGTGCTCCCAGTCCGTGCCGAACTCGAAGTCCTCGGCGGCCTTGTACTGGCCGGCCGCCCAGTCGCCCTGGTGGAGGAACGCCGCGTCGCCCTGGATGACGCCGCTGTTCGCCTCGTCCCAGGCGACCGAGCCCGCGTCCTCGTTGAAGTACTCGCTGTAGTCGGCGACGAGCTGGAGGGCCTCCTTGACCGCGTCCTCGTTGGCCGCGACGTTCCCGTCGAGGACGTCCTGGTAGACGTCCACGCCGGCGACGCCGATGAGGACGCTCTCCCAGAGCTGCACGCTCGACCACGGCGCCTGCGTCTGGTGGGCCATGGGGGTGGCGTCCGTCTCGCTGGCGATGGTCTCCATGGCGTCGAGGAGCGCGGACGGCGAGTCCAGGGAGCCGGGGTCGACGCCGGCGTCCTCCAGGACGGAGACGTTGTAGAAGAGGTTGTTGAGGCGGTGGATGTTCAGCGGGACGGCGACGTAGTCGCCGGCCGGCTGGGACATCTGCTTGACGCCCTCGAGGTAGGCGTCGCGCATCTCCTCGCCCCACACGCTGTCGCCGATGTCCACGAGGACCTCGGACTCGGTGTAGGTGTTCAGGGCCTTCCCGGGCCAGATCTGGAACGTGCTCGGCGGGTCCTCGTTCAGGATGCGGCTCTGGATCTCGGTGTCGAGCGCGCTCCCGGCGCCGCCGGGAGCGGGGTTGTTGTTGACCGTGACGTCCGGGTACTCCTCCTCGAAGCCCTCGACGAGCGCCTGGAGGGCGTCCTCCTCGCCGCCGGCGGTCCACCAGTGGACGATCTCGAGTTCGCCGCCGCTGCCGCCGCCGTTGTCGTCGCCGGACTGGGTCGTGCCGTCGCCGCCGTCGTCGGGCGAGGTCGTCTCGCCGTCGTCGTCGCCGTCGCCGCCGCCGCCGAGGCACCCGGCGATGGCGAGCGTGGCGGCCCCGGCGCCGCCTGCCTTCACGTACTGCCGACGCGTCAGACTGTCGCTTTCGGTGTTGTCGTTTGTCATGGTAACGGCCGTGTGCGAAACCTACCCAGAGGATTCAGTCCGGCGCACTTAATTGTTACTCATATTTAATCCAGAACCGAGTAAAGGTATTTGTGCCGAGTTCACGTAGTGCACGAACACAGTCGCCCCGGCTGACCGGTCTCGGCGCGGCGGACGATTCGGTGGGTTTTACGCGCCGGCGCCGCGTCAGCCCGCACATGGGAGACGACTACCGAACCGAGCAGGACAGCCTCGGCGAGATCCAGGTGCCGGCGGACGCCTACTGGGGCGCCCAGACCCAGCGCGCCGTCGAGAACTTCCCCATCAGCGACGAGACGTTCGGCCGCCGGTTCGTGCGCGCGCTCGGTATCGTGAAGAAGGCCGCCGCGCAGGCGAACAGCGACCTCGGCCTGCTCGACGACGAGACGGCCGACGCCATCGTCGCGGCCGCCGACGAGGTCATCGCCGGCGACCACGACGACCAGTTCCCCGTCGACGTCTTCCAGACCGGGTCCGGCACGTCGTCGAACATGAACGCCAACGAGGTCATCGCGAACCGCGCCGCCGAGATCCTCGGCGAGGACGTCGGCGAACGCGCCGTCCACCCCAACGACCACGTCAACTACGGGCAGTCCAGCAACGACGTGATTCCGACGGCGATGCACGTCGCGGCCCTCGAAGCCCTCGTGAAGGACGTCGAGCCCGCCCTCGAGACGCTCGCCGACGCGCTCGACGAGAAGGCCACGGACTTCGACGGCGTCGTGAAGACCGGGCGCACCCACCTCCAGGACGCCACGCCGGTGCGCCTCGGCCAGGAGTTCGGCGGCTACCGCACGCAGGTCGAGAAGGGCCTCGAGCGCGTCCGCGACGTCGAGGGCCGCCTCGCGGAGCTCGCGCTCGGCGGCACCGCCGTCGGCACCGGCCTCAACACCCACCCCGAGTTCCCGGAGAAGGCGGCCGCGTACATCAGCGAGGAGACCGGCGTCTCGTTCCGCGAGGCCGACGACCACTTCGAGGCGCAGGCCGCCCACGACGCCGTGAACGAGGCCCACGGGGCGCTCCGCACGGTCGCCGGCTCGCTGAACAAGATCGCCAACGACCTCCGCCTGCTCGCCTCCGGGCCGCGCAACGGCCTCGGCGAACTCGAGCAGCCCGAGAACCAGCCCGGCTCCTCGATCATGCCCGGGAAGATCAACCCCGTCGTCGCGGAGGCCGTCAACCAGGTCCACAAGCAGGTCGTCGGCAACGACGCCGCCGTCAACGCGGGCGCCGTCGAGGGGCAACTCGACCTCAACCTCTACAAGCCCGTGCTCGCGCACAACTTCCTGCAGTCCGCCGAACTCGTCGCGAACGGCAGCGTCGCGTTCGCGGAGAAGTTCGTCGCGAAGCTCGAGGCCAACGAGGCCCACTGCGAGCGGCAGGTCGAGCGCTCGATGGCGCTCGCGACCGCGCTCAACCCCGCCATCGGCTACGACCGGGCCAGCGAGGTCGCGAAGACCGCGCTGAAAGCGGACAAGACCGTCAAGGAAGTCGTCGTCGAGAAGGGCTACCTCACCGCCGAGGAGGCCGAGGACGTCCTCGACCCCGAGAAGATGACCCACCGCGGCATCCTCTCCGGCGACGACTGACCCCGCCGACGGGCCACGGCCCCGGATTCGCGCGCCGCGACCACCCGCCCACCTTCTTGTACCCGGGTCCTGAACCGCGAGGCATGGAACGACTCGACTCCCGCGTGCGGTACATCTGGCTCCTCCGCGTGCTCGTGGGGGCGCTCGTGTTCGGCGTCGTCGCCGCCGTGGGCGCGCGCGTCGTCGACCGCGTCGCCGTCCCGCCCGTCGTCGCCGGCCTCGGCGTGTTCGCCGTCCTGTTCGCGGTCGGCGCCGTCCACGCGCTCCTGCGGTACCGCGCGTGGCGCTTCGAAGTGCGCGAGGACACCCTCTACATCGAGCGCGGCGTCCTCGTGAACGTCCGGACCGTCGTCCCCTACGTGCGCGTCCAGCACGTCGACGCGCGTCGCGGCCCGCTCGAGCGCGCGCTCGGCCTCAGCACCGTCGTCGTGTTCACCGCGGGGTCCCGCGGCGCCGACGTCTCCATCCCGGGGCTCGTCGCGTCGCGCGCCGACGACGTCCAGGAGACGCTGCGCCGCCTCGCCATCGAGAGCGAGCCAGCGTCCGGCGGCGCCGGGGATGCGGTGTGAGACTCCACCCGCTGTCCATCCCCGTCCGCGTCGTCTCCCGCGGCGTCGGCCTCGCGTGGGCGTTCCTCATCGGCGGCGTCGCCGTCGGCGGCCGCGACCCCCTGCTGGTCTCGGGCGCCGTGGTGCTGGCGGCGCTCGTGCTCGTCGCGGTCGCCGGCTACGAGGTGGCCTACTACCGGCGCTTCGAGTACGAGCTCACCGACGACAGCCTCGACATCCGCTCGGGCGTGTTCTCGCGGCGCGAGCGCGAGATCCCGCTGCGCCGCGTCCAGAACGTCGACGTGACGCGGTCGTTCGTCGCGCGCCTGCTCGGCATCGCCGAGGTCGACGTCGAGACGGCGGGCGGCGGCGGCACGGAGGCGAACCTCCGGTTCGTCGGCCGCGGCGAGGCCGACCGCCTCCAGGACGCCATCCGCGAGCGCCGCGCCGCGCTCCAGCGCGCCGACAGCGGCGCGGACGACGCGACGACCGAGGGTGACGCCGCGCGGACCGAAGCCGACGCCGCGGCGGCGGAGCGGGTCGGCGGCGAGACGCTGTTCGAGCTCTCGGACCGCGACCTCCTGCTGTACGGCGCGCTCTCGTTCGACCCGCGGCTGGCGTCGGGCGTCCTCGCGCTCGCGCCGTTCGTCGCGCCGTTCGTCGGCCGGCGCGTGGAGCTCAGCGGCCTCGGGCTCGCCGTCGTGGTCGCGTTCGCCGTCGTCGGCGTGCTGGCGCTGTGGCTGGCGTCCGCGGCCGCGCGCGTCGTCCAGTTCTACGGGTTCCGGCTGCGCCGCGTCGGCGACGACCTGCGGTACGAGCGCGGCCTCCTGCAGCGCCGCGACGGCACCATCCCGCTGTCGAAGCTCCAGACGGTCGCCGTCGAGGAGAACGTCCTGATGCGGCGCTACGGGTTCGCGTCGCTCGCGGTGGAGACGGCGGGGTACGCGCCCGGCAGCCAGCCGAGCGGCGGCTCTGAGGCGGCGGTGCCGCTTGCGGCCCGCGAGGACGTGCTCGCGCTCGCACGCACGCTCGAGGACTTCCACGACTTCGAGCTGTCGCGGCCGCCCGAGCGCGCCCGCAAGCGGTACGTCCGCCGGTACGCGCTCGTCGGCCTCGCGGTGGTGGCCGGCGGCCTGGCCGTCGACCAGTTCCTCGTCGACGTCCCCTGGTTCGCCGTCGTGCCGCTGCTCGCGCTCGCGTGGCCCGGCGCGCGCTACGCGCACGCGAACCGCGGCTACGACCTCGGCCCCGACCACGTCGTCGCGCAGGCCGGGTTCTGGACGCGCCGGACGCGCGTCGTCCCGTACCGGCGCGTGCAGACGCTCATCGACCGCCGCACCGTCTTCCAGCGGCGCTGGGACCTCGCGACCGTGGTCTTCGACACCGCCGGGTCGCGGTCCATCTCGGCGGGGGACGCCGCCGCCATCGACAGGGACGGCGAGGAGGCCGCGGCCCTCGTCGGTGACGTCCAGGAGCGCGTGCTCGCGTCCGTCTACGACGCCGGAGAGAACGAGCCGTGACCTGCCGCGGCGCCGGCAAAAACCAGCCGTGGCCTGCCGCGAAGCCGGCGAGACCGAGTCCCGGCGGTTAGGCCATCTGTTCGAGGCCCTCGCGCTCGACGTAGACGTCCATGTCGTCGGCGAGGTCCTCGAGTTCGCCGCGGAGGGCGTCCTGCTGTTCGCTGAGCTCGTTCTGGACGTCCTCGGGGAGCTGTTCGAGGAGTTCGTCGGTGTACTTCAGGCGGACCTCGAAGGACTCGTTGAGCGCGCGCTGGATGGCGTCGACGTCCGACCGGTCGGCGCGGACGTCGCGGTTCGACCACGACGACAGGTGCGCGAAGAAGCCCTCGTCGACGTCGAGGCGCTGTTCCTCGACGACGATCTTGTTGTGCCAGCGCTTGACCTGCCGGACGAGCTCCTTGCGGAACGTCCACGGCAGTTCCTCGAAGTCGCCGGTGTAGACGTTCACGAACGTGTCGCCGGCGTAGATGACGCTCATGTTCGCGAAGATGTCCGTGCGTCGTTCGTCCTGCTCCTCGATGGTGCGTTCGCTGACCTCGCCGGTCATCAGCACGCGGATGGCGTCCTTCCGGACCACCGGGAAGCCCGCGACGTCGGTCCGGAAGTAGTAGTAGCCGCCCGCCAGCAGTGCGATGATGCCGACCGCGGCGACCGGAATCTCGTCGGCGAGGCCGCCGACGACGGCCACCAGGAGGCCGAGGACGATGCCGAGCGCGCCGTGCGGGCCGTACGGCCGGTACTCGAGGGCGCCGTTGCCGATGAACTCCCAGTCGGACTCGGCGACGAGGCGGCCGTCGACGCGGCCCGTCTTCTGGCCGACCTGCTCGCTTTTGATCTCGAGGTCTCGGTCCTGGACGCCGCTCGTCTCGTACTTGAAGTCGTTGGCGGTCTGGATCTCCTCGAGACTGCGCTTCAGTCGTCGGTAGAACTCTCGCGGATTGATGCCCCTGTAGTCGCCCTCCACGAAGCGCGTGGCCTTGCGGAGGTCCTGCCGGCTGTAGGCCGGCACGTCGCCCTTCCCACTCATACGTCGGTACCGTCTCATAATGCCAATAAAAAGCTAGGGGAATGCTCAAAACTCGACAACGTTCCGGCAGTCGACCGCCGTTCGGATGATTAGATTTCTTATGCCCCCTGGAGGAAGCCGCCGAGGCCGCCGAAGACGACCGGGTAGCCGACGCCCATGTACAGCATCGAGTCCACCATCGGCGGGCCGTACGTGACGCCGGCCGTGGTCTGCGCGAAGTACGACACGCCGACGAACGTCAGGACGGCGTAGCCGATGGCGACGCTGGCGCCCGCGACGGCGCCCTCGACGGCCGTCAGCGTCCGCGGCACGCGCATCGCCACGACGTACCCGGCGACGAACAGCAGCACCGCCGGAATCGCGTTGAACGTCAGGGTGTCCTGGATGAGGAACTGCTCGAACAGCGGCCACGACTCCGACTGGCCGCCGCCCGAGACCTCCATCGTGACCGTGTGCGCGCTGTAGAACACCCACGCGAAGAAGTCCAGGAGGAACTGCGCGTCCTCCTGGGGGAACTCGAGCGCGCCGTCGGGCGCGCGGTCGACGAACAGCGCGGCGACGCCGACGAACCCGACGGCCCACGCGATGAGGCCGTAGACGCTCCCCCCGATGAGGCGGACGCTGCCAAGGAGACTGGTGTTGTGCTGCTGGTCGACGGACCCGACATCTGCTGACATGTGTCTCCGAGTGATAATTCGCGTACCAAAATACTGCCGGATGTGGTAACAGACTCGATACGAACGGAGTCGTCTCCGATTACTAAGGGTCGGTTCGGCCGGATTCCGGTTCGGGTTCGGCCGGACGACGGCCTCCTGCCGACGCCCCGACCACGGACTGACCGTCCGCCGACGGACTGGACGGTTTTTTACTGCTCGACCGCACACCACCACGTAATGAGCGAGTTCGACTACGAGGACCTGGGCCTCGTCGCCGGGCTGGAGATCCACCAGCAACTCGACACGGCGACGAAGCTCTTCTGCGAGTGCCCGACCACGCTCCGGGACCCCGAGGACGCACAGCGGACGTTCACGCGGTACCTCCACCCGACGCGCTCGGAGCTCGGCGAGATCGACGAGGCCGCCCTCGAGGAGAGCCGGGTCGAACGCGAGTTCGAGTACCTCGCGTACGACTCGACGTGTCTCGTCGAGGAGGACGACGAGCCGCCCCACCGCCTCGACGAGGAGGCCCTGGCCGCGACCCTCGAGATCGCGCAGCTGCTGGACATGGACGTCGTCGACCGCGCGCACGTGATGCGGAAAGTCGTCATCGACGGGTCGAACACGTCCGGGTTCCAGCGGTCGACGCTGCTGGCCCACGACGGCGAGATCGAGACCAGCGAGGGGGCAGTCGGCGTCGAGGACATCATGCTCGAGGAGGAGTCCGCCCAGCGCGTCGAAGAGCGCGAGGGCGGCGTCCGGTACTCCCTGGACCGCCTCGGCATCCCGCTCGTGGAGATCGGGACCGAGCCGGACATCTCGACGCCCGAGCAGGCCCGCGAGGCCGCCGAGCAGATCGGCATGCTGCTGCGGTCGACGGGGAAGGTCAAGCGCGGCCTCGGCACCATCCGCCAGGACGTGAACGTCTCCATCGCGGACGGCGCGCGCGTCGAGATGAAGGGCGTGCAGAGCCTCGACGACGTCGACGACCTGGTGCGCGAGGAGGTCCGCCGGCAGGTCGAACTCGTCGACGTGGCCGCGGACCTCCAGTCCCGGGACGCCAGCGTCGGCGAGACGCGGGACGTCACGGACGTGTTCGCTGAGACCGACTCGGGCGTCGTCCGCGGCGCCCTCGACGCCGGCGGCGTCGTGCAGGCGGTCCCCCTCTACGGCTTCGACGGCCTCGTGGGTCGCGAGCTCCAGGACGACCGCCGGCTCGGCACGGAGTTCAGCGACCACGCGAAGCGCCACGGCGCGGGCGGCATCTTCCACACGGACGAACTGCCGGCGTACGGGGTCACCGGCGAGGAGGTCGCGGCGCTGCGCGAGGCGGTCGGCGCGGGCGAGGAGGACGCGGTCGCCATCGTCGCCGACGACCCGGACGTGGCCGGCGGCGCCATCGAGGCGGTCGCGGAGCGCGCGGAGACCGCCATCGAGGGCGTGCCCGAGGAGACCCGGGGCGCGAACGACGACGGGACGAGCCGCTACCTGCGGCCGCTCCCGGGCGCGGCGCGGATGTACCCGGAGACGGACGTGCCGCCGGTCGAGCCCGACCCCTCGGAGGTGGAGACGCCGGAGCTGCTGACGGAGAAGGTCGAGCGCTACCGGGCGGAGTACGGGCTGGACGCGGGGCTCGCCGAGCAGGTGGCGTTCGGGCGGCGGTGGCCGCTGTTCGAGGAGCAGGTCGAGGCGGGCGTGGACGCGACCCTGGCCGCACAGACCCTGGAGTCGACGACGACCGAGCTGCGCCGGGACGACGTGCCGGTCGAGGAACTGACCGACGACCACTTCCGCGGCGTGCTCGGGCTGGCAGCCGAGGGCGACCTCGCCCAGGAGGGCGTCCCGGAGCTCCTGGCGGCGCTCGCGGAGCGGCCGGAGCGCGAGGCGGCCGGCCTCGCGGAGGAACTCGGCCTCGGGTCCGCCGGCGAGGACGAGGTCCGGGAGGCGGTCGTCGAGGTGGTCGAGCGGAACAGCGACCAGGTCGAGGCCGAGGGGATGGGCGCGTTCTCCGCGCTGATGGGCGAGTGCATGGGCGCGCTCCGCGGGAAGGCGGACGGCGACCTGGTCAGCGAGGTGCTGCGCGAGGAGATCAACCGCCGCGCCTGACCGGCGGAGCGACCGCTTCCCGGCGGCGCCGCGTCACTCGTCGGCGAGTTCCTCGAGGAGCGTCTCCAGGCTGTAGCTCTGGAGCGGCCGCGGCGTGTCCTTCTGGCGCGCGACGACGAACGTGGAGTTCGTGCGGTCGACCTCGGGGATGGCTTCGAAGTCGGAGATGAGCCGCTCGACGTCGTCGGAGTGCGGGAGTCGAGCGACGACCATGAAGTCCGTCTCCCCCATCGTGAAGAACGTCTGGGTGACGCCTTCGATGTCGCTGATCTTCCGGCCGACGTCCTCGTAGCTGCCCTCGTAGGTCGTGAGCACCTCGAGGACGACGGTGACGCCGAGGCCGAGTTCGTCGAGGTCGAGGTCGTAGAGGTCGTTCTCGACGACGCCCTCGTCGCGGAGGTTGTTCAGCCGGTAGTGGATCGTCGACACGGGGATGTCCGTCTCCTCGTGGAGCGTCTCCGGGCTGCCGGTGCCGAGGTCCGAGATGGCCTTCAGCAGCCGCACGTCGCGTTCGTCCATCGGTTCCCGAATCGGGAGGCGCGACGTTAAGCCTGTGGCTCCGCCGCGTGTCGAGCACCACTCTCCCCCCAGTTGTCCGGGAACCCAATGAAGAACCATTAGATAATACTTCTACCCCACTTCCAAGGGATTCTTTGAAGAAAACTCTAATATACCTCCGGCGATTCGTGTCTACATGAACTTCGGACGTTCCCGGTTCGGCGTCCCTCCCGCCGCGGCGATGTTCCTCGCGCTCGCGGCCATCTGGGGGACGTCGTTCCCGGCCATCGAAGTCGGACTGCACAGCGTGCCCGCGCTCTCGTTCGCGGCACTCAGGTACACCGCCGCCGGCGCCATCGTGCTCGCGTACGCCGCCACCCGGACCGACCGGTGGCGGCCGCGGGGCACCGAGGAGTGGCTCGCCGCCGGCGTCGCCGGCCTGCTCGTCATCGCCGTCTACCACGGCCTCCTCTACCTCGGCGAGCTCCGCGTCTCCGGCGCCGTCGCCGCCATCGTCGTCAGCCTCACGCCGGTCACGACCGCGGCGCTCGCCGCGGTCCTGCTCGACTCCGACGTCGACCTCGTCGAGGGAGTCGGGCTGCTCGCCGGGCTCGCCGGCGTCGTCGTGGTCGCCGCACCCGGCAGCGGCGGCACCGACGTCCTCGGCGTCGCGCTGGTGCTCGGCGGCGTCGTCGCGTTCTCGCTCGGCGCGGTGCTCGCGCGGCCGCTGTCCACCGGCCTCCCGCTGGCGACCCTGCAGGCGTGGGCGATGCTGCTCGGGTCCGGCGTCCTCTGGGTCGGCGCGGGCGCTCGCGGCGAGTCCCTCGCCGGCGTCGAGTGGACGCTCCCCGCGCTCGCCAGCCTCGCGTACCTCACGATCGTCGCCGGCGTCCTCGGGTTCCTGCTGTACTTCGAACTGCTCGAGCGCGTCGGCGCCACGGAACTCCACCTCGTCGGCTACCTCGAACCCGTCGTCGCCGCGCTGATGGGGTGGGCGCTGCTCGGGCAGGTCGTCGACTCGCAGGCGCTGGCGGGCTTCGCCGCCATCTTCGTCGGGTTCGCGCTGTTCGAGCGCGACCTCGTCTTCGACGTCGCCGCGGACACCGCGCGCGCCGTCCGGACGCAGTAGCCGCCACCCGAACGGCTTTCGCGTCGCCGCCGCTACTGTCCGCCGTGACCGTCTACTTCGAGGACCTCGACGAGGGCGACGTCATGGAGTTCGGCACGTACGAGGTCACGGCGGCGGAGATCGTGGAGTTCGCCGAGCGCTACGACCCCCAGTGGTTCCACACGGACCCCGAGCGCGCCCGCCAGCAGTCCCACTTCGGGGCGCTCGCCGCGTCCGGCTGGCACACGTGCGCGATGGCGATGCGGCTGGTCGTCGACGGCCACTACCGGGACGCCGCCGGCCTCGGCGCGGCGGGCATCGAGCACCTCCGCTGGCCGAACCCCACGGTCCCGGGCGACGAACTCTCCGTTCGCGTGGCGGTCCTGGAGACCCGGCGGTCGGAGAGCGACCCCAGCCGGGGGCTCGTCACGCTCGACCAGACCGTCTCGAACCAGGACGACGAGGTCAAAGCGGAGATGCGGCCGACCGTCCTCTACCAGTGCCGGAGCGCGCCCGAGGACGCCTGAGTCGGGAGAATAGCCGCGATAGGTGGCTCGACTCACGCCAGTCGGTGCGTCCGCGCCTACTCCATCTTGTTCTCGGCGCGCCGCATCAGCCCGAGGATCGTGTTCACCTCCCGGCCCGTGGGGTGGGCGCGGCCGGCCAGCCGCCGCAGCATCCGCATCACCTTCTCGCGTTTCTCCTCGGGGTAGTCGACCGCCGCGAGGAACCCCTCGGCGTGCTCGTAGAGGCGCTCGACGGCCTCCTCGTCCGCGCGGTGGCGCTCGACGTCCGGCAGCTGGGTCTCGTCCATCGCGAGCCCGCGGAGCTCGTACAGCGCGACGGTCGCCGCCTGCCCGAGGTTCATCACGGGGTACTCGTGGTTCGCTGGAATCGACGCCACCTCGTCGATCCGCGCGAGTTCGTCGTTGGTCAGGCCGACGCGCTCGCGACCGAACACGAGCGCGGTGTCCGCCTCGACGTCCGCGAGGCTCTCGGAGAGCTCCGCGGGCGTCCGGAACGGGAACCGGACGTGCTTCGTCGCGTCCTCGTTCGTGATGGCGGTGAACCCCACCGTGTGGTACTCCGCGACCAGGTCCTCGAAGGAGAGCTCGCGCGCGCTCGGCAGGACGTCCTCGCGGGCGTGCCCCGCGAACCCGTAGGCCTCCGAGTCCCGGCCGAGGTACGGGGGGTCCACGAGCAGGAGGTCCTCGAAGCCGAAGTTCTTCATCGCGCGAGCGATGGTGCCGACGTTCCCCGAGGTCGCCGCGTCCACCACCGCGACGGCGGGCTCACTCATCGCCGGTCGGGTACTCCGCGTCCAGTTCGAGGTCGCCGTCGTCGGCGCCCTCGACAGGCTCCAGCAGGTCGACGCGCGCCCGCTCGTCGTCCGGCAGTTCGAGGTTCAGGATCTCCGGGTCGGGGACGTCCGGGTCCGGCGTCTCCCCGGGGTCCGTCGAGACGTGCTCGGGGCCGTCGTACCAGTCTGGCGCCCGGTTCCCGTCCGCGAACCACTCGCGGAACGCCGTCTGGAACCGCTCGGTGCCGCGGTGCTGTTCGCCGCCCGCCTCCAGGAACCAGAAGTAGAAGTCCCGCTCGTGGGCGTCGCAGAGCAGCACCTCGGCCATCGGCTCGCCGTAGACGGCCGCCGGCATGCTGTGGGCGTCGTAGTCGTCGCCGTACTCGAGGTAGCAGGCGTCGCAGGGCCGGTCCATGAGCGCGCGAAGGCGCTGGAGGCGCGCGCTCGTGTCCTCGCGCATCTCGTCGAGCGGCCGGAAGTCGCCGTCCTCGTCGAACACCTCGTCCTCGTCGAACCGCCACCCCCTGAACCCGATGCTCACCTTGCTCATCGGCGTCGGCTACGCGGCCGACCCACAAAAGTCGCGTGAACCGCGCGGCGCCGGCGGCGGGCCCCGGAACCGATTCGACTATGGGCGGCCGGGCCCGCCCTCGACCCATGAAGACGGTCGACGCCGCCGGCCTCCCCATCGGGGACGACCACCCGCCCCGGATCATGGGCGTGCTGAACGTCTCGGAGGAATCGCCGTACGACCCGAGCGTGTTCGACGACCCAGGGGACGCCGCGGCGTACGTCGAGGACGAACTCCTCGGGCAGGGCGCGGACATCGTCGACGTCGGCCTGGAGTCCGCGAACAAGCGCTTCGAGGTGCTGTCCGCCGAGCAGGAGCTCGACCGCCTCGAGACAGCCGTCGAGACCGTCGAGCGCGTCGACGGCGACGCGGTGTTCTCCATCGAGACGCGGTACAGCGAGGTCGCCGACGAGGCGCTCTCCCGGGGCTTCGAGATGGTGAACGACGTCTGCGGGTTCGCGGACCCCGAGATGCCGGCGGTCTGCGAGGCCCACGACGCCGCCGTCGTGAAGATGGCGAGCCCGCCGGACCTCGAGCGGCCGGGCGCCGTCGAGGACGTCGACGACATCTACGACGCGCTCGCGCAGAACGGCTTCACTGACAAGACCGTCGTCGACCCCGCGTTCGGCGGGTGGAGCGAGGGCAAGACCCTCGCCGACGACCGGGAGACCTTCGACCGCCTCCGGGAGTTCCGGGGGTACGGGCACCCGGTCCTGGTGTCCATCAACCGGAAGAACTTCCTGAAGGACGTCGCGGGCCGCTCCACGGAGGAGGCGCTGCCGGTGTCGCTGGCGGCGACCTCGATGGCCGTCGAGCGCGGCGCGCACGTCGTGCGGACCCACGACGTCGCCGAGACCCGCGACGCCGCGCTGGTCGGCTACGAGTTCCGCCGCGACCGCGTCCGCGAGGGCGGCGTCGAGGAACTTGACGTGACGACCGTCCGCGAGGCCCAGCGGCACGTCGACCGCGTCCGAGAGAGCGGGGACGGCGAGTCCGGCCTCGGCGACGCCGCGGCGGGCCACGCGACGGCCCGCGCCTACGAGGTGACCGGGCTCTCCGGGGCGGACCGCGAGGCGCTGCTCGGGGCGGGCGTGGCGGTGGTCGGCCGGGACCCGGCGTTCGTGGCCGGGGACGCGGAGACGCTGCGGACGGCCGCGAGAGCGCTCGGCGACCGCGACGGCGTCCTCGGGACGCTCGTCGACACGTGGTCGAAACGTGGCCGGTAACGGGAAAACTTATACCGACCCGGCCTCAAGCCGTCGATGGAAGCCGGACCCCCGTCGGGTAGGGGTACTTTGCGGGGCGTCCCGGCTCGAACCACGGATTCCTATTTATTCGCGCCGCGTAGCGACGCCCATGGAGTTCGACGAGTGGGAGCCGGTGTACGAGGCGGTGCTGGCGGACTTCGGCTACCCGAGAGCGGACGACGAGGCCGCCAGGGACGTCCTCGCGGAGTACGCGACGCCGTTCGACGCCGCGCGACTGGACTGCACCGGCGACCGGGTGGCGGTCGCGGGCGGCGCGGCGTCGCTGGCCGACGAGACCGCGGTCGCCGCCGACGCCGACCGCGTGTTCGCCGCGTCGACGGCCGCGGACGTGCTCGCGGACGCCGGCGTGGGCGTCGACGTGATGGTGACCGACCTCGACAAGAACCCGGCGACTGCGCGCCGGCTCACCGAGTCGGGGACGCCGGTCGCCGCGCACGCCCACGGCGACAACGTCGACGCGGTCCGCGAGCACGTGCCGACGTTCGACGCCGAGCACGTGCTCGCGACGACGCAGGCCGCGCCCGTCGACGCGGTGTCCAACTTCGGCGGGTTCACCGACGGCGACCGCGCGGCGTTCCTCGCCGACCACCTCGGCGCCGCCGAACTGGTGTTCCCGGGCTGGGACGTCGACGACTCGACGGTCGGCGGCGAGAAGGCGAGGAAGCTCCGGTGGGCCGAGCGCCTGCTGTACTGGCTGGAGCGGCGGCGCGGCGACCGCTTCGGCGTGCTCGACGGCCGACGGGACGGGCTGGCGCTGCCGGACGGCGCGACCGTCGACTGACTACACCGCCCCGTCCGCTGACGCTACCACGACCGCCGACTGACCGCGGTCAGGGTTCGAGGACGACCTTCCCCGTCGTCTCGCGGTTCTCCAGCGCGCGGTGGGCGGCCGCGGCGTCGGCGAGGTCGAACGTCTGCCCGACGACGACCTCGAGGTCGCCCTCGGCGAGCAGCGCGGAGAGTTCGGGGACGGCCGCGTAGACGCGCTCGGGGTCGCGGCGCATCGCCTCCCCCAGGTGGAAGCCCTCCACGGACTTGTTCCCGAACAGCAGCGTCGCGGTGTCGACGGTGCCGGGTTCGCCGGACGCGGCGCCGTACGCGACGACGCGCCCGAAGTGCGAGAGGGCGTCGACGCTCTTCCGGAAGGTGTCGCCGCCCACGCCGTCCAGCACCAGGTCGACGCCGTCGCCGTCGGTCAGGCCGTCGACCACCTCGGCGAAGTCGTCCTCGGTGTAGTCGATGGGGTGGTCGCAGCCGAGGCGCTCGGCGAGGTCGAGTTTCTCGGTCGTGCTCGCCGTCCCGAACACCTCAGCGCCCGCGAGGGCGGCGAGCTGGACGGCCGCGGTGCCGACGCCGCCGGCGGCGGCGTGCACGAGCACGCGCTCGTCCGCCTCGAGGCCGCCCCACTCGTGGAGGCAGTGGTGGGCGGTCAGGAACTGCACGGGGAAGCCGGCCGCCTCCCGGAAGGACGTCCCCTCCGGGACGTCGAACAGCGCGAACGCGGGCGCGGTGACGTACTCCGCGTACGCGCCGCCGTCCAGCATCGCGACGACGCGGTCGCCCACCTCGGCGTCCGCGCCCTCGCCGACGGCGTCGACGACGCCCGCGGCCTCCATCCCCGGGACGTACGGCGGCTCGGGGCCGCCGTGGTAGTGGCCGCGGCGCTGCATCACGTCCGCGAAGTTCACGCCCACCGCCGCCACGTCGATGCGGACCTCGCCCGGTCCCGGCTCCGGGCGGTCGCGCTCGACGCGCTCGAGGACGTCGTCGCTCCCGAACTCGGTGACTTCGATCGCGTGCATGGACGCGTCCACGCGCGCCAGCGGCAAAAAGCAGGGTCAAACCACGGACAACGTACCGCGCGTTTCCGGTCGCTGCCGGGCGGCGTGCTCCGCTTACGCGGGCGCGACCGCTTCGAGCGTCCGGTCGATGACGTCGGGGTCCGCCGCGCGCGGGAACGACACGGCGACGGCGTCGAGGCCGTCCAGCGCCTCGAACTCGCGGACGCGCTCGCGGACTGTCTCGGGCGTGCCGGCCGCGCCGAGCGCGTCCAGCAGGTCGTCGTCGACGGCGCCGACGGCGCGCCGCCGCTCGCCGTCCTGCCAGAGCGAGTAGATGGTCTCGGCGGCGTCCTCGTGGCCCTGGCGGGCGAGCGCGTCCCGGTAGAACGTCCCCATGCCGCCGACGTAGAACGCGAGGTGCTGTCGGGCGAGGTCGCGCGCGCGCTCGCCGTCCGGGAGCGCACAGCACGGCAGCACGAACGTCGTCCGCACGTCTCCGACGTCCCGGTCGCCGAGGTCGGCGCCCCGTCGGAGGTCCGCGAGTCGGTCGCGGAAGCCGTCCTCGGTGAACATGAGCGCGTGCCAGCCGTCCGCGAACCGGCCCGCCAGTTCGACGGCCTTCGGCCCCATCCCGGTCACGTCGATCTCCGGCGCCGGCTCGGGTGGGTCCTGTCGCAGGCGGAAGCCCCGGGCCTGGACGACGTCGCCGTCGTAGTCCACCTGCTCGCCGGACAGCACCTTCCGGACGACGTCGACGTACTCGCGGGTGCGGCGGAGGGGGTTGCCGAACTCCTGGCCGTGCCAGCCCTCGACGACCGCGGGGCCGCTGGGCCCGAGGCCGAGGCGGAAGCGGCCCCCGGAGTGCTCCTGGAGCGTCGCGGCGGTCTGGCCGACGAGCGCGGCGCTCCGGGAGTACGTGTTCACGATGCTCGTCCCGACGCCGATGTCGTCGGTGCGGTCGGCGAGCGCGGCGAGCGCGGTGACGGCGTCCCGGCCCCACGTCTCGGGGTACCAGGCGCGCTCGTAGCCGAGTTCCTCCGCGCGGACGCCGATGCCGACGACGTCGTCGAGGGAGTCCTGTGCGGCGACCGGCAGGTGGACGGTGCGGGCAGTCACGGCACGGTGTTCCGCGCGTCCCGGCATAAATCCCTGTCAACTCCTGGCAACCGGCGTCGGGTTGGCGGCCCGAGCCCTCGGAGGGCTGAAGTGCGCGCGCCGCCCACGGGGAGGCATGACGGACTTCGACGCCGAGGACGCCGCGGCGTTCATCCAGTCGTACGTCGACGACCACGGCTTCCTCTCCTTCCTGGACCTCTCCGTCGAGCACGTCGACGACGGCGAGATGACGCTGCGCGTCCCCTACGACGAGAAGCTCGCGAACCACGGCGCCGGCCGCGGGAACGTCCACGGCGGCATCGCCGCGACGCTCATCGACACCGCGGGCGGGCTCTCGGTACGCACGGCGCTCGAGGACCCGGTCGGCGCGGGCGTCGCCACCATCGACCTGAACGTCTCGTACCTCCGGCCGGCACGCGGCGACCTGGTCGCCGAGGCGGACGTGGTTCGCGTCGGCTCCACCGTCGGCGTCGCCGAGGTGACCGTCGAGTCCACCGACGACGACGGCGACACCGTCGAGGTCGCCGTCGGCCGCGGCTCCTTCCGCGTGTTCCAGTGACCGGCCGTCGACAGGCCGGTCGCTCGTCTCCGCGCCGGTAGTTTTTCGCGGCCGGCGACCCTCGTCGCCGGCATGCAGCTGTTCTGGCACCGCCGCGACCTCCGCACGACCGACAACCGCGGCCTCGCGGCCGCCGCCGAGGAGGGACCCGTCGTCGCCGTGTTCTGCTTCGACGACGCCGTCCTCGAGCACGCGGGACCGCCGCGCGTGGCGTTCCTGCTCGACGCGCTCGCGTCCCTCCGGGAGCGCTACCGCGACCTCGGGGGCGACCTCGTGGTCCGCCGCGGCGACCCGTCTGCGGTGCTGCCGCGGGTCGCCGGCGAGTGCGGCGCGGACCGCGTCGTCTGGAACCACGACTACTCGGGGCTCGCCCGCGAGCGCGACGAGGCCGTCCGCGCCGCGCTCGACGACGCCGGCGTCGCTCACGAGCAGTTCCACGACGCCGTCCTCCACGAGCCGGGCGCGATCCGCACGAACGCCGGCGACCCCTACTCCGTGTACACGTACTTCTGGCGGAAGTGGCGCGACCGCGAGAAGGACGACCCCGCGCCCGAGCCCACGACTGGCGACCTCGCGGCGCGCGGCGAGGTCCTCGGCGCGGACGCGACCGGCGAGCTCCCCGGCCTCGGCGCGCTCGGGTTCGACCAGCCGGAGGCGGACGTCCCGGCCGCGAGCACGGCGGCGGCGCGCGAGCTGCTCGCGGACTTCTGCGAGGCGGACATCTACGAGTACGGGGACGCCCGCGACTACCCCGCCGCGGACGCCACCTCGCGGCTCTCCCCGCACCTGAAGTTCGGCACCGTCGGCGTCCGCGAGGTGTACGAGCGCACCGAGGACGCGGCGGCCGGCGCGGACGGCGAGGCCGAACGCGAGTCCGTCGCGGCGTTCCGGGGCCAGCTCGCGTGGCGGGAGTTCTACGCGCAGGTGCTGTACTTCAACCCCGAGGTGGTGACCGAGAACTACCGGGACTACGAGCGCGACGTCGAGTGGCGCGACGACCCCGAGGAGCTCGCGGCCTGGAAGCGCGGCGAGACCGGCTTCCCCGTCGTCGACGCCGGGATGCGCCAGCTCCGCGAGGAGGCGTACGTCCACAACCGCGTGCGGATGGTCGTCGCCTCCTTCCTCACGAAGGACCTGCTCGCGGACTGGCGCGCGGGCTACGAGTGGTACCGCGAGAAGCTCGTCGACCACGACACCGCCAACGACAGCGGCGGCTGGCAGTGGGCGGCCTCCACGGGCACGGACGCCCAGCCGTACTTCCGCGTGTTCAACCCGACGACGCAGGGCGAGCGCTACGACCCGGACGCCGAGTACGTCCGCGAGTACGTCCCCGAACTGCGCGGCGTGCCCGCGGCGAAAATCCACGACTGGCCGGACCTGGACGCCGCCGAGCGCGACCGGCTCGCGCCCGACTACCCCGACCCCATCGTCGACCACGCCGAGCGGCGCGAGCGGGCCATCGCGACGTTCGAAGCGGCCCGTGGCGACGACTGACGGCCGGACGGGCCCGCCGTTTCGACCGCGTACGGCGAGCCTACTCGACGTAGGGCGACCGTACGCTGCGTACAGCGCGCATTACAATCGTCCGCTGGTCGCATCCGGGCGCATGGCCATCGACCGCCGCGGCCTCCTGGAATCGCTCGGCCTCGCCGCCGGCGCGGCGCTCGTCCCCGGCGCGGTGGCGGCGACCCCGACCGACCGCAGCGCGAGCGCGACGGACGCGCCCGACCGCGACGCGTTCCCGCAGGGCGTCGCGAGCGGCGACCCGACGCCCTCCGGCGCGGTCGCCTGGACGCGCGTCAGTCCGGCCGCCCACGCCGACGGCGAGCCGGTGTCGCTGGCGGTGGCCCGCGACGAGGACTTCCAGTTCCCGGTCGGCTTCTATGACGCCGGCGAGACGAGCGCGGACCGCGACTACACCGTGAAGGTCGACCTGGACGGCCGCCTCGGCAGCGACCGCACGTACTGGTACCGCTTCGAGCACGACGGGCGGACGTCGCCCGCCGGCCGCCTGCGCACGCTCCCCGAGGCGGACGCGTCACCCGAGAGCGTCTCCTTCGCGGTCTGTACGTGCCAGGACTACCGGAACGGCTACTACGGCGCGTACCGCCACGTCGCCCGCGACGACGTCGACTACCTCCTCCACCTCGGCGACTTCATCTACGAGCACGGCGGCGCCTCGACGTACGACGGCCGCGGGATCGACCTGCCGAGCGGCGAGGCCGTGGCGAGCAGCCTCGCCGACTTCCGGCACCTCCACCGGACGTACCGCGGCGACCGCGCGCTCCAGGCGGCCTTCGCCGCGCACACCGCCATCCAGACGTGGGACGACCACGAGGTCGTCAACGACCGCTTCTACAGCTACCGCGATGACCGGCCGTACGCCGGCGACGACGCCCACCCGCGCAACGACGACGCCGCGTTCATGCGCGAGCTGTTCGCGGCCGGCGTCCGCGCGTGGTGGGAGTACACGCCGGCGCGCG
The DNA here is from genome assembly GCF_037031165.1 of Halobacterium yunchengense. NCBI lineage: Archaea > Methanobacteriati > Methanobacteriota > Halobacteria > Halobacteriales > Halobacteriaceae > Halobacterium > Halobacterium yunchengense. Next base: position 174,317 of record NZ_JAYEZL010000004.1, on the reverse strand, counting down.
TCCGCTACGACCCCGACGCCGACCTCCTGGACTCCCTCGGGCTCTACCGGTCGTTCCGGTTCGGCGACCTGCTCGACCTCGTGGTGACCGACGAGCGGCTGTTCCGGTCCGCGCCGCCGGCCAGCGAGCTCCCGACGCCGCTCGCGACGTCGCTGGCCGACCAGCCGCGGGGGCCCGGCGGGGAGCCGACGATGCTCGGCGAGCGCCAGCGGTCGTGGTTCGCCGACGAGGTGGGGTCGTCGACGGCCACGTGGACGGCGTGGGCGAACGAGGTCGTCCACATGGACGTCGACGTCGACGTCCGCGACGCGACGGCGTACAGCGCGGACTCCTGGGCGGGCTACGAGGCCGAACGCGAGTCCGTGGCCCGCGACCTCGCGGCCGCCGACAACGCCGTCGCGCTCACGGGCGACCTCCACTCGTACGCCGCTGGCCACCTCCAGCCGACGTACGACGACCCGGCCGACCCCGTCGGCGTGGAGTTCGTCGCACCCGCCGTGTCGAGTGCGAACCTCCGGGAGGTCCTGGACCTCCCGAGCGGCGACCTCGCGGCCGGACTCGTACAGCGGGCGGCCCGCCAGGAGAACCCCCACCTGTCGTTTTTCGACAGCCACCACTGGGGGTACGCGACCGTGGAGTTCACGCCCGAGCACGCGACCTACACCGCCTACGACGTGGACAAGTCGGTCCCGGCGTCGGACGCCGACCGGCGGACGCTCGCGCGGTACCGGACGCCGGTCGACGGCGCTGCCCTCCGCCGCCTGGACTGACGTCGGCGCGGCGGCGGTCGGTCAGGCGCGCGCGATCTGCGTCCACACGACGACCGCGGCGACCGCCGAGAGCGCGGCGACGAGCGTCCACGCGGCGTCGTACCCGGCAGTGTCGGCGACGAGGCCGAAGGCGGGCGGCGCGACGAGGCCGCCGACGTTCAGCGACGTCTGGCCGCCGGCGGTCGCGGCGCCCACCTCGTCGTCGGCGACCACGGCGGTCATGGTCGCGTAGTAGACGCCCGGGAACCCGAGGATGAACAGGCCGAGCAGCGCGAACGCGGTCGCCGCCGCCCAGGGCGCGTCGGCGGCGACGACGACGAGGAAGCAGGCGGCGGCGAGCACGGACTGGGCGGTCAACACCAGCGCGGGCCCCCGGACGGGCGGGCCGGCGAGGCGGTCCGAGAGCTCGCCGCCGACGAGGCGGCCGAGGCTGCCGGACACCTGGACGGCCGCGAGCACGGCGCCCGCGAACCCGGCGGCGACCTCGACGGACTCGGTCATGTGGAGGACGACGTAGCCCGTCGTCGTGAACACCGCCGCGCCGAGGAAGAACCCGGCGGCGACCAGCCCGCGGTACGCGGCGTCGTCGAGCAGGCCCGTGACGTCCGGCACGGAGAGCGTCCCGGAGCCGGTCGTGCCGTCGTAGCCGACGGCGAACGCCGCGGCGACGGCGACGGCGAGACCGGCGACGACCAGGAAGCCGGCGCGCCACCCGAACCGGGTGGCCGCGATGCCGGTGACGAGCACGGCGCTGACGCCGGAGCCGGCCGTGACGCCGACCTGCTTGACGTTCATCGCGAGGTTGCGCCGGCCCTCCGGGGAGACGGCGACGATGGCGCGGTTCGTCGCCGGCATCGCGGTGGCGTACGCGAGCCCGACGACCACCAGCGCCGCGAGCAGCAGGGGGAACGAGGGCGCCCACCAGACGCCGACGGCGCCGACGGCGACGCCGAGGAGTCCGAGCACCATCACGGGGCCCTCGCCGTAGCCGTCGACGGCGGCGCCGGTGCCGAACAGGAGGACGGTGTACCCGAGCATGACGGCCGTGATGGCGACGCCGGTGAGCGCGCGCGACACCCCGAACGTGTCGCGGACGAACGCGGTGGACGCGAAGATGGCGTAGAACGCGAGGCTGGCGGTGAGCTGCCAGCCGGTCACGAGACCGACGCCGCGCCACGAGCTCCTGGGGGACCCCACACCTCCCGGGGTGACGCCCCGGCCACCCAAACGGTGCGCAGACGGCGGCTCTTGCCGGTTCGTCCGTGGTAGGGGGTAGCACGGACGCCACCAAGATTTAACACGAAGTGCCGTGATATACCACTCGGTGAGACGCCATGAGTAACTACGAACTGCCGGCGCTTCCCTACGACTACGACGCACTCGAACCGCACGTCAGCGAGCAGGTGCTGACCTGGCACCACGACACCCACCACCAGGGCTACGTCGACGGCTGGAACGCCGCCGAAGACACCCTCGAACAGAACCGCCAGAACGGCGACTTCTCCTCGTCCGCCGGCGCCATCCGCAACGTCACCCACAACGGCTGTGGACACATCCTCCACACCATCTTCTGGAACAACATGAGCGCGGACGGCGGCGGCGAACCGTCGGGCGCGCTCGCCGACCGCATCGAGGCGGACTTCGGCTCCTACGACGCCTGGGAGGGCGAGTTCCGCGCCGCCGCCTCCGCCGCCGGCGGCTGGGCGCTCCTCGTCTACGACACCCACTCCGAACAGCTCCGGAACGTCGTCGTCGACAAACACGACCAGGGCGCCCTCTGGGGCTCCCACCCCATCCTCGCCCTCGACGTCTGGGAGCACTCCTACTACTACGACTACGGCCCCGACCGCGGCGACTTCGTCGACAACTTCTTCGACGTCGTCGACTGGGACGACGTCGCGGACCGCTACGAGGACGTCGTCGCGACGTTCGAGTAACGCCGTACACCCACCGGATTTTTTCGCGTCAGTCGTCGGGAGCGAACGCTGCGACGCCGTACTCGTCGCCGAGCGCGCGGATGGTCGCCGTGAGCGCGCCGAAGTCGTAGTTCGTGCCGTCGGAGTCCACGCCGACGAGCACGCCGACCTGCGTGCCGTCCGCCGAGAGGAACGTCCGGAACAGCTCCCAGGTGTCGAATCCGCGGTGCGTGTACTGGAACTCCGAGTAGTGCAGCAGGTCGTAGGTCTGTCTGGTGACGAACCCGTAGCGTTCGTTGTCGAGGTGTTTCTCGACGTCGACGTCGTCGATCTTCTCGGCGACGTCCGCGCGGAGGAACAGCGGCTGCTGGGCGCGCTGGTCGAGGACCCAGACGTCGCGGAGGTTCTCGCCGAGGTCGTCCCGGAGGGCGTCGACGAGGGCTGCCTTCCCGCCTTCGAGGGCCGACTGGGGCTCCGTGTCGAATGCTGTCATGCGACGGCTTGACGGTGGATGAGCGGAACAGTCGGATAAGCGTTCCGCCACGACGGCGGGACGGCGGCGACCGGGGGGTTTTTCGGCGCACCGGACGGACTCTGGGTATGCCAGTGCCGAAAGCGGAGTTCGACGCGCTCCACCCCTGCGACTTCTACACGCCCGCGGAGCTGTTCGAGGACGACCAGCTGTACACCGTCTACGAGATCGCGCGCCTCCTCCAGGGGCTCGACCCGGACGCGGAACTCGACCGGGAGACGGAGAACGTCCTGCTGGACTGGGCGATTCCGTGGGTGATGCGGCACAGCGACGACCTCGTCGTCGCCGAGCCCCGCGACGACGACGAACCGGGGTACTACGGCGTGAAGGAGTAGGTTCTCGACCGGGACCGCGGCCGCGGTGTCACCCGAATCGTGCGGCGCGGGCGGCGAGCTGGAGGTTCTCGCGGACGTCGGTGGTGACGCTGGGGCCGTGGCCGGGGTGTATCACCTCGAGGTGGTCGTCGACGGCGTCGGCGACGCGATCGATGCTCTCGACGAGGGTCGCGCGGTCGCCGCCCGCGAGGTCGGTGCGGCCGAAGCTCCCGTTCGCGAACACGAGGTCCGCGGAGAACAGCACGCCCGCGTCACGGGAGTAGAGGCAGACGTGGTCGGGGTGGTGGCCGGGCGTGTGCAGCACCTCGTAGTCGTCGTCGCCGAGGGTGACGGTGTCGCCGTCCGCGAGTTCGTGGTCGGACTCGCCGTCGCCGGCGTCGAACGCCCAGACGTCGACGTCGAAGGCGTCCGTGACGGCGTCGAGGTTGCCGACGTGGTCGGGGTGGGGGTGGGTGACGACGACGGCGTCGAGGTCGGCGTCGCGGTCGCGGAGCGCGGCGACCGCGTCGAAGTTCGCGCCGGCGTCGACGAGGACGGTCCGGTCGCCGTCGACGAGGAACGCGTTGCTCGTGAACGACTGCACGCCCGCCGCGAGGTTCTCGACCATACGCCCGGTACGCGGGCGGCGACTTAGGCGTTGGCGAGTCGGCGACGAGTGGGGCGTCCGTCGCTCGGAGCGGTGCTCGCGGTCGGACGGTCAGATCGGGGCGCCGGCGAGGACGAGTTCGGAGTAGTGGTCGCGGTTCGTTATCTGGCGGGTCTCGGTGGCGTCCACGCGGAGGGCCTCGCCTTCGTCGAGCGAGACGGTCTCCGTGCCGAGTACGACGTCGACGCCGCCCTCGACGACGTAGTAGACCTCCTCCTGGCCGCCGTCGGCGTGGTCGTGCTCCATGCCGACCGCGTCGGGCTCCATCTGGTAGACCGTGAACCCGAGTTCGTCGGTGTCGAGGTCGCCTTTGAGCTGGAACATGCGAGCGTCGGCGTCGTCCGGTAGCAGCGAGTCCGCGTCGGCGATGGATGCCTTCTGGTGGGCCATGGTGTGGACTCCGGTATCGCGTCACTTGGGCGTAGTGGCCGCGCCGAGCAGGCCGCGCGAGGGGAGCGACAGCGCTCGCGGGGAGCGGTGGCGGTGACTCGGGGCACCGAGGCTGGCGGGGGCGTTCGGAGCGTTTTTGTCGCCGGCGCGAGCATGCACGTCCAGTATGCGAGTCCGCCTCCTGGAAGCCACCGAGAACCCCGAGGAGCTCATCTGCCTTGGCGCGCGCAACGACTACATGAGTGACTGGGTCGCCGACCAGTCCTTCGAGGACGCCATGGCGGGCGTGGAGGGCGAGGACGTGGAGGCCCAGAAGGCGAACTTCCTCGCGAGGCTGCTGAAGCGCGGGCACTACGGGCCGTTCGAGCACCCGAGCGCGACGTTCGCCATCGAGGGGGCGAGCCGGTCGTGTATGGCGCAGCTGACCCGGCACCGGCACGCGAGCTTCGACGTCCAGTCGATGCGGTACGTCTCCTTCGACGAGGTCGACCCGGCGGCCGTCGAGGACGGCGAGATGGTGGTGACGCCGCCGTCGGCGACGGACCCGGACTGGGTGGGGCGCAACCAGAGCGTCGAGGACGTCGACGAGGACGACGTCGCGCGCCGCGAGGCGGTGTTCCGGCGGTCGGTCCGGCGGTCCGTCGAGGACTACCAGGAGCTCCTGGAGCTCGGGATGCCGCCGGAGGACGCGCGGTTCGTGCTCCCCATCGGGACGGAGGTGAACATCGTGGTGACGCTGAATCCGCGGTCGCTGATGCACATCGCGGACATGCGCGCGGCGGCGGACGCCCAGTGGGAGATCCGCGAGCTCACCGAGCAGCTGCTGGACATCGCGGCGGAGTGGTGTCCGCTGACGTTCGAGTACTACGAGGCGGAGATGAAACACCGGAAGAACCGGCTCGCCCCCTGACCGCGGGACCGGCCGTGGGGGCCGCCGCGGTGACGGCCGGCAGGTACCGGTGGGCGTCCTTCGACGTGGTCGTCCTTCGACGTGGTCGTCCTTCGACGTGGTAGTCCTTCGACGGTCGAGGCGTCCGGTGGTATGGTCGTCTGAACGCGCGCTCGGAGCGGGGGCTGCGTTCGCAGGCGTCGGGGCGTCGACCTCGCATCGGCCGCGGCGGGCGCTGGACGAACGGTCGCTCACACGGCTGGCTTACTCGGCGGTAGGCCCGGTCCCGCGTCCGGGGGCCGCGTCCCGCCTCGCGCATAACAAAGTCCGACCGGCGCCGAGGAGTGGCCATGGTAGACAGACGCTCGCTGCTGAAGGCCGGCGCCGCTGGGCTCGCGGGAGTGGGACTGCTCGGGACTGCCAGCGGGAGCACCGTCTGGCGCCTGCTCGTCGTCAGGAATCCCGGCGACGAGAAACAGCGGGTCAGGGTCGTCGTGGACGGCCGCGTCGCGCTCGGCTCGGAGGCGAGCCGCGACGAGGACACCGCGCGCAACGAGGACGGCCGCGGGTTCATCGAGGCGGTGCTCGACCCGGGCGCCACCGACAGCTTCTGGGTGGACGGCGACGTCGAGCGCGTGCGGTGGACCGGGTCCGAGCCCGAACTCCGGTTGAACGGGCGGCGCCTCGACCTCGACGACTACGACGGCGGACCCGTCGACGGCGACGATGACGACGGTGACGACGATGACGAGGAGGAGTATCCGTCGCGCATCCAGTTCGTGGCGACGGGCGACGACCTGGAGGCGTTCTTCCGCGCGAGCGGACGCGTGGAGGACGGCGACACGCGCCAGGAGATCCGCGTCCGGCTCGAGGAGGGGCGCGTGCGGACGGTCCGGTACTCGGGGAACGTCCGCGAGCTCCGCGTGGCGAACGGCGAGGTGGACGTCGACGTCTCCCAGCAGTAGCGCGCTCGCGACGGCCGGTGCGTGCGACGTCCCGGCCGGCAACTCCTCGGATTTCTAATACTCTCGTAGCTGTCTGTTAGTCGGCAGCAAGACCTCCTGTGCCACGGTACTCGCTCCCACTGTCACGTCACGTACAGAACCTGTATTCTGGAAATACTTATCGGGAGACCTGTACACACGTGTTCGTGTGCCACCTCACAACCGTCAGCGCGCTCCCTCCGCGCGCACGAACTCCCGCACCCGCCCGCAGCGGTCCCCCGCTGACCCCTCCAGAGTCTACGGGCGCGAACCACGCACGCCCAGTCCCCGCTGGCGCCGCTCCTCGAGTGCCGGTCGCAGGCCGGTGACGCGGCCGTGATCCGCCGGACCCTCGAACGCGTCGTCGGCGTCGTCACCGCCCACAGCGCGCTCGTGCTCGTGCTCGGCCTGGTCGTCTCCGCCGGCGTCGTCGCCGGCGTCTCCCAGTTCCAGATGGAGAGCCAGGCCGCCAGCACCGACGCCGGCGGCGACACCACGGTCGCCCAGAAACAGGCGTACATCGAACAGCACTACGGCAACGACTCCGCCCGGGACGCCACCGCCGAAACCAGGGTGGTCTACCTCCGGGACGACGACGGCAACGTCCTCTCGAAGGACGCGCTCCTCGCGTCGCTGCGGTTCCAGCAGCGCGTCCTCGAGGCGGACGCCGTCAGCGAGGCGGCTGCGGACGACCGGCCCGTCGTCGGCGTCGCGAACGTCGTCGGCGCGCGCGCCGCCGGCGACCCCGACGCCGACCTCGACGACCAGGTCGCCGCGCTCGAGGACGCCTCCCCGAGCGAGGTCGAATCCCTCGTCGGCGAGACGCTCACCGAGGGGTCGCCGGCGCTCGAGTTGCTGCCCCGGGACTACGAGCCCGGGTCCAGCGAGGCGACCACGCGCCGCATCCTCGTCCGGTTCGACGCCCCCGCGGGCGACGACGGCGAGTCGGTCGCCGGGGTCGACGGCGAGTTCACGGACGCCCAGCGCGTCCTCTACGAGGCGGCCGACGCACAGGACGGCGCGGCGTACTTCACGCTCGGCGAGCACGCCCTCGACGACCTGAACGCGCAGATGCAGGAGAACTTCGTCACGCTCGTCGTGCCGGTCGCGCTCGCGGTCATCCTGCTCGTGCTCGCGTTCGCCTACCGCGACCTCGTCGACATCCTCGTCGGGTTCGCCGGCGTCGTCCTCTCCGTGCTGTGGATGTTCGGCATCCTCGGTTGGCTCCGGGTGCAGGCCGGCAACACCATGATCATCGGCGTGGTGCTCGTCGTCGGGCTCAGCGTCGACTACGGCCTCCACGTGTTCACGCGGTACCGCGAGGAACGCGGCCCCGACGAGGGCGTCCGCGAACCGATGACGCGGTCGCTGTCGGCGGTCGCCGTCGCGCTCGGCCTCGTCACGCTCACCACCGGCATCGGCTTCCTGTCGAACGCCGCCAACGAGCTGCCGAGCATCCGCAACCTCGCGGTGGCCATCACCCTCGGCGTCGTCTCGTCGTTCGTCATCTTCGTCACCGTCGTCCCCGCGCTCAAGGTGACTATCGACCGCGCGCTCGAGTACGTCGGTCTCGACCGCCGCAAGCAGCCCCTCGGGAAGGCCGGCCGCCTCGAGCGCGTCCTCGCCAGCGGCGTCACGCTCGCGAAGCGCGCCGCGCCCGTCGTCATCGTGCTCGCGCTCGTCGCCGGCGCCGCCGGCGGCGCCGCGTGGACGCAACTCGACCGCCAGGGCTTCCAGCAGCAGACCGACGAGGCCGCCGAGTGGAAACAGAACCTTCCCGGGCCGCTCGCGTGGGAGGTCCCCGAGTACAGCGAGCAGTCCGCGTTCGTCGCCGATCACTACCGCAGCCCCAGCGAGGCCGACCAGCGGCGGTCACAGCTCCTCGTCGAGGGCGAGGTAACCAGGGACGGCGCGCTCGACCCGCTCCAGGACGCCAAGCGGTCGCTGGCCGACGACGACGCGGTGTTCAGCCGCGGCGGCGACGCCGCCTTCCAGTCGCCGGTGACCGTGATGCGGGCCGTCGCCGCCGACGACGAGGCCTTCGCGGCGGTCCTCGAGGACGCGGACACCGACGGCGACGGCGTCCCCGAGCGCGACCTGGAAGCGGTCTACGACGCGCTGTACGCGGCCGCGCCCGAGGACGCCAGCCGGGTCGTCGAGCGGACGGACGGCGAGTACCGGTCGCTGCGCGTCGTCGTCCCCGTCGCGCAGAGCGCCACCTACGACGCCCAGAACGACGCGATGAAGGCGGCCGCGGACAGCGTCGACGCCGCGGACGGCCTCGAGGCGACCGGCGTCGGGCAGGGCCGTCTGTCGACGGCCGAGCTCTCCCGGATGGCCGACGGCATCCTCGAGACCCTGTTGCTCGCGCTCGCCGCCGTCACGGTCCTGCTGGTCGCGGTCTTCCGGTACACGCAGGGGTCGGCGACGCTCGGCGCGCTCACCGCGCTCCCCGTGGGGCTCGTCACCGCGTTCGTCGTCGGCGGCATGTACGTCCTCGAGATCCCGCTGACGCTTTTGACGGCGCTGCTGTTGAGCCTGGTCGTCGGGCTCGGCATCGACTACAGCATCCACGTCACGGACCGCTTCGTCCACGAGCGCCGCGCGGGCCGCGAGACCACGGGCGCGCTCCGCGAGGCCGTCACCGGGACGGGCGGCGCGCTCCTCGGGAGCACGCTGACCTCGACGGGCGCGTTCGCCACGCTGCTGTTGTTGCCCCACCCGCAGTTCCAGAGCTTCGGCGCGCTCGTGGTGCTCGCGCTCTCGCTGTCGTTCGTCGTGAGCGTCTTCGTGCTGCCGAGCCTCCTGTACGCGTACAGCGAGCGCGTCGGCCTGCCGCTGGCCGGCGAGTCCCGCCGGCAGTCGACCGCCGAGCCGCAGGACTGAGGCGACGCGCTCCGGCGCGCGCTCGCACGCGAGTGGCGTTCACCCGCCGCTGCTTCCCCTCGCCCTGGTAGTGTCCGCTGCAGCCGGCGTTCGTCCCGCTCGGATTCGCTGCGGCTGCCGTTCGCTCGGTCGGGGGCCGCCGTGGGTGTGACGTGACCGAGTACTGTATGTAGGTTCCGCCCAGTCCCCGGTACATACTTAAATGTAGCGCAAACTTTAAATAAATTCGGCGCTTACGTTTGGTTAGACTGGGTGCCCCGGGAGCCCACCGCGACCGCGAATTCCCGGCCCACCATCCACATTCCCGGCCCACCATCCACATGAGTACGACCACCCTCCGCACGTACGACAGCACCGCAACGACCACCGAACGAACCGACGCCACCGACGAACCCGCCACCGACGAACCCGCCACCCAGGACGCCACCCGAACGTGCCCCGAATGCGGCGGCGACCTCGCCCAACACGACGCCCGCGGCGAGACCGTCTGCACGGACTGCGGCCTCGTCGTCGACGAAGACGACATCGACCGCGGCCCCGAGTGGCGCGCCTTCGACGCCGCCGAACGAGACCAGAAGAGCCGCGTCGGCGCCCCCACCACCAACATGATGCACGACAAGGGCCTCTCGACGAACATCGGCTGGCAGGACAAGGACGCCTACGGCAACAGCCTCTCGACCGCCCAGCGCCGCAAGATGCAGCGCCTCCGCACCTGGAACGAGCGCTTCCGCACCCGCAACAGCAAGGAACGCAACCTCAAGCAGGCGCTCGCCGAGATCGAACGCATGGGCAGCGCCCTCGGCCTCCCCGACGACGTCCGCGAGACCGCGTCGGTCATCTACCGCCGCGCCCTCGGCGAGGACCTCCTCCCCGGCCGCAGCATCGAGGGCGTCGCCACCGCCGCCCTCTACGCCGCCGGCCGCCAGGCCGACCACCCCCGCAGCATCGGCGAAGTCGCGACCGTCAGCCGCGTCGACGACATGGAGTTCAAGCGCACGTACCGCTACCTCGTCCGCGAACTCGGCCTCGCCGTCCAGCCCGCCGACCCCGCCAGCTACGTCGCCCGCATCGCCAGCGACCTCGACCTCGAACCAGACGTCGAACGCCGCGCCCGCGACCTCCTCGCGGCCGCCGACGGCACCGGCGTCTACAACGGCAAGAGCCCGGTCGGCCTCGCCGCCGCCGCCATCTACGCCGCCGGCCGCCTCACCGGCACCCGCTACACGCAGGACGACGTCGCCGCCGCGGCCGACGTCAGCACCGTCACCATCCGGAACCGCTACACCGAACTCCTCGACGCCGCCGACGCCACGGCGTAACGAAACCCGGACGGAACGACGCGAACGCCCGGCCACGTCACTCCGTCGCAGTCCGGCGACGAGACGAAACCGTTATTTGTACCTCGCGGCTACGGTGGATTGCAAGGGCTCCGTTGGTGTAGTCCGGCCAATCATCTTGCCCTCTCACGGCAAGGACTTGGGTTCAAATCCCAAACGGAGCACTCACCCTGTACTCTGTGATTTCTAGTCGTGGGTATCGGCCTGCATTTCATTAGCATAGTAACTAAGTCCGTTCGAGGAACAGTGGTCGTCATGCGCCGTCGTGCCCTCCTCTCGGCCGCTGTTGGCGTGACCGTAGGTACCGCGGGTTGTCTCGGATCGATACGCGGTTCCAACCGTCAGGTGGCCCAGCTCGGCTGGTTCGGCGTCCACAACGCCGATCCAGAATCCAGCCATACCTTCACGCTCATCGTTGAGAGAGACGGCGACGTGGTTCACGAATCATCGCACGACGTCGATGCAGCTGAAGACCACGATCCCGGCGTCGCAAGTGCTGGTGCCGTCGCTGAGTGCACGTGGGGGGAAACGACCGGTGAGTACGCTGTTCGGGTTCGGAGGGACGGAGAGGAAGAGGCCGAGAAATCAATCAGTTCGTTCGCGGCAGAACGAGGAGCTGACTGCGTGGTTGCGGACGCCGAATACGAAAACTACGACGCCACCTCCGAGTTCCTCGACGGGAAGCGCCTCTCCATTTCCCTTCGAGAAGCCTGTGACAACGACGGCTACCTCAGACGGTGTTCCTTTACCCGAGGGTGACACACTCCGAGTCTCGGAGTACCGATCGGCGGATTCTGCTCCGAATCGAGGCTCGTTCGAGATACACGTCTCCTATTCCCCGAGCCATAGCAACAGTATCGACAGTTGAGAGTACGAGCAGCGGTCGGTCCGCAATCGCAGTCTCCGTTCCGTAGCTGCCCGACACGTCCGGATCGGATTCGACGGGTCGCCGCCTGACCCGATTGTCGAAAAACGATGCTGCGAGAACGGAACCTTCAGATACAGCGGTGCGGACCCTCACTCCCTCGCGTGTTGGTACGGCCCCGTCTCAACTGCCTGGTCGTGGACGTCCACGTCGAACGTGACGTTTCGCAGTGTCGGGTCGTCGGCTTACACCACGGGGATGATTCCTCCGATTGCTTGGGTGACTGCGATGCCCTCTACGGCAGACACATCGAGGCTGTCCGCGACGCCACGACGCGTCGTTTCGCCCTGCGTGTACGTGAGCGTAGCCATCACTGCCGGTACGAGGCCAGGTTCCCATGCCGGTCAACGAAGAGACCGATGTCTTCATCGACGTTGATTGCCCCGTAGACGGGGTCGGCATGCAGGAGTGGCGATCCACCTTCGTGCTCGCCATTTTCGGCTTCGACCCCCGGTTCCGCGAGCGTGTTTGCATACTTGTAGGCGGTGCTCTTGGCGAACCCTTGCCGGTCACGGGCGGTCGTGATCGTTGTCGGGGAGTTACCGGAGAAACGCGGGAGTGCCGCAATCACTTTGCCCGCGTCGACGAAGCGGTCGAACAAGCCGAACGCAACCGGTTCGAGCGGTTGGTGAGTGGGATGGTCCCGCACGTGTACCACCCAGAATCCGAACGAAGACGCGTTCGGGGTGATTTTCTGGGTGGGCAACCACCGCGAAGGAATCATGTGGGTGGGGATACCGCCGGCACCTATGGCGACGCCACCCGACGCGGCGGGACACCTGAACGCCTCGCAGTCGGTGGTCCAGCCGATCCGAGTCGAGCCGTCGACTGTCTCCGGCGTGCGTTCGCACGGTTCGGCGCTTCGCGCGTGTGAGAGTACCGGGGGTGAGACACCGTGCCTGCAGTCGACACAGCACTGAGCGTCGCGGTCGGCGTGGTCGCCGTTTCGCTGTTGTCGTGGACAAGTTGGACCGCGCTGCGCGCACGAGAGGAACACAGCGCCCTGTCGTTCACCGCCGTGACTGCCACCCTCGCGGTCTGGTCGATCGCGTCGCTCGGCCGCGCGGGATTCGGCGCGGAGAGCCTCCTGCCGTTTGCCGAGTTGGGTGCCGCGCTGTTCGTACCTGGCGCGTGGACGCTCTACGTGCTCAGTTACACGGGCCGGGGCGCGGGCTTGACGCGTCTCCGCATCGCCATGCTGGCTGGAATTGTACTCCCCGTCCTCGTCATCGGCGGCGTGATAGCGAGGGGTTCCTCCGAGTCGACAGTCGAGATCGTCACCGCGGCGATGAGCGGGCTCGAATTGTTGTACTTGCTCGTTCTCTCGGTGTACGCGACGTACCACCTAGGCCGTCTCGGCCGGAACCACGACCGTATCACGACCCAGCACGTCGTCGTGATGGTGTCCGCGGTCAGCGCGCCGTACGTGCTCGGTGTCGCGTGGCCGGCCGGAATTCCTCCGGGCGGCGTACCCATCGGTCTGGCAGTTTCGGGGTGTCTGCTCACCGTCGCGGTGCGGGCGTATCCGGTGCTCACTGCGTTCCCACGGACGACGTACGTGGCTCGATCGCGCGTCGTCGAATCGCTGCGGGAAGCCGTGGTCGTGCTGGATCGGGACGACTACATTCTGGACGCGAACCGGACTGCCGGGGACCTGTTCGGCGAATCGCCGGGTGAACTGATCGGGCGGCCGATCCGCGCGGTCGGTGATGACTTCGAGACCACTAGCTTCGAGATCGGTGTGACCGAGGTGATTCCGCTCAGGTCGACTGCGGGCCGGCGGCAGTTCCAGTACAGCGTCTCCGCGATCGACGATACGTCGCGGGCGTCCCCGGGCACCGGGAGGCCGGTGGCGAAGGCAGTGCTGTTCCGCGATGTGACCGACCAGCGGTCACGGGAGCAGCGACTGTCGGTGCTACACCGCGTGCTCCGGCACAACGTCCGGAACAAACTCGACGTCGTACTCGCCTACGCCGACCAGGTCGAAGACCCGGAGGTGCGTGCCGGTATTCGGGACAGTGCGAACCGACTGGTCACACTCAGCACGAAGGCCCGTGAGGCCGAAGCGCTCATGTCAACGACGGGCGAGCAGTCGCGCGACGTGAACCTCGCCGCTGTCGCCCGGTCGGTCGCCGACGAGTACCGAGCGGAGTATCCCGGCAGCGACCTCGTCGTCGACGCCCCGGACGAGTGCGTGGTGTCCTCGCACGAGTCACTCCTGCGGGGCGTCGTCTCCGAACTGGTGGACAACGCGCTCGAGCACGGCGCAGATTCGTCGCCGCGCGTCGTCCTGCGGGTTCGCAAGGCGGACGCTGGCGCCGTCGAGATCTCGGTCGCCGACGACGGCCCGGGCATCCCGGAGCGGGAACGCCGAATGCTCGCCGAGGGCGTCGAAGCACAGCTCGAACACGGGCAGGGAATCGGGCTGTGGTTGGTGAACTGGGCGGTTCTCCAACTGGGCGGGGAGTTACGGTTCCGAGAGAACGAACCGACGGGGAGCGTCGTTACCGTCCGGCTCTACGACGAGCGCGACCGTTCGTGACGCGCGGGGTCCCACGCTCGGCTGATCGCTCGGGCGGCCAATCCGTTCCCGTGGGAGAACCCGCTCGGGGAGGGAGTCAGGTGTCGTGGGTGTGCCTGCTATTGGGTCTGGAGGTAGCGGTGAGCGGCCGCGCCGAGGAGCGCGGCGACGCCGACGCCGCCGAACAGCAGGGGCGTGGCGGTGCCGACGGTCTCGGTGGTGGCGCCGGCGAAGTCGAGCGGTCCGACGCCGTTCAGCGGCCCGAGGTACCAGAGCACGAGGTACGCGAGTTCGAAGGCGCGGCGCGTGCCGCTCCACAGTCCCGCGCACTGGGCGAGTGAGGGGATGAACAGCACGGCGCCAGCGAGCACGACGATGCCGCTGGCGCCCGCGTCCGCGATGGTCGGCCACAGCGGGGCGGCGAGGAATGCGGCGGTCACGACGGCGCCGGCGGCCCACTCTGCTGCCAATTGTCGCAGCGGCCGCTTCGAGGAGAGCACGAGCGGCGTGACGCCGTGGTGGACGGTCCGGTAGCCCATGCCGGACCACACGAACAGTGGCCAGACCGCGGCGATCGGGACGACGAACGTCGGGTCGACGGTGCCAGCGACGGCGGCTCCGGAGATGGCGACCGCGCCACCGTACCACCACCATTCGTGGCCTCGCAGCAGGAGTCGGAGTTCCTGGCCGAGGAGCCGGCCGAACCCGCCGGCGGCGCGGTCCGAGATCGGAGTGAGCGAACGGTTCTCGATCGACTGCACGCCGGTGTTCTCGGGCGTCGCCTCGCTCGAGAGCGACGGGAGTACTCGTTTGACGCGGTCCGTTAGTCGATGTCGCCCCGTCCCGGTGTCGCCAGCGAACCGCCGGTAGGGAACGGTCGCTGCGAGGACGGCGCCGCCGGCGACGAGCAGCATGCCGAGGCGGCTCGCGAAGAACCAGTTCGGCCACGGACTGCCCGTCCAGTGGTACCGAACGATCTCGGTAGAGGCGACGCCCGTGCCGTAGTTGGCGATGGGTGGGCCGCTGTACGTCGGTGCGACCGTGAGCAACGCGTCGACTGTCATTTCACCGGCCGCAATGAGACCGACCAGGTCGCCGAGGCGGAGCCACAGCGGCACCGACCCTGACGCTGTGCTCGCGGTCGAGAGAATTGCGGTGAGGACAGTCATCGCGCCGAACAGGTACGCGATGTTGCCGAGCGTCCCGTCGAGTCTGCGCGTCGACTGGAACAGGACGGTGACGCCGGCCACCAGGCAGCCCAGCGGCAGTGCGACGAGGAACACGGCGCCGATGATCCAGACCGGGTCCGTCGGCCCGACGCCGTGGACGGCGTGATTGACGAGT
The DNA here is from genome assembly GCF_037031165.1 of Halobacterium yunchengense. Taxonomy (NCBI): domain Archaea; kingdom Methanobacteriati; phylum Methanobacteriota; class Halobacteria; order Halobacteriales; family Halobacteriaceae; genus Halobacterium; species Halobacterium yunchengense. The sequence continues at coordinate 158,843 of NZ_JAYEZL010000004.1, read as the reverse complement.
GCGGCACAGCCGAACGTCGCCAGGAGGACGGCGACGAGCGCGACGTGACTCAGCCACTTCCCCGCGAGGTAGGCGGTGGCAGTGATCGGTGTGCTCGCGGTGAGTTCGTCGACCCCGGTCTCGGCGTCTCGCGCGATGGAGCCGCTGAGCACGTAGTAGCCGAAGAAGAGCAGTATCGTCGCCGCCATCACGCCGGTGGACAGCCCGACGTACGCCGCCGTCAGTTCGCCGTGGTAGTCGACCGCCTCGCCGGCGACCGTGCCCTCGTAGAAGAGGTCGAACGTCCCGACGTTGATCTGGTAGCCCGTGTACGCGAACGCCGCGAGCACCGCGAGGAGCCGCCGCGAGCGCGCTCGCTGCCGGAAATCCGCGAGCGCCACGTGGGCCGCCGTGGGCAGCCTACTGGGGGACATCCTGGGCGGGTGCGCGCTGGTCGATTCGGTCGAGGTACGCGTCCTCGAGCGTCGGGGTGACCGGCTCCGCGTCGGGTGCGGGCGGCTCGTCGGCGATGACCCTCACTTCGACGCCGTCCGGCCGCTGGACGGTGCTGGAGACCTGGTGTCGACGCCGGAGGGCAGCGAGTTCGTCGGCGGACACGCGGTACTCGAAGACGTGGCCGTCGGCTCGCTCGATGAGGGCCGCCGGGGTCGTGTGGGCGAGGAGTTCGCCGTCCTCGAGGAGCGCGACCTTGTTCGCCGTCGCTTCGATGTCCGGTACGATGTGCGTCGACAGCAACACGACGCGGTCGGCCGCCACGGACGTGAGGAGGTTCCGGACGTGAACGCGCTTCTCGGGGTCGAGTCCGACCGTCGGTTCGTCGACGACGAGCAGGTCCGGGTCGTTCACCAGCGCCTGCGCGATGCCGACGCTCTGACGCATGCCGCCGGAGAAGGTGCGGAGCTTCCGGTCCTGGTCGTGCTGCAGGCCGGTCAGCGCGAGGAGGTCGTCGATGCGGCCGGCGGCCTGCTTCCGGTCGAGGCCGCGCAGCGCGGCGACGTACTCCAGGAACTCCCGGGCGGTGAGGTCGGGGTAGACGCCGAAGTCCTGGGGGAGGTACCCGAGCACCTCCCGGACGGCGTTCGGCGACGCCGTGACGTCCGTCCCGTTCCAGTACGCCGCGCCGGTCGTCGGCTCCGAGACGGTCGTGATGACGCGCATCAGCGTCGACTTCCCCGCGCCGTTCGGTCCGAGGAGCCCGTGGATGCCCGCGTCCAGTTCGAGGGTGACATCGCGGACGCCCCAGACGCCGTCTGCGTACTCTTTCCCCACCGAGTCCAACTCCAGTACCATACGCCAACGCAGACGAGAGGCCGGTATAGTAGTTTGTAGGCGTTGCAGTCAGAGAAACGCGGCGTGAATATCGGGCTCGCCGACGCCGTCGTCCGTGGAGGGAGGACGACGGGCAGGGACGAGGCTCGTCAGGGCGGTTCGGGAGACGTCCGCGAACCGGTAGCCGGTGAGGGGGGCGCCAATTGCTCAGTCGTCGCTGACGGGTGAGGCGTCGACGCGGCTGGTCGGCTGGCCGCCGACGGCGCGATACACACACCAGCCGAGGATCGCCAGACAGCCGAGCAGCGGAGCAGACGCGACCGTGAGCAGTGACTCGGCGGCACTCGAAACCGGTGCGGCCACGACAGTGGGCACACTGGCGGCGGTCAGCACCGCGTCGACGTGCGCCGGCTGCACGGGGAAGGAGACGCCAGCAGTCCCGGCGAACAGCAGCCCGCGGCCGCGGCGTCCGCGGTCGAGGTAGAGCAGACAGACCAGCGGGAAGTAGAGGTAGACGACGTACAGCGCGTTCGACGCGGGAGACGCGAGCACCACGGCGAGGACGGCGACGAGGAACGTTACGAGACGGTCCGTCAGCGTTCGCGCTCGGAGCGCGACGAGACAGACTGCGGGCGCCAGCACCAGCACGGACGCGGGGACGTACAGCCCAGGGTCGAGGGCCGGCAGCAGCTGGGAGAGTGGCCGGGACAGCGACATCGCGAAGAAGTTCGGGGACACGGTGCCGGCGAACTCCTCGATGCGGCTGCGCGCCGCCAGCACCGCGACGTACCGGTGGTAGGCGTCGACGCCGAACAGTAGCACGCCCACAGTGAGGCCGAACAGTCCCGTGGCGATGGCGGCGGCGGTGGCGCGCCACGCGCGCCGCCAGAGCAGCCACGCGCCGAGCGCGGCGGGGAACACCTTCACGAGCGCTGCGACGCCGAGTGCGACGCCCGCCAGCGACTCGCGGTCGCACTCCAGGCCGACGAACGCCGACGCGAGCGCGAGGGCGACGAGCGCGTCCGCTTGGCCGAGGCCGAGCGCCGCGACGGCCGGCGCGCTCCCGACGCAGAAGCCGACGACGAGGAGTCGGTCGAGGCGGCGCAGTCGGCCGCGGCGGGATTCCACCGTCCGGACGGCGAGCGCCGCGACGCCGAGGGCGGCCGCGGCGTTCACGGCGGAGTGCGCGAGGAACGCCAGCTGCCAGCTGCCCAGGGCTGCCTGCGGGACGAAGAGGAGGACGGCGGGCGGCGGGTAGACGAACGTCACGCCCGCGAGTCCGGTGTCGATGCCGACGAACGGCTCGCCGGCGAGCGCCGCTGTCGCGGCGGCGTAGTAGGCGTGGAAGTCCCAGCCGAGGGAGGAAACGGTGGCGGGGTGCAGGAAGTACAGGGGGACCAATGCGCCGCCGGTGATGCACGCGAGCAGGAGTGCTCGCCGACCATCGAGGTGGAGGGTGGCGAGCGACGTGCGTAGCGAGCGCCACAGTTGGAGCGCGGACATCAACTCGAGGCGGGACGCGCACAGTCTTAGTGGGGGTTCGCCGGTTTCTCGGCGAGAAACGCCAGCAGAGTCCCACGGGGCCGGGGTATTGGGGGTGTTACTGAGCCAGAAGTCGAGGGGAATACTAAACCGGGGTCGTGCGCACAACCCTGTGGTATGGTGGCTGCCATCAGGACTGCGCCGCGGTGGGGCTGGGACGCTGGCCGAGCGAACGGCAGCCACAGTTATCCCGGTCGGGCCGGAAGAGTGGGGCAGACGGACAGCGCACGGACGACGCCGCGGACTGCTGGGCTCGCGGCCACGGCTGCGACGCCCGCGACTGCACGATCCGTCGAGGGCACGCGATGACAGACGACCACTCGGCTTCGATTCCGATGGCAGCGTTCCCGCAGCCCGTAGTGCGGTACGTCCTCGAGGACGACCGGCCGCTGGTCGCAGCGACGAACAGCGCCTTCGAGGACGCGTTCGGCGATGACGCGGTCGGGTCGGCGGTCGCGGACCTCCTCGACCAGGTGGGGGCCAGCGACCGGCGCGAGGACGGCACGGTCGCCGCGAGAGTCGCTCGCGGCGAGGACATCGACATCGTCGCGGACGGTGACGAGGAAAACCGGAGGTACCGCGTTCGCGTCGTCGACGCAGGCGACGACGGACGGTTCCTCGTGTTCTCGGCAGTCGGCGGTGAGGGGGGTGCGGTCGACCCGGTCGGCGTCGGCGAGGTTGCGAGCGTGCTCAGCCACGACCTCCGCAACCCCCTCGACGTCGCGAAAGCCCACCTGCGGGCGGCCGAGGAGACCGGGGACCGCGAACACTTCGACGCGGTGGCGGACGCCCACGATCGGATGACGGAGATCATTCGGGACGTGTTGACGCTCGCGCGCGGCGACGCCGCCGTCGAACCGGGAGAGGAGGTCGACTTGCGGGAGGTGGTGGCCGATGCCTGGCAGTCCGTCGACACGCAGTCCGCGGAGCTCAACGTGGCCGGTGAGCTCCCCGTCGTGTCGGCTGACGCGGGCCGCGTGCGGCGGCTGTTCGAGAACCTGTTCCGCAACGCGGTCGAGCACGGACGAACCGCGCGGCCGCCCGCTGCGGCGCGCGCGGCCGGCGAGGACGCGGCGGTCGTGACGGTCACTGTCGGCGCGCTGGACGAGGAGGGGTTCTACGTCGCGGACGACGGCCGTGGCGTCCCCAGCGGCGAACGCGAGGCGGTGTTCGCGCCGGGGTACACGCGGACGGAGGACGGCACCGGCCTGGGGCTGGCCATCGTCGAGCGGGTCGTCGACGCCCACGGCTGGGACCTCGAACTCACCGCCTCGGAGACCGGCGGCGCGCGCTTCGAGGTCCGGTGCGGTGTTGGCGCGTAGCGAGCGGAAGCCCACTGCGTCAGCGGTCGGAGGACCTCGAGTGGCCGCGGCGTAGACACCGACAGACCAAAGCGACTGGTCGTCGACCCCCGGAGACATGGACGAACAACTCCGGGGCGCGCCCGTCGGCGTGCTCGAGGTGACCACCGACGGCGTCGTTGAAGCCGTCAACGACACCGCCCGAGCGGTGCTCGGGGACGACGGTGTCCAGACCGGCGTTCCCGTCTCGGAGGCGTTCCCGCGGTCGGTCGAGGATTCGCTGCCGGGCGCCTTCGAGGAGGCGTCCGTCGCAGCGGCGTCGTTCGAGGAGTACTACCCGGAACTCGACAAGTGGCTCTCGGTATCCGTCGTCCCGGGGCGCGACACTGCCGCGGTGTACGTCGACGACGTCACGGAGCGGCAGCGGCGGGAGCAGGCGATGCAGCAGCTGCGCGCGGAGCGCGACCGGACGGCGGTCGTGGAGGAAGTGCTAGCTGATGTGCTCGCCGGATTAGTCGCCGCGCAGTCACGCGCAGCGATCGCGGAAACCATCTGCTCGACGCTCGGGGAGACTGACTTGTTCGCGTTCGCGTGGGTGGGCGAGCGGGCGGTCGACGGCGAGGACCTCGTGTCGCGGGCGGCGGCCGGCGACACCGGCGAGACGTTCGACGCGGTCCGCGAGGCGGTCGACAGCGACGCGCCGACACCGGAGGAGCGCGCCCTGGAGACGGGGGAGCTGCAGGTCGTCGAGCAGATCGCGGACGACCCGGGCGTCCCCGAGTGCGTGCGTCGCGCGGGGTTCGCCGACGGCGTGCAGTCGCTGCTGGCGATTCCGCTCGTGCACGGTTCGAGCGTGCACGGCGTGGTCGGCGTGTACGTGGGCGGTGTCGACTCCGTGTCCGACCGCGAGCGCGCGAGCTTCGAGACGCTCGGCGAGGTCGCCGGCTTCGCGGTCACGGCCGCGCGGAACCGTAGCCTGTTGCTTTCGGATACCGTAACGGAGGTGGCATTCGAAGTCGGGGACGACGCGGCGCTGGCGGCGGTGAGCGACGCGGTGGACGCGACGCTCACACTCGATGGTCTCGTCGCCGAGGACCGCGAGTCACTGCTGTGCTACGTCTCCGTGGACGGGGCGGCCGCGTCGGCGGTGGCGGCGGCCGCCCGGGAGACGGCTGGCGTCGCCGACTGCCGCGTCATCGGCCGCGGCAACGCCAGCGAGTCCGTGGAACTGGCGTGCCGGGCGGGGACGCCGCTATTGACGGTGTCGTCGCTGGGTGGGACAGTGCGGCGCGCGACGTACGACGACGGGGCGGGCCGCATCGTCGTGGAGCTGCCGCCGGACGGCGACGTGCGGCGGATGGCGGCCGAGATTACGCGTGACTTCGACGCGGAGGTCGCGGCGAAGCGCGAGCGCGAGCGGTCGGCGTCGACGAGCCGCGAGTTCCGCGACGAACTCGGCAGCCGACTGACTGACCGCCAGGAGACGGTGTTGCGCACCGCGTACCTTGCGGACTACTTCGAGTCGCCGCGGGGCAGCACCGCCGAGGAGGTCGCGGCGTCGCTGGACATCACGGGGTCGACGCTACTGCACCACCTCCGGGCAGGACAGCGGAAACTCCTGGACGTGTACTTCGCGGCTGACAGCCGATGAGAGTGGGTTAGAGTTCCTCGCGGCCGATGTCGTCGAAGGCGTCGATGACGTCGTCGTCCACGAGCAAGCGGCCCACGCGCTCGCGGAGCGTGTCGGCGCGCTCAGCGACGGCCCGGTAGCCGTCGTGGTCGTCGCGGGCCGCCGCGGTCGTCTCGGCTTCGATGATCGCGCGCTTGGACTGCGCGCTGAAGTACTCGCCGAGGAGGTCGTACGCGAGTACGCGGCGCTGCTGGTCGACCGCGGCGCGGACGTCCTCGCGGTCCACGGGCTTGCAGAGGTAGTCGTCGAACGGTAACTCGAGGACGTCGAAGTCGGGGTCGACGGCGGTGACCATGACGACGCGGCCGCGGAAGTCGCGGTCGTCGAGTTCCGCGAGGACGTCGTCACCGGACAGCCCTGGCATGTGGCGGTCGAGCAAGACCACGTCGATTGTGGACTCCTCGATGGTGGCGAGCGCGGCTTCGCCGTCGTAGGCGGTCTCGACGTCGCAGAAGCCGCGGAGGCGGAGCGCGTACGCGTCCGCGACTTCCTTCTCGTCGTCGACGACGAGCACGCGGACGTCGGTTGACTGGTTGGCCTGCGTCATGCTGTCCGGGCGCGTAGTTCGCCGTCGTATCCGGACCCCCATAACTGGTGGCCTTTCCCGCACCGTATGGGTCTGCATACCTAGACTGTCTGCTCGACTGTGGTCTGCATAGCTAGCATCAGAATCCACGGGGGCGTGGGTCCTCGCACGTAGTATGTCGACGCACGTGAAGCCCACTGGAACGTGTCCCCGAACGCGAACCGACGCCCCCGACCCCTCCACGGACGAACTCCTCGACCTCTTCGGCGACCAGTACACGCGCCGCGTCTTCGAGGCGGTCTCCGACGAACCGTGCTCCGGGCGCGAGGTCGCCGAAACCGCAGACATCTCCCGCGCGACCGCATACCGGCGGCTGAACGACCTCAAGGACGCCGGCCTCGTCACCAGCCAGATGATGGTCCGCAAGGACGGAAACCACTGGGAGCGATACGAGGCCACAGTCACCGAACTCTCGGTGACCGTCGACGACGGCCGCATCGAAGCGACCGTCGGCCACGACGACTGACCGACCGATTCCGCTGCTGGCGGCGACTGTCCCCAAGGACAGACTACTTCTACCGGGAGCGACACCGTCCGGTACTCGAAGACCCGACCCGTCGATGACCGTCCGTCCACCAACCCCGCCCGGTGGTAACCACTCGCCGTGATTGCGGCGACGTCCTCCGGCCACCTCGCGGTCACGCTCTTCGCCGTACTGGCGAGTGCAGCGTTCGCACGGACGGCGCTCAGCCACCGCGAGAACCCGACGGTGCTACCCGTCGTCGGCTTCGCTACCGCGCTCCTCATCGGCGCCGTCGTCCACCTCGCAGTCGTCGACCTCACCCCGGTCCGGACCGCGCTCGGCGTCCAGTACTCGCCGACTGCGACCGTCGGCGGCTACTGGCTACTCGTCGCGTTCGACGTCACCGCCGTCGCCGCCAGCTGCTGGTTCCTGTTCGCCCTGCAGTACACCGGGTCCGTCGACGCGACGTCGCGCGGCCCCCTCACCGCCGTTGGCGTACTACTGGCCGCGCTGGGCGCATCCAACGCCGCCCTGGTATCGTCCGGGCCGACCGCAGGCCTCCACGCAGCAGACTTCAACGCGGTGCTCGGCCGAGCAACGTTCCTCGCCGCAGCGCTGGCACTCATCGGCGTGTTCCTCCTCCTCGAAACGACCGCCCGCCACAAAGCCTTCCCCACGGGCCAGACCGCCCTCCTCGTGGCCGCCGTCACCGCCGTGTCGACCCTGCCGTTCACAGCCACCACGCTCCGCGACCCGGTCGTCACGCCGGCCAGCGTCCTCGCCGCCAGCGTACTGTCCACGGCTGCCGTGACCCGATACCGCGTCTTCGAACGCCTGCCGGCAGCCACCGTCGTCGGCCGCGACCGCATCGTCGACGAGATGACCGAAGGCGTCGTGGTCGTCGACGTGGACGGTCGCGTTCGCGACCTCAACCCGGAAGCAGAACGCCTCTTCGACGTCGACCGGGCGACCGCCGTCGACCGCCCCCTCTCCGCGACTGCACCGTCGCTTCCCGCCCCCGACGCCGTCACAGCGGCCGACCGCCACACCGTCGACCTCGACACCGGCGCCGTCGTCACCGTAGCAGCCAGCAACGTCACCGACCCCACCGGCCGAACACTCGGCCATCTGCTCGTGTGCCGGGACGTAACCGACCGAACCCGCCGCGAGAACCGCCTCGCCGTCCTCACGCAACTGGTCGCGGGCGCGACCCGCGAACAGATGCAGGCCGTCATCGACGCCACCGACGCCGTCGACGACGGCACCCGCGACCCAGCGAGCGCGGGCGCAGACATTCACGCGACCGCAACAGACGCCGCGACGCTGGTCGCCCGCGTCCGAGACGTCGAACGCGCGCTCGCCGGCAACACGGCCGACCACGCTGAGACCGCGGACCTGCACGACCTGCTCGCCGACCTCGACGCCGTAAACGACAGTTCAGCGACCAACACCCCCCTACCGTCCCCAGTCGACCCGGCCGTACTGTCGGCCACCCTAGATACGCTCGCGGTCGGCATCGACACTGCTGACGCTCGCGTCACCGTCCGCAAGCACGCGACCCGCGACCACGCCCTCGTCGAACTCGCGCCGTTCGACGCGACCACAGACCAGTCGGTCGCCCACCAGGCACTTCGCATCGCCGAACTCGCCGCCGACCACGCCGACTGGACGATCCGACCCACCGACGGCGACACCGTCACCCTGCGACTCCCACTCGCCCCCGAGACACCCCGTACGGAGGAGGAGACCACATGAACGCGGCGCTCCCACTGGCCACCGTCGACGCGACGGCCACCGCCGCGTTCCTCGCGCTGGCCGCGCACGCCATTCGCCACCGGGACCGCCCCGGCGCCGCGAGCGCCGGCCTGCTGTGGGCCGCACTCACCGCCGCGACAGCCGCGCTCGCCGTGAACCGCGCCAACGCCCTCGGCGACCAGACCGCGCTCTGGCTGGTCGTCGCAGCCTGGATTGCCGCCGTCGCCGCCTGGACAGCGTTCGCGTGCTCGTACACCGGCCGCGGCCCAGCAGTGACGCGCCGCGCGGCCACGCTCGCAGCCTGCTGCGTCGCAATCACAGCGGCAGCCACCGTCTCCGCCGGCTCCGTCACCGGCCCACTCGGCGCGCTCCTGCGAGTGAGCACGTCCGTCCTCCAGACGACGGTCATCAGCGCCGGCCTGTTCGGCGTCTTCCTCGTCGTCCGCGCCGCAATCGCCGGCGACCTGCCCGCAGGGCTAGCCGGCGCGCTCTCGATCGGCGGTCTGGCCGTCTCCCTGTTGTTGTTCTCGATGAGCGTCGTGGACGCCGGGAACCCGTCGACGCTCCCCGCGGCCACCTCCGCTTACCTCGCCGTCGCAGCCACCGGCTACGTTGGCGCCACGCTCCGCTACGACCTCTTCGGCGGGACGCCCGGCGCGACGCCGCTCGCACGACGCGTCATCCTCGAAGAAATGACGGAGGCGGTGGTCGTCGTCGACCGAGAGCGACGGCTCGTGGACGCGAACCGCGCCGCCGAGGACGCGCTCGGCGTCACCGTCGCCAGCGACGCCGGCCAACCGGTCGCGGACGTCCTCGGATTCGAACCCGCTGCAGCCGCGGAGGGCACGACCCACGTCGACACCCCGACGGGACGGCGGACGGTCGCGGTCAGCGAGTCCCCGCTCACGAACGACCACGGCGACGAGGTGGGCACGTCCTACCGCCTCGCCGACGTCACCGACGTCGAGACCAGAAAGCAACGCCTGGAAGTGTTCGACCGCGTCCTGCGGCACAACCTCCGGAACGACCTCGACGCCGTCCGTGGCTTCGCCGGCGCGCTCGCCGACGACGCACCTGTCGACGGCGACGACGTCACCAGACGCATCCGGCAGACCGCGACCGGACTCGTCGACGTCGGCGATTCCGTGGCACGCGCGAACCACCTGATGACACGGGACCAGCGACGCGACGACCGCGTGGACGCCGTCGCGCTCGCCCGCGACGTCGCCGCCGACGTCCGGGAGCACGCCGACTGCGAACTCTCCGTCTCGGCATCGACGACCGGTATCGCGCTCCGGACTGACCGCGCGGTCCTCCGAACGGCGCTCCTCGAGGTGACCGAGAACGCCGTCGAACACAGCAATCAGCCACGACCGACGGCGACGATAGCGGTGTCCGCCAGCGAGGAGCGCGTCCGGTTCACCGTCCGCGACGACGGCCCAGGAATCCCCGAACGGGAGCGCGCGGTCCTCCTCGAGGGCGAAGAGACGCCGCTCGAGCACGGCTCCGGCGTCGGCTTGTGGCTCGTGTCCTGGGCCGTCACGCGCCTCGGCGGCCACCTCACGATTCACTGCGACGACGCAGGCAGCCAGGTCGTCGTCGACCTCCCCGGTCGAATCCACAGCGACCCCCTGTGACTCCGGGGCGGCGTCCGCCGGAATCGCCGCCGGACCCCCGGTCGAACGGGCGCGTTGCAGTCTCCGAAACAGGTGCTACCGTACTATATGGCACCGCGGACACGGTTCACGTGGCCCGCTCCGCCCCGAGCGGGTCCCCCGAGACCCGGGTCACCCCGGTCGACCACTCGGCCGCCCAGAACGTCCCCTTCCCGGGCGGCCGACCGTCGTAGCGCCGTCCCCCCTCATCCCGACCGGCGCGTGACTCGACCCACACCCCCCTCGTTCCCCCACAGTAACCCACCGATACCTAGAGGCCAGCCCCGAAAACGAAGCACCGACGGTGCTACGGCACACAGACGCCAGTTTCTTTGCTGGCTGCCCGAAAGCACCGACACACCAGACCCCGAAGCACATGACACGCCTCGACCGCCGCCGGTTCCTGAAACTCGGCACCGCCAGCGCCGCCTCGGCCCTCGGCGGCTGCCTGCACGGCGACGGCGGTGACGGACGCGACCCCACGTTCGCCGACTGGCTCCCCGCGGACGACGGCCCGCTGCTCGCCGCGTCCCTCGACCTCGCCGTGGCAGAGAAGACGTCCAGAATCGACCCGCTACTGCCGCTGTTGCTGCCGTCCAGCGACGACAACTCGCCGGGCGTCCTGCCGGACCTCTCAGCCCTCGACGACGTGGACGACCCCCTCCTCCGGTTCCCCCTCCGGACCGGCGGCCAGGTCGTGGCCGTCTCCACCCTCGCGCTCGCCGCCGCCGGCCTCGACTACGCGGTCGACCCCGCGACACCGACGACCGGCGTCACGCAGCTGTTCGCCGTCGACGGCGCCATCGTCGGCACCGGCGACCTCGACGTCGAACGAGCCGACGACGCGCTCACGTCTGGCACGCCGGGCGCGTTCGGCGACCTCCAGTTCGAGCGCGCCGGCGAAATCGGCGACTACGCCGCGTACGAAACGACAGAATCGAACGGCGACGTCGTGGCGCTCGGCGAAACCGCCGTCGTCGCGGCATCGACCCGCGAGCGGGCACGCACCGTCGTCGCGACGCACCGCGGCGACCACGACCGCGCCGTCGAGACCGACGACACACTCGGGGCACTCTCCGAGACCGCGGGCAGCGGCGACGTCGTCGTCGGGTGGCGCGATCAGGCCGATATCTCGGAGTTCTTCTGGCAGTCCCCCGACCTCGACCCGGCGAGCGAACTCCTCGCCGGCCAGGACGACCTACTCGCGTCGGTGACGTTCACGCCGAGCAGCGACGAAGTCACTGCCGAGTTCGCGCTCCAGAACGCAGACCTCAACGAGGACGGCCAGCGTCGCCTCGAAGACACACTCGGAGCGGCCGCCGTCGACGCGTCGGTGTCGGTAACCAGCGACGCGGTGTCGGCGACCGCGAGGTACACCGAGAACGCCCTGGACATCGAGTTCGTCGACCAGTCGGAGCCGGCGACGACGGCGAATCCACCCGAGGGAGACGACGTCCCGGAGGCGGTCGCGGACGCCGTCCCCGAGGACGCCTTCGAGTTCACGTACAACGCCGACGAGGGCGTCGTCCGCGTGGACTTCGTCGCGGAGTTCGACGTCGACGAGGTCACGGTCCGGGCCGTCGAAGCGGACAGCAGCACGTCGACAGAGACCCCCGATGGAGTGACGTTCCTCTCCGTTGTCGTCGACTCGGGTGGCGACGAGGTCGTCGTCACCGTCACCGTGGACGGGCAGACCGGCGTCGTCGCTCGCCACGACGTACCCTGACTGTCGACTGGCTCACGCGCCCCGGTCGGGGACGTCGATCTCCACCGTCGTCCCGTCCGCGGTATCGAACGACAGGTCGCCGTTGAGCTTCCTGACCGCCCACTTCAGTCGCCAGAGCCCGAGCCCGGTCCCGTGCTGGAGCGGCGTCTCGGTGCCGGCCGCCAGCGACGCGAGTTCGGAATCTGGAATTCCCGGCCCATCGTCGGCGACGGTGACCACGTACCCGTCCGCGGTCTCCGAGACGGCGACCGTGACCGTGGAGTCGGCGTGCTCGATGGCGTTCTCCACAGCGCTATCCAGCGCCCCACGCAGCGCCTCCCAGTCGGTGACCAGGGGCGCGACGTCAGGCGTTTCCACGGTCACGGTGACCGACTCGGCGTCGATGGACGCCACGTCTCGAACGGTCGCCGCGAGGTCACCGCTCGACTCACGGACCGGCCGGGAAACCAACTGGTCTGCCGCACGGGCTTTCGCACCGAGCGCCGCCAGTTCGCTGGCGGACGACTGGATGGCCCCCACGCGCTCGCCACTCACCCCGGCGTCGTCAGCGAGCGCCTCCGCGTTGCCCGCGATGACGTCCACGCGATTCATGAGGTTGTGCCGGAGGACGCGGTTCAGGACTTCCAATCGCTGTTTGCGGAGTTCGCGCTCGGTCACGTCCCGCAGACTCACCAACGACCCGAGCCGCCTGCCGTACTGGTCCGTGAACGCCGTCACCTGTGGGTCGAACTGGCGCTGGCCCGCGTTCGTCTCCCACGTCACCGTCTCCATCTCCGCGAGGTCCCCGACGGTCGTCCCCGTTAGCGACGAGAACGAGTCGCCGAGCGGTCCCGCAGGCGGAACGTCCAGCGTCTCGCTAGCCGCCTCGTTCAGCTTCACGACACGGTCGTCGCGGTCCATCACGAACACGAGGTCGTCCGTCTCTCGTGGAATCGCTCGCTCGCCGAGTGCGCCGCTCGCCGGCGTCGAGTCGAACAGCCGGTATCGGAATACGGCCAGTAGGAACGCACTCGCCGGCACGACAAACGCCAGCGCGAACATGGCGAGGACGACGGCATCACTGGACTCGCCGCTGAGCGTGCCCACTGAGTTGATGAACAGCAACGGCGCGAACCCGGCGACTGTCAGGACCACCCCCTGCGCAACCGAGAGGTGGCCGTACTGGTACGTCGTCCGTAGCAACAGATAGCTCGCGACGGCGACCAGCGCGAACATGTACAGCAGCGACAGCGTGCCGAACAGCTGACTGAGGACGCTGGCGTCGACGAAGCCCTGCTGGCGAACGAACAACAGCGCGTTGACGCCCAGAATCGGCGCGGCCAGCGCCAGAATCGTCCGCCACCGGAACTCGAGATGCCGGCCCGTGTACTGGAGCGCGAACACGAACCACGGCACCATCGCGAAAGCCCACATCACCAATCCGATCTCCGACCACAGCAGCAGCCTGGTCTCCAGGAAGAACTCGTCCCGCAGGAACGCCACCGCACTCAACGTGACCGCCCCGACACCGAAGATAGCGGCGACTGCCGCAAAAGCGGTCGATCCCGGCTCCTCCCACCGCCGATAACAAGAAGCGGCAAGCCAGCAGAACACGCTACCGGACAGCGCTGTCGCGGCGACGAACACGACACGCAGCGAAACCGCCATACGACTCCTCTCAGTTACAAGGCAAAAACAGCTGTCACTCGAAGACTGACGTCAAAATATGCCTAAATTGAGTGCCCGGAAGCAGATCCGACCACCGTCCACGTCCTGCTTCAAGTGGGATCGCGGACAGACACAGCGGGGTCTTTCGAGGAACCAGGCCGGGCCCCACAGTCTGCCACGGGGTCGCGTTTCGAGAACCCGTGTTGCGGGTACGCGAGTACTGCCACTCAGCAGATGCCCGGTAGCTACTGTATTTTTTTAAATGAAGACGATTCGAAGCGCTCGAAACTTGGACGACCAGGTCGCCCGGAGCGCCAGCGGTCCGACAATCGATGGCCTCGAACCTATTCGTTCAATCAGAGTCGTCGAGTCGACCGCGTAGGTTCGGTTCGCTGGTTGTCTGGACTGACGGTTTCCGTAGATGGCTCCGGACAATCGTGAGAGCAGGGGGCGCCGCTCGTGGCTGACGCCACACTGGATTCAGTTCGGCTTCCTGTCGGTTGCGGATGTTGCCGGCTCGCTGGGGACGTTTCTTTACTTGCGGGATATCACCAGCGGGGGGTCGTGGGTCAATTCGGTGGTTGAGTCGGTGTTTACTGGCGTCGGATTCCTGGTGTTGAATAGCGAGGGGTCGTCTAAAACGCAGGACTGGGCGGTTCGCCACTCACTCCGGGCACGCGAATGCCGACCCGCTGAAATATGGCTGCAGCCTTCGCGTCCGCCGGGAGTCAGCTGCTCTGAACACTGCTTCTCGATGAGTGTTGACCGTCAAATCTGTCCAGTTTCGAGGGCGTGAATCACTATTCGGACGTGTTACGTGACGTGATAGTACAGCCACACTAGAACTTTAAGTGATTGAAATTAATACAGTGGTTACAATGTTCGGAGGGACAGGCAGAGACGGGTCGGCGCCGTCGCACGAACCCGACCACCGGTGGAGGGAGAACTCATGGGCCTGAAAGGTGCGTTCTACAAGGGATTTACGGGAGCGTGGATGATACTCGTGTTGGGAGCGTGGGCCGCGATCGACCAGGGATACACAGAGCCCTGGTTGTCCTTCGCGGACGTCCCCGGTGGGTCGGTCGGGGGGATGGCCGTCGCGTTGGTGGCCATCCTCGGCGGGGCGGGTGTCATCGGCGCCTCCCAACAGCGACACGAATCCGGCGAGTGGCAGGCGGCGGGCCGGCAGGCGGGGTTCGAGCCGGCCGGTGACGGAACGCTGCCTGAGCTGACGGGTACGGTCGACGGTCGGGCCGTCACTGCCCGGTACGAACGGCGGAAACGGGGCGGTGGTGCCGAGGATGAGGTGCGGTGGGTCCCGTTCACGTCCGTCGAAGCGGAATTGTCCGGCCCCGTCGACGAGGGGGTGGTCGTCGGTCCCGTCGGCGGCGAACTCCACGTCGAGGATGGGGTCGGTACCATCGACTTCGAGGACGTGGCAGCGAGTGCTGCGACCGCGGACGGACTCGTCTCCACCGAGACGGAGGCCCTCGTCGCGTTGGGGATGTCGACGGCGGCCGCGGAGCATCTGGTCGACGGCGTGTCGGGGGACGCGATACGTGCGATCGGGGACCTGCAGGTCGTCTCCGCCGGCGACGCGTCCGGCGTGGTCGCTCGCTGGGCCGACGCTCGCAATGAGGAGCTCGAGGGTTCAATGGCCGAGTATCCGGTGGAGAACCTCGTCGAGCGCGTCCCGGGCGACGCGACGACGGTCACCGTCGAGACGAAGGCGGCGGTGAGAGACGGCGAGGACCTTCGGCGGTTCGCCGAGGGGGTCGTTGCCATCGCGGACACCTTCGAGGAATCGATCACTCCGGGCCAAGTTTCCAGGTAGCACGGGTCGGAAACTCCGTGTGATGGCCGGGACGGGCCTCGCCGCCGCCGTCGTCAAGGATGGCTCTCCGTTCGTCGGGGACGACTCGAGGGTGGAACACCAGTCAAGGCTCATCCTGGTCTGCGACATCCGTACCATCGGCGCCAGCGCGGTTCCATCGGGTGGGCCGACGGCGGCCTCCGGCGGGCGGCGCTCTCCGACGGCGACGTGTATCACGCGCCGACCGTCTTCCAGCTGAAAGCGATGCTCTACCACGCGGGGATTCTGGCGACGCGCGGCGCGGAACCCCACCGGCTCGACCCCGAGTCCGACGAGTGGACGCTCCGGCACCCCCTCGACGTGGCCCGGCGCGGTTGACCCGCCGGGGCCGATTCGATACCCACGAGTGGGACGACGGACGCAACGACGGGCCACCACGCGAGGGCGAGCGTCAGGTGGTTCCGACGCCGAAGTAGTCGTGCGATGCGGTCCACGCCGACCTTCGACGGGGTGCAACCACCGTCGAGGGGTGCTGTATCGTCGCGTCCAGTCACCCGAGCCGACAGTGGGCGGTTCTCAGAGCGGGCTCCGGTCGTGCAGTATCGAGGGCGTTCGCGGCGCTCGAAGCGCAGGACGGCGTCACTTGCCCGTGTTCAGCCACCGTAGCCTCCGCCTTCGACCGGGCCGCTGAACACGCCGTAGAGGAACTTGAAGTACCACAGCACCAGCAGTAACACCGGGAACCCGAGGACGGTCACGAGGTTCAGCGCCAGCGGCGAGACGACGGCTTCCCGGACCAGCAGCCCGGTCGGCGGGTAGATCGTCGGGTACAGCAACACTGCGACCAGGACCGTCAAGAGGGTGGGGAGTGCCAGCGCGCTCGCCAGCCAGGCCCGGTACCGGCCGCGTCTGGCCAGTTCGCTGCCGCCCAGGCCAGCGGCGACCGAGAGGGCGACGATCGCGGCGACGGGAAGCGAGAGCACCGCGTCGGCGGCGCCGCCCGCGTCGGTCACGACGACGGTTCCCAGGAGCACGACGACGCCGCCGAGGTACGCCAGCGTCGCGCCGATGCCGTACGTGCGCAGCTCTGCCGCCAGGTCGGGGTCGGTTTTGGCCGCGAGGAACGCCGCGCCGGTGACGACGGAGACGGCGACCAGGCCGACGCCAGTGAGCACCACGGGGAGGGTCGCGCCGCCGAACAGCCAGCGGCCGGCGAGCATCCCGAACAGCAGCGGCGCGAACAGGCTGCCGCCGACGAAGGCGTAGTCGGCGTAGCGCTTCCACTGCTCGTCGTCGCGCTGCTCGCGGAGCTCCGGGCCGAGCCCGCGGAACACCAGCGCGAGGACGAACCCGATCGCGAGCAGGTAGTTGTCCGCGAGGAGGCGGGAGTACACCCGCGGGAACGCCGCCAGCAGCATCGTCCCGAAGGCGACGAGCCACACCTCGTTGGCGTCCCAGACGGGGCCGAACGCCGCGAGGAACGTCTCCCGGTCGTGTTCGCCCGTCCGGGTCGCGTACAGCATCCCGATGCCGAAGTCGAAGCCGTCGAGGACGACGTACATCCCGAGCGCGAACAGCACGGCGCCGAACCAGATCTCGGGCAGCGACTCGACGAGGTAGGCGTCGACGGGCAACAGCGGGTCAGTCATCGTCGGTCACCTCCGGGATCGGGCCGCGCCAGCGGCCCTCGCCGGACTCCCGGACGCCGAGGGCCCTGAGTTCCCCGCGGATCAGCCACTTCAGGACGTAGAGGGCCGCCAGCACGAGGCCGACGTAGACGACGACGAACCCGGCCAGGGTCAGCGTCGCCTCCGTGCCGGTGAGCGTCGAGGAGACCGCCTCGCTGGTCCTGAGTTCGCCCTGGATGACCCACGGCTGGCGGCCGATCTCGGTGACGTACCAGCCGGTGAGCAACGCGGCGTAGCCGAACGGCGACGCGGCGATCACCGCCTGCAGGTAGCGCGTGCTCTCCGAGAGGCGTCCGCGGTACGCGAGGTACCCGCCCCACATCGCCAGCCCGATGAACAGGAACCCGAGCCCGACCATGAAGCGGAACGACCAGAAGACGAGTGCGACGGGCGGGTTCTCCTCGTACTCGTTCAGGCCGATGACTTCGGCGCCGAAGTCCCCGCCGCTGGCGAGGAACGACCCGACTGCGGGGAGGCTCACGGTGACGAGGTTGTCGGCGCGCGGGTCGGTGAGCGCGTCCAGGGACTTCGGGAACGCGAGCAGGTGGAGGTCGGCCTGCCCGGTATCGTAGTGGGCCTCCATCGCGGCGAACTTCTGCGGTTGGGTGTTCTCGACGTGGCGGCCGTAGGCGTCGCCGTGGACCGCCTGGAACGGTGCGGTGACGATCAGGATGACGACCGCCAGTCTTAGTGCGGTGTTCCAGGCCTCCGCGTCGGGTTTCTTCCAGACGATGTACGCCGAGACGCCCGCGACCAGGAGCGCGACCGAGATGACCGACGCGTTCATCATGTGGACGTACATCCAGGGCAGTCGCGGGGTGAGGAACGCGGCGACGGGGTCGGTGAGTCTGGCGACCTCCACGCCGTTGCGGGTGATCATCTCGTAGCCCCGTGGGGTCTGCATCCAGGCGTTGACGACCAGGATCCAGAACCCGGACAGCCAGGCGCCGACGCCGACGAGGACCGACGAGAGGACGTACGTCCGGTCGCCGACGCGGTCCCGGCCGTACAGCAACACGCCGAGGAAGACGGCCTCCAGGAAGAACGCCATCTTCGCTTCGAAGGCCAGCGGGCCGCCGATCAGCTCGCCGGCCGCCTCGGCGAACTGCGGGAAGTTCGTGCCGAACTGGAAGCTCATCGGGATGCCGGTGACCGTCCCCATCACGAAGCCGACGGCGAAGACCTTCACCCAGAACGAGCGCAGTCGCTCGTACCGCTCGTCGTTCGTCCGGACGTCTTTCCACGTGAAGTAGACGACGAACGGCGCGAGGCCGACCGAGAGGGCGGCGAAGAGGATGTGCACGGAGATCGTCCAGCCGAACTGCATGCGACTCGCGAGCTCCGGTGAGAGGAACGCCGCCCACGTCGGGTCGACGCCGCCCAGAAGTGTGAGGGGACCCATGCGAGTTTGCCTACGGCGCACAGGGTAATGAATCGTCCCCTCGGTTCTCGCGAGCGGGCGGCCGCCGTAACCGTATTTTATGGGTTCTCGGGCCGTATTCGGCCGTATGAGTCGGCTCGAGTGCCTCGAGGTGACGGGTTCGAGCGGTCTGCCCGCGGGTGAGAGCGAGCAAGCGATGCGCTCGACGGGCGGCGGGCGTCGGCGATGACGGCGCTCCCGGCGGAGTTCTACTGGATCGCGGCGTTCGCCGTCGTCGCGGCGGCGGTCAACAGCGTCGGGATCCTCGTGATCTTTCGCCGCCGAGCGTGGGCCGAACGGACGCTCCCGTTCCTGATGTGCTTCGCGGCGGGCGTGCTCGTCACCACGCCGTTGGTCCACGCCCTGCCGAACGCGGTGGCGAACAACGCGGACGCCGGCCTGGCCGCCCTGGGCGGGTTCCTCTTCATGTACCTGTCGAACCAGGTGATCAAGCGTCGCACCGGCGAGGAGACGCTCGCGTTCGGGGTGACTGCGGCGGAAGGGATCGGGATCCACTCGCTCGTCGACGGCGTCGTCTACACGGTCACGTTCAACGTCTCCCTCCTGACCGGTGTGCTCGCCGGAACCGGGCTCGTCGTCCACGAGTTCGCCGAGGGAGTCATCACCTTCCTGGTCCTGCTGCGGGGGGACGTGACGGAACGGACGGCGGCACTGTACGCGTTCTTCATCGCGGCGTTGACGACGCCGATCGGCGCCTTCGTCGCCTACCCGCTGGTCCGCGGACTGGGCCCGAGCCAGCTGGGTCTCATGCTGGGATTCGTCTCGGGCGTCCTGATCTACGTCTCCGCAGCACACCTGCTCCCCGAAGCGCAGACCTACGAGGAGGAACACTCGATGGTCGCCCTCCTGGCCGGCGTCGGCCTCGCGCTGTTCATCGTGTTCGCGCGAGGCGCGTGAACCGACACCGTGACTCTGCACCGATACTGCCGGCGGCGCCTCCCTCGGTGCGTATCGACTACTGCGACGACGGCTCGTCCGGTGCGCATCGACCCGGTACCGACGTGGCCGAACGCCGACGCGGCCGGTCCGAGGGCACTGGCAGACCGACCGGCACTGGTCGCCGGTCGGACCAGAGACGCGGAGACGAGACACGGCCACCCCTCCACTTACATATACCGCTCGGTCGAACACGGGGTACGTGTCGGCAGTTGATCGCTCCAGGCCCCCACGTTCGCCGATAGGATGAACGGCCTGTACCGGCGGTATCTGGTCGTCGTCGTCCGGTTTCTGCCGTTCGCGCTGGCGTTCCTCCGCGACAGGCGGCGGTTCGTGCTGTTCGGACCGCGACGCCGCGTCCCCGACGAGACGCACCGACAGCGGGCCGAACGGATGCGGGACGCGATGCTCGAACTCGGGCCGGCGTTCGTCAAGGTCGGGCAGGTGCTCTCGACGCGTCCCGACATCGTCCCACCGGTCTACGCCGACGTCTTCGGGACGCTCCAGGACGAAGTCCCCGAGGACGCCGGCGGCGACCCGAAGCGGGTCCTCGCCGAGGAACTCGGCGACGAACTCGACCAGTCCACACTCGAACCGGTCGCCGGCGGCTCGCTCGCGTACGTCTACACTGCCGAGTACCGGGGCGAGCGGATCGCACTGAAGGTGCGGCGACCCGGCCTGAAACCCGTCGTCCAGCGCGACCTCCGGGTCGTCCAGGGACTGGTCCCGCTGGTCGGGCTCTTCGCCAGCGAGCGACAGCAGTACTCGATCGAGAACGCCGCCGACGACTTCGAGGACATCATCCTGGACGAACTGGACTTCGACCGGGAGGGGGCGATCATGGCCGACATCGGGGAGAACTTCGCCGACGACGACCGGGTCCGCATCCCCGGCGTCTACGAGGACCTGTCCTCGGAGCGCGTCCTGGCGATGGAGTACCTCACCGGCCGGAAACTCACCGACGACGACGCCTTCGACGACGTCGACGTGACGCCACACGAGATGGCGACCCGCATCGTCGAGGTGTACCTTGAGATGGGGCTCGTCGACGGGGTGTTTCACGCCGACCCCCATCCCGGCAACCTCGCCGTCACTGCCGACGGCCGGCTGTTGCTGTTCGACTTCGGGATGAGCGAACGCCTCGCGGCCGGCGTCCAAGCGGACATCGTCGGGCTCTACCGGGCGCTCGTCCGCCGGGACGTCGACGACCTAGTCGACGCACTGATCGCCCTCGACGTCCTCGAGCCGCACGTCAATCGGTCCGAGGTCGGTCGCGTGCTCGAACTCGTCGTCGAGAACCTCGAGGGCCGAGCGGAGGTGACCTGGCGGTCGATCATCGCGGAGCTGACGACGATGCTCCGCGAGTTCCCGTTCCGGATCCCGCCGGACGTGATGTTGCTCATCCGGGTCGGGACCGTCGGAGAGGGCGTCTGCCGACAGCTCGACCCGGAGTTCGACTTCCTCGCCGCCGTGCGGGCGTTCCTCGTCGAGGAAGGCCTCATCGAGAGCGAACTCGACGCGCTCCTCGAGGAGACGTGGGCGGACGTCCGCCGATCGCTGCCCGCCCTGGCACGACTCCCGTCCCGGTTCGATTCGGCGCTGTACCGCCTCGAACGCGGCGAGCTCGTCGTCCGTACGGAGCCCGTGGACGGACCCAGGAGTGGCGACCCGAACCTCGGCTACGCGGTGCTCGCCAGCGCGCTCGCCGTGGCGGCAGCGATCCTGACGTTCCACGACCGCCCGTACGAACTCCCCGTCCTCGCCGCTGCGACCGGGTTCCTCCTCGTCTACCTCCTTCGGCGCCGGACGACGTGACGCCCCGACGCCGCAGGCACGCAGCCGAGGAACTCAGAACCGGTCGGCTCGACGGGGTCGGGTTTCGCTTCGCGCCCGCTCGAATGGCAGTCGCCGGGGCCGCTGCCGTCGTGTTGGCCCTGCTCCGGTGGTTGTTACGGTGTCGGCAATTCCACGTTGGTGAGAACGACATCCCGACTCTTAGCGGGTCGGTCGCGTACTCCGAGGTATGTCCGAGACGTTCGTCGTCGTCGGCGGGGACGCCGCTGGGATGAGTGCCGCGAGCAAAGCCAGACGCGAGGACCCGGACCTGGACGTCGTCGTCTTCGAGAAGGGCGACTGGGTGTCCTACGCCGCCTGCGGGATGCCCTACTACGTGAAAGGCGACGTCGACTCATTGGACGACCTCGTGCAGGTCACTCCCGACGAGTTCCGAACGGAGCGGGACATCGACCTGCGGACGAACCACGAAGTCGTCGGCATCGACCCCGAAGCACGGACGGTGACGGTCGCCGCGGACGACGACCGCTTCGAGCAGCCGTACGACCAGTTACTCGTTGCGACGGGCGCCCGTGCGATCGAACCGCCGTTCGACGGCATGGGCCTCGAGGGGGTCTTCACCATCCACGACATGGACGAGGCCGACGCGATCCACACGCACGTGACGGAGTCCCACCCCGAGACGGCGGCCATCGTCGGCGGCGGCTACGTGGGCATCGAGATGGCCGAGGCGCTCGCCAGCCGCGGGCTGGACGTCCACCTGTTCGAGATGCTCCCGCACGTGCTCCAGCCGTTCGGCGAGTCGGTCGCGGAGGTCGTCGAGGACCACCTCCGAGACCGGGGCGTCGAACTGCATCTGGACACACCCGTCGAGGGGTTCGGCGGCGAGGACAACGTCACCGCGGTCGACCTCGAGTCGGGGACGGTGCCGGCTGATATCGTCGTCGTCGGCGTCGGCGTCGAACCGAACGCCGAACTCGCCGCGGACGCCGGCATCGAGGTCGGCGAGACCGGTGCGATCGCCACCGACGAGTACGGCCGGACGAACTACGAGACCGTCTTCGCGGCGGGAGACTGTGCCGAGGCGACGAACGTTGTCACCGGCGAGCCCGACCACGTCCCCCTGGCACTGACCGCGAACCGCTCGGGGCGAGCCATCGGCCAGACGGTCACGGGAACGCCGACGCCGGTCGGTGGAACCGCCGGGACCGCGATCGTGAAAGCGTTCGACCTCGGCGCAGCACGGACGGGTATCCTCGACGAGTCGCGGGCCCGCGAGGCGGGATTCGATCCGGTCTCCGTCGAGATCACGGCGCCGACGCGCGCCCACTACTACCCCGGAGCCGAGGAGTTGACAGTCACGCTCGTCGCCGACCGCGATTCGGAGCGCGTTCTCGGAGCGAGCGTCGTCGGCCGCGAGGGCGTGAAACGGATCGACACCGTCGCGACTGCACTCCACTCCGGCCTGACCGTCCCAGACGTGGAGCAACTCGACCTGGCGTACGCACCGCCGTTCAGCCCCGTCTGGGACCCGGTCGCGACCGCAGCGAGGGTCCTCTCGGGCTCACTGGAACGGCCGGAGTGAGGACACGGCCTCCGCGCCGACGCCCTCCACGAAGCGCTCGCCGAGACCGCCCGGGACCTGGCGAACGGTCTGCCTCTTCGGGCGCCGGGACGGGCCACCACGAGACGCCGACGCTGGAACCGAACGAACTTTACCCGGCGTCGCTGTCTGCCCCGACGAACGCCAATGTGGCCGTGGGGACACCTCGGGCTCGGGTACTTGCTCGCGTTGCCGGTGCTGGGGCAGTACGACGTGGACGACGAGTACGTCGCCCTCGCCGTGCTCGCGCTCGGCACACAGCTCCCTGACGTGGTGGACAAGCCGCTGGCGTGGACGTTCGGCGTGATGCCGTACGGCCGGGCGATGATGCACTCGCTGGTGGTGTTCGCCGCCGCAGCGGTCGTCCTCACGGTGCTCTCGGTTCGCGTTCGGGTGCGAGTGCCGCTGCTAGTGGGCTGGGCGAGCCACATCGCGGGCGACGTTCTCTATCCGCTGGCCGAAGGCGCGGTCGGAGACGTGACGTTCCTGGCGTGGCCGCTGCTGGCGCTCCCCGAGCCGGCCGGCGATTACGGGCTCCTCTCGTACTTTCGGCACCTCGCGTTGACGGGGGAGACGGCGCTCGAGGTGTCGCTGTTCGTCCTGGCTGGCGTGGTCTTCCTCGTTCGAGAGCGCCGTTCGACGCAGCGGTCCGTGCTCTCGGTGGAGAACGCGGACTGACAGCAGCCCAGCCGTGGCCGTGGGTCCGGTCGTCCAAGCGCTCACAGCCGTTCTCGGTGCCGACGACCGCCCCGATGTGGACGTCGACGGTCTCATCGGAGACGTCACCGAAGCGACCGCCGAAGACCTCGCAGAGACACTGACCGGGGAACGGTTCTGGGGACCTGCAATGTCACGCTCCGCCTCGGCGCGAAGTTCGCACGTGACGCGTTCGACCGTGCGTCTACGCGTTGAGTGCTCGCATCGGCGGTGAGACCGCTCCGATCGGTCCGGTGGAACTCCAGGTGCTCAGACGATCCTCGTGGCGTGCTGTCTGTACTCGGTGTACTGGTCGGTCGCCCACTCGACCGCGTCGTCGGTGTCGTTGACGATGGCGCCGGGGACGCCGCCCTCGTTGTAGAACGTGATTCCGGCGGTCTGCGTTCCGGGGCGGTCCATCACCCAGAGGCCGTAGGGGATGGACGTCTCGGTTTCGTAGACGCGGACGGAGTCGTACGCGGTGAGCGCGTCGAACTCCTCGCGGTAATGCCGGTCGATCGTCTCGAAGAGGCTGGACTCCAGTACGACTTCGAACTCGAAGGGCCCCTCGTCGAGTCGGTCCAGGAACACCTCGAAGTACTCGCGGTAGACGACCGGCGCGGTGCCCACCATCTTCGTCGCGTCGGGCAGTAACTCCTGTGCTGGACGGAACGCGATGTCGGGCGTCTGTACGGACCGGTAGACGTCGGCGTCCAGGACGATGGCCTCGCTCACGGGGGCGTCAGACGGTAGCTCGGTCAGGATCGGGCGGACGGCCTGGAGCTGAGTAATTCGGTCGTGGTAGTCCTGGTGGCTCCGGTACAGGAGCTCGCCGAGGGTCGTGGCGCGGTACTGGCTCCCGTTCGGTGCCGTGCGTTCGATACAGTCGAGCTCGAGGAGGTCGTCGACCGCCCGGTCGACGGTCGAACGCGAGCAGTCGAGTTCGTCGACGAGCTCCGGTTTCGAGTGCGGTCCCGTCAGCAGGACGTCCAGCGTCTCGAAGCGGTTGAGGAGCACGTAGCGGGGGTCGTCCGTCGTTCTCGCAGGCATCCACTAGTCCGGTCGAAAATTCCCGCTGAAATAACTGCCCATCTGGAGAGCGGTACGGGGCGGTGGTTCGTTCACGGGGCGTGAATTCTCCCGCCAGGTGAACGTAAGGCGGGGGTCGCCGAACGACTCGCCGGACACGATGACTCGAAACCAGGGGGTGGCCGAGTGGGGCGACCCGTACCCGATCGTCGACGCGACCGAGCAGACGGCGGTTCCAGAGCGGCAGCGACGCGCGATCCTCGAGGCGGTCGTCGCCGCGTACGAGGACCAGCACACGACGACGCCGCTCGATGCAGGTTCCTCGTTCCGCATCGAGCGGATCACGCCGCTAGACGAGAACCCGGTTACCGAGTGCGAGTTCGAGGTCCAGCGATTCGTCCGTGGCACGCCCGCCGGCCGACACTCCGGGCACGCCAGTCTCACCGACGACGGCTGGCAAGCCAGCTACGAGAACCGCTCCTGGGGACGCGACCTCCTGGACAGCCTGCGGAGCGTACTACCAAGTACGTCCGCCGAGTAGAGTGCCAGCCATGTCCGAATGTGTGTTCTGCTCGATCGTGGCCGGTGACGCGCCGGCGGATCTCGTGTACGAAGGCGAGCAGGTGGTGGCGTTCCTCGACGCGGCGCCGGCCGCGCCGGGGCACACGCTCGTGGTCCCGAAGTCCCACCACGAGACGCTGCTGGACGTCCCGGACGACGTCGCCGGTCGATTGTTCCGGACTGCGAGGCGGGTGGCACAGTCGCTCGAGGCGAACTTCGACCACGGTGGCTTCAATCTCGTCCAGTCGAACGGAGCCGCCGCGGGCCAGGACGTGTTCCACGCACACGTCCACGTGATCCCACGCTCCGATGACGACGACGTGACACTGACGTGGGAACCCCGTGACCGCGACGCCCAGCCACAGAGAGCAATTGCGGCCAGCGTGCGCGAGGGCCTGGACGCCGGTTCTCGCTGAATCCGATCCCGGGGACACCGAACCCATGGGCCCACGACGCGAGTTCGGAGCGACGCCTCGGATACCCCGGTATATGGGCGGCATAACAATCCGTCTCGCGGGGGTTGTCACCCATCGAATGACCGAACTCGTGCCGCCCGAATCACGGGCTGCTGGCCGTGTCGCACTGCCAGGTTGGTACAATACGGCCCGGCCTCGGTCAGTGGCCACGACCTTCGGCTTTCGGACACACGTCACGAGCCCGAGTGAGACGTGATGGCTGGCGGTTCCCCCCAGTCGATGGCGGTGCTGGCGGAGCCGTACCTCACGGACTACGAGGTCGATTCGCTGACCCACGCGGTTCGGGCGACCGGAATCGACGTGCCCCTGGTCGTCGTCGACGACGCGACGGACGACGGCTACGACCCGGACCGCGTCGCCGAGGCGGTCAACAACCCGATCGGGCTGTCGACGCTCACCCTGTTCGCCGACGTCCTCGACCGGGAGCGCTGGTGGTCGCTCGTCGTCGCCGAGCGGAAACTCGCCGAGGAACTCGGCCTCTCGGAGACGGCCGAGCGCCGGATTCACGTCGAAGACGTCGCCGTCTTCGACGACGCCGACGTCCAGTACGTCGAACCGATACGTGACGGGGAGTGGAACGAGCTCCCGGCGCCGGTCGTCGACGACGTTGCACGCCGGGCGGACGTCGTCGTCCGCTACGGGTTCGGGCTGATCCAGGGCGACATCCTGACTGCGCCGCGGGACGGCGTGTTGAGCTTCCATCCAGCGGACATCCGCGAGTACCGCGGCCTCGGACCGCCGCAGGCGTACCTCGACGGCCGCACCACGATGGGCATCACCCTCCAGCGGCTCACCGAGGGCATCGACGACGGCGAGATCGTCGCCATCGACTACCAGGACGTCGGCGACTGTCGCACGCTCTGGGACGTCTACGACCGGCTCCGGGACGTCCAGCGGCGCCTGCTGGCCACCGGCATCGAGAACCTCCGGGACCCGGACGTCGACCCGATCCGGCCGGACGACCTCGGCGCGTATCACTCCATCTCGAATCGCCGCGAACCCGGGTTCGCGCTCCGGGTCCTCGGGAAGAACGTCAAGGGCTACCTGAGTCCCGACAATCGGGACGCCCCGTAACGGGACTCCGTGCGTCCCGCCCGAACAGGAGACCCAGACTCGCTCACTCGTGGTGAGCGCGTGGGTTCGCGTCGTCGCTCTGGTAGTGAGTGGTGAGCCAGTCCTGCCAGGTGGTGGTGCCGGCGGCGTGCCGGGGGCAGGTGGCGTGGCCGGCGGCGAATGCGCCGAGCGTTTCGCCGGGCAGTGGGAGCCGGACGATGGGTCGGCGGAGGCCGCGGGCGTCACGGTACGCTGCGGCGAGGTCGCGGACGGTGTGGACCCGGGGGCCGCCGATCGGGTCGAGACGGCCGCTGGCGGGTTCCGTGGCGTGGTCGACGATTCGCGCTGCGGCGTCGGTGACGTCGACGGGCTGGAGTTCCACGCTCGTCGGGAGCGGCCAGACGGGGAGTCTCGAGATGGCGTCCAGGAGGTCGGCGAGGAACGAGTGGAACTGGGTCGACCGGACGACCGTCGCGGGAGTGGCGCTCTCTGTGACTGCCGTTTCCGCGGTGCGTTTGTGCCGGTAGTAGGTGTAGGGGATGTCGTCGCAGCCGACGATCGAGGGGTAGACGAAGTGGTCGACGTCCGCGGCGGTGGCGGCGTCGAGGAGTCGTCGCGTGCCGTGGACGTCGACGGCTTCGGTGTCGCCGCGTGGGGCGGTCGCGGCGTGGACGACGACGTCGACCGGTTCGAGCGTGGACGCGAGCGGTGAGTCGTCGCGCAGGTCGAGTTTTCGCCAGCGGACGTCGGTCCCCTCCTGGCTCGAGGTGGGTGGGTTGCGGCTGGTGGCTGTGACGGTGTGGCCGGCGGCCGTCAGCCGCGAGCGGAGTGCCGTGCCGAGGGTGCCGGTGGCGCCCGTCACGAGGGTGTGGGGCATGCGTGGGTGTTGGGCCCGGTTGGCGGAGTGGGTGGTGCCGAGTCACCGCGGTGGGTTTAACTACTCGGTCGTGGAGTGATCGACTGTGAAACACGTTCGGGTGCGCGCCACGGCGCGGGGGCCTGCGAGTGAGATCCACCCGATGTACGGCGTGCTGACCGAGGCGCCGTTCGTCGAGCGCGCCACGGCCATCCAGTGGAACTACACCGGTGACGCGCTGGGCATCCTCCACTACGTGGTCGGCGACGCCGACGCGCTCGAACGCGCGATGCGGGACATCCCGGAGGTCGTCGGCTACGACGTGGAACGCGTCGACGACCGGTCCTGCTACGTGTACGTCCGCGACGCGACGACCGACGCGCTCCGAGCGCTGTTCGCCCCGATCTCCACCGGCGGGCTCGTCGTCGTGCCCCCCGTCGAGTACGAGCCCGACGGCACCGTCGTGTTCTCGCTGTTCGGGCCCGACGACGAACTCCAGACCGCCCTCGAGGACGTCGCGGTCCCGGTCGACGTGACCATCGAGGCAGTCGGCGGGCTCGCCGGGACGACGGCCGCCGCGGGCGCGCGGCTCACCGACCGGCAGCGCGAGGTCGTCGAGACGGCCGTCGACCTCGGGTACTACGACGTCCCACGGACCGCCGGTCAGGCGGACGTCGCCGCCGAACTCGACTGCGCGCCGAGTACCGTGGCCGAGCACCTGCGGAAAGCCGAAGCCCGGGTCCTCCGAGCACAGGTCGACTGAGCGGCGGAGTCGTGGCGCCCGCAGGGTCGCGCGGACGCCGGTGGCACTGAACTGAGCGGTCGAGAGCTGGCAGTCGAGGGGGACGCGAATCGAGGCTCTGCGAAGACGGAGGCCGAGTCACCTCGCGACGAGGACGACGGCCGCGCCCGCGAACAGGAGGCCCGCGACGCGTGTCA
This sequence comes from Halobacterium yunchengense, assembly GCF_037031165.1. Classification (NCBI taxonomy): domain Archaea; kingdom Methanobacteriati; phylum Methanobacteriota; class Halobacteria; order Halobacteriales; family Halobacteriaceae; genus Halobacterium; species Halobacterium yunchengense. The sequence goes on along the minus strand of NZ_JAYEZL010000004.1, from coordinate 130,324 downwards.
CGTTGACCTCCTCGCCGAGCGCGAGCATTCCGATGACGGCCGCGACGACGAAGTACATGGCGCCGAGCGTCGAGACGACCGTCGTCGAGCCCCGCGAGAGGCCGACGTACATCGACACGAACCCGATTCCGGCGAACAGCCCCGCGAGGCTCGCGAGCACGCCGCCGCGTGGCGTGATCGTCAGCGAGGCGCCCGACCAGAGGACGAACCCGACTGCGAGGACTGTCGCGACGAGGTACGACACCGCGGCGGCCGTCTTCGGGTCCATCGTCTCCGAGGCGGCGTTCCCCAGGACGATCCAGACGCCCCACGAGACCATCGTCAGCGACCCGAACAGCACGGCGGACTCCACCTCGGGAACTCCCATTAGTGCGTACCTCCCACCGAGTCCGGGAAAAGACTCGGATTGTCGCAAGTCTGACCGGGCAGGACGGGCCCCAGGTGACAGCGTGGGCTACCTGCGGAGTGTCGATTGGCCGAAACACGGAACTAACGTAATTACCCAGTCGACATGCCACAGAACCGGTGGTCGGTTGTCGGTGAGTCACAGCGACACGGCCGTCTCGGTGTTGCGTTTCGTGCGAGTGCGGTTCTCGGAGCAGCTAACAATGCGTAACTCGACGGCCGCGTCGTCCCTTCGACCGACGCTCATTCCTCCTGGTGGCTGCCTGTCTGCCGACAGACGAACGCGCTGTGAAATCGGTTATATCCGGCCTACGATACCGGTTATATCCGGAATTACAATTCCCGTTTGCACTCTCTTCGTGGCCAGACTGATGTCATTTCCACACCGCCGGCGACTGCGAATAACGGCCGCCATACTCTGCACCCTCATTCTGCTCGTTAGCGCAACAGTCACAGCCCCAGGCGCGATCGATGCGGAGACGGAGACGGCGACTGCCGTCGAAACCAATCCGCAGCAACCGGACCGTGTCGCCCCACCGACGCTAATAGAGGAGGCATCGGCGAGCACCGGACAGTCGTCGGTAAACGCCTGCACAGTCATCGACGACCCCGGCCACTACCGCCTCACCCAGAACATCACAAACACCACCACAAGGAACTGTCTCGACGTCCAGGCGAGTGACGTCCACATCGACGGCGAGGGCCACACCATCGACGGCGGAGGTGCCACATCCTCCGTCGGCGTGTTCGTCGACGGCACGGACGACGACCTGACGAACGTCACGGTACGTAACGCGACGCTGACCGAGTGGGGCGTCGGCGTGGCCTACGAGAGCGTCTCCGACGGCCGAATCGCGAACAACACCGTCGCGGACGCGTCGGCTCACGGGATCGAGGTCGACGCTAGTCCCGGTACCGCCGTCGCCGAGAACGACGTCCTCGACGCCGACGGCCCCGGCATCACGGTCGAGGACGGGAGCGCCGAGTCCCGGCTCCGCGACAACACCGTCCACGGCGCGGACGGCGACGGCGTCGTCCTCGCCGGGACGGACACCGTCCCCGTCGTCGCGAACACGGTCGTCGAGAACGGCGACGCCGGCATCGGCGTCCATAACAGCACGAACGTCGCCCTCCTCGACAACGCCGTCGCCGAGAACGATGGACCCGACTTCGGCTACGACCCGGCCGACGCCAACCAGACGGGTTACGCCACCCTGATCAACGCGACGGGGGTTTCGAGTGCGGTCAAGGTGGAACATCGCGATCCGGTGACCGTTACGAACCGCATCGATCCGGAGGTTCATCGAGTCATCAAGGGGTGCTCCGCGACTCGTCTCGCGCCGAACTTCTACGAGAACGACTGGGAGGAGACCTGGTGGGGCAGCGAATCGGTTCTCGAAAACTATGCCAACAGCAATAAGATCTCGTCGGTCGGCTTGACCTCAGAGGAGACGGCCTTCCTCACTCAACTCACGTCGCTCATCAGCGACACGTGGTACAACATCGACCTGACCGGCCAGACCTTCTCGATGGAGTACTCGCCGGGCTGTCCGACCTCGGACGCGGACCTGACGGACTCGGGCTTCGAGGACTTCATACAGACGCTCGAAGAGTACACCGTGGAGAACATCAGCTACGAGTTCGATCCCGAGAACCCGCTGGAGATCATCGAGGTCCACGAGTACACCACCTACATCACCGAGCAGGAGGTGACCTACCGGGTGATCGCCGCGGTCGCCGAGACCGGGGGCCAGCCCGAGGCCTTCGCCGGGACTGACCAGACCGTCACCACGGGCGATACGGTCGTCCTCGACGGCACCAGAACGACCGACGCGGACGACTCCCTCGAGAATCTCACCTTCGAGTGGACGCAGGTCGACGGACCATCGGTCACCATCGAAAACGCCGACACGGCCGCCCCGAGTTTCACCGCACCGGACGTCGAAGAGCCCACGACGCTCAGCTTCCTGTTGAACGTGACCGATCCTGACGACCAGACGGACACTGACGTCGTGAACGTCACAGTCACTCAGACCCCATCCGAGAACCAGCCGCCGACGGCAGACGCCGGGCCGGACCAGACAGTCACCGAGGGCACCCCGGTCACCCTCGACGCGGTCGGTTCGAGTGACCCGAACGACCCGTTCGCGAACCTCACCTTCGAGTGGGAGCAGACGGCCGGCCCGTCGATGACGCTCGACGGTGCCGACACGTCCACGCTCGGATTCGACGCACCGGACATCGAAGAGCCGACGACACTCACCTTCCGGGTGACCGTCACTGATCCAGACGGCGCCTCCGACACCGACTTCGTGAACGTCACTGTCAATCCACGGCCCGACGAGAACCGACCACCAATCGCGGACGCGGGACCGGACAGTTCCGTCAGTGCGGGCGAAACCGTCACTCTTGACGCGACCGGGTCGCGCGACCCAAACCATGCGCTCAGCCAACTCGAGTTCGCCTGGGAACAACTCGAGGGGCCGCAAGTCCGGCTCGCGAACAACGATACATTCCTCGCGGCGTTCACTGCACCCGATGTCGAAAGCGAAACGACACTTCGGTTCCGGGTAACCGTCACTGATCCGGCGGGCGCGACGGCCACCGACGTCGTGACTGTTTCCGTCGACCCCGCAGATACTGAGAATCAGCCGCCAGTCGCTGTTGCTGGGCCGGACCAAACTGTCACCGCGGGCGACACCGTTACTCTCGACGGGACTGAGTCCAGCGATCCGGATGGTGCGTTCGAACAGCTCAACTTCACCTGGGAACGGGAAGGCGGCCCGGCGATCACGCTCGAGGACGCTGATACCGCGACACCGTCGTTTGTCGCGCCCGACGTCGACACCGAAACCTCACTTCGCTTTCGCGTGGCGGTGCTCGATCCAGACGGTGGCTTCGGGACCGACGTGGTAAACGTGACTGTCCACCCGGAGCAGGACGAGGCCCCCCGTGAGATCGCGTCATGTACGCGTATCACAGAAAGTGGCGACTACGAACTCACAGCGGACATCACGAACAGCAAGGAGACGTACTGCATCGAAATCACCGCCGAGGATGTCGAACTCGATGGGAACGACCATCTGGTCGACGGTGTGGGTACTGACAACACCGTCGGCATCTATCTGCCGGGCCTCAGTGGCGACGTCAACGTCACGAACGTCGAGGTGACTGACTGGGACGAGGGAATCCGGGCCGAAGGCCACGGAAACCAAGATGGGCACGTGATGGTCAGCGAGGTGCACGCCCACCACAACAAGGACGGAGTGAAAGCATATGACGTCGAGAAAGCGGTGGTCCGTGACAGCGAACTCCACCGGAATACGGACGACGGCGTTCACATTGCAGGCTCGACGAAACCCACGGTGGCGAACAACGAGATCCACAAGAACGAGGAGGATGGCGTCTACATGGCCTATTCGACGGATGGCAGCGTCGTTGCGAACGACATCTCGCGGAACGGTGACGACGGCATCGACGGACACGGGACCCGCGATCTGAGCTATCGGGAGAACAGAGTCACCAGAAATGGCGACGACGGAATCTACCTGCGGCATATTGACCAGAGTGACCAGAAGGTCGACGTCAAGGGCAACGTCATCAAACGGAACGAAGATGACGGCATCCACCTGAACAACGTCGAAAGCGTCTACGTCCGGGAGAATACGGTCTGTGCCAACGAGGACGGTGCCATCGTCGTGGCAGACACATCCGCGAGCGAGGTAACCCAGGTGGATAACGAGCTGTCGTGTTGACCACCACTCGCAGCCGCGTATTCGATTCCCAACGTGCAACCGACAAAGTGTGTCGACGGCGCCGAAAAAGCGCTCGTCCGTCCGTTCGATAAGTGCGAGTTGGGGATCCTCGGAGGTATTTCGGCCGATCCACGGCGTCAGGACGTTGAAACGACCGGGAAGCGAGTCTGCAAGCCAATCGGCTGGATCTCGGTGGGCCAGTCGTGATGGGCTTCTCTGGTCGAACCGATCGAATAGCCGGTCCGCGAGCCTATATAGCACTCATAGGATGGCTTAACTGAGAGCGACGACAGTCGTCCAGTCTGGATGCCCTCCACGGACCGACGTGCGTTCCTGGCCGGCACGGCGACCGTGCTTTCCGTCGTTAGCGGCTGTATTGCCCCGAGTTCGTCCTCGAATCCGACAGCAGCCGACTCGAAGCCACGGTCCGCCTCGAATCCGACAACGGACGACCCGAATCCCCACTGGGTGTACACCTATCTGAGTGAACGCGAGGAGACCCACGACGTAACGGTTACAATCACGAACGACGGTGGAGACGTCCTCTTCGAGAGAGAGTACCGGCTCTCAGATAGCAACGAGGCCGACGAGGACGCCACGTTTCCCGCGGCGACCGACCCCGAAACCGTCGTCGTGACCGTCGACGGAACACGGTTCAAGCGCGACTGGCCGGGCTTCGAGCAGCCCGAACTCCCGTGTAACGACGTCAACGAGGTGGGCGTCGAGATCTACGTCGAGAACGCACAGGACGGGGACCCGGAGATTCGACTCGAGGCGGACTGCCAGTCCGTCTAGCGCGGCCGTCGGACAGCCGAGCCACCGAACGGATCAACTCGACCACGAGTGAACACCGAAGTATGTCCCCCGCGACAGTGTTCGTCCTCCTCTGTTTCGCGATCGCGGCTGCCCCCCGAATCGAAGTAGTTCGCACCGGGCGGGGTTACGTCTCGTGGCCAGAGACGGGCGTCTCGGCGTGGGAATCCGTCTTCGAGGAGGTCTGTTCCGCGAGGTCTACAGTCAGGTCGCGTGCGAGCGCGCGAACCGCTTCGTCGTGCTCGGCCTTCTGGTGGGCGAGCGCCTGCGGGTGGACGCCGAGCTGGTCGTACGCCTCGCAGTCGACGGCGTGCCCGAGGTGCTGTTCGTACTCCTCGCGGACCAGCGCGAGGAGTTCGTGGAGGTAGACGAGTTCCATCTTTCTCATGGGTTCGAACGGTTGTGCTGGCCGAACCTCGGCTCGTCGCCACGGCTCGCTGTCCCCGTAGGACGGTGGCCGCCGGCTTTGTTATTCGCCGCCCGCCGCGACTTCGGGACAGATTACTCACCGGCCGCGAGAGCGGATTCGACGCGGTCGCTCGCCAGCGAGCACGCTGCGGACGCCGCGCGCCGCAAAGACGTGCTTACCGCTCGGTTCCGCGTGACGGGAACGAGACCGCCGAGAGGAGGGCGCACCGGACGCCACGCAGTGAGTTCACCGCCCGCGGCCGGGTTCATTCGGCGACGACTCCGGCCGGCCCGCGGTCGCGAGACAGCCGCACTCGCCCGTACTCCCAGACCGCAGCGAACACCAGGAAGCCCGCCGCGAACAGCGCCGGACCGAGGGTCAACGGGTGCAGGTCCGGGAGGCCGCTCGCAGACCCGAACGCGCCGACTAGACCCGCCGCCACACCCACTCCACCGACCGTCCAGACCGACTCGGCGCGCACCCCGTCGCCTCCGAGCAGGGTTCGGCCGGCCATCGACGCCGGCGCCAGCGCCGCCAGGCCCGCCAGACCGAGCGCGATCGTCGACAGCGACGGCACGACGAACCCGGCGAGGAGGGTGAGGAACCCCCCGATGGCGAGCCCGTTCGCGGCACGCGCGGCCAGCCGCACGCCACCGAGACCAGACGCGGGTACCGGCGTCGCACTCGCCGCGACCGCCTCGTTCGGTTCGGCTCGCTCGCTGGCCGCCGCTTCCCCGGTGTGGGTCACGCGCTGGCCGACGTGGACGTAGCGGCCGGGGCCGTCGTCGGGCGCCGTCCAGCCGGCCGCCGCGGCGGCGTCGACGCCCGGCGTCTCGGCGGCGACGTCGTCGAAGCGCACCGGGAGGCCGGCGGCGAGCTCGAACGTCGGGTGGTCCTGCACCTGGAAGTGGAGGTGGGGCTCCGAGGAGTTCCCGGAGTGCCCGCACCGGGCGACTCGCTCACCGCGCGCGACGCGTTCGCCGGGCGAGACTTCGATACTCCCCGGGACGAGGTGGACGAGACAGCTGTACTCGCCGTCGGCGTGCCGGATCGTGACCGCGTTCCCCGTCACGCTGCGCTTGCACGGGTGGGAGAGCCCGCCGGCGCGTCCGAGCTCCGGGTCGCCGTCGTGGACGTCGACGACGACGCCGTCGGCCGGCGCGAGGACGGGCTCGTCGTAGCAGTAGTACCGCTCGACGCTCGTGTCCGCGCCCGCCGGCCGGCTCCGTCCGTCGTCGTCGGTGACGACGAAGTCGTAGGCGTACCGCTGGGTCGCGGGGAACCACGAGTGCGAGTGGTCCTCGATCGGGCTCCCGTTGACGACCGTCCACGTCCCATCGACGGGCAGCCGGTAGCGCGCGGCCTGCGCGTACGAGTCGGGGTCCGGGAGCGAGCCGCGGTGTCTGAGCACGGCGACGAGACTCCCGAGGAGCTGCATCGCGTCCTGTCGCCCCATCACCGGGTTCAGGACGGACAGTCCCACGCCGAGGAGGACGGCGAGCTGGCCGCGCCACCCGTCGTCCATCTGGAGCCAGTCGCGCGGTCCCGGTTCGCGGTCCTCGAAGCCGACGGCCTGCCGCACGGACGCGACGAGCATCGCCGCGAACGGCCACAGCACGAACAGCCAGAACAGGTGGAACACCTGGAGGACGGCCAGGCGGGGGAACAGGTTGCCGAGGACGCCGACGAAGCCCAGCATCGCTAGCGAGAACGGACTGACCGACGAGAGGCGGGCGCGGAGCCGCGAGCCCAGCGAGGCGGAGTCGTCGTCGGAGGGCGAGTCGGTCATTGCGTGGCCGCACGGCGTCTCGCGAGGTAAACGTTCTGTCCGTCTGCCAGCACGGGTCAAGCAGAGAGAGGAGGGGGCGCGGCTCCGACCAGTCCGCTCCGCGACGCGCTCCTCGCCGGACCCGGTGTCGGGGCGCGCGTTCGCCCTCGCCGCGTGACCGCTGGTGTCGGAATGGAGCGCATTAAGTACCGGCGACCCGCAGTGTCTGGACGACCGATGCGAGAGCTCCTCGAGCCGGAGCGTCCCGTGCGAGGCGCGGAGTGGGTGTTCGCCGGGTTCGTCGCCACACTCCTGTGTGTGGACGTCCTCCTGCTGGTCGTGGCGCCGGCCGACGCTACCGCCGGGCTCGTGCGGGGACTGCTCGCGGTCGGCGCGTGGCTGGCAGTGCCGGCCGCAGTCGTTCTCGGCGTCGTCCACAGGCCGGTGTACGCGGTCGGCGGACTCCTGGCCGCACCAGTCGTCGCGGTGTACGCCGTCTCGGGGCTGTTGCTCCCGTGGAACCGGCTCGCGTTCTACGCGGGCCAGCAGGCACTCGACGCGCTCCTGGCCGTCCCGGTGTTCGGCGAGCGGCTGGCGACGCTCGCTCTCGGCGGCCCCGCCCTCTCCCAGCAGTCGCTGCGGCTCGCGTTCCGCTACCACTACGCGGTCGTCGGCGTCGGCGTCGCCGGTCTCGGGACCGCACTCGCAGCGGGTGCCTACGGCCGGTACGCCGCAAGCGGACCCGACCGGCAGTGACCGTCTCCGCCGGATGTCTCGACCGGCAGTGAGACTCGTCCGGAGAGACCGCAGTGCGGACGGCTGTCGCCGGATCGAGCCCGAATCGTTTTCACGCGCGTTCACGTAGCTGATCCATGGGACGTGACGACATACCACGTCCTGGTGGGGAGGCAGCCCTCGGCGACGTCGCGTACCTCGCGCGGTCCGACCACCGCGTTCCCGCACTCGTCGCGCTGACAGAGCGGCCGCGAAGCCGCTCCGAGCTCTGCGAGCTAACGGGCGTGTCGTCCTCGACTATCCGGCGGACGCTCGCCGAGTTCGAAGACCGGGTCTGGGTCCGCAGGGACGGCTACCAGTACACGGCCACGCGGCTGGGCGAGGTCGTCGCGTCGGGCGTGGAGGCGTTGCTCGAGCGAGTCGAGACCGAGCGGCAGCTCCGCGAGGTCTGGCACTGGCTCCCCGAGGAGTTCACGGACTACCCCCTCGAGACGTGGGCCGCGATGACCGTCACGTTCGCCGACCGCGACGTCCCCTACCGCCCGGTGAACCGGTTCCGGTCACTACTCGAGGAGACGACCGAACTCCGGTTCGTCCACCCGGAGATCTCGCTGATGGAGCCGTGCATCGACGTCCTCCACCACCGCCTCGACGAGGGCATGGACGTCGTGCTGGTCGACCGCCCGGAGAGCCACAGCTACTTCCGCTCGACGTACCCCGAGCGCAGTTCGGCGATGCTTCGCCAGGAGAACTTCACGGTCCTGGAACACGACGACCTCCCCGCGTGCGGCGTCGGGTCACTGGACGACCGCGCCGCCGTCAGCTGCTACGAGCAGGACAGCGGGACCGTCCACGCACTCATCGACACCGAAGACCCGTCTGTCCGCGACTGGGCGCGGACGGTCATCGACACGTACACGGCGGACGCACGGCCAATCGACCGAGCGTGACCGGCCCGGGCCGAGACGGGCCACTGCGTTCTGGAGCGCGGCGTCTTCGACACGGAACCCGGGTCGGCGGTCTACCCCTTCCACGCCGGCCGTTCAGGGTGTGGGAGACGTGCAGTGGCTGCGCGACCGGCAACGCCCGACGAACGGCCACGAAGTAACTACAGTACCGCCGCGACCGTACCGTCGCCCGCCGGGAGGCAAACACCATGAGCGACCACCAGCGAACCGCACACGGCGTGGACCTCGAGACACTCGAGGGGTTCGCCGAGCACGCGGCAGCGAACCCGGAGGCCGTCCAGCTCGGCCTCGAGGCGGCCGCCACCTACGAGGGGACGGCCGCGCACAGCCTCGCGAGAATCGACAGCTACGACCTCGGCGGCGAGACCATCGCACGCGACACCCGCGAGTACACCGTTCCGTACGGCGCCTGGAAGGAGGTCCTGGACGCCGGCGGCTGGGTCGGTGCGACCGACCGCCTCGAACCCATCGAGGCGGCGCTGTCCGCGCTCGCCGCCTGCATCAACGTCGGCATCACGATCAACGCCGCCGCGAACGACGTCGACGTCGACCACCTCCGGACGCGCGTCCGAACCGACTTCGACCCGGCGGTGCTGTTCAGCCTCGCCGACCTCGACGCCTCGGACTCGGTCTACCGGAACCTGACCGCGGACGTCGAGATCGAGGGCGAGGACGTCGACGAAAACCGGGTCGACGAGTGGGCGCGACGGGCACCCGTCTACACGCTCGTCTCGCTCGCCCAGGACGTCGAGATGACCGTCAGTACGCCCGCCGAAGTCGGCGGCGACGACTGACGGGACCCGCGACCCCGGCTCGTCGCCGTCCGGCGAGCGCGCCCCACCGCCGCGAGCCCACACTGGCACCGGACCGCGTTCCTGGCGGACATTTATCACGATCCGGTGCTCGCGGCAGGGTATGACGACGCGCACGGACGACACGTACCTCTGGCTCGACCGGTACGCGGCCAGACTCGGGTTCGAGCGGCTGTCGGCTCGCCTCCCCTGGGACGTCCCCCCGTCGTACCTCTACGGCGTCCTGTTGATCCTCGTCATCGACCCGGTCCTGAACGCGTGGGCGCACGCCAGCGGGTACCGGTCGGTCTTCCTCGACAACCCCTACTTCGTGCTCCAGCCGCTCGCGCTCGTCGCCTCGATCTACGCGTCCCGCTCGCTCGTCCAGTCCTACGACGACGTGATGACCGAGATGGCAGTCGAGGAGCGCACCGACAGCCCCGAGCGGCTCACCGAAATCGTCCCCGACTGGCTCCCGTGGGCGGTGTTCGCCGTCGGCGCGGGCTACCTGTACGTCTCCACGTTCGCCACCGGACTCGACGCCATCTACCGGACGGACGGCCCGGTCGGCGTATTCGCCGGCCTGGTCATCAATCCGCTCGTCTGGGTGCCGATCGCCGCACAGTTCCTCTCCGTGTACCTCTCCCTGGAGCTGCTCGCGCCGTACCGACTCGTGACCTCCGACGTCGGCATCCACTTCTACGACCCGGAGGGCCTCGGCGGCCTCCGGCCGATCGGCGAGCTCCTCAAGCAGGCGTACTACTTCATGATGCTCGGCCTGATCTGCTACGCACTGATCCTCTACCACCCGCTCGCGGAGGTCCAGGGGCTCGAACGCTCTCCCCTCACGGACGTCACCTTCACCGCGATCTGGGTCGTCACCATCGCCACCGTCGCCTTCGCCGTCTTCACGCTCCACCGGTTCATGCACAGGGAGAAACGGGCGGAACTCCAGGCCCTCGAGGCGGAACTCCGGTCGTACGTCGACAACCCCTGGGACGTCAAACACCGGACCGTCCCCGACGGCGACGCGGACCGCGTCGCGGAGCTCCAGCGCCGCATGGAGATCGTCAGCGGGACGAACGAGTACCCCGCCACGTTCAGCATCTGGTCACAGCTCCTCCTCGCCGTCGTCCTCCCCAAGGGCGTCCAGCTGTTCCTCTCCGGCCTCTGAAGCGCAGACGCTCCCCGCTCCGTCAGCGAGCGCCACAACGAGGGACGGTCCCGCTCGCGCGCCGGGTCGGCTCAGGGACCGCGTCGCCCTTCCTCGAGCTCGTCCGCGCGCTCGTTGAGCTCTCCGAGCGCACGGACGCGCTGGTCGTCCGACCCCCCGTGGGCCATCCGGACAGACAGGTCCAGTGGGGAGGGCACGAAGCGCCCGTCGTCGTCCGCCTCGCCGGAGTCGGACTCGGGGTCCTCGCCCCCGCCGAACAGGGCGAGGAAGACCTCCCAGACACTCCAGGCCATACTGCGTTCTACGGGGTACCGAGTGAAAAGTGCTCGTCCCGTGGCGGCGACTGCGTCGAGCCGTCCGTGGTCAGTGGTCACTCCGGCGGAACTCCGCAGCAGGGAACTGCGGTCCCTGCGGAGAGCCGGCCGCTTCGACGCGTAGTCGGTCCGTCCTGGCGTCGTCGTCCCATCAGCGGGCCGGGTCGCCGTCGCGCGCCGGAGTGCGTTCTCAGGGGTTCGGAGCGTAGAGCGCGTAGAGAATCGACACCATCCCCGCCGCCGTGACGAGCGCCGCGACGAACCCCGCCTCGAAGATCGACACCCGGAGGACCTCGTAGAGGAGGCCCTCGATGAGGCCGCCGATCCCGACCAGTGCGAAGCCCCCGGCGACGTACAGAAGCAGCCGCGTGCGGTGTCGCCGGTAGCCGCGGTAGGCCTGGTAGGCGACGACCAGCGCCAGCGCGGTCGTGAACAGCTTCCCGACGACGAACAGCGTGTGTTCCATAGGTCAGTCTCCCCGCATCTCCTCGAAGATGGTCGCGACACGGTCGGCGGGGTCCGGCCGCACCTCGATCTGGACGTCGAAGCCCGCCGCCCGGAGCCGGACGTCGACGCGTTCGAGTCGCGCCTCGTACTCGCTGTAGTGCCGGCCGCCCGGGTCGACGTGCGTGTACTCCTCGAGGAGCCCCTGCTCGACGAGGCGGTTGACGCGGCGGGAGACGGTCGGACGGGACATCCCGCAGGCCTCGCTGAGTTCCCTCGCTGACAGCCGGTCGGTCTTCGTCGCCACGAGGATGTCGCGTGCGTACTCGTCGTCGAGCGTCGCGAAGACCGCCGACGGGTCGGGCTCCCCGGTCACACTCCCCACTCGTCACCGGAGCGTAATATAGTCCGCCGGTTTTCTGTCCCGGAACGCCGGCTCGCTAGTATATCGTCCCGTTCGACGTACTGTTACTCGAAGGTGCAATAATTATGTCCACAATCGACTCAGGGATGAACCACCTCGAGAGCAAGCTCGGCGGGCTGACCGTCGGCGGGAAGGTCCACAGCCTCAGCGCGTGGTTCGTGCTCGCGCTCCGGCTCATGATGGGCTACGCGTTCGCGTACTCCGGGTTCACGAAGATCACCGGCGAGTTCGCCGCCGGCGGCTACCTCTCGAACGTCGCCGCGACGAACGGCAACCCCCTCGCGGGCATGTTCGCCTGGATGGGCAGCACGCCGTGGTTCGTCGAGTTCGCGAACGTCGCCGTGCCGTGGGGCGAGCTGTTCATCGGCCTCGGCCTGCTCGTCGGCGCGCTCGTCCGCCTCGCGGCGTTCTTCGGCGCGCTCATGATGGCGATGTTCTACTTCGGGAACTGGGACATGGCCCACGGGTTCATCAACGGCGACTTCGCGTACATGCTCGTGTTCCTGGCCGTGGCGGCCTTCGGCGCCGGCCGCATCCTCGGACTCGACGCGTACATCGAACAGTACGAGGTCGGCGGCGAGGCGCTCGTCGAGCGCTACCCCGTCCTCGAGTACGTCCTCGGCTAACCACGCCGAGTCTTTCGGGAGTACAACAATGCAGAATCCGATTCGAGGACGCGGGATTCGTTCGCTGGGAATCGTCGTCGCCGGAGCGCTGGCGCTGGCGGTCGGCGGCGGAGTGGCGCTGACTCACGCCGCCGTCCCCGGGCCGCCGATGTGGGGCTGGCACTCCGGGACGTGGCACGGCGGCCACGTCGGAATGTGGAACGGTGGCCACGTCGCCGGATGGGGCTGGGTGACGCTGCTGTTCGGCCTCCTCTGGATGGCCGTCCTGGTCGGCGTTCCCGTCCTCGCCGTCGCCTGGCTGGTCGGCCGGTCACGGCGACGGGACCGCGCCGAGGACTCAGCGGTCGCCGTCCTCCGGGAGCAGTACGCGCGCGGCGAGCTCGACGACGAGGAGTTCGAGCGCCGCCGGTCGCGGCTGCTGTCCGACGGCGGTCGGGACTGACAGCGTCGCCGTCACGCAGCGGCCGGGACTGACAGCGTCGCGTTCTACTAGCGTCGCGTTCTACTCGTCCACTTCGGTCTTCACGACGGCCGCCGTCCGGGGCGTCAACCGCAGCACGCGGTCGGTGACGCTCCCGAGCAGCGCGCGGTACTCGTCCGGCCGGCGCTTCGTCCCGAGCACGAGCAGGTCGGCGTCGCGCTCCTCCGCGTACCGCACGATCGTTTCGGCCGGACTGCCGTGCCGCATCGCCGTCTCGACGTCCACGCCGCGGTCCGTCGCGCGGCGCCGGAGGTCCGCGAGCGTCTCCTCGCCCTGTTCTTCGAGACCGTGTTCGGGGCCCTCGGCCTCGTCGACGTACTCGTCGCCGCTGTACGCAGTCACGACGGCCTCGTCGACGACGTAGAGCACGTCGAGGACGGCGTCGTGCGTTGCGGCCAGTTCGAGCGCGTGCGTCTCGGCGTCCGCAGACGCGACTGTGCCGTCCGTCGACAGCAGAATCCGGTCGTACATGCGTTCGGATTTCGCAGGACGCCACAATAAAACCGACTTCCCGGTGCCACCGGTCGAGTCCAACGCTACCGCGTGCCGGTGCGTGCGAGCGAACTCCCTGGCAGTACGTACGAGCGAACGCCCTGGCAGTACGTACGAGCGGGCTCGAGCGCTCTCGTCGTCATCACGTGGACGCGGACTATCGCCGGCGGCCTACTCGCGGATGGCCGGCTGCCTACTCGCGGAAGGCCGGCTGCCTACTCGCGGAAGCCGAGGAGCCGGAGGCCGTTCAGCGAGACGAGCACCGTCGACCCCTCGTGGCCGACGACGGCCAGCGGCAGGGGGATGCCCCGGAGCAGGATGGCGCCGACCATCAACGCGATGGCGCCGAACGCGATCGCGAGATTGACTTTCAGCGTCCGGCGCGTCCGGCGGCCGAGACCCAGCACGTACGGAATCTTCCCGAGGTCGTCGCCCATCAGCACGACGTCGGCCGTCTCGAGGGCGACGTCCGTGCCGGCGCCCCCCATCGCGATGCCGAGCGTCGCCGTCGCCAGCGCCGGCGCGTCGTTGACGCCGTCGCCGACCATCGCCACGTTCTCGTAGCGGTCGACCAGCGCCTCGATGGTCTCGACTTTCTCCTCCGGGAGCAGTTCCGCCTGCACCTCGTCGATGCCGACCTCGTCGGCGATCTGCTGTGCGACGCGCTCGTTGTCGCCGGTCAGCATGACGACGTGCTCGACGCCCAGCGACCGGAGCTCCGCGATCATCTCGGCGGCGCCCGGGCGGACCGTGTCGGTGAACGCGAGCCACCCCAGCACGGCGGCCTCGCCGTCGCGCTCGCGGACGACGAGGACGCTCGTCTTCCCCTCCGCCTCCAGGGTCTCGAGCCGGTCGAGGCCGGGTTCGAGGCCCTCGATCGACGCGTCCTCGAGGACGGACTGGACGTAACTGCGGTTCCCGATGTGGACGGTCGCGTCCTCGACGTCGGCGCGGACGCCCTTCCCGGCCACCGACTGGAACCGCCGCGCGTCGGGGACGGCCAGCGACCGCGCCTCGGCTTCCGCCACCGTCGCGCGAGCGAGGTGGTGCTCCGAGCGGGCCTGCACGGCGGCCGCCAGCGAGAGCATCCCGTCGGCGGACAGCGAGTCGTCGGCGAGGTCCTCGCGGACGAACACGTCCGTCAACTGCGTCTCGCCACGCGTGAGCGTCCCGGTCTTGTCGAACGCGACCGCGTCGACGTTCGCGGCCGCCTCCACGTGCTCGCCGCCCTTGAACAGGACGCCCTGCCGGCCGCCCGAGGCGATGGCCGACAGCACCGCCGCCGGCGTGGAGATGATGACCGCGCACGGCGACGCGGCGACCATCAGGGTCATCGCGCGGTAGAACGTGGGGGTGAACTCGCTCCCGAGCGCGAGCGGAACGGCGATGGCGACGACCGTGAGCGCGAACACGCCGAGGACGTAGGGCTGCTCGAGGCGGTCGATGAGTCGCTGCGTGGGGGCCTTCTCGCTCTGGGCGCGCTCGACCATGTGGATGAGGCGGCTGATCGCTGACTCGTGGGCCTGCCGCGTGACCTCGATCTCGAGGCTGCCGCTCTCGTTGATCGTCCCGCCGAACACCTCGTCGCCGGGTTCTTTCGGCACCGGGACGGACTCGCCGGTGAGCGACGCCTGGTCGACGGTCCCCTCGCCGGACGCGACGACGCCGTCGAGCGGAATCCGGTCGCCGGGACGGACGACGAACACGTCGCCCACGGCGACCTCGTCGATGGGCACAGTGACTGCCTCACCGTCCCGGAGGACCCGCGCCTCGTCCGGCCGCATCTCGACGAGCGACCTGATTGCACGGCGCGAGCGGCCGATGGCGTAGTGCTGGAGCGTGTTCGACAGCGAGAACAGGAACAGCAGCATCGCGCCCTCGAACGGCGCGCCGATGGAGAGCGCGCCGAGCGCCGCGACGATCATCAGGAGGTCGATGTCGACCCGGTAGTGCCTGAGCGTCTCGACGGCGCCCACGAGCCCGTACCAGCCGCCGAAGACGTACGCGACGGCGTACCCGGCCCACGCGAGCAGCCGAGGGCCGTCGAGCCACCCCGTCGCGAGACCGGTCACCATCCCGACCAGCGTCAGCGCGACGAACGCCGCCTCTCGCTGGAGATCCGAGCGAGTGCTCGCGTCGGCCGTCGCCTCGTCGGCGTCGTCCCGGACCGCGACGTTCCGCTCGCGGACCGCGTCCCGAATCGCGTCTTCGCCGGTGACGTCGCCGTCGTAGGTGACCCGCGCGGTCCCCGTCCGGAAGGAGACGTCGGCGTCGTGGACGCCGGAGAGGCCTTCGAGGTGCCGTTCGAGCGCTCGCGCGCCCGCCTCGCCGCGGCCACCGCGTCGCCCGACGCTGACAGTGCACGTCGAGCGAGCCGACGGTTCAGACGCGGCCACGAGTTCGATACCCTGGGAGTGTCATTGACGAGGGAATTCCGCGCGCGAACCCAATACTCTTCCGACCGGCATCTGGCGGACGACGACCCCTGCCGAGAACCACCCACTGCGGAACTCGACCCCTGCCGAGAACCACCCACTGCGGGACACGAGTCTGCCGGACGGCAGTCCGTCCTCTGACTCGAACCCCACGGTGCCCGGCCGACGCGCCCCGTCGAGGCCGTCGGCGTCGTCGCGTAGCGTCCCTCTTGGAGAGACCCGTGACGGACCGGGCTTTGGATTCCTAGCCACAACTGCAGAAAGGTCCCCTCCCGAATCGGGACGTGCGACGAGTCGTGGAGCGGCCGAGGCCGGCCCGCGGCCCCGGACTGGTCCACCTGTTCCACTGACCATGTCACGCCAGGGACTGCTCACACAGGTCGAACGCGCGCTCGCACCGGTACGCCACGCGATGAAACCGATCCTGTCGGACCCCCTCGTGATGGGCGTCTGGGCGGTGGTCGTCGCCGCGTCCGTCGGCACCCTCTGGTGGGACCTCCGGCAGCGGAACCGGGCGTTGCCGTCGCTGATGAAAGGCGTCTGGACGCTGGTCGTGCTCTACTCCGGCCCGTTCGGCCTCGCCGTCTACTGGTACTCGGGCCGGACCCAGATCAGCACCGACTCGCTGTGGCGGCGCGGGTTCCGCTCGACCGCCCACTGCTACTCGGGCTGTGGCGCCGGCGAGGTCCTCGGGTTCGCGCTGCTGGCGGGGCTGCTCGCCCTCGAGAGCACGCTCGTCGTCGCCGGCGGCACGTTCGCGCTCGCGTACCTGTTCGGGTACGCGCTCACCGTCGGTCCGCTGATGCAGGAGGGCGTCGGCTTCGGCGAGGCGATGCTGGACGCCCTCTACAGCGAGACGCCGAGCATCACCGTCATGGAGGTCACCGCGATCGGGACGGACCTGCTGATCGCCAGCGAGGCCCACATCTCCGAGCTGCTGTTCTGGGGCGCGCTGGTGTTCTCGCTGTCCGTCGGGTTCGTCTTCGCGTTCCCGGTCAACGCCGTCCTGGTGGGCTTCGGCGTGAAGGAGGGCATGAAGAACCCCGCCGAGATGGAGTAGCGTCCGGCCGCTCGACCGGTCGGCGCCCCCGTCAGCGGGGTCGCAAGTCGCCGACCGCGCCGCCGGGAATCGGCCGTCTCCTCACCGCAGCCGACCGAGGAGCCGGTAGTCGTGGTCTGGCGTGTACCGCCGGAACAGCAGGCTGTTCGACAGCACGGACACCGACGAGAACGCCATCGCCCCGGCGGCGAGCACGGGCTGGAGCAGGCCCAGGGAGGCCAGCGGGATCATCGCCGTGTTGTAGCCCAGCGCCCACACGAGGTTCTGCTTGATCTTCGCGAGCGTCGCGTCCGAGACGCGGATGGCCTTCACGACGTCGAGGGGGTCGTCTCGCATCAGCGTGACGTCCGCGGCCTCGATGGCGACGTCGGTGCCGGAGCCGATTGCCGTCCCGACGTACGCCACCGCCAGCGCGGGCGCGTCGTTGACGCCGTCGCCGACCATCATCGCCTGCCGCCCCTCGGCCTGGATGGACTCCACGGCGTCGGACTTGTCCTCGGGGAGGACCTCGGCGCGGACGTTCGCCGGGTCGATGCCGACCCGCTCGGCGACGGCGCGAGCCGTCCGCTCGTTGTCGCCGGTGAGCAACATCACGTCGACGCCGCGCTCACGCAGCTGGGTCACGGCGTCTCTCGCGCTCTCCTTGACGGTGTCGGCGTCGGCGACCACGCCGACGAGCTCGCCGGCGTCCGCGCCGGCCGGCACGCGCGCGACGAGCATCGCCGTCTTCCCCTCGGCTTCGAGGCGCTCCATCGTCTCCTGGGCGGGCGAGGGGTCGATGCCGCTGTCGCGGAGCAGTTTCCGGTTGCCGACCAGCACCTCCTCGCCGTCGACGGTGGCCCGGACCCCCTGACCGGGGACGTTCTCGAAGCTCTCGGCGTCGCCGACGTCGACGCCGCGGGCCTCGGCCCCCTCGACGATGGCGCGAGCGAGCGGGTGCTCGCTCCCGCGCTCGGCGGTGGCCGCCAGTCGGAGGACGTCGTCCTCGTCGAGGCGCTCCGCAGTCGACAGCTGACCGCCGTCGGCTGCGGACGCCCCGCCGTCGGCGACCGGCTGTCCGTCGCCGTCGAAGACGACGACGTCGGTCAGCTCCATCTCGCCTTCCGTCAGCGTCCCCGTCTTGTCGAAGACGACGGTGTCGACGTCCTTCGCGCGCTCGAGGACGTCGCCGCCCTTGAACAGCACGCCGTTCTTCGCGCCGATGGTCGTCCCGACCATCGTCGCGGCGGGCGTCGCGAGGCCGAGCGCGCAGGGACACGCGATCAGCACCGCGGACGCGAAGACGATGACCGAGAACTCGAAGACTGAGACGCCGCCGGCGGCGACGGGACCGCCCGCGACGAGTCCCCAGAGGGGGAGCGCGTCGACGAACCCGGCGAGGGCTCCGGGGAAGAGGTACCAGGCGGCGCCCCAGAGGACGGCGTTCGCGATGACCGCGGGCACGAAGTACGCGGAGATGCGGTCCGCGAGGTTCTGGATGTCCGGCTGGCGGGACTGCGCCTCCTTGACGGTCTGGACGATCTGCTGGAGCGCGGTGTCCGCGCCGACCTTCGTCGCCTCGACGACGAGCACGCCGTTCTCGTTGATGGTCGAACCGACGACCTCGTCGCCCTCGCTCTTCTCGACGGGGACGGACTCGCCGGTGACCATCGACTCGTCGACCGCCGACTGGCCGTCGACGACGACGCCGTCCGTGGGGATCTGTTCGCCCGGCCGCACCTTCATCCGGTCGCCGACCTCGACGTCCTCGAGGGGGACCTCCGACTCGTCGCCGTCCTCGTCGACGACGGTCGCGGTGTCGGCCTCCATCTCGAGGAGCTTCCGGAGCGCCTCGCCGGCCTGGCCCTTCGAGCGCGCCTCGAGGTAGTTGCCGAGCGTGATGAACACGAGGATGAACGCCGCCGTGTCGAAGTACAGGCCGCCGGCGATGGCGTCCAGGAGGACCGCCACGGAGTAGACGTACGCGGTGGACGAGCCCAGCGCGATGAGGACGTCCATGTTGGCGCGGCCGTTCTTCACGACGGCCTTGTAGGAGTTCTCGTAGAACGGCCTGCCGAGGACCACCTGGACGGGCGTCGCCAGCGCGAACATGACCCAGCCGGACGGGACGCCGAGCAGTTCGTCGCCGACGAGTCCGAGTTCCAGCAGGTGGTCGGCCATGAACACGAGCAGGGGCGCCGACAGCACCGCGCCGAACAGCGTCAGCCGGAGCTGTCGGCGGATCTCGTCGTCCCGGGCGGCCTCGCGGGCGTCGCCCTCCGCGCCGTCGTCGGTGGCGCCGTCCTCGCGGACGGGCGTGTACCCCGCCTCCTCGATGGCGTCGTAGAGCGCGTCCAGCGAGGTGTCGGCGGGGTTGTACGTGACCTGTGCCTCGTCGGTGGCGTAGTTCACGTCCGCGTCGACGACGCCCGGAGTGGCCTCCAGTGCGGTCTCGTTGGCCTCCGCACAGTTCGCGCACGTCATGTCGGAGATGGCGATGGTGGTCGTCTCCGAGACGACGCCGTAGCCGGCCGTCTCGATGGCGTCGTAGATCTCGCGGAGCGACACCACGTCGGGGTCGTACTCGACGGACCCCTCGTCGGTGGCGAAGTTGACGGTCGCCTCCGAGACGCCGTCGAGGGTCTCCAGGGCGTCCCCAACTGTCGCCGAGCAGTTGGCACAGGACATCCCCGTGATGTCGAGGTGTGCGGTTCGCGTACTCATCCTTGGGTCGTACTACGGGGGCGTCCCTTAGTGCACTTTCTACTTGGAAAGCGAGGAATATCCCGGCGTGGAGTTTGGATTCGAAAGTGGGCGCGCAGTACGGGTCGGTTACCCGCGGCGAACGCACACCTACGGCTCCCTCGACGCGGCGCGCTGGCTGCGAGCCGAGCGACGCCGTCCGCCGGTAAGACCATCTATCTGGCCTGCCTTGGCCCGTCTATGGCTGGCGGCCCCCCGACACGCACGCTCGCCGTCGTCCTCGTCGTCGTCCTCGCCGGCTGCGGGGGCGTCGCCAGCGACGCACCAGAGACGTCGACGGCCGCCCCCACCGCCTCGCAGGAGGCGACGACGACCGGCGCGTCGACGACGGACCTGGGGACGCCGAACGGCACGCTGTCCGTGCACTTCATCAACGTCGGCCAGGGCTCCAGCACGCTCGTCGTGGGGCCGACCGGGGAGACGATGCTGATCGACACCGGGGACTGGCGCGCCGACGGCGAGGGCGTCCTCGCGTACCTCGAGGCCCGCGACGTCGATCGCATCGACTACCTCGTGACGACGCACGCGGACGCCGACCACGTCGGCGGGCACGCGGCCGTCATCGAGCACTTCGAGACCGAAGCGGAGGGCGTCGGCGCGGTCTACGACCCGGGGATCGCGTCAAGCTCGCAGACGTACGCAGCGTACCTGGACGCCGTCGAGGCCCACGACGTCACGCTGTACGAGACGCGCGCCGGCGACCGGATTCCACTCGAGGGGGCCGCGGCGCGCGTGCTCGCGCCGCCGGCAGGCTACCTCGCTGACCGGGACCGCAACGAGAACAGCCTCGTCCTCGCACTCGAGTTCGGGCAGTCGCGGTTCCTGCTGCCCGGCGACGGCGAGCGCGAGAGCGAGGAGTACCTCGTCGAGCGGTACGGCGACGCGCTGAACGCGACGGTGCTGGGCGCCGGCCACCACGGCAGCCGCTCCAGTTCCACGGGCGAGTTCCTCGACGCCGTCTCGCCGCGGCTCGTCGTCGTCTCGAGCGCGTACGACTCCCAGTACGGCCACCCCCACGAGGAGGCGCTCCGGCGGCTGGCCGACCGCTCGGTCCGCACGTACTGGACGGGCACCCACGGGACCGTCGTGCTGACCAGCGACGGCTCGGCGGTCACCGTCGCGACGCAGTACCGCGCGCCGACGGACCCCCTGGAGCTCCGGGACGCCGACCCGGCCGACCCCGAGAGCGCGACGCCGGTCGAGGCCCGGACGGTCGTCCCCGTGGGCGAGTCGACTCCCACCACGCTGACGCCGGACGGCGGCACGACCACGCAGGCGGCCGCCGAGACGACGGAGGCGAGCGACGCGCTCGCGGTCGCAGCGATCCACGCCGACGCCGAGGGCAACGACAACGACCACCTGAACGACGAGTACGTCGTCTTCGAGAACACCGGCGGCCAGCCGCTCGACCTCGGCGGGTGGACCGTCCGGGACGCGGCCGGCCACGCGTACACGTTCCCGAGCGGGTTCGCGCTGGACGCCGGTGCGCGAGTCACCCTGCACACCGGCAGCGGGGAGGACTCCGCGACGGACCTGTACTGGGGCGAGGACCGCGCGGTCTGGAACAACGACGGCGACACGGTCGTCGTCGAGACGGACGCCGGCACCACCGTGATCGAGAGGACCTACGGATGAACGACGGCACCTACACCGCGGTCGTCGACCGGTTCGAGGAGGACCTCGCCGTGCTGTTGCTGGAGGCCGACGGCGAGACGGTCGCCGAGCGCGTTCTCGAGCGGGAGCGCCTGCCGGACGCCGGCCGCCACGTCGACGCGGTCCTGACTGTCGAGGTCGAGGACGGCGAGGTGGTCGACCTCGCGTACGAGCCCTCGGCGACCACCGACCGGGCGGACGCGGCCCAGAGCCGGTTCGACCGGCTGTCGCGGCGGCCGCCGTCGGCGGAGGCTGGCTCGACCGACGAGGAATCAGGGGGTAGTGGGTCGGAGGAAGAGGAATCGGACGACGACGAGACGGACGACGACGGGACGGACGACGACGGGACGGACGGCACTGCGTCGGGCGGCGACGGAACGGACGCACCGTGACGGCGGGGACGCGATTCGTTTCGGCTGACGGTTCGCCCCCTGCCCCGCTCGATATGGCAAGTTCTAAGATAGTTACCTGACTGAGACACGCGGTGTGGAGGGCTACCGTGCCGCGTGGACGCCCCCACGGGCCGACGGCTCTCCGCCGACGAGTGCGGTGACGGTCGACTCCCGTCACCGACGAGACCAGCGAGGTGTACGAGTACACGATGCCAGAGACAGTGTTGAACGGCGACGTCGCGCAGGACGGCGAACTGACGCTGCGGAGCCCGGACTTCGAGGACGGCGGGCGACTGCCGGACTGGACCGGGTACGCCAACGAGAACGACAACCCCGAACTCGAGGTCTCCGGCGTGCCGGACGACGCGGAGTCCCTCGTCCTGGTCGTCGACGACCCGGACGCCCAGCCGGTCGCAGGCCACACGTGGGACCACTGGCTGGCGTGGGACGTCGACCCCGACGTCGGCACCATCCCCCGGGACTGGAGCGGTGACGACGCCACGGAGGGCCACACCGACTTCCTCGAGTACGGGTACGGCGGCCCCTCGCCGCCGGAGGGCAGCCACGGCTACCGGTTCAAGCTCCTCGCGCTGGACAGCGAACTCGACGTGCCAGCCGAGACCCGGAAGACCCGCCTCGGGTCGGCGATCGCGATGAACGCCGAGGTCCTGGCGGCCACGCAGATCGTCGGCGAGTACCACGCCGACCAGGGGACGGCGTTCTGAGGGCCGGCTACCCGCGCGGGTAGTCGGTCACTCCCCTCGGTTCCAGGCGCCGGAACCGGTTTTTTCGCGGACCGTCAGAGCCCCCAGCGGATGCCGGTCATCGTGAGGATGACCGCAAGCATGAGGACGGTCTGGACGAGCCCCCACTGCGTGGTCTTCCCGAAGAGGGCCTCGATGCGCTCGCCGTCGGGGTCGGGCATCGAGAGTTCGACGGCCAGCTTCGTGGTCAGGACGTGGATCGGGCCGAACCCGACGAGCAACAGGAGGACGCCGATACCGAGTGCCGCCCACAGCCAGACGGAGGGGGACGCCCAGTAGCCCATCAGCTGCGCCAGGCCGATGCCGGAGCCGATGACGCCGACGCTCAGCGGCTCGGCGACCAGCACCATCTTCGGGACTAGGTGGGCGTTGACCGCCGCCGCCGCGTCGTCCGGGGCGGCGTCGAGCGAGGGGCCGAGCACGAACTTGAAGAAGAAGTCGAGGCCGAACCAGAACGCGCCGAGCGCGACGTGGACGTAGAACAGGCCGCGCGGGTCGCCGGCGAGGTACGTGGCCAGCGGGACGCCGAGGAAGACGACGGCTGCGAGCGCCGCGAACCGCTTGCTCGCCGCGTCGATCATGACTCCCAGTTCCTCCTGGTGCGTGGTGGGTCGATCGACTGTCGCCATCGGTGGGTCAGAGGTCCAGGTCGGTCGCGTCGCTCACCTCGAACCGGCGGACGTCGGGTTCGCCGGCCAGCAGGTCCGGGAGCCGGTCCTCGAAGGCCTGGAAGTGGTCGGTCTGGGTGTGGGCTTCGAAGGCCTCGGCGTCCTCGTACTGCTCGAAGAACCGGACGACGTGTTCGTCCTGGACGTCGGTGGTCGCCCGGTACTCGATCGTCCCGGGTTCCCGGTTGGACGCCTCGACGAGGTCGTCAGCCAGCGATAGCGCGTCGTCCAGCTTCTCCGACTCGATCGGGAATGCCGCGTGCAACACAATCATACGTCGGTGTACAGGAACGGGGTTCCTGTCGGACTGTTATATACTCTGGTGAATTGGCAAACCCTCGCGCCGGGCAACCCCAGCGGAGTCCCGTTCAGTCGACGAACTCGACGCCCGTGAGCTCGAACCGCGCGCCGCCGCGCTCGCCGTCCGCGACGCGGACGTCCCAGCCGTGCGCGTCGGCGACCTGCCGGACGATCGCCAGCCCGAGGCCGGTGCCGCCCGAGGCCGCCGAGTAACCGGTCTCGAAGACGTCGTCGCGGTCCTCCGGGGGGACGCCGTCGCCGTCGTCCTGGACGAACACGCCGTCCGGGAGGTCACCGACGGTGACCGTCACGTCCGGGCCGCCGTGCTCGACGGCGTTCCGGAAGAGGTTCACCAGCAGTTGCCGGAACCGGCTCCGGTCGGCGCGGACCGTCCGGGTCGCCTCGACGTCGAGTGTCGCTCGCTTCGTCTCGACGGCACCCCAGCTCTCCCGGCTCAGCGCGTCCACGGCGACCGGCTCCGGGTCCGCGACGGCGTCCGTCCCGCGCGCCAGCGCGAGCAGGTCGTCGATGAGGGTCCGCATGCGGTCGTGGGCGTCCGCGACGGTGTCGAGGTGGTCGCTGTCGCAGTCCTCGCCGGCGAGGTCGAGGTGGCCCTCGGCGACGTTCAGGGGGTTGCGGAGGTCGTGGGAGACGAAGCTGGCGAACTGCTCCAGGCGGTCGTTCTGCCGGGACAGCTCGGCCTCCCGGGCCCGCAGCCGCTCGGTCTGTTCGAGCTGGTCCAGCGCGACCGCGAGGCTCTTCGCCAGCAGTTTGCCGAGCACGAGGTCCTCGTGGTCGAAGGCCCCGACGTCCGGCGACCCCGCGATCAGGATGCCGTGGTCGTCGATGGGGAGGTAGAGTTCGCTCCGGATCGGCGTCCCCGGATTGTAGACGTCCGCGTCGGCGTGGACGTCGTCGATTGCGCGCGCCTCGCCCTCCTCGTAGACGCGCCAGGCGATGCTCTCCTCGCCGCTGAAGGCGGGCGGGTCGCCGACGAGGTCGTGGACGGCCGCCGTGCTGCTGGCCGGCACGAGCGCGTCGCGGTCCGCGTCGTAGAGATTGCAGACGTTCGCGTCGAGGCCGATGACGTCGCGGGCGGCCTCGACGCCGATGGACGCGATCGCCTCGCGGGACTCGGCGGCGAGCAGGTCGTGGGTCGTCTCGTGGAGCGCCTCGAGGCGGCGCTCGTGTTCTTTCTGCCGGGAGATGTCCCGGGTCGTCACCACGTAGCCGTCGGTCGTGCGCTCCGCCTCGCTGCTCCCGACCGACTCCACCCAGACCCACGACCCGTCGGCGTCCAGGAACCGGTACTCGACCCGCTCGGTCACCGTCCCGGACTGCTCGACGAGTTCGGTCAACGCGTCGGCGACCCGCTCGCGGTCGTCCGGGTGGACGTACTCGACGGCCGGCTCGCCGTCCAGGTCCGCCGGACGGTGGCCGAAGAGCCGCTCGACGGCCGGGCTCACGTACCGGAACGCGCCGTCCGCGTCGAGGACGGAGATGAGGTCCGAGGAGTGCTCGACGAACGCCTGGTAGCGCTCCTTCAGGCGCGCGAGCTCGTCCTCCCGGGCCTTCCGGTCGCTGATGTCCCGCGAGATGGCCACGAAGCGGTCGTCGGCGGCGACGTCGAGGCGCACGACGTGCACCTCGACCGGGATCGTCGACCCGTCGCGTCGCCGGTACGACGTCTCGACGCGGAACCGGTCGCCGGTCTCGGTCTCGGCCAGCGCCGCGCGGAGGTCGTCCGGGTCGACGGAGTCGTCGACCGTCCAGACGCCCCGGCCGACGATCTCGTCGGTCTCGTAGCCGAGTTCCGCACAGAACCGGCGGTTCACGTCCCGGATGACGCCGTCGGCGTCGTGGGTGTTGATCATGTCCGGCGAGTTGTCGAACAGCGCCTCGAGGCGGGCCTGCGCCCGGTCGAGTTCCCGCGCCTGCTCGGGGTCCGTGGCCCCGTCGCGGACCGCGCAGACGAGTTCGCCCTCGCCGGTCAGCGCGAGGACGTGGTCGGCGGTGAACGTGCCGCCGTCGGCCCGGACGCCGACGACCTCGCCGCGCCAGCACCCCTCGGATTCGACGACGGGCAGGACGGCGCTCCGGAGTTCGGCGAGGTCGGCGTCGCGGTAGAGGTGCGCCCAGGTCTCGCCGACGAGGTCGTCCGGCTCGTAGCCGAAGCGGTCGGCGTACGCTCGGTTCACGGCGACGAACCGGAAGTCGTCGTCGAGGACGGCGACGCCCTCCCGGGCCGCCTCGAGCGCGTCCAGCAGCCGCCGGTCGTCGCGTTCGCGTTCGCGCGCGACGGCGACCCGGACGCGGTCGGCGAGCGCCGCCGCCTGGTCTCGTACCGGTTCCCGTCTGAGGTAGTCGGTCGCGGCCGCGGAGAGCGCCTCGCTCGCCGCCTCGGGCCCGTCGTCGGTGAACAGGACGAACGGGAGGTCGGGGTCTGTCTCGCGGACGGCGTCGTGGAACGCGACGCCGTTCCGGTCCGGCAGGTCGGCAGCGGAGACGACGCAGTCGACGCGACTGGCCGCGATGGCGTCGAGTGCGGCCGCCGCGGTCGCTGCGACGTCGACGGTGAAGCGGTCGTCCTCGCGTTCGAGGGCCGCCGCGAACGCCTCGTCGTCGTCCACGTAGAGGACGCGGATCGAATCCAACGCGGTACTCGTCACGGTCGTACGCCGACGGAAGCGTTGCTGGTGTATAAGCGTTCGAGTCGTTCGCCACGACCTGAGAGAACCACCCGGCGTCGAAAACGCCAGCACTCGGGACTCGTGGCGCGTCACATCCCACCCTGGCCGTCTCGAGGCGTTCGAGTCACGAACCGCTTCCGGCGGCCGTCACGTCGCCCGGCGCCCCACCCGAACCGTACAACTATGTGGCGTCGCGGGGAAGCCAACACAGTTGGTTCAGTGACGAACGCACTCTCCGGCGTCCCGCTGGCGACGCTCGCCGCCCTCCGGCACCTCCCCGTGCAGTTGCCGGTCTCGGTGGACGTCGTCGTCGTGCTCTCGCTCGTCGTCGCCGCGCTCGTCATGTTCGTCCTCCAGCCGGTCTCCATCGACACGACCGCCATCGCGGTGATGGTCGCGGTCATCGTCCTCGGGCCGTGGACCGGCGTCTCCCCCGAGGAGGGCGTCTCCGGCTTCTCGAACCCCGCGACGCTGACCGTGCTGGCGATGTTCGTCCTCAGCGAGGGCGTCCGCCAGACCGGCGTCATCCAGTTGCTCACGCGGAAGATGGAGTCGTTCGCTGGCGACAGCGAGTCCCGCCAGCTGCTCGCGACGGTCGGCCTCTCGGGGCCCGCCGCCGGCTTCGTGAACAACACCCCCATCGTGGCGATGCTCATCCCGGCGGTCACGAACCTCGCGCGGAAGACCGGGACGTCGCCGTCGAAGCTGCTCATCCCGCTGTCGTACGCGTCGATGCTCGGCGGCACGCTCACCGTCATCGGCACGTCCACGAACCTGCTCGCCAGCGACGTCTGGGCGCAGGTCGGCGGCCCGGGCGCCGAACCGTTCTCGCTGTTCGAGTTCACCCAGCTCGGCGCCGTCGTCCTCGCCGTCGGCGTCGCGTACCTGCTGACCGTCGGCCGGTACCTCACGCCCGCCCGCATCTCCGTGGAGGGGTCGGCCACCGACCAGTTCGGGATGGCCGACTACCTCACCGACGTCGTCGTCCACGAGGACTCCGACCTCGTCGGGTCGCAGGTGCGGGACCTGCGGCGGGACGGCCTCGACCTCGACGTGTTCCAGATCGTCCGCGACGACCGGACCATCCTCCGGGGCGTCCCCGCCGAGCGGATCCGCGCCGGGGACGTCCTCTCGGTCAGGGCGAGCCAGGAGACCCTCGAGCAGGTCCTCGAGGACGAACACCTCGCCCTCCTGCCGGAGCTCCTCGAGGCCGCGGCCGACGCGGACGAACCGCTGCCAGAGGGCTTCGTCCCGGAGCGCCACGGGTGGAGCGAGGCCCCGTCCATCCTCGACGAGGAACTCGAGGACGCCGCCGCGGAGGGAGAGCGAGCGGCCGACCGGGAGCGGGAGGACGCCGAGGAGTCGGCCGCCGCCGAGCCCGAGAGCTCGCTCTCCGAGGTCGTGTTGCTGCCCGGCACGCGGTCCCGCTCGCGCTACGACGTCCCCGGGTTCGAGCGCAGGTACGACGTGACGGTGCTGGCCGTCCGCCGCGGCGACGAGGTGATCCGCCAGCGCCTCCGGGACGTCACCCTCCAGGTCGGGGACGTGTTGCTCGTCCAGACCAGCGAGGACGTCCTCGAGCGCCTCCGCGCAGACACGAGCGTCGTCGTCTCCAGCGACGGCCGCTGGGAGGAGTTCGCGAGGACCCAGATCCCCGTCGCGCTCGCCATCGTCGCCGGCGTCGTGGGGCTGGCCGCCCTCGAGTACCTCCCCATCATGGTCAGCGCGCTCGCGGGCGTCGTCGCGATGTTCTTCTCGGGCATCCTGCGGCCGGCGGACGCCTACGAGGCCGTGAACTGGGACGTCATCTTCCTGCTCGCGGGCCTCATCCCGCTGGGCATCGCCTTCGAGGCGTCCGGGACGGCGGACCTGCTCGCGACGGGGATCGTCGCCGGGAGCGCCGTCCTGCCGCCGATCGGGATGCTCGCGGTGTTCTACCTCGGGACCGCGCTCGTCACGGAGGTCGTGAGCAACAACGCCAGCGTCGTGTTGATGCTCCCCATCGCGGTCGAGGCCGCGGGCCAGCTCGGCGCGAACCCGTTCGCGTTCGCGCTCGCGGTGACGTTCGCGGCGAGCACGCCGCTGCTCACCCCCGTCGGCTACCAGACGAACCTCATGGTGTACGGACCCGGCGGCTACAAGTTCACGGACTTCGCGCGCGTCGGCGCGCCGCTCCAGCTCGTCCTGACGGTCGTCACCACGGCCGGCATCGCGTACTTCTGGGGGATCTGAGACCCGCTCCGGCGAGGCGGGCTCCGACAGCCGCCGGCGAGCGCGCGTCGGCCCCCGCGATTTTTCCAGTTAGTCGACGTACACGACAGTATGGGACAGATCCCATCCCCGAAGTCCGTCACGCCCGAGGACGAGTACATCCACGTCAGGTACCGCGACCCCGAGGAGTTCGACCAGATCCGGACGCCCGAGTGGGCGGACGAGGTCTCGGACTCCGTCTCGGCGGGCAGCGAGGTGCGCATGGGGAAACGCGGCGACGACTGGGTCGTCCAGTCCGTGCTCGTCAAGAAGAACGTCGGCGAGGAGAAGGCCCGCGAACAGGCCGAGAAGATCATCCGGAAGATCGAGTCCTGACCGAGACCCCTCGCTCCGAGACCACCGCCACCCAATCTCGATTACTCGATCTCGAGTCCGCTCTGGCCGCCGCCGGACCCGGCGTCGCCGTTCTCGCTCCACTCGAGTTCGAACTCGACGCTCAGCTCGCCGGGGCTGTCGGCCGGTCCCTCCCGTTCGGCCTTCACCTCGAAGGTCGGCTGGTCGGGCGGCGACAGCGTCACCGAATCCCCGCCGGCGGTCAGCGTGATGTCGTCGCCGGCGTCGAGTTTGTCCGCCACGCTGCGGAGGTAGGACGCGATCTCCGCGCGACTCTGGGCGCTCTCCGTCTGGAAGAGGACTTCTTCTGGCATGCGTTCACACGTTCGACCGCCAGCCGGATAAACGAGGGTGCCGTCCAGCGTGGCTCAGTGAGTCACGCGCCGACGTCAGCCGTCGACCCGACGTCGCGAGCCCCCGGCGGGCGTCGGCCGTGGGAATCGCCGTCGCGTACGGTCTCAGCGGCGTTTGGCTTCCGCACCGCCGAACCCGTTGAGGGTCGCGTCCCCGACGCCGTCAGGGGAGAAGACGGAGACGAGGTCGCCCGGCTGGATCTCCGTCCGGCCGTTCGCGGACACGACGTCGTCGGCTCGCTCGATCGCGACGACGAGGACGTCGTCGCCGAGCAGCCCCTGTTCTTTGGCTTCGGCGAGCGTCTTCCCCGCGACCGGCGCGTCCTCGGTGACGGTCAGGTCGACGACCTGTGCGTCCCCGACGAGGCTCAGTACGTTCGTCGCCGGCTGCGCGCTGGTCGCGTCGGCCGGCCCGTAGGGCTGGTAGGGCTGGTAGTACTCCGCCTTGACGAGGCTCTCGTCCTCGATGGTGGCGCCGAGGTTCTCGATCTCGCTGGCGATCCGCTGCAGGGAGGTCGTGTCCTCGCCGACGGCTTTCACGTGGAGGCCGTCGTCGCCGGACATGACGTCGCGGACGTTGACGACGCCGGAGATGCCCAGGACGTCCCTCGCCAGCTGGTCGCGTTCGGAGACGCGGACGCTGCAGACGTAGAGGCCGGTCAGCAGGCCCTCGCCGCGCTCGTAGTCGATGTGGGCCGGGTACCCGCGGACGACGCCGTGCTGTTCGAGCTGGTTGATGCGGTTGCGGACCGTCGCCGCGGACACGTTCACCTGCTCGGCGATCTCGGTCGCCGTCGTGTTCCGGGCGTCCGACCCGAGGTAGTAGAGCGTCAGACGGTCGATCTCGTCGAGTCGATAGTCCATTCCTGGCGTCCGTTCGGCCCGAGTCGCAATTGACCTTTCCATCGGGACGGGAGTCGCCATCGCCGTCGACTGGGCGCCCGCGGCGGCACTACAGGTCGTAGGACGCGATCTCGGACGCGCCGCAGGCGGGACACTCCTCGGCCGGTTCGTCCAGGACCGTCCCGCAGTTCCGGCACTCGTGGTGCGTTCGCGTCCGCCCCGCCAGTAGTTCTCGGAACCGCTGGAATACCACGTCGATTCTCCTGTTCCGCGCACGAGTATATAAGTCTAACTTCGCCGAACCGAGTTTTTATGCAGTTTGGCGGTCAGGAGCACGTATGAACGGGACCGAAGACGACGGCGGAAACCTGCTGGGCCACGTGCTCCTGCCGGTCGCCCACGAGGACGACGCGGCGGCGAGCGCACGGGCGCTGCGACCGTACCGGCCCGACCACGTCACGGCCCTCCACGTGGTCGAGAAAGGCGGGGGCGTCCCTGACAAGACGCCGGTCGAACAGTCCGAGGCCCTCGCCGCGGACGCGTACGCCGCCGTTCGAGCCGTCTTCCCGGACGCCGACGACCACACCGCGTACGCCCGCGACGTCGTCGACGCGATCTTCGACGCCGCCGACGAGGTGGGGGCGACCGCGATCGCGTTCCGGTCCCGCGGCGGCAACCGCCTCATGCAGTTCCTCTCCGGCGACCGCTCGCTGAAACTCGTCACGCAGGCGGACCGACCGGTGATCGCGCTGCCGCGGGACGACGCCGGGGAATGAGCGACGAGGAACTCGCGAAGGACCTCGGACTGGTCTCCGCGATGACCATCGGCATCGGCACGATGATCGGCGCCGGCATCTTCGTGCTGCCGGGCGTCGCCGCGAACGCGGCCGGCCCCGTCGTCGTCGCGTCGTTCGCCGTCGGCGGCGTCATCGCCATGGTCAACGCCCTCTCCGTCTCCGAACTCGGCACCGCGATGCCGAAAGCCGGCGGCGGCTACTACTACATCAACAAGGCACTCGGCCCCATGTTCGGGTCCATCGCCGGGATGGGCGACTGGATGGGGCTGGCGTTCGCGTCCGCGTTCTACTGCATCGGCTTCGGCCAGTACCTCGTCGTCTTCGTCGGCGTCCCCGGAGTGGCGTTCCTCAGTCCGATCCAGGTCGGCGCGCTGTTCGCCGGCGTCCTCTTCGTCGGCGTCAACTACGTCGGCGCGAAGGAGACCGGCGGCGTCCAGACCGTCATCGTCTCCGTCCTGCTGGCGATCCTCGCCGCGTTCGCGCTCGCCGGCTTCGCGTCCTTCGACTACGCCACGCTCGCCAGCGAGGGCGGACTCGCGCCGTTCGGCACCGGCGCGATCCTCCCCGCGACGGCGCTCGTGTTCGTGTCCTTCCTCGGGTACGCGAAGATCGCAACCGTCGCCGAGGAACTGAAGAACCCCGGCCGGAACCTCCCCATCGCGATCCTCGGCAGCGTCGGCATCGTCACCGTCGTCTACGTGCTCCTCGTCTCGACGATGCTGGGCGTCGTCCCGTGGCCGGAACTCAGCGAGGAGGCGCCCGTCGCGCAGGCCGCCCGAGTCGCGTTCCCGGGGTCGCTCGGGCCGGTCGGTGGGGTCGCCGCCGCAGCGGCGAGCGCGATGACGGCCGGCGCGCTCCTGGCGACGGCCTCGTCCGCGAACGCGTCCATCCTGGCGTCCGCGCGCATCAACTTCGCCATGGGCCGGGACAGGATCGTCACCAACTGGCTGAACGAGATCCACCCGAACTACGCGACGCCGTACCGCTCGATCCTCGTGACGGGCCTGCTCATCGTCGTGTTCATCGCGGCGCTCGGCCAGGAGATCGAGGTGCTCGCGAAGGCCGCCAGCGTCCTCCACCTCGTCGTGTACGCGCTGATGAACGCCGCGCTGATCGTCTTCCGGGAGGCCGACGTGCCGGAGTACGACCCGGACTTCGAGGTGCCGCTGTATCCGGTCACGCCGATCCTCGGCGTGGTCCTCTCGCTCGGACTCGTCGGATTCATGGACGCCGTGGAGATCGCGCTGTCCGCGGCGTTCGTCGCCCTCTCCCTCGTCTGGTACTTCGCGTACGCACGGGAGAAGACGCCCCAGGCGGGCGTGCTGTCGACGTACGT
The DNA here is from genome assembly GCF_037031165.1 of Halobacterium yunchengense. NCBI lineage: Archaea > Methanobacteriati > Methanobacteriota > Halobacteria > Halobacteriales > Halobacteriaceae > Halobacterium > Halobacterium yunchengense. The sequence goes on along the minus strand of NZ_JAYEZL010000004.1, from coordinate 98,088 downwards.
CCGGAACCGCGAGGACGCCTTCCCCGAGGGCGTCGTCGAGGTCGCGAACACGGTCGCGCCGAACGCCGACGAGGGCCCGACGGTGATGGTCGCGGTCTCGAACCCGCGCACTGAGAGCGCGCTCATCACGCTCGCCGGCGCGCTCGCCGAACACGAGGGCGGTCGCGTCCTCGCCACGCACGTCGTCACGGTCCCCGACCAGACGGCGCTGGCGACCGCCGCCGAGAACCGCGAGCGAATCGACGCCTCCTCCGAGGAGCTCCTCGCTGCGGCGAAGGCCGACGCGGAGGCCTTCGACGTCCCCATCGAGACACAGACGATCCTCTCCCACCGGGGCATCGAGGAGGTGTTCGACGCCGCGCGCACCCACGGCGCCGACACGGTCGTGATGGGGTACGGCGGCGCCCAGTTCGCGGGCGGCCGCGCCGAGAGCGCGCTCGACGAACTCACCCACGACCTGCCGTGTGACTTCCTCGTGCTGGACGGCCAGGAGCTCTCCCTGTCGGACGTCCTCGTGCCGACCGCTGGCGGCCCGTCCTCGGACCTCTCAGCCGAGGTCGCGGTCGCACTGCGGGACGCCGTCGGCGTGGACGTCTCGCTGCTGCACGTCGTCGAACCGGGCGGGGAGGACGCCGGCCGCGAGTTCCTCCGGGACTGGGCCGACGGCCACGGACTGGGGGACGCCGAGCTCCGCGTCGAGACCGGCGACGTGGGCGCGACGATCGGGACAGTCGGGCGCGAGTACAGCCTGGTGGTCGTCGGTGCGACCGAGCGCGGACTCCTCTCGCGGGTCGTCCGCGGCTCGCTGGCGTTCGAGGCGATCGAGGCACTCGAGACGCCCGTCCTGCTGGCCGAGCGGCCGTCCGCGCGGTCGCTCCGCGAGCGGCTGTTCGGCGGGCGATAGGGCGAGCACCGCCGCGAGCACCGGCTTCTCGCCGTCGCGTGTCCGGACCGGGCGACTCGTCGCGTCGCTTCGAACCGACTCGTGAGGCAAATCCCAGGGGTCAATGGTCCTCCCTCGCCGCGTCGAGCGCGGCGGGCGTGTCGACGTCCGTGAAGCTCCGGCGCGAGGTCCGCGCCAGCGCTCGCGACTCGGGCACCTCGACGGCGTCCAGCCGGTCGAGCACTGCCCGGAGGCTGCCGGAGCCGTCCGCGACCGCGCCGCGTGCCGCTCGCCGCGCGGGGTCCGTCCGGTAGACGGCGTGCAGCGGCTGGGGGTGGCCGTCGACGACCGAGACGACGGCCGCCGAGTCGTCGAGGGCGTCGAACAGCCAGTCCAGGAGGGCGCCGTCGGCGAACGGCATGTCGCAGCCGACGACCGCGGCTTCGGCGCCGGGCGCGGCCGCGAGCGCCGTCGCGAGGCCGGCCGCCGGTCCGCAGTCCGGCGTCGGGTCACACGCGAACGTCGCGTCGACCGGCGCGCCGTCCAGCGCGGCGCCGAACGCCGGCCGCTGGTCGCGGCGACAGCTCACGACGACGGCGCCGACGACGGGAGCGAGCGCGCGCACGGCGTGGCCGAGCAGCGGCTCGCCGTCCAGTTCCGCGAGCGCCTTCTCGCGGTCGCCGAACCGGCTGGAGTGCCCGCCGGCGAGGACCACTCCCGTCCGGCTGCCGCCGCCCTGGGCCATGCACCCGTGTTGGTCGGTCGGCGGGGTAAAGTGTGGGTCGGTCGGCCTGGTAAACTGTGGGTCGGTCCGCCTGGTAAACTGTGGGTCGGTCCGCCTGGTAAACTGTGGGTCGGTCACGTTGCGGTTCTGCGAGTGACCGATCGCCGAGTTCGGCCGCCGGCGTTATTCGGGTCCGCGCCGGAGGGGCGTGCATGACGCGTCTGGTCGAACACGACGCCACCGGACCGCGGAAGCTCGACGAGTCGGACCTCGACCCGGAGAAGGGCGACGTCGCCGTCTGCCAGTGCGGCCTCTCCGGGGAGTTCCCGTTCTGCGACGGGACCCACCGGCAGACCGACGGCGAGTCCGACGGCGTCTGCTACCGGTACGTCGAGGCGGACGGCGAACTGCGGCGCCGGCGCGTCGAGCGCGTCGAACTCGCGGACGGCGGCGGAGCGGACCCGGACGAGTAGGCGGCGCTCGGCGGCCGTCCGGTCACGCCCGGAACGCGCGGAACAGCCACGTCTCCGGGTTCGCCCGCCGGACCTCGAACCGCTCGAACGGCGACTCGCCGCCGTGGACCTCCGCGAGGTAGTCCCGGACCGGCGTCGGGTCGCGGTCGCTCACCAGGTAGAACGGCTCCTCGGCGTCCAGCCCCTCGACCCCCGTCCGGACCGCCTCGCGGCGCTGTTCGGCCGGTAGGCCCCGGAGGTCGACGGCCCCCTCGGGCACGTCCACGTTCCAGATTGCGTCGAGGCGGTCCCGGACCGCGGCCGCGAGGTCGCTGGCGTGCCCGGGGACGTCCCCGGGCGCCGGAGCGCCCTGCATGTTCGAACTGAAGGGGATCTCCGCGAGCACGGGCACGTCGAGGGCGTCGATCGGGTCGCCGTCCTCGAAGAGGTCGTGGACCTCCCCGCAGTCCTCGCAGACGAACTCGCCCATGTTCGAGACGACGCCCAGGACGGGTACGTCGTTCTCCTCGAACAGCTGCACGGAGCGGTGGGTGTCCGTCACGGCGGCGTGGAACGGCGTCGTCACGAACACCACGCCGTCCACGGGGGCCTCCTGGAGCGTCGTCAGCGCCACGTCGCCCGTGCCGGGCGGCAGGTCGAGCACGACGGTGTCCGGGTCGTCCCACGCCGTCTCCTCGAACAGCTCCGTGAGCGCGTCGTGGGCCATCGCGCCGCGCCACGCCAGCGGCGCGCTCTCCGAGAGCAGGCCGACGCTCATCACCTCCAGCCCGTCGACGTCGACGGGCACCGGGTTGCCGTCCTCGTCGGAGTGGACGGGACCGCTGACCGAGAGCACCGACGGGACGTTCGGCCCGTGGATGTCCGCGTCGAAGATGCCGACGTCGTCGCCGTCCGCCGCGAGCGCGCACGAAAGCGACGTCGCGACGGTGGTCTTGCCGACGCCGCCCTTCGCGCTCGCCACCGCGACGACGCGGTCGGCGGCCCCCAGGCCGGTCGTCCGGTCCTCGAGGTCCGGGGCCGACTGCGCGTGCTCGACGTGGGCGCGCTCGACGCCCTGGACGTCGGAGACGGCGCGCACGACGGTCGCGGTCACGGCCTGCGCGTCCTCCGGCGGGAAGTCCGCGAGGTCCGCGACGACCGTGACGCTGCCGTCCGCGACGCGGATGTCCTCGACGAGCCCCGCCTCGAACAGCGACACGTCGGCCTCGTGGTCCCGGACCTGCCTGAGCGCCGCCTCCACGGCCGGCTGCAGGTCCTCGCCGTCCGGCGGTTGTTCCGCGTCGTCTACGTCTGGCGAGTCCTCTTCTCCACGGTGGGCGCCGCTGCGGTCGGTGTCGGGCGTGTCCTGGGACATGTCAGAGGTCGGGTCTGCGGTTGAGCCGCCCCTCGCCGGGACGGTCGGGCGTGTCGTTCTCGGTGCCGCCGGTGAACTGCCGCCGGAACTTCCCGGGGTCGGCGTCCAGCGAGCGCGCCGCCGTGCTCCGGACGACCCGCGGCTCGTCGTCGCTGCCGGCGAGCTCCTCGAGGCGTTCGGTCGCGCGCTCGTCGTCGACGCCCGCGAGGAGGTGGGCGGCCCACTCGCGCAGCCGCTCGCTCTCGGCGCGGGACTGCTCGAGGAGGACGTCGACCATCGCCTCGCCGCGGAGCTTGAACAGCGAGACCGCGGCGTTGCGCTCGACGGCGTGGTGGCCGTCGTCGAGGGCGTCCTCGAGGTGGGACTCGTACCGGGCGCGGTCGATGCGGTCGAGCGCGACGACCGCCTCCGCGCGGACCCACGGGTTCTCGTCGCCGAGCGTCTCGACCGCGGCGGCGCCCGCCCGCTCGCCGCCGAGTTCGCCCAGCGCCTCCACGGCGAACTGCCGGACGTCCGCGTCGTCGTCCCGCAGGCCGACGCCGACCAGGGCGTCGACGACCGCCTCGGAGGCCGACTCCTCGCCGAGCGCGAGCGCGGCGCGCCGGCGCTCGACCGCGTCCCCCTCGCAGAGCGCCTCGACCTTCTCGGCCGCCGAGTCGCCGGCCACGGGCGCGAGGTCGGTCGCCTGGAGCTCCCGGGGCGAGGCCTCGCCGATGGTGACGTCGCGGCTCACCTCGATGTCCTCGAGGCCGTCCGGCGCCTCGCCGAACCCCGGGCTCTCCTCGGGGTGGACGCGCGGGTCCGTCGGCCCGTCGGTCGCCTCCTCCTCGTCCCTCATGCCGCCACCTCCCCGCCGTCGCGGGACGCGGTGAGCCGGTCGACGCCGACCACCGCCAGGGCGACCCCGAGCAGGACCGCGGCCGCCCGCGGCAGCGTGGCGGGCATCCCCGCCAGCACCAGCAGGCCCGCGCCGACCGCGAGCCCGTAGTCGCGCCGCCGGAGGCCGGTCACGACCGCTGCGGTGCCGCCGGCGACCGCGAGACCGACGAGTAGGCCGGGCGCGCCGACGACCGCGAACCCGACCAGCAGGGCCGTGCCGGCGACGTACGGGTTCGCCGTGCTCGCGGCGGCGACGCCGACGAACGCCAGCGCGCCGGCGACGAGCGCGAGCCGGTCGCCGCTGGCCCGCAGCCCGAGCGCCGCGAGCGCCGCGAGGACGAGGACGGCGCCGAGGCTCCGGCCGCCGTCGAGCACGCCGACGCCGCCCGCGAGCGAGCCGGCGATCCCGAGGAGGAACGCGCCGGCCGCGAGGTGCCAGCGGGCCGCCGTCGGCGTCGCCGGCCGGCCGAGCGCCCCGAAGACCGCGAGCCCGCCGCCCGCGACGACGGCGACGCTCGCGGGGAGGGCCACGGCGGCGTCGACCGCCGCGAGCAGCGCGAACACGCCGGCGAACAGGAGGCCGGTTCTCGTGGTCGGGCGCGGGCTCGCGACCGCGACGGCGACGAGCGCGACCGCCAGCAGGGCGGGCGCGACGCCGGCGGTCGTCGCCCGGACGGCCGCCGGGACGGCGACGGGCTCGAACGGCAGGTTCGCGAGGACGCGGACGGTCGCGCGGACCGCGACCGCCAGGAGCGCGACGCTCCCGGCCGCGAGGACGACCCCGCGGCGGTCGAGCAGTCGGCCGGCCCGCGACAGCGTCGGCGTGGTCCGCTCGCGGTCGGACGCGGGCTCGGCGACCGCGGACCGGGAGTCCCCGCTCACGCCGACCCACCCCCGGAGAGTCGCGCGTCGAGGTCGTCGACGTCGGCGGCCGTGAAGCGGTCGAGGAAGGCCGCGAGCTCGCCGTACAGGCCGGTGCCGGGTTCGCCGGCGAGCGCGTCCGCGACGCCCTCCGTGACGACGCGGAGGTGGCGGTCGTGGAAGTCCAGCCGGGCCGCCGCGACGTCCGGGTCGACGGCCGCCTCGCGCCGGCAGAGGTAGCCCATGAACTCCAGCTGGAGGCGGATGTGGTCGTGGTTCCGGCGCTGGTCCTGGTCGACCTGCACGCCGAAGTGCTCGTAGGCCCGTGCGAGGTCGAGGTTCACGTCGTTCCAGGAGACTTCCGGCCGGTACGCCGACTCGTAGAGGGACACGGGCGGCCCCTGGTGGTCGACGGTGCCGTCCGTCCGGTCGATCACCTCGGAGTACCCGACGACGAACAGGTCGTTGAACCGGGCCGAGAGCGTCTCGTGGTCGTCGTCGACGGTCGCGTCCGGCGGCGCGACGTCGAGGCTCGTGCGGTCCAGCAGCGCCTCGAACTCTCCGGTGACCTCGCCGGCCGCGAGCGCCTCGTAGAGGTCGTCGCCGGGCTCCGTGAACGTCCGCGCGACCAGCGCGTACAGCGCGCCGCGCGCGCCGGCGTCCGCGTCGACCTCCTCGGCCAGCCGCTCGTGGTCCCCTGCTAGCCGCTCCCGGTCCTCCGTCGGCCGCTCTCGGTCCTCCGTCGGTCGGTCCGGTGCGGCGCCCGACCTCGCGCTCGCCGCGTGTCGGTCTCGGTCTGCGTCCATCGTCAGTCACCCCTCGTCCGCCGGACGCCCTCGAGTGTCACCAGTGTCGTGGCGACGATGGCGATGCCGGCGACCACCCAGAGGATGGTCTCGTAGGGCGGCCCCTGCGGCCCTGGCCCGAGAGCGAGGTAGTACCACTCGCTGGCCGTCTTCTGGCCGGACCGCTCCATGTTCGAGCCGTTCCAGGCCGCGAACGCCACGTCCATATCCCGGTCCTGGGGGATGGCGGTCCGGTTCTCGCTGCGGCTGCCGATAGACCGCGAGAACACGACGTTCCAGCGGCCGTCCTCGTAGGAGGCGTTCGTCTGCAGCGTCGACTCCGCGAACGCCGTCGTGGTGCCCGGGCCGCCGGCCAGCAGCTCCTCGTTTCCGGTCGCGCCGCTCCAGTACCAGACGTTCACGAGGTTGTCCGTGCTGCCCATCGCGATGGGCGGCCGGCTGGTCTCGTTGCGCGGCAGCTGGACGGCGACGCCGTCGGCGAACGCGTGGATCTCGTCGGCCGACGTGTCCCGGCTCCCGTCCGCCCACGAGAGCCGCATGTACAGCCGCGCGTCCGTCCGGGCGACCTCCACGCGGACGCGTTCGACCGTGGTGTCGTCGGCGTTCGGCACGGCTGCGCCCGCACTGCTCATCGGGACCGTGGTGGCGGGCGCGTCGGCCCACGCGTCGCCGTCGGCGCGCTGGAGGGACTCGCCGTCCGCCGCGGACGCCCCGTAGACGGGGATCTCGTGGGCCGGCCGGGCCGCGGTCAGCGTCGGGACCGCGGCCGCCGAGACCACGAGCAGGGCCGCGAGACAGCCCGCGAGCACCCACTCGGCCGTCGGCCCGCCGGCGCGGTCAGGCGTCATCGAACACCTCCAGCCGGTACTTCTCGGCGGCGTTGTTCGTGAGCAGGTCCATCACTTCGCTGTCCTCGCCGCGCTGGACGCGGTTGCGCTCGCGCTCGATGGTGTCCAGCGCGTCGTTGACCGCGGGACCGAACAGCTCCTCGAGGTAGCTCCGCGGGATGCGCTCGGCGTCCAGGGACTCCCCGCGCTCGGAGTGCTGTGGCGGCGCGAACGGCGGGATGTAGTAGACGTTCGGCTCGGTCCGGTACTCGGGGTGGAGGCGGACCGCGACCTCGTGTTCCTCGACGAGCTTGTAGATGGGGCCGTCCTCGTCGTCGAGGTAGCCGACCATCCGCAGCTGCGGCGGGCAGTCGGCGGCACACGACGGCGGCTGGACCTCGCCGTCCGGGCCCTCGCCCTCGATGCGCGGGTAACAGAAGATGCACTTCTCGGAGGTCTTCTTCATCGCGTTGTAGTACACCTTCTTGTACGGGCAGCCCTCCACGCAGTACCGGTAGCCCCGGCAGCGGTCCTGGTCGACGAGGACGATGCCGTCCTCCTCGCGCTTGTACAGCGCCGACCGCGGGCACGCCTCCACGCAGGAGGGGTGCGTGCAGTGGTTGCAGATGCGGGGCAGGTAGAAGTAGTAGGAGTTCGGGTACTCGCCGGCGCCCTCGTCCTCGTCCCAGTTCGGCCCCCACTCGGGGTCGTCCATCGGTCGGAGCGGCTCGTCGCTGCCCTCGTAGAAGATCTCCTCGTGGTTGAACTCCCAGGGGCGGCCGTAGTCCTCCTCGGTCGGCAGGTCGCCGGGCGTCCGCTCCTCGCCGTCCTCGCCCCAGCCGCCGCCGAGTTCCTCCCAGTCCCGCGGGTAGCCCTTCCCCGGACGGGTCTCGACGTTGTTCCAGTACATGTAGTCGCGGCCGCCGCCCTCCGTCCAGTTCGTCTTGCAGGCGATGGTGCAGGTCTGGCAGCCGATGCACTTGTTGAGGTCCATCACCATCGCGACCTGGTGGTCGACGCCGTCCGCGAGGTCGACGCCCTCGGGCGTCCCGTCGTCGTCCTGGGTGCTCACGACTCCTCACCCCCGTCGTCGCCGCCGCCCGCCTCGACCCGCTCGACCTCGATGCGGACGTCGCTGTTGACGCCGGTCGGCCCCCAGTAGTTGGGGAAGAAGTGCAGGTGTTCGCCGGTGTCCTCGGGGTACTGGACGAGCTGAGTGGGTTTCATGTACATGGGAACGAGGGAGTTGAAGTTGTCCCGGGAGTCGTACTGGAACTTCTCCCAGGCGAAGAAGTGCCGGACCGTCCCGGGCTCGCTGCTCGGGTAGATCTTCGCCTGGACCTCCACCTCGGCGAGGTCGTTGTACACCCGGACGGTGTCGCCGTCCTCGATGCCGCGCTCGGCGGCGTCCTCGGGGTTGAGGTAGACGACGGGCTCGCCGCGCTGGAGGCGCAGCATCTTCGTGTTGTCCCGCCACGTCGAGTGGATCGACCACCGGCCGTGGGGCGTGTTGTACCGCAGCGGGTAGTCGGCCTTCTCCTGGAGGGTCACCGGCTCCTTCGCGGTCGGCAGCTCCTCGCCGAGCTCGAGGAACCAGTCGTGGTCGATGTAGTACTGCTGGCGGCCGGTGAACGTCGGCCACGGCTCCTTCTCCTGGACGTACCGCTTCCAGGGCGTGTACGCCTCCCCGTCCTCGACGGGCGAGGTCCAGTGGTCGCCGGTCGCGAGGAACCGCCGCGGCTGCTCGTCGATGTCGTCGAACGTGATCTGCTCGTCGCTGTCCTCGGGGTTGGTCTCCTCGGAGTGCTCGAGGATGGCCTCCGCGGCGGCGCGGTCCTCGGCGAGCGCGCCGTCCTCGCCGGCCTCCCAGTCGCGGACGTAGTCCTCGTGGACCGACTGGAGGACGATGTCGCGGTCGAACTGCCGGTCCGGCACCGGGTCGACGCCGCGGTCCCGGGCGAGCTCCTGGATCTTCGCGGCCAGCTCCCGGAAGATCTGCCAGTCGGACTTCGCCTCACCGAGCGGCTCGACGGCGGGCGTGAACGGGTGGACGTACGAGTGCATGTCCGTCATCGAGAGGTCGTACTTCTCGTAGTGGCTCGCCGTCGGCAGGACGATGTCCGAGTACAGCGCCGTCGAGTCCATCCGGAAGTTCACGTCGACGACCAGGTCGAGTTGCGGCCACAGCTCCTCCTCGACGGCGACGTTGCCCTTCGCCTGGTTGAAGTAGTTCCCCCGCCAGACGAACATGACCCGGGGGTCCGGCCGGGAGCCGTCCTCGCGCTCTGCGGGGTAGACCGGCATCCAGTCCTTCTCGATGGCCTCGCGGATGCGGTCGGCCGTCTCCGGGTCGGTGTTGTCGAGGATGCCCGCGTGGAAGTACGTCCACAGCGTCGTCGGGACGCCGCGGACGCTGCCCGTCGGGAACGACAGCGTCTGCCAGCCGTTGTACGTCCAGATCTTCTCCTGGCCGACGTAGTGGTCGAGGCCGGTGCCCTGCCGGCCGAGGTTCCCGGTCAGCGTCACCAGCAACTGGATGGCGCGGTTCCCGAGGTCGTTGTGGTACCAGTCGTTGACGCCCTTGCCGTGGATGATCTTCGCGCGCTCGGCCGCGGCGAACTCGCGGGCGATCTCCTGGTGGGTCTCCCGGCCGACGCCCGTCCGGTCCTCGACGACCTCGGGCGTGTACTGGGCGAGTTCCGCCCGGAGGTTGTTCCAGACGGACGTCACCCCAACCCGGCCGTCCCGCGTCCGGACCTCGCGGGCGACGTCGAGCCGTGGGTCGAAGTCGAGTTCGATGCTCCGCGAGGGGTCGTACTGGCCGTCGCGCTCGCCGAGCGACCCCGGCGCGACCCGCAGTTCGCCCGCGGCGCCCTGCATGACGAACATCTTCTCCGGGCGGTCGGCGTCCGTCTCCAGGCCCGACACCTCGCTCGCGCGGAGGAACTTCCCGGTGTCGTCGCGGACGAGCAGCGGCATGTCCGTCTGCTCTTTCAGGTGGAACTCGTCGTACAGCCCCTCGTCGACGATGGTGCGGGCCATCCCGAGCGCGAGTTCGGTGTCGGTGCCCGGCTCGGGGCTCAGCCAGTCGTCGCAGTGGATGGCCGTCTGGGAGTAGTCCGTGAAGACGCCGACGCGTCTCGTGCCGTTGTACTGGGCCTCCAGGAAGAACTTCGCGTCCGGGATGCGCGTGACGTTGATGTTCGACCCCCACGCGAAGATGAAGTCGGCGTTGTACCAGTCGGCGCTCTCGGCGTTCTCCGTCTGGGTCCCCCAGGTGATGGGCTGGCCGGGCGGCAGGTCCGAGTACCAGTCGTAGAACGAGTGCGAGACCCCGCCGAGGAGGTTGACGAGCCGGCTCCCCGCGGCGAACGACACGGGGCTCATCGCCGGGATGGGCGTGAACCCGCTGATGGCGTCGTACTCCTCGTCCTGGACGGTGTCGATGACCTCCTCGGCGATCTCCGTGAGCGCCTCGTCCCAGGAGACGCGCTGCCACTTCCCCTCGCCGCGGTCGCCGGTCCGCCGGAGCGGGTGGAGGATCCGGTGGTCGGCGTTGACGTAGTCCGAGTAGCAGGCGCCCTTCTGGCAGCCCCGGGGGTTCGGGTCCGGGAGGTCCTCGTCGAAGACCGGGTAGTCGCCGGCCTGTGACTCCCGCCAGACCTGGCCGTTCCGGACGTACACCTCCCACGAGCAGCTCCCGGTGCAGTTGACGCTGTGGGTCGAGCGCGCCGTCGAGTCCCAGTCCCACTCCTCGCGGTAGAGGTCCTCCCAGTCGCGGTAGGGGTACGAGCCGATGGGGTCGTCGACGACCTCGAGCCCGTCCATCCCGAGCTGGGAGTTGGCGACGCCGAGGCCGGTCGCCCCGACCGCCGTCGCCAGTCCGAGCCCCTTCAGGAAGTCGCGGCGGGCCGTGTCGATGCCGTCCGAACGCGAACTGTCGCTCGTCGATTGTCGGTCACTCATGGATTGTCGTGTCGGTGGTCGTCGGCGTCGATGCAGACGGTCGCGAGGCCGACCGCGGCGCCGAGGCAGGCGAACGCGAGGCCGGCGGTGGTGGCGCCGCCGACCTCCAGGCCGACCGCGACGAGCGCGACGCCCGCGAGCTTCGTCGCGCGGTCGACCCAGCGGTACGTCCGCGGGCGCAGCGTCACGAGCGGGCCGAGGTGCCCGGTCACGGCGCGTCACCCCCCCGCTCGCCTGGCTTCGGCTGGTCTCGGTCCGGCGGCGGGCTCCCGCCGTCCGCGGCCGACGGCGGCGGCTCGTCGTCGTCCCCCAGTCCGGTGAGGGCGGCGTACGTGATGCCGCCGGCGAGCACCGGACCGACGGCGAGCAGGCCGATGAAGTACGGCTTGAGCGCGGCAGTCGACGTCCCGAGGACGTCGGCGACGATGACGTCCATGCCCGCGATGGACGCCAGCATGATGAACACGACCGCGGCGACGCCGACCGCGGTCTGCCACGGCCGGGCCAGCGGGCTGGCCGCGAAGTGCGTCGGCTCCTCCTCGTAGTCGACGAACGGCCAGAGGAACACGCCCGCGAACACGAGCCCCGGCAGGACCAGCCCCCCGACGAACTCGGAGCTAACGTGGACCCCGAACAGGTCGAAGCTCATCCAGGAGGGGATCAGCTTGAGGAACCCGTACCCCCACATCAGGAACCAGTCCGGCATGATGAGGTCGGGCGTCGAGGCGGGGTCGTTCGGGCCGTACTCGGCGACGTTGTGGACCGGGAGGAAGCCGGCCAGCAGGGACAGCGTCGCCAGCGTCAGGAAGAACACGACGGCGCTCACCGCGGCCTGGTTCGGGAACGCCGGCAGGCCGACGACCACGCTGTCGTCGTCCGCGGCGACCCGCTCCCGGCCCTCGACGTCGCCGCCGCGCTCGGCCTCCGTGTGCTTCTGCCGGACGAGGATGAACATGTGCACGGCGATGAGAGCCGCGATGGCCAGCGGCAACACGAGCACGTGGAGGAAGTACAGCCGTGGGATGGTCGCGCTCGATGGGAACTCCCCGCCGAAGACGACGTACGCGAGCGTCTCCCCCACGACTGGCACGGACTTCGCCACGTTGTACCCGATGCCAACGGCCGTGCTGGCGAACTCGTCGAACGGGAGCGCGTACCCCGTGTAGGCGGCGAACATCGCCAGGCCCGCCAGCCCCGAGCCGACCAGCCAGTTCGGCTCGCGGGGGTTGCGGTACGCCCCCTGGAAGAACACCCGCAGCATGTGCAACCCGATGGAGGCGACGAAGAGGTGGGCCGCCCAGTGGTGCATCCGCCGGAGCAGCATCCCGAACGGCACGTCGTAGGTGATGTTGAGCACGCTCACGAACGCCTCCGGGAGCTCCTGGCCCTGGTACTGGGCGACGCTGCCCTCGTACTCGACGTCGCTGGTGCTCGGCTCGAAGAAGAACCCGAGGAACACGCCCGTCAACACGAGCACGAGAAAGCAGAACAGCGCGACCTCCCCGAGCAGGAACGAGTCCTCGGCGGGGAACGCTTTCCCGAGGAACGTCTGGGCGTCGTCCAGGTCGAAGCGCGCGTCCAGCCAGTCGTAGACGCGCTGCAGTCGCCCCATCTCACCCACCTCCGGGGCCGACCGGCCCCTCGAAGTCGCCCGTCGCGACGAGGTACCCCTCGCTCGAGAGCGTGATCGGGAGCTGCGGGAGCGCCCGCGGCGGCGGGCCGCCGGTGACTCGCGCGCCCCCGAGCGGGTCGAACCGCCCCGAGTGGCAGGGACAGACGAGCGTGTCGCCGTCCCGGTCGGCGACCATACAGCCGGCGTGCGTGCAGACCTTCGAGTACGCCGCGTAGCCCGCGACCGTGTCCTCCATTCGTGTCTCGCCGCCGTAGGCGTCCTCGGCGAAGCGGACGAGCAGCGTCGGCGCGCGGTCGATGCCCGGCCGGGGCTCCGGGAAGACGGTCAGCAGGCCGCCCTCGCTCAGCCTGTTCTCCGCGATGCGGCTCCCCTCGGCGTCGACGAGCGGGACGCCGTCGGAGTAGACGGGGCCGGTGTACCGCCGCTCGAAGACCCGCGAGAGGCCGGCCAGCGGCGCGACGAGGCTCCCCGCGGCGGTCACGCCGCCGATGGTCGCCAGGAGCTTCGCGTAGTCCCGTCGCTCCATCTCGGCGCGGTCGTCACGCCAGAACCGCTCGTAGATGCTCGGCTCGTCGCCGTCGCCGCCGCACTCGCACGGGCAGCCGTCCGAGGCGTCGCCGCCGTCGCCACCGCCGCCGTCGTCGGCGCGGGGATACGTCCGGGAGAGCGCGTCGCCGAGGTCCGGACCCGGGGCGTCGTCCCCGACCATCAGTGGTCCCTCCGTTCGGCGACCTCGACGTGGGGCATGAACCACGCGTAGTACGACACCGTCAGCCCGGTCAGGGACATGAACATCCCGAACGCGTAGATGCCGAAGTACTGGGTCCGGGCGAGCGTGAGGTACTCGCCGACGAACAGCGCCGAGAACGTGATGGTGAGGGCGGTCAGTCCGCCCACCGCGACGAGGCCTTCGATGGCGTCGCTCGAGGGGTGGTACTCGACGAGCCAGCGGTCCTCGGTCTCGATCCACGGCGAGGACGCGGTGCCGCCGTCCGCAGCGGGCCGGTCGGTCGCCGCGGCGTCGGCGCCGGTGCCGGGCCTCGCGGCGCGGTTCATGAACCGGTGGAACCCGGCGAGCACGCCGACCAGCGCGAACAGCGCCACCCAGACGACGACCCCGACCTGGCTCGGGGAGAGCTTGTTCGGCGTGTCGACGAACCCGTCCAGCGGCCGGATGTCGCTGACGCTCTGGTCGATCCTGACCTCCTCTGCGGGCGGTTCCCCTTGCGCCGCGACGAACCACATCGGCAACAGCACCGCCAGGACGACGAGACCGACGACGAGGGTGCGTCCATCCATTGTCCCGGAGCGGTCAGTCCACCAGTAAGTCGGGTCCGCGCGCGGTGCGTGCGCTGCCGGCCCGTCCTGTCGCCGTCGACTCGGGCGTCCGTCGGGGGCGCCGAGAATCGCGGTCTGGAGCCATGGTCGATGCCACGTAGCAAAACCTGTTAAGTGTTATCGTGGTGCAAACACTACCGTGAACGTAATTAACCGATAACTGGCCACCGGAGCGCGGTCCCCACGCTCGCGGCACCCGGACGGCGGCTCCCGGGCGGCCGGCCGGAAACCGACAGGTGGCAAACCCTTTGGTGGTGCCCGGAGTCGGTACCCGTACGAATGTACGACGACATCCTGCTCCCGTTCGACGGCAGCGAGGGGGCCGCGGCGGCGCTCCACCACACGGCCGAGATCGCGCACTGGGCCGACGCCACCATCCACGTCCTCTTCGCCGCGGACACGACGCGGGACAGCGTCACCGTCGTCGAGAACCAGGTCGTCGACGCGCTCGTCGAGGAGGGCGAGGAGATCGTCGACGAGGCGGCGGAGACGCTGCGCACCCTCGGGGCGGACTACGAGACCGACGTCGTCCAGGGGAACCCGGCGCCGACCATCGTCGAGTACGCCGACCGCTACGGCCACGACCTGATCGTGATGCCGACGCACGCCCGGAGCGGCGTGTCGCGGTACCTCGTCGGCAGCGTCACCGAGAAGGTCGTCCGCCTCGCGTCGGTCCCGGTGCTCACGGCGCGGATGCGGCCCGACGAACAGCTGCGGTTCCCCTACGAGGACATCCTCCTCCCGACCGACGGGAGCCCCGGCGCGGCCCACGCCGCAGACCACGGGCTCGACCTCGCGGCGGCGCTCGACGCGACCGTCCACGCGCTCTCCGTCGTGGACGAGCCCGCCTTCGGGATGGACGTCCGCTCGACCGCGTTCGCCGAGGAGAGCGAGGACGCCGCGACGGAAGCCGTCGAGAACGTCGAGTCATGGGCCGAGACCGCCGGCGTCACGGACGTCGTCCGGCACGTCGAACACGGCAAACCCATCGAGAAGATCCTGGCGGCCATCGACGAGCACGGAATCGACGCGGTCGTGATGGGCACGACCGGCCGCCAGGGCACCGACCGCATCCTCCTCGGGAGCGTCGCCGAGAAGACCGTCCGCTCCGCGCCAGTCCCCGTCATCACGGTCAGACGCGAGGAGTGACCCCGGACGCGGCCGACCCGGCGCTCGCTGCGGAGTCCGCCCGCCGCGCCGCGTGGCCCCGGCTCTGTTCAGCGCGTGAGAAGAACCGCACATGACTACACGGTCGTTCGCTGTACTGTCCGCCATGAGACCCGAGAACGAGTGGTTCAAGCCCGAGAAGCTCACCGCGTACTACTACCTCTACGAGGCGGTGGCCGTCGTCGTCCTCGTCGCCGTCGGCGCGTTCCTCGCCTCGCTGGGCGTGCTGTCCGAGGCGCCCCTCTGGGTCGTGTCCCTGGTCGTCGTGCCGCCCGTGCTCGCGCTGGCGTTCCTGACGTGGTGGATTCCGGCGTTCTACCGGACTGCCGCCTACCGGTTCACGGACGACGAGATCGAGTACCGCCGCGGCGTCTTCTTCCAGCAGAAGACGACGGTCCCCTACAACCGGATCACGAACGTCGACGCCACCCAGGGGCCGGTCGAGCGACTCGTCGGCGCCGGGTCCGTCGGCGTCCACACCGCGGGGTACGGCGGCCAGGTCGGCGCCGAACTGACCGTCAGCGGCGTCAGCGACTACGAGCCGATCAGGGACCAGGTCCTGTCGAATGTACGGCAGCGCCGGCCGGTCGCCACCGAGGGCGGCGACGACGCCACCGACGAGGCCGGCCAGCCGTCCCGCGACCGGGAGAACCTGGCGAGCGAGGAGCTCGCGGAGCTCCGTCGCATCCGGGAACTGCTCGAGCGAGCGTTCGAGGAGTGACCGGCGAGCCCCGAGAGCCCCGCTGACAGACCGCCGCCGCTACCGCTCGCGGGCCGGCGGTCCGAGGCCGACGGCCTCGCGGCCCGGGATCTCGCGGTCGGCGAGGCGCTCGCCGCCGTAGACGAGGACGACGACCACCGCGGCGGCGGCGAGCGGAACCACGCCGGTCACCTCCGAGAGGAGCCGCAGGGTCGGCGTCGGCACGCCGTCCGGAGCCAGCGCCTCCGTGTCCACCGGGTGGAACACGCCCATGCCGTTGATGCCGGCGTGGAAGACGGCGACGGCGAGGACGCTCCCGCCCGTGCTGTTGTACATCCACGTCCAGAGGACCGACCCGGCGAGGATGGAGACGACCCAGAGGAGCTGCTGTGAGAGCGGCCACGCGCCGTGCGTCGTCGCCGGGTTGACGAACAGCGGGAGGTGCCAGCCGGCCCACGCGACGCCGACGATGGCGCTGGACGCGAGCGCGCTGTACCGCTCCTGGAGGACCGGGAGCATGAACCCGCGCCAGCCGAGGTCCTCCTGGCCGCCGCCCCAGAGCGTCCCCCAGGCGAGCACGAAGAGGTAGATCGCCGGCGAGGGGAGCCCACTCCAGTCGACGGGCCCGCCGAGCGCGACGAAGAGCGCGACGCCGACGGCCAGCACGACGAGGGGCAGGCCGAGCGCTGCCGCCCACCACCGGCCGCCGACGCGCCAGCGGAAGAACTGGCCGACCCACTTGCGGAGGTCGCCGCCGCTCGCCCAGAGGACGACGGCGGCGCCGACCGGCGGGCCGAACCCGCCGAACCCGACGAGGATGGACTGGGTCCACGACGCCTCCATGCCGGTCGCGATGACGATCCCCTGCACGGTCCACGTGAACGCGTACGTCACGGCGAGGAACGCCAGGATGCGGTGCCGGTCGATCCACGCCCCGACCGTCGAGTCGCGTGCGGTCTCAGTCATCGTCTCCGTGCTCACCCCGGTTCTCCGTCGAGTGAGTGGTCGCTGCGGTCACAGTCGGACCACAGCCACCGGACAGATATAACTTGTCTACCACCTGATGTTTTGTCGGCTCGGTTACTCAAAGAATCCCGAGCCGCCGCGACCGGGGGGCGAGTCGCGGACGGGAAGCCGAACAGGTGAGACCGACGACGGTCAGTTCAGGTCGGCCCGCTCGAACAGCACCGCGCCGACGACCAGCGGGACGACCGTCCACGCGACCAGCACGGCGATGAACGCCCGGGACTGCACGAAGAACGGTGCTGCACCGTCGATGCCGGCGGTGGCCGACGGCAGCGTCGCGTCCGCGGCGTGCACGACGTTCATCACGAGCGCGCTGTACGCCCCCGACGGGCTGACGCCCTGGAGGAAGACGAACCAGGCGGGAACGGCCCCGGAAGGGGGCGCCCCGAACACCACGAGGTGAGCGCCCTGCGGCACGAGGTCCCAGAGGAGCGCGAGCGCGAGGTAGGCGGCGATGCCGACCGTCATCGCCCGCGACCGGGTCGGCGTCGCCGCGGAGATTCCGATAGCGATGCCCACGAACGAGACGCCGAGGGCGGCCGTCAACGCGACCACGGCGAGGAACGCCGCTACGGGGAGGGTGCCGTAGACGGCGACGGCGACCACGCCGGCGAGGACGAACCCGAGACCGAGACCGGCGACGACGACTGCGCTCCGGCCGAGGAACTTCCCGAGGATGATCGAGCGCCGCGAGGGCTCGAGGCCGAGCAGCAGCCGCAGGCTCCCGGACTCGCGCTCGCCGGCCACCGCGAGGTAGGCGGCGACGAGCGCCACGACGGGGACGAGCATCGACGCGAACTCGCTGGCGCCGCCGAGCGCCGACAGCACGCCGGCGTCGAGGATCGGGACCGCCAGCGGCAGCAGGAACGTCACGCTCACCATCGCAGTGACGAACGCGACGACGCCCCAGAGCAGCCGCGAGCGCACGGCGTCCGCGAACTCCTTCCGGGCGACGACGGGCCAGCTCATCGCTGTCCTCCGGTCGGCGGCCGTTCGGTCTCCGGGCGCGTGTAGGCCGTGAAGAGGTCCTCCAGCGACGACTTCGTCGTGTCGAAGTCCAGGATTCGGGCGCCGGTCTCGCGGACGTGGTCGAGGACGGCGAGTTTCGCCGACGGGTCTGTACACGCCACGCGCACCTCGTCGTCCGCGACGTGCACACTCGAGACACCGGGGACGGCGGACAAATCGAGGTCCGGCGGCGGAGCGTCGACCGTGACGGTGATGGTCGCGCCGGTGCCGAGCGCGTCCCGGAGGCCGTCGATCGTGTCGACGGCGACGAGGCGGCCGTCGTCGAGGATGCCGACGCGGTCGCAGACGGCCTCGACCTGGCTGAGGACGTGACTGGAGAAGAAGACCGTACCGCCGTCGGCGGCGTAATCGAGCGTGAGCTGTCGGATGTCCCGGATTCCGGCCGGGTCGAGGCCGCTGGACGGCTCGTCGAGGATGAGGAGGTCGGGGTCGCCGACGAGCGCCATGCCGAGCGCGAGCCGCTGGCGCATCCCCTTCGAGTACGTGCCGGCGGGCCGCCTGGCGGCGTCGGGCGCGAGACCGACGCGGTCCAGGATCGCCTCCGGGTCGTCGTCGGTCGCCTTCAGTCGGACGGCGTACTCGAGGTGCTCGCGCCCCGTGAGGCGGTCGTAGAGGCTGTACCCGTCCGGCAGGACGCCGACGCGCTGGTGGATCTCGCCGGCGTCGCCCTGGGCGTCGTAGCCGAACACGGTGGCGGAGCCGGCCGTCGGGCGGACGTAGTCCAGCAGGACGTCGATCGTCGTGGACTTCCCGGAGCCGTTGGGACCGAGGAAGCCGAACACCTCCCCCTCCTCGACTCGCAGGTCCAGGTCGTCGACCGCGTAGACGTCGTGCCCGTAGCGCTTCGTCAGACCGGTGGTCTCGATGGCTGTCATGCTCGCGGCCTCGCGTCGGGTGGTTCCGGCCGGGCGGCGGGTGGGCGTTTCAGTACCACGTCCGGGCGTGGGAGCCGCGACGAGAAGTATCTTGTTGAAAATCCTATATATTGACAGTGCGCCAACTCAAAGACGCTTGAGCAGCCGGACGGCACCCCGGCTCGCGCCGGAGGCTCCCGTCGCTAGCCCGGGCGAACCGGAACCGTCTCGGCCGCCCATCACGGGTTCGGACGGCCCGCTACCGCGTCGGCCGCCTCGACGGACACAGCGAGGTTCTCGTCGACGACCGCCCGCAGCGAGTCCCCCTCGCAGCTCAGGACCACCCTACACGGGAGTCCGTCCTCGTCGAGCCCCTCGACGGTCCACTCGGAAACGAGCGAGTGCAACCGCCAGAACGGGTAGTTCGAGACGTCGACGCCCCTCGCCCAGTAGAACGACACGACCCCAGGGTGGTAGAGCACTCGCGCCTCGAACGGCGCGAACAGCCGCAGCCCGCACTGGCTGCACTCCGAGACGCAGGCGTACTCGCCGCCGTCCGACGACTCGACGGCCACCTCAGTCCGACCGCCACACGTCGAACACGTCCCCCGCAACGCGTTCTCGTACTCGCTGTGGGCGCGGCGGTTGCAGTCCGCCAGCACCTCCCGGCTCGTCCGGTCTCTCGCCGCCGCCGGCGGCAGGTCGTACCGCACCACGGTCGCGTCGCAGGCCTCGCAAGCGACGACCAGCATCGCCGCCTCGTACGCCGCGACCAGCGTCGTCGACTCGCACCGCGGACAGTCGCCCTCGAGCGTCGTCCGCTCGAACGACGGTCGCTCGCTGTACGTCCCGGAACGGACCGCCCGCACCACGCGGTCGCCGGCCTGCGTGAGGACGTACTCGTCGTCCCGCCGCTGCACGAACCAGCCGTCCAGCTTGGAGAGGTGGTACGCGAGCCGGGACGTGCTCTCGATGCCGAGTTCGTCGTACAGCGCGGTGAACGACAGCCCGCTCCCGTCGGCCTCCATCGCCGCCGCGAGCACGCGCAACACCGCCAGGCGGAGGTCGTTCCCGAGCGCGGCGAACGCGTCACGCGACCCAGTACCGGTGTCCGAATCCATCGACGCGTACGCTCGGCGAGCCAGCGACGTAAGCGTTCCTCCCCTCGCACGCTCGCGACGGCAAAGAGGCCGTCCGGGTCGAGCGGGGCCTCGGGAGCCCGGGCACGGGAATCGGCCGCTACCTCGTCGACACGCTCGTCACGCAGTACGGCGGCGACGTCCGGGTGGCGGACAACGACCCCAGGGGGAGCGTCTTCGTCGTCGAACTCCCGCGCGCCGACTGACCGGCGCGACCACACCGCGAGACGGCCCCGCAGCACCGCCGCCTCCGCCGCAGTGTCGCTTGCCGGCCGCCGCTACGCGGCGCAGTTGTTCGGCCCGAGTTCGAGTTCCGTCGCCTCGCCCTCGTCGTCGACGGTCTCCCTGCCCGTGTTGATGGCGATGACGCGCTCGTAGTTCGGCGGCTTCTCGGGCGTGTCCGCGGTCAACCGTTCGACGAACGCCTCGCGGTCGAGCCCGAGGACGTCGAGGTCCTCGCGCAGGTCGCCGAGCCGGGCGGTGAGCGGAGTGCCCGGGGAGCCGTGCTCGTAGCGGCCGTCGGTCGTGACCGCGACGTGGCCCGGCAGAACCGTGGTGTCGTCCGGGAGCTCGAGGATCGTGTCGTGCAGCGAGTCGTACAGCAGTTCGGCGCCGCGGGCGGCGTCCGCCTCCCCGAACTGGAGTTCGGTCCGACCGACCGAGTCGACGAACAGCGTGTCGCCGGTCAGCAGGAGTTCGCCGTCGACGAGGTAGCTCAGCATCTCCGAGGTGTGGCCCGGCGTGTGCAGCGCCTCGATCTCGACGTCGCCGACCTCGAGGACGTCGCCGTCCGCGAGCGGCTCGTACTCGTAGGCGACGCCGCGCTCGGCGGCTCCCTCGCCGAGGTGGTAGGGGACGCCGACCTCGTCGGCGAGCGCCGGACTGCCGGAGATGTGGTCGGCGTGGACGTGCGTGTCGAGGACGCGCGTGATGGAGAGGCCGGCGTCCTGCGCGGCGACCTTGAACTGGTCGGTCTGCCTGGTCGCGTCGACGACCACCGCCTCCCCGGTCGCTCGCGAGCCGACGACGTACCCGAGACAGCCCTTCGCGCGGCGCTGGACCTGCCGGACCACGAGGTCCTCGCGGGACGTCTCGACGGGGACGACCTCGTAGACGGTACTCCACGCCTCCATCCCGCCGGTGACGACGGCGACGTCCTCGTACCCGTGTGCTGCGAGGTCGAACGCGAACGCCGTCGACGACAGCCCCTTCCCGCAGATGGCGACGACGGGGCCGTCGCCGACCAGTTCGTCGACGTCCTCCAGTTGCGCGTCGCTCAACTCCTCGTGGGGGTCGTAGGGGACGTTCTCCGCGTCGCGCACGTGCCAGGCGTCGAAGCTCTCCTCGGGGCGCGTGTCGACGAGCGTGAACTGTTCGCCGGCGTCGATCATGTCCGCGAGTCGTTCCGCGGTGATGTGCTCGACCATCGTGGCTCACCTTCGTCGTGTCTGGTTGCGGCGCGGCGGAACCGCCACTCGCGCTCGCCGCTTCGGGTCCCGGTACGCCGCTCTCCCGGAAAGTCCTTCCCACGGCGGTCGCAACCGCAAGCCCTTCCCACGCGAGAAACGAGGGGGCCTGGCCGTCGACCTCCCCCGGAGCCGACGGGGAACGCACGGGTGAGCGCGTCTGTCAGAGGAACAGCGCCGGAACCGTGGTCCGGAAGATGTTCAGCGAGATGACGAACAGCAGGCCGACGACGAACCGGTCGAACGTCGCCTCGTCGACCTCCAGGCGACGCAGGTACGTCCCGAGCAGGAGTCCGACGACGGTGACGACCGCGATCGCCGACCCGAGCCAGAGGCGGTAGGTCGTCAGGAGGTCCGTGAACGCCGCCATCTGGACGAGCCGCACCGTGAAGACGACGCCGAGCACCATCGAGAGCCCGCCGATGTACCGGTCGACGTCCCGCTCGAACGTGTGGAAGTACGCCGGGAGCAGCGGCCCGAGGTTGGCGACGGCCAGCAGGAACCCCTCGAGGAAGCCCGCGCTACTCAGGGCGACCGGGTGGTGGGCCGCCTCGACGGTCACGAAGTTCTGGGCGACCTGGAAGGCGACGTACCCGAAGATGACGAGGCCGATGAGGAACGGGACGAGCGGACCGGTCCGGAACGCCGAGAGGACGACTACGCCGAGGACCGTCCCGACGACGGCGAGCGCGAGCAACACCCACTCGTCGCGGACGAACGCGAGCCCCGTGTCGGTCTCCCCGATCTGGAACACGTTGAGCATCCACGGCGGGATCGCGAGCACGACCACCGCGAGCGTGGGGTCGACGACCGACGCGAAGACCGGCGTCGTGATGAGGGCGTACCCGAACCCGAGCATGCCCTTGACCGCGCCGGCGACGACGGCGACGACGACGAACAGCGCGAGCAGACCCGGAGTGACGTCGGACTGCACGCCGTTCGTGACGTTCTCGGCGCCGGGGAAGAACACGACCGACCCGGCGACCACCGCGAGGGTCGCCGCTGCCATCGTCACTTCGCGGTACCGGAGGGCGCGCAGATTCGCCAGGAACTGTGCCGGGTCGAGGTGAGACTGGTGCGAGCTCATGCGTGACGTGGGTGGATGCGGGACGCGTCGGGTCGTCTCCCCAATCGACGCTGGCGGCCTTCCCCCTGTCCGCGTCGGTAACATCCGGCGCCATCGCGAACGCCCGCGAGGCGGGGAATCCGGGCTGGCGCGTCCCTGAGGCGCGTTCGGGCGAGATTCGACCGCGAGCGCGGAACGTAGACAGCGGCAAGAATACGAGCGCACTGTCGGAGGGGGACGCCGCCACAGTACCTGCGACGGGGCTCGACGTAATAGTATGTAAGTAGTAAATTCCCAACTAGTATAATTCTAATTATACTTCCCCTGGACGTTCTCGGGGGCGATCGCGTTCTGCTAGTCTCCGAACGTGTGGAAACGCAGACGTCGACGGGATAGACCGTTCAATACGCGAGATTCACGGAGAGCCCCCAGCCACTCGCTCGAGCCTCGACGCGGACGGCTGGGTGTACTCGTTCGTCGCCCCTGGCCGAGTGCCGGGTCCGTTCCCTCTATCACTTCGAGTTCTCCGGCGTGTCTGATCGGGGGCACCGGCTACGACGGACTGGCGAGGCGGCGGTGGCACCGTCGAGAGAGACGAACACCGAAAATATAATTTTATAGTACAGTAATTCAAGCTGGTGGAAACGGGTTCGGGTCCGGGTTACCGTCGGTATGCGTGCGGGCACGGGAGACAGGGAACGGCTTTCGGTTCGCGCACGAGAGCGGCAACAGGGAGCGGCGACAGCCCGCGCACGGAGACGACGGCGCCAGGTCGAGGTGACAGCGCGAGGTACCAGCGCGAGGGACCACCGCGAGGGACCACCGCGAGGGACCACCGCGAGGGACCACCGCGAGGGACCACCGCGAGGCGACCAACGGGAAACGAGGGCTCCGCGGGAGTTTCACGGGACGTCGCGGCGCCCCGGGACGCGGCCGACGGACTGCCCGACTAGCTCTCGAGGGCGTCGGCGAGGGCGGACTTCTCCTGGACGCCGCGCAGTCGGTCGACGACCGCGCCGTCCTCGAGGACGACGAGCGTGGGGATGGCTCGAACGTCGTATCGCTGTGCGACGTCGGGGACGGCTTCGACGTCGACCTTCACGACGGGTTCGGGCACCTCGGCGGCGAGCGCGTCGACGGTCGGCGCGAGTTCCTTGCAGGGGCCACACCAGTCGGCGTAGAAGTCCACGAGCACGCGGCCGCCTTCGGCGAGGAGGGCGTCGAACGCCGCGGCGCTGTCGACGTCGACCGGTCGGCGTGTCGGGTCGTCGGACGGCACGCTTGGGTCGCTGGCCATACGTCCCCCGGGGGCCGAGACGTGTTAGGTATTCGCCAACTATCGGGTGAGCGGGTTACGAGGGGCGCACGCGTCGGCCGCCGTCCGCCTCGGCGGCGCGCGCCTCGAGTATCTGCTCGACGTTCTCCTCGACGTTCACGACGTGGCAGATGGGGTTGCCGGGGTAGACGACGGGGTTCTCGAGGACGCCGACGAGGACGCCGGTGAACGGCGCGGTGACCTCGGTGACGTCAGTCTTGAAGGGGTTGGTGATGCGGCAGATGACGTCGCCCTCGTGGACGAGGTCGCCGCGCTCGTGGCGCATGTCGACGATGCCGCCGGCGTCGGCGCGCAGCCACGTCTTCTCGTCCCAGCCCTCGATGACGGTCCGCCAGCCCGGCCACCGGACGGCCGGCCTGGGGATAGACGCCGTACTCCGCGAGGACGCTCCGGACGCCGTCGAGCGCGTCGTCGATGAGCTCTCGCTCGAAGCGGTGGGCCTCCCCCATCTCGACGGTGATGGTCGGAATCCCGGCCCTCGTGGCCTCCGTGCGGAGCATGCCCTCCGAGCCCTCGCTGTCCATGACGACGCTCGAGCCGAACGCCTTCGCGAGCCGCGAGACCGCGTCGTCGCTCATGTCCGCGCGGACGTGGAACATGTTCGTGCGGCCGCGCGTCGACGTGTGGAAGTCCAGCCCGAAGTCGCAGGGCCGGACGAAGTTCTCGAAGACGGTCGCGGCGACGCGCCGCGCGCTCGTCGACCCCTTCTTCCCGGGGAACGCCCGGTTGAGGTCGCGGTCGTAGACCGGGAAGTACCGCTGCTGGGTGACGAACCCCTGGACGTTCACCACGGGGAGGCAGACGAGCGTGCCGTGGACGTGTTCGTGCTCCCACTCCTGGGCGACCTCGCGGACCACCTCGATGCCGTTCAGCTCGTCGCCGTGGATGGCCGCCGAGAGGAACGCGGTCGGACCGCCGTGACTCCCGTTGATGACGGTGACCGGGATCCGGACCGGGTCGCCGAGGTACGTCTCGCTCACCGAGTACCGGAACTGCGCGGTCTCTCCCGGCTCGACGACGCCGCCGTCGTACGTGAACGGCTCTGGACGCTGGGCGGACATGGTACGTACCCACGTGGAGCAGTCTCATTAAGCACGGCGTCGAGTCCGCGGGGACACCCGGAGGACTCCGGCCGAACGAGATTACGTTTAGTGAGTAGATCTCTCGTAGTAACCACTATGGTGGGTGGACGAGTACGCCGGCCCATGACAGCCGAGAAAGCAGACGCCGCCGGACAGCTCGAGGTCTGGTGTGCCGGCGAGGAGTGGTGTCCGGTCACGACGACGTCGTCGCTCATCGGCAAGAAGTGGCACCCCGTCATCGTCCACCGCCTCCTGGCGAACGGCGAGTCGGGGTTCAACGAACTGAAAGCCGACGTCGACGGCATCTCGAGCAAGGTGCTCTCGGACAGCCTCGAGGACCTCGAGTCGAACAACCTCGTCGAGCGACGGTCGTCAGCGAGAAGCCGGTCCGCGTCCGGTACTCCCTGACCCGGTACGGCGAGAGCCTCGAGCCGGTCATCACCGCGATGCGCGACTGGGGCCTGGAGAACCTCACCGAGCCCACGGACGCGTAGGCCGTCCGAACGCTGGCCGACCGTCGCCGCCGCCTCACTCCTCGAGCGAGCCGTTCAGGACCTTCGCCGCGACGAGCACCGGGTCCCAGACGGGGCTGAACGGCGGCGCGTACGCCAGGTCGAGGCGCTCCACCTCGGCGACGGTCGCGTCCTGGTCGAGCGCGGTCGCGACGGTGTCGATGCGGACGGCCGCGCGGTCGGTGCCGACGATGGTCCCGCCGAGCAGCCGGCCCGTCTCGCGGTCCGCGGTCAGCGTCACCGTCGTCGGCGCCGCGCCGGGGTAGTAGCCCGAGCGCGACCCGGCCGTGATGGTCTCCGAGGCCGGGTCGAAGCCGGCGTCCCGGGCGCGCTCGTGGTCGACGACGCCCGTCCGCCCGCACTCCACGTCGAAGGCCTTCACGACGGCCGTCCCGGCGATGTCGCCGACCAGCGAGGGGTCGCCGGCGACCGTCGCGCCGACCGCGCGCCCCGCGCGGTTCGCGGTCAGGCCGAGCGGCACCCAGTCAGGCTCGCCGGTGACCGCGTGGGTCATCTCCGCGCAGTCCCCGGCCGCGTAGACGCCGTCCACGCTCGTCTCGCCGTACTCGTCGGTGGCGATCGCGCCGGACTCGCCGAGTTCGACCGGCGTACCCTCGACGAGCGCGGTGTTCGGCCGGACGCCGATGCCGACCACGGCGACGTCGGCGGGCACGCGCTCGCCGTCCGCGACCACCGCCGCCACGCGGTCGTCGCCCGCGATGCGCTCGACTTCCGCGCCGAGGTGGAGCGTGACGCCGTGCTCGCCGAGCTCGTCGGCGACCGCTTCGCCCACGGCCTCGCCGAACGGCGGGAGGAGCCGGTCGGTCCGCTGGAAGAGGTGGACGTCGAGGTCGTACGCGCTGAACGCTTCCGCCATCTCCACGCCGACGTAGCCGCCGCCCACGATGGCGGCGGTCTCGGGCGGCTCCATCGCCGCGTACCGCTCGACGCGCGCCCGGTCGACGAACTCGCCGTCCACCTCGGTCGGGTCGACCTGGTCGGGCGGCGTCAGGTACGCGCGCAGCGCCGCGGCGGCGTCCATGCTGTGCATCGTGAACGCGCCGTCCAGCGCCGCGCCCTCGATCGGGTCGGAGACGGCGTGCGCGCCGGTGGCGACGAGGAGGTCGCCGTACGGCTGGGCGAACCGCCGGTCGTCGGCCTCGACGGTCACCGTCTGGTCGTCGGGGTCGACGGCGACCACCTCGTGGCCGCGCCGGAGGTCGATGCCGCGGTCCGCGACGTCGTCCGGCGTCAGCGACAGCAGGTCGTTCAGGCCCGCCACCTCGCCTTTCACGTAGTAGGGCATCCCGCAGTGGGCGTAGGACACCCACTGGCCCTTCTCGAAGACGACGACGTCGCGGTCCGGGTCCTCGCGCTTGCACTTGCTCGCGGCACTCAGTCCGGCAGCGTCACCGCCCACGACGACGAACGGGTCCGTCATGTGCGACACGTGGGAACCGACCCACGTAACTGTTCTCGTGAGCCGACGGTAACCCCGGGGCCCAGCAGGCCGGAATCGCTGCGTGCCGGGATTTGATTACGCGGGGGCGAGTACCACCCGGCATGCAGGAGTTCGACTTCCTCGTCGTCGGGACCGGCTCCGGACTGGACGTGGCGAACGTCGCCGCGAACCGGGGGCTGTCCGTCGCCATCGTCGAGAAGGGACGGGTCGGCGGGACCTGCCTGAACCGGGGCTGCATCCCGTCGAAGATGCTGCTGTACCACGCGGACGTCCTCGAGACCGTCGAGCGCGCCGGCGAGTTCGGCATCGACGCCGAGGTCCGCGACGTCGCGTTCGCGGACATCGTCGAGGCGGTCACCGAGGACGTGCACGGCGACTCCGCGTCGATCCGCCGCGGCCTGCAGTCCTCGGACCGCCACGACCTCTTCGAGGGGGAGGCGCGGTTCGTCGACGAGCGCACGGTCGAGGTCGCCGGCGGCGAGGACGACGGCGCGGTGCTGACCGCGGACACGGTGCTGATCGCGGCGGGGACCCGGCCGGCGATTCCGCCCATCGACGGCATCGAGGACGTCGACTACCTCACCAGCACGGAGGCCCTGCAGCTCACCGAGCGGCCGGAACACCTCGTCGTGGTGGGCGGCGGGTACATCGCCGCCGAACTGGCGCACTTCTTCGGGACGTTCGGCAGCGAGGTGTCCATCGTCGGGCGGCGGCCGAACCTCCTGCCGGACGCCGACGACGAGGTCGCAGCGGCGTTCACCGAGACGTACGCCGACCGCTTCGACGTGTACACGGGCTTCGAGGTGACCGGCGTCGGTCGGGACGGCGGCGAGGTCACGGTCGAGGCCCGCGAGTACGAGTACGGCGACGACGGCGGCCCGGTCGCGGACGGCGAGACGGTCTCCGTGACCGGCGACGAACTGCTCGTGGCGGCCGGCCGCCGTCCCAACACGGACACGCTGGACCTCGAGAACACGAGCGTCCGGACCGACGACCGCGGCTTCGTGGAGACGGACGAGTACCTGCGGACGGACGCCGACGGCGTGTGGGCGCTCGGGGACGTCGTCGGCGAGTACCTCCTGAAGCACAACGCCAACCACGAGGCGCAGGCGGTCGTGCGGAACCGCTTCGGCGACCGCCTCGAGCCAGTCGACTACACGGCGATGCCGTTCGCGGTGTTCGGGTCGCCGGAGGTCGCCGGCGTCGGCGCCACCGAGGCGGAGCTCCGCGAGGCCGGCCGCGAGTACGCCACCAGCACGTACGACTACGCGGACACCGCGCGCGGCGACGCGATGCACGCCGACGGCTTCGTGAAGGTCCTCGTCGACCTCGACGGCGAGATCCTCGGCTGTCACGTCGTGGGACCGGACGCGTCGACGCTGATCCAGGAGGTCGTCGTCGCGATGAAGGCCGGGTCGGGCACGGTACGGGACATCCGCGAAGCGGTGCACGTCCACCCCGCGCTCCCGGAGGTCGTCGACCGCGCGTTCTCCGGGCGGTTCACGCGCGGCGGCGGCCACGACCACGACCACGACCACGACCACGACCACGACCACGACCACGACCACGACTGAGTGCGCGTCCGGTGGGCGGCGCAGGCGCCCGCCACAGCGTCGAGTCGGGGACTGCTCGCGTCTCGCGTCGTCGCTCGGGACGAGAACCGCCGCTACTCGCACTTACTTGCGGTAACCCCTCGTACGGGGAGACGCGATGACGAGGGCAGCAATCGTAATTCTGGCAGGGACGGACGGACACAGCAACCTCGGTCGGCTCGTGAACGGCCTCGAGGCCGCCAAGGAGTTCGCGGAACACCCCGACGACGACGACGAACTCCTCTTCGACGGCGCCGGGACGCAGTGGATCCCCGAACTCGAGGACCCCGACCACGACTACCACGACCTCTACGCCGCCGTCAAAGACGACGCGGCCGCCTGCGACTACTGTTCGGGCGCGTTCGGCGTCGCCGACGCCATCGCGGACGCCGGCGTCGTCACGGTCGACGACCACGACGGCCACCCGAGCGTCCGCGACCTCGTCGCCGACGGCTACGAAGTCGTCACGTTCTGAACGGCCAGCCGGTCCACGTGGCTGGATGCGGACCGCCCTCCTGGTCGGACGCGCGCCGAGCCGACCGCGCGGTCGGTGTCGCGGACGACGGGCCGCGTTAGTCGGGAGTTACCCATCGCTCAGGTGGTGTAGTGGGGGTCGCCCGAGCCTTTTGTCGTCGGCGGTCGTCCCTGCTGTTGGCGCCCGACGACCCAGGGCGCCAGCCGAACAGCGACCCGGCTACACCTGTAGCACGCTCCCGACCCGCTGTCGTCGAGTCGGCGCCGACGTCGACACGGCCACCCGAACGTCGGCGCCGGCTGCTCCCGACCGCACGTGCGAGCGCCGACGCCGTCACAGACCGATCGAGTCTCCCGTCGCGACGCGGCGGTGAGCGCGAGGTAACGGAGTAACCGTTACGTAACTATGTCCGTAACGCCGAGAGCGTTCAGTCCCGTCGGGCGGCAGGAGCCGGAGCGGCCGTCAGCAGTTCCGGGCCGCCGACAGCAGTTCGTCGATCGACGGCCGGTCCGCCGGCGAGGACCCCTCGTGGACGAACGGCACCGCCGGCTCGTCTCCGGTCACGTCGACGACGAGCGCCTCCGGCATCCGACCGACGAGGTCGTGGAGCCCGCCCAGGAACCCGAACCGCGTCGGCTGGTCGAGGTCGTCGCTGACCGCCTTCTCCGGGTCGGCGAGCAGGGGGTACGGGAGGTCGTAGGCGTCCTGCCAGTCCGCCGCGCGGTCCGCGGGCTCCGGGAGCACAGAGACGACGACGGCGCCCGCGGCCGCGAACTCGTCGTACCGCTCGGCGACGTCCTGGACCTGCTGCCGGCAGTTCCGGCAGTGGTAGTCCCGCTGGAGCAACACCACGACGGCGTCGACGTCGTCGTCCGCGAGAGCGTCCGCGAGCCGGAACGGCGACTCGCCGGCGCCGACGTTCTCCAGTTCGAACTGGGGCACGGTGATCGACATGCCCGAGCCGACGCGCGCACCACACCTAAACCGTCAGGAAGCCGCGGAACTCGCCCACACTCTCCGGTGGGGTCCGTCCACCGACGGACCTGCCCACCGACACCCTTCGGCGCCGGCCGGCAGAACCGCTCGCCGGTCGACGCTCGTCGGCGCCGGTCGACTCGAACCACGCGCCGGTCGACGCTCGTCGGCGCCGGCCGACCAGAACCACGCGCCGTACGACGACTCGCCGCACCAGTCGGGCCCCGCCGAGGGGGTTGCAGTCCGTCCCGCCGGGAGGTCAGCCTTTTTGTGGCGGGCGGAGTCTGTGGAGGTATGGCAGACGACTTGTCCGTCGAGGAGTACGAGGTCGTGGTCGTCGGCGGCGGTCCCGCCGGACAGACCGCAGCGCTGTACAGCACGCGACTCGGGCACAGCACCGCGCTCGTCGACCGCGGCGGCGGCCGCGCGGCGATGATGCGGGAGGTCCACAACGTCCTCGGCGTCCGCGAGGAGACCAGCGGCAACGAGTACCTCGCAGTCGGCAAAGACCAGCTCCGCGAGTACGGCTGCGACGTCCACCGGGACGTGCTGTCGTCGTGTTCGCGGACCGACGACGGCCGCTTCGAGCTGGCCGGCGGGGACACCGTCTACCGCGCGGAGCGCGTCGTGCTCGCGACCGGGATGAACGACGTGCGGCCGGAACCGCCGCTGCCGCGGACCGGCCGCGGCCTCCACTACTGCCTGCACTGCGACGCGCACGTGTTCGTCGACGAACCCGTCTACGTCATGGGGCACTCCGAGAGCGCCGCACACGTCGCCGGCATCATGCTGAACTTCACCGACGACGTCGACCTGCTGACGCGCGGCGCGGACCCCGAGTGGAGCGACGAGACGGCCGCGATGCTCGAGAACCACCCCATCGGCGTCGTCCACGAGGACGTCACCGGCGTGCAGAACGGCGAGGACGGCTGGCTGCAGGCCCTCGAGTTCGAGGACGGCACGGTCCGCGAGTACAAGGGCGGGTTCGCGATGTACGGCGCCGAGTACAACAACGGCCTCGCCCGGGAGCTCGGCTGCGACGTCAACGACGACGGCACCGTCGACGTCGGCGACCACGGCCAGACGTCCGTCGACGGCGTGTACGCGGTCGGCGACCTCACGCCCGGCCACAACCAGGTGCCCATCGCGCTCGCGGACGGCGCGAAGGCCGGTATCGACATCCACTTCCAGCTCCGGGACTTCCCCCGGGAACCCGACGTGCTGGCGGAAGCCGGCCCCGTGCGCTGCGAGGAGGTCCCCGGAATCCCGGACGAACTGCTCGAGCAGGCCGTCGCGTACCACACCTACGACGACTGACCGCAGACCCATGCCGGCGGCTCGACGCAGGTGAACGGGCTCTCGACGCGAGCGGCGCCGTCCCGTTCCGGAGCGCGGCGTCGGCCGTCCGGGGTCGTGCCCGAGAGTTAACTACGCGGCCGCTGTACACAGCGTATGGAGTCCGTCGACGGCTACCCCCACCAGCAGGGCGCCCACTGCGGCGCTGCGGCGCTCAGGAACGTCACGGCGTATTACGGCCTGGACTACAGCGAAGCGGAGTGCTTCGGCATCGGCGGCGGCCCGGCGTTCGTCCGCTACGAGCCCCCCGACGCGGACTGGGCGGCGTTCCGGGCGAGCCCCACGTGGCTGGAGCGGGCGTTCTTCGAGCGGACCGGCATCCCCCACCGGGTCCGCGAGGGCGACGACTTCGAGACGGCGTGGGCGAACGTCGCCGGGCACGTCGCCGAGGACGACCCCGTCCTCCTGTTCCTCGACCCGGCGCGGCTGGACTACCTCCCGGACAGCCCCGCCCACGTGCCCCCGCACGTCGCGGTCGTCGTCGGCTACGACGAGGAGACCGTGCGGCTCTCCGACGCGGCGATGCCGTCGCTCCAGTCGGTGTCCCGCGCCGCGCTGCGGGACGCGTGGGCGCACGAGCGGTTCGGCGCCTACCGGAACGAGTACCTCGTCGTGACGAACGCGCAGCCCAACGCCGACGAGACCGACGCCATCGCCGCCGGCCTCCGGCAGACCGCGACGTACATGCTCGAACCGCTCCAGGTCGAGCGCGACGCCCGGGGGCCCGGAGACGAGGGGCTGCCCGCGCTGCGGTCGTTCGGCGACAGCCTCGGCCGGTGGGCGGACCTCCCGGACCCGACGCGAGCGGTCCGGGCGGCCGAGCGGACCATCGACGAACACGGGGAGGGCGCTGCGTTCCGCGGGCTCTACGCGGAGTCCCTCGGGGAGCTCGGCAGGCGAACCGGCCTCCCCCCGGACGTCGACGACCGGATGGACGGCGTCGCGGCGGAGTGGCGGCGCGTCGCAGCACAGCTCGACGAGATCGCCGCGGCGGCGGACCCGGAGCCGGGCGCGTTCGAGGAGGCGGCGAGCCGAGTCGCCGACCTCGCCGACCGCGAGGAGGCGATCTGTCGGACCCTCCGGGACGAGCTCGGCGGCCACGGCGACTGAGCGCGCCAGCAACGCGGACTGCGCTCGACCGCCTCGTCCGGCCGTATCCTTTCCGCGGTCCGCTCAGCGCCCGAGTACGCCCCGGCCAGCCCGGCACCCCGGTGGCTGCGGGCGCAGACGGTCAGAGAATCTCGGACAGCGCCGCGACGACCCGCTCGTTGTCCTCCGGACGCGCAGTCGTCATCCGCACGTACCCGTCGCCGAGCCGGTCGTCGTCGAGCGGCTTCACGAAGATCTGGCGTTCCCGCAGCTGCGCTGCGACGGCACCGGCGTCGCGGGGCGAGAAGTCCGCGAGGAAGAAGTACGTCTCCGTCGGGAACGTCCGGACGCCCAGCGAGCGGAGCTCCGCAGCGAGGTCGTCGGTCCACGAGCGGAGCCGCTCGACGCGGTCGCGGATAGCCGCTTCGTGCTCGAGCGTCGCGATGGCGGCCGCCTGGCTCGGCCGCGCCAGCGGGTAGGCGTCGTTGCTCGCGTCCAGGTCGTCGGCAATCGGCGCCGGGAGGATCGCGTAGCCGACGCGGAACCCCGCCAGGCTGTGAGCCTTCGAGAGCGTCCGGGTCACGAGCAGGTTGTCGTACGCCGGCACGAGGTGCGCGACCGACTCGTCGACGAAGTCGACGAACGCCTCGTCGACGAGGAACCGCGTCCCGGGGTTGGCCTCGAGGAGGTCGGGGAGCGCGTCCATCTCGAAGCCGGTGCCGTTCGGGTTGTTGGGATTGACGACGACGGCCAGCGTCGCGTCGTCCGGGACCGCCAGGTCGCCGAGGTCGAACCGGAAGTCGTCCGCCGGCCGGAGCCGCGTCTCGGTGTACTCGTCGGCGATCTCGGGGAACAGCGGGTAGGTCGGCGTCAGGAGGTGGACGCGCTGGCCGAACCGGTCGAACAGCTGTCGCAGGATGAGCTCCGACCCCGCGTTGACGTGGACGTTCGCGGTCGGCACGCCGACGCGGTCGGCGATGACCTCGCGGAGCGGCGCCGAGTGAGCCTCCGTGTAGTGGTTGCTCCGCGGGAGTTCGTCGCGGGCGGCGTCGACGGCCGCCTCGAGGGGCGGGAGCGGATTCTCGCAGAGCAGGAGCGTCACGCCGTCGAACGCCGCGCCGCCCTTCTCCGCCGTCGAGGTGCGGTCCATGCGCACAACCTACGCGGTGGGCCCTAACAAGCGTTGCCGGCGTGCGCCCGCACTCGCTCGAGCCCTCGTATCCGCCCGGTACGTGCTCCCGAACCTTCGTATCCGCCCGGTGCGTGCTCCCGAACCTTCGTATCCGCCCGGTGCGTACGTCCGCGCATGCCGAAAGTAGCGCCGTTCGAGGAGCACACCGACCGGTACGACGAGTGGTTCGAGGAGCACGACGCGGTCTACCAGTCCGAACTGGCCGCCCTCCGTCGACTCCTCCCCGAGCCCGGGTACGCCGTCGAGATCGGCGTCGGGAGCGCGCGGTTCGCCGCGCCGCTCGGCGTGCAGGTCGGCGTCGACCCCGCAGAAGGGATGCTAGAGCGCGCTCGCGAGCGCGGCGTCGAGGTGGTCCGGGGAGTCGCCGAGTTCCTCCCGTTCGCGGACGGAGCGTTCGACACCGCGCTGATCGTGACGACCATCTGCTTCGTCGACGACGTCCCGCGGACGCTCGCCGAGGCCGCACGCGTCCTCGGCCCGGACGGCACCCTCGTGGTCGGGTACATCGACGAGCACAGCCCCCTCGGCGAGCGCTACAGGGAGAGCCGCGACCAGAACCCCTTCTACCGGGACGCGGTCTTCGTCTCGACCGGGGAGCTCGTCGACGCGCTCGAGACCGCCGGGTTCGGGGACTTCGAGTTCGTCCAGACGGTCTACCGCTGGCCGGCGGACGTCGCGGAGCCGGAACCGGTCGACGCCGGCTACGGGGACGGCTCGTTCGTGGCCATCAGGGCGACGAAGTAGCAGCCGTCCACGCACGCTCCACCCAGATTAGTGTTCGTTATACAGTATGTAATTAGTACTGGTATCTTCGGTTCAGTGTGGAGGGAGCGACCGTTCGCAACACAGCCCACAACGACAGGTGGCGGCGAGAGCGCAGACGGCCCAGCAGGCCGCTTTGAGACGTTTTTGCGGCTTTAGGGCCTGGTTTTGGTGGGGACGGACGGCGGTCCGAAGCCGCAGTTCAACTCGGGTCGCGTTCCCCGAGGCCGACACGTGAGATGAAGCCGCCCATACCCCGAACCACGTCGAGAGAGCGCTGCGAGCCGAACGTACGTGCTCGCCACTGCCTCGACGCCGAGCGCGACGACCGCAGGCGCGGAGGCACGACAGACGTAGATAGATACGTGACGTGAAGTTTAAACAGTCATCATAACTATCTTTCTCCTGGGGTCGTCGGGGCCGAGAGCGATTCCCCGGAGTGCCTGGGTCGCCGCCGTAAATCGGGGCACGGGCCCTGACGCCAGCAGGGCGGCCGAAGCCGCTGACAGCGGCCGCGCGCGAGCCGCGGAACGCTGTTCCCGGCGCGCGAGAACGAGGGGTAGAACGATGCGCGTGGCACGCGTCACGCGAACTGATGCCCGAAGAAGTACTCTTCAAGACGGAAGAACCGCACGCCCGCTCGGAGATCGCCGACGCGCTCGCCGCGGCCGCCGAACAGATTGACTCGGGGACGGTCCACCTTGAGAGCGCGGACCACTCCGAGACCGTCGCGGTCCCCGCGGAGCCGACGTTCGAGGTCGAACTCGAGCGGCTCACCGACTCGGAGACCGGCGAGCAGCGCTACGAGCTCGAGTACGAGCTCTCGTGGACTGAGTAGTGCCGGACACGTCGGTCGGCCGGGAAGCGTCGTTAGTCCGTGGGTCGCCCCCGAATCGTCGATGGTCCGACGTTCGTCCGCGAACCGCCGTTAGTCCGCGGCTACTCCGCGACGACGTCGTTCTCGAGGACGCCGATCGTCTCGATCTCCGCCTGCACCGTGTCGCCGGGCTCGAGCAGCTCCGGCGGGTCCCGGAAGATGCCGACGCCGCCCGGCGTGCCCGTGGAGATGACGTCGCCCGGCCGCAGCGTCGTGAACCCGCTGACGTACGAGACCAGGTCGGCGACGTCGAAGATGAACTCCTCGGTGTTCGAGGCCTGCTTGACCGTCCCGTTCACGCGCAGTTCCACGTCCGCGGCGTTCGGGTCGAAGCCGTCGCCGGCGACGAGCGTCGGCCCCATCGGCGCGAACGTGTCGTAGCTCTTCCCGCGGAAGAACTGCCCGTCGTCGAACTGGGCGTCGCGGGCGCTCACGTCGTTCAGCACGGTGTAGCCCGCGACGTAGTCCTCGGCGTCCGCCCTGGGGACGTCGGTCGCCGTCCGGCCGACGACCGCCGCGAGTTCGACCTCGTAGTCCACCTGCTCGACGCCGTCCGGGTGGACGACGGCGTCGCCCGGGTTCGCGACCGCGGTCGGCGACTTCGTGAACAGCATCGGCTTCTCCGGCGGTTCCTCGTCCTGTTCCTCCGCGTGGTCGTGGTAGTTCAGGCCGGCGCAGACGATCTTCCCGGGGGACGGCACGGGCGCGAGCAGCGAGACCGCCGACGCGTCCCTGGTCGGCAGAACGCCGTCCTCGACGTCGCGCCGAATGTCGTTCCGGACCGTCTCGTCGCCGACCTCCGCGAGCGACGGCGGCCCGCTCGGGCGCGCGCCGAGCGCGTGGACTTCGCCGTCGACGAGCACGCCCCACTCCGGTGTTCCGGCCGTCGTGTACCGTACGAATCGCATCGTCTCGGAGACGCCGCGCTGCACGCATAAAGCTTCCCGATGGAGCAAACGCTCCGGCCCGCGACACGCACGCACAGATTTATGGTAGTCCTGGGTGCACGCTGTCCCATGGGTCCGCGAATCACCCGCGTCGAAAGCGTCGAGTTCAGCTACCCGATCGAGGACGTCGGCACCGACGACGCGGGTTTCAACCTCGTCTACGAGCCCGGCGCGACGACCGAGCGGACCCTCTACGCCCTCCGCGTCCACACCGACGCCGGCGTCACCGGCGAGTACGTCGGCGGGAACTCGCCGGCGGCCGCCCAGCTCAACACGGTCGCGGACTACCTGGTCGGGAGGAACCCCCTGGAGCGGGAGAAACACTGGAGCGAGCTCAAGCGCGCGCTCCGGAAGTACGACCGGATGGGCATCGGGCCCGTCGACATCGCGCTGTGGGACTTCGCGGGGAAGTACTACGGCGCGCCCGTCCACGAACTGCTGGGGACGTACCGCAGGACGCTCGACGCGTACGCCTCGACGTACCACGGCGACGAGAACGGCGGCCTGGACTCCCCGGAGGCGTTCGCGGACTTCGCCGAGGAGTGTCGCGACCGCGGCTTCGGCGGGTTCAAGATCCACGGCTGGGGCGGCAGCGACGCGTCGCGGAACCTCGACCGCGAGATCGAGACCGTCCACGCCGTCGGGGAGCGCGTCGGCGACGACGTCGACCTGATGCTGGACCCCGCCTGCGAGTACGAGACGTTCGCGGACGCGCTCCAGGTCGGCCGCGCCTGCGACGAACAGGGCTACTACTGGTACGAGGACCCGTTCCGCGACGGCGGCATCTCACAGCACGCCCACCGGCAGCTCCGGGAGAGACTCGACACGCCGATCCTCCAGACCGAGCACGTCCGCGGCCTGGAGCCCCACGCTGACTTCGTGGCGGCGAACGCGACCGACTTCCTGCGCGCCGACCCCGAGTACGACGCGGGCATCACGGGCGCGATGAAGATCGCGCGGACGGCCGAGGCGTTCGGCGTCGACGTCGAGTTCCACGCGCCCGGGCCGGCGCAGCGACACTGCATCGCGTCCTGCCGGAACGCGAACTACTACGAGCTCGCGCTCGTCCACCCGGACTGTGCGAACACGCAGCCGCCGGTCTACGAGGGCGAGTACTCCGACCAGCTCGACGACGTCGAGGACGGCCGCGTCCCCGTCCCGGACGGCCCGGGACTCGGCGTCGACTACGACTGGGCGTACATCGAAGCGAACCAGACTGGCAGCAGACACGTCTACGACTGACTCATGACCTACAAGGCAGGCATCATCGGCACGGGCGGCATCGCAGGGATGGGCATCCTCGGCATGCACGACGAGGACGCGATCGGCGAGGAGAAGATCCGGGCGAGCCACGCCGGCGGCTACGACGCCACCGACGGCGTCGAACTGGTCGCCGTCGCGGACGTCGACGAGGACCAGCTCGCGCGGTTCGGGGACGCCTGGGATATCCCGACGGACCGGCGGTACGTCGGCCACGAGGCGATGCTGGCGGCCGAGGACCTCGACGTCGTCTCCGTCTGCACGCCGTCGTTTCTCCACCGCGACCACGTCGTCGACGCCGCGCGGTCGGCGGCGTCGCCGTCCGTCGTCTGGTGCGAGAAGCCCATCGCCTCCCGGGTGACCGACGCGAACGAGATGGTCGCCGTCTGCGAGGAGACCGACACGGAACTCGTCGTCAACCACTCGTTCCGGTTCACGGACAAGCTCCAGCGGCTCCGGGCCCTCGTCCAGGAGGAGGGAATCCTCGGGGACGTCCACTCGGTGACCGCGCAGTTCCGCATGGAACTGCTCCGGAACTCCACGCACCTCCTCGACACGCTCGTCTACCTCCTGGACGCCCGCGCGGACGTCGTCAGCGGGCACGTCACGGGCGAGAACGAGGCCGTGGAGTCCCTGGACGCCGACCGGACCGTCGACGACGCCGGCGGCGGCGGGTTCGTCGTCATGGACGACGGCACGTTCGCGACCATCGACTGCACGATTCCGCGCGCGGACTCCTCGATGACCTTCCAGTTCGTCGGCTCGGGCGGGAAGCTCTACCTGAACAACGACGACGGCGAGTGGCGGTACTGGCGCCTCGAGGACGGCGACCACGTCGAGGAGCCCCTGCCGGGCATCGACGGGTCCTGGACGTGGGACGACGACTACGAGGGGTCGTTCGCGAACGCGGCCGGCCACGTCGTCGACCTCCTGGACGGCGACGCGGACAACCAGTCGACGGGCGTCGAGGCGACGCGCTCGCTGGAGATCATCGTCGGGTTCTACCTCTCGCACTACACCGGCGGCCAGGTCGACGTCCCGCTCGAGCGGCCGCTCCGGGACGTCAACATCACGTCGTGGTAGCGGGCGGCACACTCGACGGCGGTCTCGTCGCCGTGCCAGCACCCCGGTTTGCAAAGAATTAGGTGACTGGTCGCCGGTGGTGCACGCGATGCAGTACCGACAACTCGGCGACACCGGCGCGCGCGTCTCGGAGCTGTGCTTCGGGACGTGGCGGTTCGGGCGGGAGACGAACGGCGTGACGGAGACGACGCGCGAGGGGGCACACGAGCTGCTCGACGCCGCCCACGAGGCGGGCGTCAACTTCGTGGACACCGCGAACGTCTACGGCACGCCGAACGGCCGCAGCGAGCGGTTCGTCGGCGAGTGGCTCGAGGACCGCGACCGCGAGGAGTTCGTGCTCGCGTCGAAGGTGTACTTCCCGTTCGACGAGGAGGACCCGAACGGCCGCGGGCTCTCCCGGAAGCACATCCTCGACCAGGTCGAGGGGTCGCTGAACCGCCTCGGGACCGACTACCTCGACGTCTACTACCTCCACCGGTGGGACGAACAGACGCCCATCGAGGAGACGCTGCGCGCGCTCAACCACCTCGTGGAGTCCGGGAAGGTCCACTACCTCGGCGCGTCGACGATGGCCGCCTGGCAGCTCACGAAGGCCCAGCTGACCGCCGAGAAGGAGGGGCTGGCGACGTTCGACGTCACGCAGCCGCTCCACCACGCCGGCTACTACGAGGACGTCCGCGAGTACCTCGACGTCTGCGCCGACCAGGGGTTCGCGGTCTGCAACTACTCGCCGCTGGCCGGCGGGTTCCTCACCGGGAAGTACGAGCGCGCGGACCCCGACGACCCGGAGGCAGTCGTCGCGCCGGACGACGCGCGGGGGAGCTTCGACGACCTGTTCGGCGACTACTACGCCTCCGAGCGCGGCTGGAAGGTCCTCGAGGCGGTCCGCGCGGTCGCCGACGAGGTGGACGCGACGCCCGCGCAGGTGGCGCTCCGGTGGCTGATGGACTGGGAGGACTTCGCGTGCATCCCCATCGTGGGCGCGCGGACGCCCGAGCAACTGCGGGAGAACGTCGCGGCGACCGAGGTGTCCCTGAGCGACGACCAGTGGGACCGCATCATGGACGCCCGCTACCGGCCCGACGGGACGCTCTGGGGGCACTGAGCCGGCGCGGCGGTCGCCTCCGCCTCCGTCGGCGATCCGTGGGCGTGGACCGCTATCCGGTGTTGGTCATGCCGCCGTCGACGACGAGGCTCTCGCCGTTGACGTACGAGGAGCGGTCGCTGGCGAGGTACAGCGCGGCGTCGGCGACCTCCTCGGGCTGGCCGAACCGGCGCGACGGGATGGTCTCGAGGAAGTGCTCGCTGTGCTCCGAGCCGACGATGGGGACGTCGTCGGTGGTCATCTGCGTCTCGATGAGGCCCGGGTGGATGGCGTTCACGCGCACGCCCTCCGGTCCGAGCTCCGAGGCGAGCGCGTACGTCATCAGCCGGACGGCGCCCTTCGTCGCGCAGTACGTGACGAAGCCCGCCGACCCCTCCAGGCCGGCGACGCTGGAGAGGTTCACGATGGTGCCGCCGCCGTCCTCGAGCATCGCTCGCGCGGCGTACTGGGCGCCGAAGTAGACGCCCTTGACGTTGACGGAGAACAGCTGGTCGAAGTCGTCCTCGGTGACCTCGGTGAACGCCTGCCGGCGGAAGATGCCGGCGTTGTTCACCATGACGTCGACGCCGCCGAAGGCGTCCGCGGCGTCGACGGCGGCCTCGAGGTCGTCGAGGTCGCTGACGTCGCAGTCCACGTACGTCGCGTCGACGCCGTGGTCCTCGCTGACGGCCTCGTCGGTCGGCGCGCCTCCTTCCCGGGGCTCCCGCTGGACGTCCGCGACGACGACGTCCGCGCCCGCCGCGGCGAACCGGTCGGCGATCGCTCGGCCGTTGCCGCTCGCGGCGCCAGTGATCACTGCGGTGCGTCCGTCCAGGAGTGGGTCTGCCATTGCGGCCGGAGTGTCACCGCGGCCCACCGTAAACCTTCCTGGCGCCGGGCGGGGTCGG
The DNA here is from genome assembly GCF_037031165.1 of Halobacterium yunchengense. Taxonomy (NCBI): domain Archaea; kingdom Methanobacteriati; phylum Methanobacteriota; class Halobacteria; order Halobacteriales; family Halobacteriaceae; genus Halobacterium; species Halobacterium yunchengense. The sequence continues at coordinate 57,905 of NZ_JAYEZL010000004.1, read as the reverse complement.
CCGGCACAAATCTTTTTGGCGCCGTCGGTCCCTGTGGGGGTATGCAGTTCTTCCGAGTGACCCGCGACGGCGCGCCGCGACTCGTCGTCCGCGAGGACCGAGAGGCGGAGGCCTACGACGTGACCGCGGCCAGGCGGGGCCTGCGAACGTACCGCGACCTGCTGTCGGCGACCACCATCGCGGACGCGGAGCCGGACGAGGTCGTCCGGTGGCTGCGCGCCGACGCCGACCCCGTGCCGCGCGAGCGATTGGCGGCCGACGCGAAGCGGCCGCTCGACCCGGACGAGGTCTGGGCCGCGGGCGTCACGTACCGCATCAGCGAGGACGCCCGGGAGTCCGAGAGCGGGACGCCGGACATCTACGTCGACGTCTACGACAGCGAGCGCCCGGAGGTCTTCTTCAAGGCGACGCCGAGCCGGACGGTCGGGCCGGGCGAGGCGGTGGGCGTCCGGGCCGACTCCTCGTGGGACGTCCCCGAGCCGGAGCTCGGGCTCGTCCTCTACGAGGGCGAGATCGTCGGGTACACGGTGGGCAACGACGTGAGCAGCCGCGACATCGAGGGCGCGAACCCCCTCTACCTCCCGCAGGCGAAGATCTACGACCGGTCGTGTGCGGTCGGCCCGTGCGTGGTCTCGCCGGCCGGCATCGACCCGGCGGACGTGGCGGTTTCGCTGGTCGTCGAGCGCGACGGCGGCGTCGTCTACGAGGGGACGACGTCGACGGCGAAGATGGTGCGCTCGTACGACGAACTCGCGTCGTACTTCCGGCGGCACAACGCCGTCCCCGAACTCGCGGTGCTGCTCACGGGCACGACGCTCGTGCCCGGGGACGACTTCACGCTCCGCCCGGGCGACGTCACCCGCATCGAGATCGAGGGCGTCGGCGTGCTGGAGAACCCGGTCGTCGAGGTCTGAGGCCGCCCGGCGGAGCGGACGCGGACCCCGAGACCGGCCACGGCTGGTTTGGTAATGCCGAACGCGAGACTGCCGCGGGCGGCCGAATCGCCGGAGCGGACGGCCTACGGGCGCCCGCCGTTACAGCAATATACCTGTAAGTTCGTCAGCAGTATTACATCCGTACATCAGTAACGGTTAGGGAGCGACTGACGCCCACTTCGACCGGTCGATCGGCAACCCGCGGCGAGGTGGCCGGTATCTGATAAAGAACACGCGCCGATTCGGTATCGCAAAACGAGACCTGGCGTGTGTGAACACACCGCACGGTACGACGGGGCACAGAGAGCGCCTCGAGCGAGAGGCCAGTCGAGTGACGCCGTGCGGTTTGGAGTGGCCAAAGCGCCACGGCTGAGCCGGGGGCGCTCACTCGGTGATGGTGTTGACGTTCACCTCGCTGATGTTCGTCGCGCGGATGATCTCCTCGGCGAGCGAGGACTCGACGTCCTCGGCCCGCAGCCGGCTCGTCGGCCCGGAGACGGAGAGCGCGCCCAGGACGTCGCCGCCGCTCGTCGTCACCGGCGCGCCGACCGCCCGGATGCCCACCATCTGCTCCTCGTCGTTGACGGCGTACCCCTGCTCGCGGACCGTCTCGAGCTCCTCGAGGAGGGCCGACGTCGTCGTGATCGTGTTCGGCGTGCGCTGGACCATCCCGTGCCGGTCGAGGATGTCGGCGACGCGCTCCTCGGGGAGCCGGGAGAGGATCGACTTCCCGACCGCCGTGCAGTGGTGGTGCTCGATCGGCTCCTCGCGCTTCCGCGTGTGGTACTCGGTACCGACGGCGTTCTCGCCGAACTCCTCGTACAGGGTGACGAGCCGCCCGTCGTGGTCGACGACGAGGTGCGCGCACTCGCCGGTCTCCTCGGCGAGCCGCTCGACCTGCTCGGCGGCGGCCTGGTAGATCGGGCTCTTGTTCCGGACGTGCTCGCCCAGCGGGAGCAACAGCGGCCCCAGCCGGTACTCGTCGCCCTCCTGGACGACGTAGCCGCGCTGCTTGAGCGTCGCCAGGTGCGTGTGCACGGACCCCGGCGAGAGCCGCGAGTGGTCCGCGATCTCCGAGACCGTCGCTTCGTTGGCGTCCCGGAGGTACTCCAGGATCTCGAAGGCGTTCTCGACCGATTTCACCGTCCGCGTCTCCGCGCCCCCTGTCATGGGAGTCAGTTGCACACCGACCCACTCATATCTTTTGGTATCGCCAAACCAGACGGCGAAGCGGGGGCGATTCGCCGCCCTCCAAAAACTTATCCGGACCTCCGTGCTTCTCTCCGCTGATGACACGCACTCACAGAGAGGCAGGACTGTACGTCGACGGCGAGTGGCGAACGGACACGGGCGACAGCATCGAGAGCACGAACCCCGCCGACACCACGGAGGTCGTGGGCACCGTCGCCAGCGGCGACAGGGCTGCCGCGGCCGACGCCATCGACGCGGCGAACCGCGCGCAGGCCGCGTGGCGCGAGCTGTCCGCCCACGACCGCGGCGCGTACCTCCACGACGCCGCCGACGCCGTCGACTCCCGGTTCGACGACCTCGTCGAACTCGTCTCCCGGGAGATGGGCAAGACCCGGGCGGCGGCCGAGGGCGAACTCCAGCGGACCGTCGACCTCCTGAACTACTACGCCGAGGTCGCCCGCGACGCCGGCGGCGTCGCGCCGCCGAGCGCCAGCGACGACACCGTCGCGTACACCACGCGCGAGCCCTGGGGGACGGCGTCGATCATCACGCCCTGGAACTACCCCATCGCCATCCCGACCTGGAAGATCGCGCCCGCGCTCGTCGCCGGCAACACGGTCGTCTTCAAGCCCGCCTCGCAGACGCCGACCGCCGCGAGCGAACTCGTCCGCGCGTTCGACGAGGCCGGCCTGCCGGACGGCGTCCTGAACTTCGTCCCCGGGCCCGGCCGTTCGGTCGGCGACGAACTGACGACCAGCGACGGCGTCGACGTCGTCTCGTTCACCGGGAGCTACGACGTCGGGAGCGCGGTCCAGCAGTCCGCCGCCGACGCCGGGAAGCGCGTCCAGTGCGAGATGGGCGGGAAGAACCCCCTCATCGTCGACGAGACCGCCGACCTCGACCTCGCCGTGGACCTCACCATCGGCGGCGGCGTCTCCGGGCTCGCCGGCCAGGCGTGCACGGCGACCAGCCGCGTGCTCGTCTTCGAGTCCGTCGCCGACGACTACCTCGACCGCCTCCTCGACCGCGTCGACTCCCTCGACGTCGGCGACCCGCTCGCCGACGGCGTCGACGTGGGTCCGAAGTCCTCCGCGGAGGAACTGGAAAGCGACCTCGAGTACGTCGACATCGCACGCGAAGAGGGCGCGACCCTCGCGGCCGGCGGGAGCCGCCTCACGGGCGGCGACTACGAGAACGGCCACTTCGTCGAGCCGACCGTCTTCACGGACGTCGACCCGGAGATGCGGATCGCCCAGGAGGAGGTGTTCGGCCCGGTGCTGTCGGTCATCGAGGTCTCGGACTTCGAGGAGGCCGTGGAGGTCGCCAACGGCGTCGAGTACGGGCTCTCCGCGTCCATCTGCACGAACCGCCTCGACCACGCCAAGGAGTTCGTCGACGACGTCGAGACCGGCGTCGTGAAGGTCAACCAGACGACCACGGGCGTCGAGATGCAGATGCCGTTCGGCGGCCGAAAACACTCCAGCACGGAGACGTACAAGGAGCAGGGCCGGCAGGCCGTGGAGTTCTACACGCACGAGAAGGCCGTCTACGTGACGCACTACGACGGCGACTAGCGCGAGACCGGACCGCCGGAGTCCGGTCGCGTCCGGTCTCCCGCTCCGGGAGCGCCGACCAGACTCGTCCCAGAGGCCTCACTCACCCCCGGACGACTCACTCGGCTCGAACGCCTCACTCGACTCGCCCGGGACGCCTCACTCGCCCCGGACCGCCTCACTCGCCCCGGAACGCCTCACTCGCCCCGGAACGCCTCACTCGCCCCGGAACTTCTCAGGCCTCGAAGGCGGTGTTGCTGAACCCGCCGTCGACGGTGAGCACCTCGCCGGTGGTGTAGGAGGCGGCGTCGCTCGCGAGGTAGATGGCGGCGCCGACCAGTTCGTCGGGCTCCCCCATGCGCCCGGGTTCGGTCTTCCGCTCGACTTCGCGGCGCCGCTCGGTCCCCTCGGCGTACGCGTCCGCGGTCTGGGGCGTCAGGATGAACCCCGGGCGGATGGCGTTCACGCGCACGTCCGGCCCGAACTCTTTGGCCGCGACGCGCGTGTACGCGTCCGTGCCGCCCTTCGCCGCCGAGTACGCGCCCGTCTCGGGCATCGCGAGCGTCGCGCCCATCGAGGAGACGGTGACGATGCTGCCCTCGTCCATCGCCGGCTCGAACGCCTGGCACGCGCGGTGGACGCCCGACAGCTGGACGTCGAGGACGCGCCCCCAGTCGTCCTCGGAGACCGACGCGATGGGGTCCCGGGCGATGGCGCTCTGTGAGGTGACCAGGACGTCGACGCCGCCGAACTCCTCGACGACCCGGTCCCGGAGTGCGAGGAGTGACTCGCGGTCGGTCACGTCGCACGTCTCGACGAGCGTCTCCGCGCCCGCCGACCGGAGCTCCTCGGCCGTCGCCTCCACGGCGGACTCGGTGCGGCTCGACGCGACCACGTCGGCGCCGTCCGCCGCGAACCCGACGGCGATGGCGCGCCCGATGCCGCTCGTCCCGCCGACGACGACCGCTCGCTTCCCGTCCACGGTCACGCGGTTGGTGGTGTCACCCATACGCTCCGTTCCCCCCCGTCGGCACTTATCTCATTGGGTGACCGCGGGACGCGCCGACTGACGCGACGGAAAACGTTTTGTGCGTCTTCGGGCAACCAACGACCCAGTACATGCACGACGTCACAGTGGTCGGCGGGGGGTGTGTCGGCTGCTCGGTCGCCAAACACCTCGCGGAGCGGTCGTCGCTCGACGTCGCCGTCGTCGAGAAGGAGTACCACCTCGCCGCCCACCAGAGCGGCCGGAACTCCGGCGTCCTCCACCCGGGGTTCAACTACGAGCCGGGCTCGCTGAAGGCGCGGTTCGCCACCGAGGGGACGCGCCGACTCAAGGAGTACGCCGCCGAACACGGCATCCCGCTCGACGAGTGCGGCGTCGTCGTGACCGCCCTCGACGACGCCGAGGAGCGCCGACTCGGGGACCTCCGCGAGCAGGCCGACGCCAACGGCGTCGAGACGACGCTGCTGTCCGGCAGCGAGGAGGTCCGGGAGTACGAGCCGAACGCCGCCGGGCAGGCCGCGCTGTACTGCCCGGAGGCCGCGTCCATCGACTCCCAGGAGTACGTCTACGCGCTCGCGTCCGAACTGAAAGACGCCGGCGTCGACTTCTACGTCGGCCACCGCGTCGACGAGGTCCGCGACGACGGGTCGTCGCTCGCGCTCGAGACGAGCAACGGCCGACTCGAGACGCGGTACCTCGTGAACGCGGCGGGCCTGCACGCCGACGAGCTCGCCCACCAGCTCGGCGTCGGCCGCGCCTACCAAATCGTGCCGTTCCGCGGCGAGTACTACGAGCTCGTCCCCGACCGCCAGTCGCTCGTCGAGTCGATGATCTACCCCGTGCCCGACCCCGACCTGCCGTTCCTCGGCGTCCACTACACGCGCCGCACCGACGACAAGGTCATCGTCGGCCCGAACGCGGTGCTCGCGTTCGGCCGCGAGGCCTACCGGAACACGGACGTCTCGCCGCGGGACCTCTACGACACACTCACCTACCGGGGCTTCTGGCGGCTCATGGCGTCCCGGGAGATGGCGTCGGTCGCGTGGGACGAACTCAACAAGTCCTACCGGAAGTCGGCGTTCGTCGCGGCCGCGCGCCGCCTGCTCCCCGGCGTCACCGAGCGGGACTTCGCGAAGAGCTACGCGGGCATCCGCGCGCAGGTGGTCGCCGCCGACGGCCGCCTCGTCAAGGAGCCGCTGTTCGAGCACGGTCCGCGGTCGACGCACGTCCTCAACGCCGTCTCGCCGGGCCTCACGTCGTCGCTGCCGTTCGGCGACCACCTCGCCGAACGGGTGCTGGAGCGCTTCGACTGACCCCCGGAGTGCGGCCGCCCGGGCTCAGAGGTTCGACGCGCCCGCGCCGCCGTCGATTGTCACCGTCTCGCCGTTGATGTAGCCCGCCTGGGGCGACGAGAGGAACGCGACCGTCCGCCCGAGCTCCATCGGGTCGCCGGTCCGCCCAACGGGGATGCCGGTGCGGTGGTCCTCGAGGCCGTCCTCGTAGTCCTCGTAGTCGCCGCGCTCGACGCCCTGCTCGATGACCTCCTGCACGCGCGGCGTCTCGTGGACGCCCGGCAGCACGGCGTTCACGCGGACGTCGGGCGCCAGCTCCTTCGAGAGCGTCTTCTCCAGGCCGATGACGCTCATGCGCACGGAGTTCGAGAGCACGAGCCCGTCGATGGCCTCCTTCACGCTGCTGGACGCGATGTTGACGACGGTGCCGCCGCCGTCCTGGAGGTGGGGGTTGGCCTCGCGGACGAGCCGGACGACGCTCATCACGAGCAGGTCGTAGGCCTCGTACCAGTCCCTGTCGGACTTCTCGAGGAACGGCCCGCTCGGCGGGCCGCCCGCGCTCGTGACGAGGTGGTCGACCGTCCCGAACTCCTCGACGGTCCGGTCGACGAGCGCTTCGACGTCGTCGGGGTCGGTGAGGTCCCCGGGCTGGCCGACGACCTCGCCGGTCGCGTCCTCGCGGACGTCCGCGACCGCGTCCGCGAGCCGCTGTTCGTCCCGGCCGTTCATCACGACGTTCGCGCCCTCCATCGCGAGCGCGCGAGCCGAAGCCATCCCGAGACCGCTACTCGACGCCGTCACGAGCGCCGCGTCGCCCTGTAGTTGCAGGTCCATGCACGTCCATCTGCGGCCACGTCGCATAAAAGTTCACGTGCGGCGGCGCGGTCGCGGACCGATCGCAGTCACAGTGCCGGGGCCACCACGGGGCTGCCGCCGTCGAGCGCGCTACAGCGCGTTCCGGTAGATCTGGAGGACGTCCTCGCGGTCGAGGTCGCGGGGGTTCCGGTCGATGTTGTGCTGGGAGTACTCGAAGGCGATGTCGGCGAACGACTCGAGTTCCTCGTCGTCGAGGTCGCCGAGGTGGCCGATGGCGGTGGGGACGCCGACGTCCTCGGTGAGCTCGAAGACGGCGTCGACGGCCGCGTACGCGCGGTCGAGCGTCGACCCCTCGGCGTCGGCCCCGAGGAGGTCGGCGACGTCCGCGAACCGCTCGGGCTCGGCCGGCACGTTGTACTCCATGACGTGGGGCAGCAGCATCGCGTTCGCGCGGCCGTGGCCGACGCCGTACTCGGAGCCCAGGGGGTACGTCAGCGCGTGCACCGCGCCCAACCCGGAGTTGACGAACGCCTGCCCGGCGACGGTCGCCGCGAGGCTCATGTCGTACCGGGCCTCGTCGTTGTCGCCGCCCTGGAGGACCGCGCCCCGGAGGCTCGACCCGACCAGCCGGATGGCCTCCCGCGCGAGGGCGTCCGAGTACGGCGTCCGGAGCGTCGACACGTAGCTCTCGACGGCGTGCGTGAGCGTGTCGAGCCCGGTCGCCGCGGCCACCGGCTTCGGCAGCGAGCGCGTGAGTTCGGCGTCGACGACCGCGAGGTCGGCGAACAGCGCCTCGTCGTAGACGACGCGCTTGACGCCCTCGTCGTCGGAGAACACGCCGATGTGGGTCACCTCGCTGCCGGTGCCCGCGGTCGTCGGCACGAGCGCGAGCGGCCGGCCCGCGCCGGGGACGTTCCCCATCCCGAGCGTGTCCGTGATGGGGACGTCGTAGTCCGCGAGCGCCGACGCCAGCTTCGCCGTGTCGAGGACGCTGCCGCCGCCCGCGCCGACGACTGCGTCGTGGCCGCCCTCGCGGAGCACGTCGACGGCGTCCTCGACCATCGAGAGCTTCGGCTCGGGCTTCACGTCGGTGAAGAAGTCGACGGACGCGCCCGCGTCCTCGAGGGCGTCCACGACGGGGTCGGTGACGCCCGCGTCGACGATGTTCGCGTCGGAGACGACGAGCGCGCTGTCCACGTCGCGGTCGGCAGCGAAGCCGGCGAGTTCCGACGTCGAGCCGAGCCCGTAGGCGATTCTGTCGGGACTCTGGACGCTGTACGTGCTGGTGCGCGAGGCTAACCCGTCGAGCATGCTTGCGTAATTCGCCTAACCCGAAATATAAGTTGCGCCACCGGGTATCGCGTCCCGTGACACTGCTGCCATGACCGACTCGACCCCCGACGTCGTCGTGCTGCGCGGGACCGCCCACGGAATGCCGAGCGAACGCTGCGCGCAGCGGCTCCGGGAGCGCTGCCCGGACCGCGACGTCAGACTCGCCGCGACGCCGGCCGAGGAACGCGACCTGGTCGCGGACGCGCCCGTCGTGACCGGGCTGCGACTCGACCCCGAACTGCTCGAGAGCGCGTCGTCGATGCGGCTGTTCGCCGCCGCGTCCGCCGGCGTCGACCACCTCCCGCTGGACGACCTCGCGGAGCGCGGCGTCGCCGTGACGAACGCCTCCGGCGTGCACGCGCCGAACATGGCCGAGCAGGTGCTCGGGAACCTGCTCGTGTTCGCGCGCAACCTCCACGAGGGCTGGCGCCGGCAGGCCAGAAGCGAGTGGCGGCACTTCCGCGGCGCCGAGCTCAACGGGAGCACGGTCACCGTCGTCGGGATGGGCGCCATCGGCGAGCGGACGCTCGAACTGCTCGAGCCGTTCGGCGTCGAGCGGGTCGGCGTCCGCCACACGCCCTCGAAGGGCGGTCCGGCCGAGGAGGTGCTCGGGTACGACGACGACCTCCACGGCGCGTTCGCGCGCTCGGACTACGTGGTCCTCGCGTGCCCGCTCACGGAGACGACCCGGGGGCTCGTCGACGAACAGGCCTTCCGGACGCTGCCGCCGCACGCCGTCCTCGTGAACGTCGCGCGCGGCGGCGTCGTCGACACGGACGCGCTCGTCGCCGCCGTCCAGGGCAACAAGATCGGGGGCGCCGCCCTCGACGTCACCGACCCCGAACCGCTGCCCGGCGACCACCCCCTCTGGGACTTCGAGAACGTCCACATCACGCCGCACAACGCCGGCGGCACCGACCACTACTGGGAGCGCCACGCCGACATCCTCGCGCGGAACCTCGACCGGGTCGACGAGACCGGCTCGTACGACGGCCTCGAGAACCAGGTCGTCTCGCCAACCGAGTAGGGAGGCTGTGCCGTACTGGCACACCACAACCTATTTTTCCGGTCGCCGCCGACTCCACGAACACATGGCGAAGTGGACCGAAACGAAGCCAGGCGAGGACCTCTACCGAGTACTAGCGCCGGACGGGTCGCCGGTCGACGACCAGCCGGACGTCGACGACGAGACCCTGCGGCGGCTCTACGAGACGATGCGGCTGTCCAGGGTCTACGACGAGAAGATGCTGCGACTGCAGCGCCGCGGCGAGATCAGCATCCTCTCGCGGAGCGTCGGCGAGGAAGCCATCCCCGTCGGGAGCGTGGCGGCCCTGCAGGCCGGCGACTGGTGTTTCCCGACGTACCGGCAGACGCCGACGAAGCTCTACTGGGGCGGCTCGCTCGCCAGGGCGGTCGCCGGCCTGATGGGCGCCGAACCGGAGACCGTCGACGAACACCTCCCTGTCGAGGACGGCCCGCCCGTGAACTTCTCGCCGGTGTACATCCCGCTGGCGTCGAACGTCCCGAACGCCGCGGGCTCCGCGATGACGGACGCCCTCGACGACGGGGACGCCGTCACGCTGTCGTACATCGGGGACGGCTCGACGAGCGAGGGCGACTTCTACGAGGGGCTGAACTTCGCCGGCGTCTTCGACGCGCCGGCGGTCACCGTCGTCCACAACAACCAGTGGGCGATCTCCGTGCCCCGGCACCGCCAGACCGCCGCCGACACGTACGCCCAGAAAGCCGAGGCAGCGGGCATCCCCCACCGGCGCGTCGACGGCAACGACGTGCTCGCGGTCCACGAGGCGGCCCGGGAGGCGGTCGAGCGCGCCCGCGACGGCGGCGGCCCGATGCTGCTGGAGTGCGTCACGTACCGCGTCGACGACCACAACACCGCGGACGACGCGGGCGCGTACCGCGACGACAGCCAGCTCGAGTACTGGCGGGACCGCGACCCCATCGACCGCCTGGAGGCGTACCTCCTCGCGGAGGGCGTCCTCGACGAGGCGGCCGTCGAAGCCGTCGAAGCCGACGCCACCGAGCGCGTCGAGGCCGCCGTCGAGCGCGCCCGCGAGGTGCCGACGTCGGACCCCCAGCGCATCTTCGACAACCACCTCCGCGGCGACTCCTGGACCGAGCGCCACCAGCGCGCGGAACTGCGCGCCGAGCGCCACGGCGACAACCCCTTCGTCGACTACACGGGGTCGTGGGCGGCGGCCGACGACCGCCCGCTCGCCGCCCTCGGCGGCAGCGTCCCGGACGGCGACGCCACCGAGGTGAACCTCGTGACGGCCGTCCGGGACGCGCTCGACGGCGAGCTTGCCCGCGACGACTCGGTGCGCCTGCTCGGCTACGACGTCGGGCCCATCGGCGGCGTGTTCCGCGCGACGGAGGGCCTCTACGAGGAGTACGGCGGCGACCGCGTCGTCGACACGCCGCTCTCGGAGAACGGCATCCTCGGCGCCGCCGTCGGCATGGCGATGCGCGGCGAGCGCGTCGTCCCCGAGATCCAGTTCATGGGGTTCTTCTACCCCGCCTTCGGCCAGTTCATGTACTCGCTCGCGAAGATGCGCGAGCGCTCCGGCGGCGCGTTCGACCTGCCGCTGACGGTGCGCGTGCCCTACGGCGGCGGCATCAAGTCCAGCGAGTACCACTCCGAGTCCACGGAGTCGCTGTTCGTGCACACGCCCGGCGTGCGCGTCGTCTGCCCGAGTTCGCCCGCCCAGGCGAAGGGGCTGCTGGCGGCGAGCATCCGCCACGACGACCCCGTGATGTTCCTCGAACCGAAGGCGAAGTACCGGACGCAGACCGAGACCGTCCCAGACGACCCCTACACGCTGCCGCTGGACGAACCGCGGCTGGTCCGCGAGGGCAGCGACGTCACCGTGCTCACGTGGGGCGCGATGGTCGAGGAGGCCGTCGCGGCCGCCGACGGCGTCGCCGCCGACGTGGAGGTGCTGGACCTCCGGACGCTGTCGCCGCTGCCCGTCGAGGCGGTGCTGGCGTCCGTGAAGAAGACCGGCCGCTGCGTCGTCCTCCACGAGGCGCGGCGGCGGGTCGGCGTCGGCGCGGAACTGTCCGCGCTCGTCAACGAGTACGCCGTCGACCACCTCGAGGCGCCGATCAAGCGCGTGACCGGCTACGACGTCCACTTCCCCGGCCACCAGACCGAGGACGCCTACCTCCCGGACGCCGACCGCGCGCGCGCCGGCATCGAGGCGGTGCTCTCCTACGAGTACTGACCGACGAGGCCTCGCAGGGACTGGCCGAACGCGGCCCGCTTGGGCAAGCTATTTTCCAGCTGCCGCGAATGGGGAGGGTATGTCCGCGTACACCTACGAGATCGAACTGGAGCCCCAGTACCGGGACCTCGACCCGAACGGCCACGTCAACCAGGCCGTCTACTCGAGCTACTGCGAGCAGGCCCGCGCGAAGTACTGGGAGGACGTCATCGGACAGCGCCACGACCGCGCCGAGCTCGCGCTCGTGAAGCTCGAACTGGAGTACAGCGCGGAGATCCTGCTCGGGGAGACGGTGACGGTCCGCCAGCGAATCGGCGAGCTCGGGGAGTCGAGCATCCCCATCGAGTACGAGCTGTCGACGGACGGCGAGACGGCCGCCACCGGCTCCGTCGTGTTGCTGTCCTACGACCGGGAGGCGCGCGAACCGGCGCCGATCCCCCAGGAGTGGCGGGACGCCATCGTCGAGTACGAGGGACACGACGCCGAGTGACGGCGCGCGAGAAGTAGTCGGCGGCGCCGGGCGGATTACCCGAGCCGCTTGGAGATGACGGGCGTGAACAGGGAGAGCGCCGCGAGCACCAGGATGGCCATCGCGAGCGGGCTCGTGTAGAAGATCTCCCAGGAGCCGTCAGAGAGCTGGAGCGACCGGCGGAGGTTCGACTCCGCGATGGGGCCCAGGATGAGCCCCAGTACCATCGGCGCGAGTGGGTAGCCGTCCATGCGTAACACGAACCCGAGCAGGCCGGCGGCGACCATCGTCCACACGTCGAAGATGCCGCCGCGGAGCGCGAACGACCCGACGACGCAGAGCACGATGATGACCGGCCAGAGGTACTGGGCCGGGAAGTTGATGACCCGCACCCAGAGGTGCGTGCCGAGCAGGCCCGCCACGAGGATGACCACGTACACCAGGAAGAACCCGATGAAGATGGAGAACACGAGCCCGGTCTCGTCTTCGAACAGCCCGGGGCCGGGACGGATGCCGTGCACGAGCAGGGCGCCGATGAGGATGGCCGTCACGGAGTCCCCGGGGATGCCGAGCACGAGCGTCGGCACGAGCGCGCCGCCCGTGCTGGCGTTGTTCCCGGACTCCGCGGCGGCGACGCCGCGGAGGTTGCCCTCGCCGAACGGCGGCGTCACCTTCTTCGCCCAGCGCTTCGTCTCGTTGTACGTGACGAACGACGCGATGTCGCCGCCCGCACCGGGAAGCGCGCCGATGAACGTGCCGGCGACGCTGGAACCGAAGACGGTCCCCTTGATCTCCCGGAGGTCCGAGAGGCTCGGCGTGACGTCCGAGAGGTCCTGTTCGACCTCGAGCTGGTCGATGCCCTCGCGGTAGCGGTTGAACGCCTCCGCGAGCCCGAACAGCCCGATCATCACCGCGATGAACTGGATGCCCGAGGTCAGCACGGTGATGTCGAACGTGAACCGGGGGAAGCCCGTCGTCGGGTCGAGGCCGACCGTCGCGATGAGCATCCCCATCAGGCCCGTGATCATGCCCTTCACGACGGAGTCCCCGCTGACGCTCGCGATGATGGTCAGCCCGAAGAACGCGAGCGCGAAGTACTCCGGCGACCGGAACTCGAGGGCGAACTGCGCGATCTGCGGGGCGATGAACGTGAGGAGGACGACGCTGACGGCGCCGCCGACGAACGACGCGACGGTCGCGATGCCGATGGCCTTGCCCGCGCGGCCCTGCTGGGCCATCGGGAACCCGTCGAAGATGGTGGCTGCGGCGCTCGGCGTCCCCGGCGTCCGGATGAGGATGGCGGGAATCGACCCCGCGTAGAGGGCGCCGCCGTAGATGCCCAGCAGGAGCATCATCCCCTCCGTGGGCTGCATGCCGAACGTGAACGACACGAGCACGCCGACGGTCATCGTCGCGGTCATGCCGGGGATCGACCCCATGATGATGCCGATGAACACGCCGACGAGGATGAGCAACAGCGGGAACGGCTGGAAGACCAGCGCCGCGCCCTCCGCGAGCCCCGCGAGGACGTTCATCCGTCCACCTCCCGCCGCTCGGACGACGTCATCCCACCACCCCGACCGACAGCATCGACGGCAGGAGCCGACTCACGGGGAGGATCGCGCTCTCCGGGAGGGGGACGTGCAGGAACTCGCCGAAGAGGTAGAACAACGCCAGGGTGACCCCGAACGAGATGGGGACCGTCCGCCGCAGCTCGGAGATGCCGGAGTAGTACATCGCCACCACGAGGAAGGCGACGGTGCCGACGAGGAACCCGAGGTACGGCATCAGGAGGATGTAGCCGACAACCATCGCGGCGACGACGGCGACGGTCTTCACCGCGGAGAGCGATACCTCGTGCGTCTTCGGGTCGCCGCGTTTGACGCGACGGGCGACCTGGACGAGGGCGAAGCCGGCCATGAGGCCGACGATGACGCGCGGGAACAGTGCCGGACCGGTGGCGCCGTACCCACCGGGGAAGTCCTCGCTGACGAAGAACACGGCCGCGGCCAGCAGGAAGACGAGTCCACTGGCGATTTTGTCGGTGTGACTGATTCTGATTGTCATTGTGTTTGCTGGAAGCGACCCGGAGAGTGGTAAAGACTGTGCCGCCTAGACGTCGACTTCTGCGGCGATCTCCTCGAAGCTGTCGTAGGAGTCCTGCATGAAGTCGTTGAACTCGGAGGTATCGCGGTAGATCAGGCCGAACCCGTTCTCGTCCATGAACGACTGGAACTCGTCGGACTCGTAGACGTTGTTGTAGGCCTCGTGGAGCGTCTCGATGCGGTCCTCGTCGGTGTCGTTCGGGACGCCGAGGCCGCGCCACGCGCCCATCGTGAAGTCGACGTTCTCCTCCTGGAGCGTGGGGACGTCGGGCATGATGTCGAGGCGTTCCTCACCGAACACCGCGAGGGTCTTCAGCGGGCCGTCCTCGACCTGCGGGAGGACCTCCGGGGCGCTCGAGGTGGTCGCTTCGACTTCCTCGTTGACGACCGCCTGGGTCGCGGGCGCGCCGCCGTCGTAGCCGACGTGGTCGAGTTCGATGTCGGCCTCGAGTCCGAACCCGACCGCGGAGAGGTGCCAGATGCCGCCCGGGCCGGAGTTCGAGACGCTGATCTCGCCGGGGTTCTCGTCGGCGTAGTCGACGAACTCCTGGAGCGTGTCGTAGGGCGCGTCCTCGCGGACAGTGAGGGCGGCCGGGTCGAAGTTGTACTGCATGATGCCCTGGACGTCCTCGTGGCTGACGTCCGCGATGCCGAGGTGGGAGATGGTCGTGATCTCGACGGTCAGGACGCCGACCGTGTAGCCGTCCGGTTCGGCGTTCGCGACCGCGTTGAACCCGACGCTGCCCGTGCCGCCCGTGCGGTTCTCGACGAACGCGTCGGCCTCGTCGAACTCGTCGCTGACGAGGTTCGCGAGTTCGCGCGCGGTCCGGTCGGTGCCGCCGCCCTCCGCCCAGGGGCAGATCATCGTGATGTCCTGGTTGGGGAAGTTCCCGCCGCCGCCGCCCGAGAGGACGTCCGTACACCCTGCGAGGGCGACCGCGCCGCCGATGGTACCCGCTCCCTTTACGAACTGCCGTCTATTGACTGCGCCATTGTGTGGCATACAACACCCCGTTACAATCTGTGTTACATAAACTTTTGCAGTGCAGGACGTAGTTGCGGGCGGATTCCCCTCGTCTCGGCGCGTAGACGTGACATCGGCGCAACTCGTTACCGGGTCGCGGTCGACCGCCAGCGACCGCGGCCGGCCGGCCCGCGACGCCCAGAACGGACGCACGTTTTATGTCACGGTGGCGTGAACGCGGGAGTATGCCAATCGTCGCAGCGATCGGTCGGTCAGACCACGCCGAACGCGTCGTCGAGGAAGCCGCACGGCTCAGCGACCGCGTGGGCGTCGAACTCCACGTCGTCCACGTCGCCGGCCAGTACGAGTCGACAGAGCGCGTCCGCCTGGACGCCCTCGACGAGTCCACGGACCCAGTCGAGCTCGACGACGAGGCGCGGGCGCGTGCCCACGCCGAGAGCGTCGCGAGCGCCGCGACGGACTCGTTTACGCCCGTGGGCCTGGTGGGCTACGCGGACGCCGAGGTGCTCCGGTACGCCGACGAGGTGGACGCGGAGTACGTCGTCATCGGCGGCCGGAAGCGCTCGCCCATCGGGAAGGCCGTCTTCGGGAGCACCGCCCAGAGCATCATGCTCGACGCCGACCGGCCCGTGGTCATGGTGCCGCCCGCGTCGAAGGCCAGCCAGTGAGGACGCCGACCGGCCACTCGACGGGCCACCGCGCGCCCGTGGATCCACCGCCACCCACAGCTTTATGCGCCAGTTCGCGGATTGTTAGGCCGGTTCGAGAACGATCCGATTCATGAGAGCGATAGTCCAGACCGGAGCACGGGAGGTGGAGGTCCAGGAACGCGACCGCCCCGCGGCGGGCGACGGTGAGGTGGTCGTGGAGGTACACAGCGCGGGGCTCTGCGGGAGCGACGCGCACGCGTACACGTACGAGGACGGCTACGAGTGGATTCCGATGCCGCGGATCATGGGCCACGAGTACGCCGGCACCGTCGTCGAGGTCGGCGGCGGCGTCGACGGCTTCGCGGTCGGCGACCACGTCGTCGAGGAACCGATCCACAGCTGCGGCGAGTGCTTCCAGTGTCTGAACGGCCAGGCGAACGTCTGCCAGAACTTCTCCATCACCGGCATGCACCGCGACGGCGCGTACGCCGAGTACGTCGCCGTCGACGCCGAGTTCCTCCACGCCCTCCCGGACGACATCCCCCTGGAGCACGCGGCGGTCACTGAGCCGACGAGCATCGCGACGCGCGCCGTCTTCGGGCAGTCGTCGGTGACGCCCGGCGACAACGTGCTCGTCGAGGGCCCCGGTCCCATCGGCGTGCTCGTCGCGACGGTCGCCGACTCCATGGGCGCGAACGTCCTCGTGTCCGGACTGGGCGCGGACGCCGACTACCGCCTGCCGCTGCTCGAGGACGTCGGCGTGGAGACGGTGAACGTCGACGACGGCTCCCTCGCGGACCGCCGCGAGGCGTTCACCGACGGCATCGGGTTCGACGCGGTCTTCGACACGACCGGCCACGAGTCCGGCGTCGAGATGGCCGTCGACCACGTCCGGAAGGGCGGCGAGGTGGTCGTCGTCGGCCTCCCCGGGGACACCAGCGAGGTGTTCATGACGCCCGTGGTGCGCGGCGAACTCACCATCGGCACGTCCTACGGGTCGACGTGGCGGAACTTCGAGCAGGCGATCCGCCTGATGGACAACGGCACCATCGACGTCGACGCGATCGTCGACCGGTCGTACAGCGTCGACGACCCGGTCGCCGCCTTCGAGGGGTTCCTGCGCGCGGAGACCTGCAAGCCCGTGTTCACGTTCGCGTAGCCGCGTCCACGTTCGCGGAAGCCGGAGCACGGCCCACCCACGCACGGTCCAACTGCGTGCGCTCGCGGCCGCCGACGTCTCACTGCCGCCAGGCGGCGTACTCGCGGTCGATGATGCGCTCCTCGCGGTCGATGGCGTCGATGCGCGCGACGTCCTCGTCGTCGAGGTCGAGGTCCGCGGCCGCAAGGTTCTCTCGCATGTGCGCCTCGCTGGACGCCTTCGGGATGACCGCGACGTTGTCCTTCGAGAGCAGCCACGCCAGCGACACCTGCGCGGGCGAGGCGTCGTGTTTCTCCGCGACGGCCCGGATCTCTGGGACGTCGAAGACGCCGCCCTGCGCGAGCGGGCAGTACGCGACCAGCCAGTGGTCGTGACGGACGGCGTACTCGCGGAGCGCCTCCTGCTGGAGGAGGGGGTGGCACTCGACCTGGTTCGCGGCGACGGGCGCGTCCAGGACCTCGCGGGCCGCGTCGAGGGTCTCCGGCTCGAAGTTCGACACGCCGACGTGTCGCGTCTTCCCCTCGTCGGCGAGCTCCTGGAGCGCCCCGAGCGTGGTCTCGGGGTCGTAGGGGCCGGCGGGCCAGTGCACGTACAGCAGGTCGACGTAGTCCGTCCGCAGCCGCTCCAGGCACGCGTCGACCATCGCGCGGACGTCCTCGCGGCCCGGGACCGGGTGGTCGGGGTGTGCGACCTTCGTCGCGAGGAACACGTCCTCGCGGTCGACGGGCGCGGACTCGATGCCCGCGCCGACGTACGCCTCGTTGTCGTACGCCTGGGCGGTGTCGACGTGCCGGTACCCCAGCTCGAGGGCCGTCCTGACGTTGGCCGCCCACTGGTCCTTGTCGGTGTCCGAGTAGGTGCCGAGCCCGATGCGCGGGATGCTCGCAGGCATGTCAGTACGCGCGGCGCGGACGCTCTTCACTGTACGGGTCGGAAATCAGAGCGCGACGGCCGGCTACCGATACCGGGAGTTCGACTGCCAGGGGTCCGGGTTCGGCCCGAGCGCGGCCTTGAGGTCCGCGGTCGCCTCGTCGAGGTCCGCGAGCAGGTCCTCGGACAGCGAGACGTCCGCTGCGGCCGCGTTCGCCCGGGCGTGCTCGGGCGTCGACGCCCCGGCGAGCACTGACGCGACGCCGGGCTGGTGGAGCGGCCACGCGAGCGCCACCTCCACCATGTCGCGGTCGTACTCCGCGCAGACCTGGCGGACCCGCTGGACGGTCTCGAACGTCAGGTCCTCGACGCCCGGTTCGCCGTGGCGGGCCTCCGGGCGGTCGCCGGCGAAGTGCCGGGTCCGCATCCGGCCCGTCGGGTACTCCTCGGCCGACGCGTACTCGCCCGTCAGCAGGCCCTGCGCGAGCGGGCTGTACGCGACCAGGTCGACGTCCTCGGCGCGGCAGGCGTCGGCGACCTCGTACTCGACGGCGCGCCAGAGGAGGCTGTACGGCACCTGGTTCGCCTCGACGCGGCCGTGTTCGAGCGTCTCGCCCAGGTCGACCGGGCCGGTGTTCGAGACCGCCGGGACCCGGACGCGCCCCTCGTCCTGGAGGTCCCGGAGCGCGCGCATCGTCTCCGAGACCGGGATCTCGGGGTTGTGGTAGTGGACGTAGTAGACGTCGACGTAGTCGGTGCCGAGGCGGTCGAGGCTGGCCTCGCAGGCCGCCCTCAGGTCGTCGTACGCGAGGTTGTCCGACCACACCTTCGTGGCGACGACGACGTCCTCGCGGTCCATCCCCTCGAGGGCCGTGCCCAGCACCGACTCCGAGTAGCCGTCGCCGTACGCCTCCGCGGTGTCGAAGAAGTCGACGCCGGCGTCGTAGGCGGCGTGGATGGTCTCGACGGCCTGTCGCTCGTCGGTCCGCTCCCAGTCCGAGCCGCCGCTGATGTTCCACAGGCCGAGGCCGACCCGGCTCACGTCCACGTCCGAGTGTCCGAGTGTCGCGTACTCCATCGGACGCCTGTTGTCAACCGGTACCAATGAACGTTCGGGTGGGCCGGCGTCGCCAGACGGCCAGTTCGAGTGCCCACCACACGCAGCCAGACCAGGCCCACACCACACGCGGCCGGCCCTGTCTGCAACCACACGCTCTTTAGCGCGCCCGGCGAACGACGACCCATGACCGAGTTCGAGTCGCTCCAGGACGCGTTCTCGCTGGACGGACAGACAGCTGTCGTCACCGGCGGCACCCGCGGCATCGGGAAGGCCATCTCGCTCGGCCTCGCCGCCGCCGGCGCCGACGTGGTCCCCGTCTCGCGCACCGAAGCGGACGTCGAGGCCACCGTCGAGGCGGTCCGCGAGTACGGCGCGTCGTCGCTTGTCACCACGCTGGACGTCACCGACGAGGACGCGGTCCGCGAGACGTTCGACCGGACCGCCGCTGAGCTCGGCGGCGTCGACGTGCTCGTGAACAACGCCGGCATCAACCCCCCGGACGCGCTCGGCGCGCCGGGGGACGTCGACCTCGAGGCGTTCGACCACACGGTGGACGTGAACCTCCGGGGCGCGTTCGCCTGCACGAACGCCGCCAGCGAGCACCTCGAGGCCGCCGAGCGCGGCGTCGTCGTCAACGTCGCCAGCGTCGGCGGCGTCGTCGGACTGCCGCGACAGCACCCCTACGTCGCCACCAAGCACGGCCTCGTCGGCCTGACGAAGAGCATGGCGCTCGACTGGGCGCCCGACGTGCGCGTCACGGGCCTGGCGCCCGGGTACGTCGCCACCGACCTGACCGCGGAAATCCGGGCCGACGACGACCTCCGTGCGTCGATTCTCGACCGGACGCCCCTGGACCGGTTCGCCGACCCCGAGGAGATCGCCGGCCCGGCGGTGTTCCTCGCGAGCCCCGCCGCGTCGTTCGTCACGGGGACGGTGCTGGCGGCGGACGGCGGCTGGACCGCCCGGTAGCCGACCCACCGTAGCGGGTCGTGACGCCGTCCGGGGAACGCTTTTCACGCGGTGTGGCGACCACGGCGTATGGGAGCAGCCGACTCAGTTCGACTCGACGTCACCGACGGCGTCGCGACGGTCACCCTCGCCGAACCGGACGTCAGGAACGCGTTCACGCGCGCGGTCGCAGCGGGCGTCTCGGACGCGTTCGACCGCATCGAGGACCGCGACGACGTCCGGTGTGTCGTCGTCGCGGGCGCTGGCGACGCGTTCTCCGCCGGCGGCGACGTCCAGAAGATGCGCGAACGCCTCGACGGCGACGTCGCCCCCCACGAGTCCGTCGCCGAACTCCGCCGCAGCACGTCGGCG
Organism: Halobacterium yunchengense; assembly: GCF_037031165.1. NCBI lineage: Archaea > Methanobacteriati > Methanobacteriota > Halobacteria > Halobacteriales > Halobacteriaceae > Halobacterium > Halobacterium yunchengense. The sequence goes on along the minus strand of NZ_JAYEZL010000004.1, from coordinate 37,917 downwards.
GCGATCGCGCGCGTCGCGACCACTCCCGTCCCGACCATCGCGAAGGTCGACGGGCCGGCGGTCGGCGCGGGCGCCAACCTCGCCATCGCCTGCGACGTCCAGCTCGCCAGCGAGGACGCGAGCATCGGGTTCGTGTTCCGCCAGGTCGGCCTGAGCGTCGACGCCGGGACGTCGTACCTCCTGCCGCGGGTCGTCGGCACGAACGTCGCCAAGGAGCTCGTCTTCACGGGCGAGGTCCTGGACGCGGAGCGCGCGTCGTCGCTCGGCCTGTTCAACCGCGTGTACGCTGCCGACGAATTCGAGGCCGAGGTCGCCGCGTTCACCGAGCGGGTCGCGAGCGGGCCGACGGTCGCGCTGCGACACGCCAAGCGACTGCTCGACGAGGGGTTCGAGAAGCCACTCGAGCGGGCGGTGACCGACGAGGCGACCGCGCAGGGTGTCGTCTTCGAGACGGACGACCACCGCGAGGGCGTGGCCGCGTTCTTCGAGGGCCGCGACCCGGAGTTCGAGGGCCGGTAGGACCGCGGCGGCGCGGCCCCGTTCGCGCCCAAAGATTTACGTCACTTGCCAACGGTTGTCGTACTGGGAGTCGACGCTGTAGGATTCCGATACGCCTGGAAGCACCCGACGCTACCGACTCCCGACCCCGATTCAGCCCCGTCTCCCGGCGTCTGGCTGTCTCGACCGGGAAGCCACGTCGGACCCCCCGACGCGTGGCCCCGGCACCGTGTGCGTCATGCGGCCTGCCTCCGCAGAGGGGGACGGGGCCTTCCGCCACTGAACACCACGTACTCGAGCAGGACTGACCTCGCACCGACACGGGAGCTGCCGCCGCGTCCCGACGTGGAGCGGCCCAGGCGTGGTGTGGGCGCTCGGACGACGCAGACGACTTGTGAGTCCCGGAGGACCTGGACGAGTTTCGGCCTCCAGACGAGCGAAATCTGTGGCCGTCGGAGAAATTCAAGAGCGTTGTACTGTATCCCGAGCGGTTTGTTATCCGATACGTCCGCCGGTATCCGGGCCTTCGACCACCGCTGTCCGAACTCCAGTTACCGACCGGACGTCTCGTCGTCGAACCGGCCGCAGTCGGCGACGGCTGTAGTCCGGTCGAACGCGCGATCCGCTCGGAGCGCTCGCGATCCAGCACAGCGCACTATCTGACCTCATATCGTTCCTCGGCGCCGAATCCGGCCGCCGCAGCACTTCTCCGTCGCTCGGCGCCTCGAACCGGGCGGAACAGAAGTATCTCTCCGACTAACAGTGTATCGAACGGATTTATCTGCACCGCCGGAGTGGTGGTCCGGTAGTCCGGTTCGAGCGTGGCCGGCTCGCACTGCGCCGACTCGCCCTGTGCTGGCTCCGTGCCGTGGGCCGAACTCACGTGGCCGACTCGGTCGAGTGGAGACGACGCGGCGCCGAGCGCGGTTCCGATCGGGGATCAGCGATACCAACGCCTAAACCCGTCCGGGACGGGAAGCGGTGTATGGCGCGAGGGTCAGAGTCGTCGTTTCGAGAGGGAGTCTCGAAGCGGTATCCGGTGCTCGAGGCGTTGCTGGGGGAGCCGAAGTCGAAGCGGGCGCTGACCGAGGAGCTCCCGCACTCGCGGTCGACGGTCGACCGGGCGATCCGCGAGCTACAGAGCCTCGGCTGCGTCGACACGGTGGACTCCGCTGGGCGGTACCGCGTGACCCACGTCGGGCGGCTCGGGTTCGAGTACGAGCGGACGTACCGCGAGCGGATGGCGACCGTCGCGGACAGCGCGGCGCTGCTCGAGGGCGTCCCGGCCGACGCGCCGCTGGCCACCGAGTTCGTCGCCGGGATGCAGGCGCACGTCTCCCGGCGCGCGCCGGACGTGGCGTTCCAGCCCGGGCGGGAACTCGTCGAGCGGGCGGACCGACTGCGCGGCACCGCGACGGTCGTGCGGCGGCAGTACTTCGACGTCCTCGGCGAGCAGGTCCACTCCGACGGCTTCGAACTCGAACTCGTGCTCGACGGGGGGCTAGTCGAGGTCATCAACCGGAACTACGCCGCGGAGTTCGCGTCCCTCACCGAGGCGGCCGGCGTGACGATACTCGAGAGCGAGGACCCGATCCCGTACGCGCTCTGGCTGACCGACGACGACGGCGGGACGACCGCCGGAATCACCCTCCACGCCGACGGCGGCGTCAAGGGCTCCATGACGAACGCCGCGCCCGCCGCGGTCGAGTGGGCCGAGTCCCAGTACGAACAGTACCGGGCGAACGCGGTCAGAGTCGTCTAGGGACGCCGGGCCTGGATGCCGGCGACTCGTCCGGCAGGCTAGACGTTATGGGCGCGCAGGTCGATTGTCTACGGTGGACACCATGAATTTCGACGAGTTCACCGGCACGGTGCAGCACCGACTCGAACAGCCCGGAACCGGCGAGACCGTCCGCGCGATCCGCGCGACCCTGTCGACGCTCGGCGAGCGCCTCCCGGAGGGGAACGCCGAGGACCTCGCGGCATCGCTCCCCATGGAGATCAAGTGGTACATGACGGGGGCCGTCCACGAGCACGGCCAGCGCTTCGACTGGCAGGAGTTCGTCACGCGCGTCAGCGAGATCGAGGGCGTCGAGCGCTCGGACGCCGCCTACCACGCGCAGGTCATCGTCGACCTCGTCGAGAGCCAGGTGCCGGCCTCGGACTTCCGGCAGCTCCGCGACTCGCTGCCCGAGAGCGAGGACGACGAGAACTGGCGGAAGCTCTTCGACGTCGTCGACGCCGGCGGCTGGGAGGGCACCCGGGGCGAGTGAGGCGGCGTGGCCTCGTTTCTCGTCGGCTACGGGACCGGTGAGGGACAGACCGCGAAGGTGGCCGAGCGGGTCGCCGCGACGCTGACCGAGCGCGGCCACGACGCCGCCACGGTCGACCTCGGCGAGACCGACCCCGAACACGCAGTCGACGCGTACGACGCGGTGCTCGTCGGGGCGTCCGTCCACGTCGGGACGCACCAGTCCGCCGTCGCAGCGTTCGTGCGAGCGAACCGCGACGCGCTCGCGGCCCGGCCGACGGGGTTCTTCCAGGTGTCGCTGTCGTCGGCGACCGACGACGAGGCGCGCCGCGCCGAGGCCGCGGGCTACGTCGAGGCGTTCGTCGACGAGACCGGCTGGCACCCCGACCGCGTCGGGCTGTTCGGCGGCGCGCTCCGGTACTCGGAGTACGGCTTCCTGAAGCGCCTGCTGCTCAAGCGCATCGCGAGCGACGCCACCGGCGACACGGACACGTCCCGCGACTACGAGTACACCGACTGGGCGGAGGTCGAGGCGTTCGCGCGCGACTTCGCGGCGTTCGCCGAAGGCCGACTGGGGACCACACCGCCCGAGGCCTGAACCGCCGGTCGGCCTCGAACTGGCCCCACCGTGGCCTACCGCGACGTCGGCGCGGCGGCGCTCTCTCCGTGGGCGTCGGCCGCGAACTGCTCGCGGACGCGGGCGACGCGTTCGGCGTACGAGGGGTGCGTCGAGAACACCCGGAGGAGCGCGGGAACCGACGCCTGGTCGACGACGGTCGCCTCCTCGAGGGTCGCCAGCAGTGAGACGACCGCGTCCAGCGACGTCCGCCGCACTGCGGCCGCGTCCGCCCGGTACTCGAGGTGGCGCATCACGCGGTAGGCGGCGAGGCGCTCGACCGCGACCGTCACCACGAGGACGACCAGGACGGCAGTGGTCAGCCCCTCGAACAGCGCCGTCACGGCCGCCGCGCCCGCGGCAAGGACGGCCACGCTGACGGCGCCGCGGACGAGCACGTGGCGCTCCCCGTGGTGACAGACCTCGTGGGCGACCAGCGAGGCCACCTGGGCGGGCGGGAGCCGCGCGAACGCGAACTCGCTGACGCCGACGACGTCCGCGAACGGGCCGCCGATGGCGTACCCGTTCACGGGCCCGTCCCTGGCGTCCGTGACCACCAGCACCTCGCAGCCGTGGTCGGGGAGCGCGTCGACGACGGCCGCCTCCGCCGGCGTCGGCGGACGCACGTCGTAGCGGTAGACGGCCAGAACCGGAGAGAGCACCACGGTCGCGGCGAGCAAGCCGACGACGCCCCAGACCCACACCGCGAACGGCGCGGTCGCGACGAGCGCCGCGGCCAGGACCGTCGCCGCGACGGGCACCGCCGCGGACACCGACCCCCGGACGACCGCGCCCGCAGCCGAGAGGTCGCCGCCGCGCGGGAACCACGACGCCTCGCCGAGCTCCAGCAGCGGCGAGTCGAGCACCCACTGGTGGACCGCTGCGAGGGCCGCCGCGAGCAGCAGGCCGGCGACGAGCGCGACCGACGCGTCCATGTGCACGGAGTCGACCCGCGGCGAGTTAAACACCCGCTCCGGCCGAGGCTGTACTGGCTGCTCGGCACCGGGCGGCGTCCGACCGCTCGGTCGACGCGGCGTTCCGCAGGTCGAATCGACGCGGCGTCCCGCCCTCCAGTCGACGCGGCGTCCCGCCCTCCAGTCGACGCGGCGTTCGGTCGGAGGCGAGCGCGAACCGCGTCGGTCACCGGTCGGTCCGGCCTGTGCGTCCGGTCGACCCTGTCCGTGCGTCGCCGTGCGTCCCCCACTGAGAGGCGTGCACCGCGAGGAGAGCAGCCTGGTCGACGGTGCCCTCCCCCACCGGAGCCGCTTCGAGACACCGGACTCCGAACCGGCGCGGCGGGGCCGCCGAACTCGCGGCTGATATATCAGGTTCGAGCGCGGTGGCAGACGGACATGTGAGCCGCACTCTTTTGCCGGGGAAGGCCAACATGTTCGTTGTCAATCCGATGCTCCCGCTGCCCACAGAAACCCCCAGCCCCGGGTCGTCTCTCCGCGAGGGAACCGACGTTGTCGCGTCACCGTCCGGTGTTCCGGCTGCACCGGGCGAACAGGCGATGGAGTCCACGGGAACCCGGGTGACCGGGCCGGCGAACGGACCTGCGGGATCAGCGGCGGCGAGTGGAGTGACCGGCGGATGACCGGCGACCGGGTCTCCACGGGCGTGGACGGCCTCGACGAGATCCTGTCCGGCGGGCTCGTCCCGGAGCGCAGTTACCTCGTGCGCGGCGAACCGGGCACCGGGAAGACGATTCTCGGAGTCCACTTCCTCGCGGACGGCGTCCGGAACGGGGAGACGTCGCTGTACGTCAACCTCGAGGAGTGTCGGGCCGACGTCGAACAGAACGCGGCGTCGCTCGGCTTCGACCTGGACGACGTCTCCTTTCTCGACCTCAGCCCGACCGCGGACGTCTTCGCGGACGACCAGTCGTACAGCGTGATGGCGGCCAGCGACGTCGAACAGCCGTCGTTCGTCGAGACGGTGACCGGGACCGTCGAGGACGTCGACCCCGACCGCGTGTTCGTCGACCCGATCACGCACCTCAGGCACCTCACGCCGGACGCCCACCAGTTCCGCAAGCAGGCCATCGGGTTCATGGAGTACCTCACCGACCACGGCGCGACCGTCCTCTTCACGTCCCAGAGCACGGCGTCCGTCTCGGACGAGGACCTCCAGTTCCTCAGCGACGGCACGATCGACCTCGGCTACGGCGAGATGGGACACACCGTCGACGTCCCGAAGTTCAGGGGGTCGAGCGTCCGGGAGGGCCACCACGCCATGGAGATCTCGGGCGACGGCGTCACCGTCTATCCCGCGCTCCGCCCCGAAGAACACGCCGGAGAGTTCGCCGCCGACCCGCTCTCGTCGGGCGTCGAGGAACTCGATTACCTCCTCGACGGCGGCATCGAACGGGGCACGGTCACCGTGCTCAGCGGCCCGTCCGGCGCCGGCAAGACGACGGTCGGCACGCAGTTCCTGCGGGAGGCCGCGACCCGCGGCGAGCGGTCGGTCACGTACCTCTTCGAGGAGAACGCGGCGACGTTCCGGGAGCGGTCGGAGGCCATCGGCATCCCGGTCTCGGAGATGGAGGACCGCGACACCCTCGTCGTCGAGGAGATGGAGCCGCTGAACCTCTCGCCCCAGCAGTTCGCCGCGCGCGTGCGTCGGGAGGTCGAGGACCGGGGCGCCACGATGGTGATGATCGACGGCACCAGGGGCTACGAGGTCGCCCTGCAGGGGAGACCGGAGGACCTCACGCGGAGACTGCACGCGCTCTGTCGGTACCTGAAGAACGTCGGCGTCACGGTGGTGCTCGTCGACGAGTCGAGCACGCTCGTCGGCGAGTTCTCCGCGACCGACTCCGACACGAGCTACCTCGCGGACAACATCGTGTTACTCCGCCACATCGAGTACGACAGCGAACTCCGGAAGATCGTCGGCGTCCTCAAGAAGCGCACGAGCGACTTCGAGCGCACGCTCCGTGAACTCCGGATCACGGAGCGGGGAGTGGAGGTCGGCGACCCGCTCACCGGACTCCGAGGGATGCTGTCCGGGACCCCCACCTGGCGCGCTGACGACCGGCCCCCCAGCAGGGAGACGGAATGACGGCGCGACACGACGCGGGAGCGGGCTCCGAGTGTGACAGGTCCCGGAGGGCGGAGTAGTGGACGACGGACGGCCGCCCGCCGACGCCGGTCGCGACGGCTCGCGGATCGCCCTGTTCCTCGACCACGAACAGAACCGCGACCGCCTCGCCGCCTGGGTCCGCGAGCAGACCGGGTACGCGCACGTCCTGCAGACCGACACGGCGTCGCCCCCGGCGGCCGACCTCCGCGTCGTGGACCCACCAGTGCTCGCGCGGCACCGGGAGTGGCTCGCCGACCAGAAGGCCGCCGCTCGCCCCCGGTTCGAACCGGTCCTGCTCGTCAGACCTCCGGACCTGCCGCCGCTCGAGGACTCCCTGTGGACAGTCGTCGACGAGGTGATCGAGACGCCGCTCGACCTCCGGGCCTTCGAGCACCGGCTCCGGAACCTGCTGGAGCGTCGCTCCCTGTCCCGGGACCTCGCGGCCCGACTGGAGGCGACGACCGAGCGCTCCGAGGCCGTATTCGAGTCGGTCAACGACGCGATCCTCGTCGTCGACCCGGCCGAGGACACCGTCTCGGAGAGCAACCCGCGTGCCGCCGAGACGTTCGGCTACGCGCGGTCGAGACTCGAGTCGTTGTCGCCCGCGACCGACCTCTACGCGGGTGACCCGTCGACGTTCCGGGCGTTCGCCGACGACGTCCTGGAGGACGGCCGCGTGCAATCGGCGGACCTCTCGTTCGTCCGCGCGGACGACTCCGAGCTGGAGGCGGAGGTCTCCGCGAGCGCGCTCACCGGTGGCGGCGCCGAGCACGTCGTCTTGAGCGTCCGCGACGTCACCGAACGCCGCGAGCAGGAGCGCGTACTCTCCCACCAGCGCGACAGGCTCGCCGAACTCAACCGCATCACGAGCACGCTGTACGAGTCCATCCAGGCGGTCGTCCGGGCGGACGACCGGGACGAACTCGAGGCCGCCGTCTGCCGGCGGCTCTCCGAGTCCGACGTCTACCGGTTCGCCTGGATCGCCGAACAGCGCGGCGACGGCGACGTGGTCCCGACCGCGACGGGCGGCTCGGCGGCCGCGTACCTCGACCACGCCCGGATCTCCGCTGACGACTCGCGGACCGGCCGCGGACCGACCGGTCGCGCGTTCGACACCGGCACCGTCTGTGCGGCGCGGGACGTCGCGGCGGACTCGACGATGGACCCGTGGCGGGACGCCCTGGACGCCTTCGACGTCTCCGCGACTGCGGCTGTCCCGATCACGGACGGCGACCAGTCGTACGGCGTGCTCAATCTCTACACGGCCAGGCGGAACGCGTTCACGGACGAGGAACGTCGCGTACTCGCTCACCTCGGGCAGACGATCGGCCGCGCGGTCACGGGGCTGCGCGCGACCGAGGCGGCCCAGCTGTTCCGGCAGGCCGTCGAACACGCCGGCCACGCCATCCACATCACGGACGCGGACCGCACCATCGAGTACGCCAATCCGGCGTTCGAGGAGGTGACCGGCTACGACCGGGATGCGGTCGTCGGTCGAGAGCCGGACATCCTCCGACCCAGTCCGGTGGATACCGAAGCCTATCGGGCCCGGTGGGACGCCGCCGCGGACGGCGACGTCTGGGAGAGCGAGCTGGTGATCCGCCGGAAGGACGGGCGCCGGCGGTACGTCGACCAGACCATCGCTCCGATATTCGACGAGGACGCCGTCGAGTACTACGTCGCCGTCAACGCCGACATCACCGAACAGCGCCGGCAGCGCCAGCAGCTCGAGGTGCTCTACCGCGTGCTTCGCCACAACGTCCGGAACCAGTTGAACGTCGTCGACGGGTACGCGGAACTCCTCGGCGACGACGACCGGAGCGTCCCCGTCGACGACGCCGCCGCACAGATCTCGGCGGCGGCAGACGACTTGCTCAAGCTCAGCACACAGGCCCGACGCATCGAGGGGACGCTCCTCGAGGACGACGCCGCAAGCGAGGCGCGACCGCTCCGCGACGTCGTGGAGGACGCCGTCGAAGCGGTCCGCGGCGACGCCGGCGACGCGGACGTCTCGACGGCCGTATCGGCCGACGGCTGTCGAGTCAGCCCGGAGCTCGAGACCGCGGTCCGGGAGGTGCTCGGGAACGCGGTCCAGCACAGCGACGCCGACGAACCGACAGTCAGCCTGACCGTGGAGACCGACCCCGACGGTGACGCACCACACGCGACGGTGACTGTCGCGGACGACGGGCCGGGCATCCCCGAGAACGAGCGCAGGGTCCTGGAGAACGGACGCGAGACACCGCTCCTGCACGGCGCCGGGCTCGGGCTCTGGCTGGTGAACTGGATCGTCGCGGAGCTCGGCGGGCGCGTCGAAATCACCGACAACGAGCCTCGCGGCACGGTAGTCACGCTCCGAATTCCGGTGTCCCGGCCGTGACTCGGGACATCTGGGCGGCACCTGTGGACGCACTGCGACGGAGTCACGCACTCACACCGACCGAGAGACCAGGACATCGATGACGGACCAGCTGTCGACCGAACACCGCTACGAAGCAATCTGTGAGGCATCGCCCGACGTGATCGTTCTCGTCGACGACGACGGCCGCATCACGTACGTGAACTCCCGCGTGCGTGACGTGCTCGGCTACGAACCCGGCGACCTCCTCGGGGAGCGCGTCGAAGTACTCGTCCCGGAGCGCGACCGGGAGACGCACGTCCGGCAGCGGACCGCGTTCCTCGAGGACCCGGTCAGGCGGCCGATGGGCGCGGACGTCGACCTGGAAGCCAGGTGTGCGGACGGCTCGACCAAGCCGGTGGACGTCAGTCTGAGCCCGCTCCCGGACAGCGACGCCGCTGTGATGGCCGCGGTCCGCGACGTCAGTGCCAGGGAGACCCTGCGGACGAAGTACCGCACCATCCTCGAGGCAGTGCCGGACGCCGTCGTGATCGCGGACGCGGAGTCCGGCGAGATCGTCGAGTCCAACGCGCAAGCTGCGGCGTTCCTCGGGTACGAGGACGGCGAACTCGTCGGAGAGCCACAGACGGTAGTCCACCCCTCCGGCGAGGAAGCACGGTACCGCGAGCTCTTCGAGCGCCACGTCGACCGGCACCAGGAGATCTTCACGCAGTTCCCGGACGGCTCCCCGCTGTACGTCGAGACGAAAGCCGGGGAGCGGATCCCCGTCGACATCAACGCCCGCGTCTTCGAACTCGACGGGCGGACGCTCATCGCCGGCGTCTTCCGGGACGTCTCGGCGCGCACCCGCCGGGCACACCAGCTCCGGGAGCTCCACGAAGCGACGCGGGGACTCGTCGACGCGGCCGACCGGGAGACCGTCGCCGATCGGATCGTCGAGGCGGCGAACTCGATTCTCGGGTACACGAGTGCCGTCGCGCGGTTCCTCGAGGGGGACCGCTTCGAGCCGGTCGCCGCGACCGAGCAGGCGCGCGCCGAGATGGGGCCTCGGCCGGTGTATCCGGCGGACGGCGGCAACCCCGTGAGCCGAGCCCACGACGCTGGAACGCCGCTCCAGTTCGAGGACGTCCGTCGGTTCGACGACGCCTACGACCGCGGCGACGCGCGTTCGGCGATGTACCTCCCGGTGGGCGAGTACGGCGTCCTCAGCGTCGTCGACACCGACGTGGACGCGTTCGACCGGTCGGACCTCGAGCTCGCGTCGATACTCGCGTCGAACGCCGAGTCGGCGCTGGACAGACTCGCCTCCGAGTGGGCGCTCGAACGCCGCAACGAGCGCCTGGACGCGTTCGCCGGGTTCGTCACCCACGACCTCCGCAACCCCCTGAACGTCGCCCAGGGCTGGCTCGACTGCCTGGACGAAGCCGGGCGGACCGAGGCCGCCGAACGCGTCCGGGAGTCCCTCGACAGGATGGACGACATCGTCGACGACACGCTCGCCTTCGCCCGGCACGGGCAGACGGTCACCGAACCGACGCCGCTAGACGTCCCCGCAGTGGCCCGGGACTGCTGGGGCGTCGTCTCCACGGCGGACGCTCGGCTCGAAGTCACCGAGCCGTTCCGGATACGCGGTGACCGGCGCCGCGTCCGGCGGGTCTTCGAGAATCTCTTCCGGAACGCGGTCGAACACGCTGGCGAGGACGTCACGGTGACCGTCGGGCCGCTGTCGGACGGGTTCTTCGTCGCAGACGACGGCCCCGGCATCCCCGAGTCGGACCGGGACGCCGTCTTCGAACCCGGGCAGACGTCTACGACGGGAGGGACGGGCCTCGGTCTGCCGATCGTCGACGAGATCGCGGACGCTCACGGCTGGACAGTAGCGGTCACGGCGGCGTCGCGTGGCGGTGCGCGCTTCCAGTTCAGCGGCGTCGACGTCCTGCGCTCGGAGTGACGGCGCTGCCGTCACCCGGAGAGCCGCGAGTTCGCGAGCAGCGCGTCGAGGAGTTTCCGCTCGGCGGCCCGCAGGTGGCTGTGGAACGACGACGCCGAGATCCCCATGCGCTCGGCGATCTCGCCGCCGGACATCGCCTTCGGTGACTCGAAGTAGCCGCCGTGGTAGGCGATCTCCAGGGCCTCCCGCTGTCGGTCCGTCAGGCGCGCGAACGCGTCCTCGACGCGCTGGCCGCCGGCGGGTTCGTCCGGCCGGGGCTCCGTCGCGACGAGTTCGGCGTCCGGGTACTCAGTGGTGACGACGTCCACGGCGCGGTGGACGGGCATCGTCGACGGCACGCAGACGCGGACGTAAGCGTCGCCGTCGTCCCGGCCGACGATGCGGTCGAGGCGGAGCCCGTACTTCGCGAGCACGGTCGCGATGAACGCCTCCGCGAACTCGACCTGGTAGAGCGCTCCGTCTCCGGTGTCGCGGAGGTGCTCGACGGACGCGATTCCCGGCGCGTCCTCGACGAGCGCCACCGTCTCCCCGGGGTAGTCCGCGGCGATCGTCAGGAACGCGGTCGCGGACTCGTCGTCGCGCCGGTGTAGCCCCTCGAAGCGGAACGAACACCGCAGGTCGTGGGCGACGCGCAGCAGCGGACAGTCCTTCGACCGGACCGTCCACCGGAGCACGGTCCCCTCGTGGGACAGCAGGGCGTTCGTCTGCTGGATCTCGTTCATCGCGTACCCCATCAGTTCGCCCCACTCGCAGAGCACGTCCCGAACGGGGGTCGGAAACGCGTCCTGTTCGTCGGCGTACACCGCCAGGACGCCGTAGAGCACGCCCTGGTAGGTCACCGGAATCGCGAAGACGGAGCGGAATCCGCGCCGGACCGCCTTCCGCTGCCACGACTGGCCGTGTACGCCGTCGGCGACGTTGGACACGACGGTCGGTTCGCCGGTGCCTGCCGCGCGGACCGCCGGCTGGGCCGCGTCGTCCGCGACCCGCAGCGACTGCGTGCCGAGGTAGCCCTGGTCGTCGCCGGCCGAGGCGCTGGGGACGAGGGCGTCGCCCTCGGGGGTCAGTTCGCCGTACCACGCGAACGCGAACGACTCCGTGGAGCTGAACAGCGAACACGTCTCTGCGGCGAGTTCCGCGGCCGTCTCCGCCCGGGTGGCGAGTTGGATGAGCGCCCGGATGTGGCCGTTCAGCTCCTCGACCTGCCGGAGTCGTTCGGTCTGCTCGGTGAGTTCGCGCTCCTGGCGCCGCAGTTCCTGTTCCCGGCGGACCCGGTCGAGGACCGTCTCGGCGTTCCGCGCGAGCACCTCGAGCAGCCGTCGTTCCTCGCGTTCGAGCGGGGTCTCGTCGGCGTGCCCGCAGACGAGCACGCCGAACTCGTCGATCGGCACGACGACCGCGCCACGCAGCGGCGCGTCGGGAGCCGCTCCCGCGAGTCGGACGTCGTCGACGGACTGCGTCTCCCCGGACAGGTACGCTTCCCCCGCGACGCAGTCGTGCAACTCGAGTGCGGGCGGCTCGGACCCGTCGACGAGGTCGGTGACGGCCGCGGAGTACGCGACCGGGCGCAGCAGTTCCGCCTCGGCGTCGAAGAGGTTGACGGACACGAACGGCCGGTCGAGCGTGTCGACGACCGTGTCAACGATGGACTGCGCGACCTCGGCCTCGTCCTCGGCGAGCACGAGGTCGCCGGCGTTCTCGTGGAGTTCCTCCAGCGCCGTCTCGTACCAGACGTGCTCGGAGATGTCCTTGACGATGGCGTGGATCAGCGTCTCGCCGTCGCGTTCGACGACGGAGACGCTGCTCTCGACGGGGACCCGCTGGCCGTCCCCGGTGACGACGGCCATCTGCTCGCCGTCGAGGGTGTACCGCCGCGTCCCGCCGTTCTCGACGCGGTCCTCGAAGAGCGCGCGGTAGCGGTCCTCCTCGCCGCCGGGCGCGAGCGTGAGGTAGTGCTCGCCGAGGACGTCCGCGCGCCGCCGCCCGACGAGCGCTTCGGCGCGCTCGTTCATCTCCACGAGTTCGCCGTCGCCGTCGGCGACGAAGACGGGGACCGGCGCGTTCTCGATGAGCGCCCGGTAGTGCTCTCGCGCCTCGCGGAGCTCGGACTGCCGTTCCACGCGGCCGGTGGCGTCCTGGGAGACGGTCATGCCGGCGGCGACGTCCCCGGTCGCCGTCCGCAGCGGGAGGACGCGGACCTCGAAGATGCGGTCTTCGGGCGTCAGGGTGACCGCGTTCTCCTCGCCGTCGAGCGCCGCGTCGAAGAGTGGTTCCAGTACCGCGGCGTTCTCGTCCGGGAACGCCTCGCCGAGTTGCTTCCCCTCGATCTCTTCGGGGGAGCGGGAGAGCTCCGCGAAGCCGGTGCCGCCGACGACGCGGAACCGGTGGTCCTCGTCGAACAGCGTCACGATGCCGTTCGGGAAGCTCTCGACGAGTCGCCGGTACGGGTCGAACCACGCTCCCGCCTGGTCCGCGGGCGGGGCGTCGAAACGGCCGACGACGAACTCCGCATCCGGGACGGCCTCCAGCGAGACGGTGGCTGCCGGCCGGTCGTCGGCGGAGCGGACCGGAACGCTGGTCGACGTCGGTTCGTCGGCCTCGAGAACCGCCTCGAACGCCTCCCTGGCGTTCGTGCGGTGGGGTTCCGGAACGGCGGTCCGGTACCAGTCGCGGCCGACGAGGGTCCGTTCGTCCTCGTCGAGCGCTGCCGCGGCTGCCTCGTCGGCGAACGCGACAGTGCCATCGGCGTCGAGGAGGAATACACCGCGGGGAGACGCGTCGAGGAGTGACTCGAGCGCGGTTGCCCACGGCATACCACACCATCTGCGGTCGTGCGTTATAGTAGTTAGCGGTGTGATTTCTCGCGGCACGCCGCAGGGGTTGATATACTAGCTGCACCCCGGAACTCGATTGGACATTTAACACTGTATCTTTTTGATAGTTCGGACTGTCGACGTGTCCGATGGCGGCCGACGAACTCAAGATCACTGACGCGGACAGACGGAACGTCGACGGCCGGCAGCTGGCGACGGAGATCGGAATCGACGCCGAGGAGATCGAGTGGCGCAAGGAGTTCACCCAGTTCGGTGACGCCGACCGGCGGCGCCTCGAGGAGATGTCCGAGACGTTCGACCGCGTCGCGGACGACCTGGTCGAGGACTTCTACGACCGCCTCCAGGAGTACTCCGAGACCGTCGCCATCCTCGAGTCGTCGTCGAAGCCCGTGGCGGCGCTCAAGCAGAGCCAGTCGGAGTACCTCACCGACCTCGGCGAGGGCGAGTACGGCCGCGACTACTTCGACCGCCGGGCTCGGATCGGCAAGATCCACGACATGCTCGACCTCGGGCCGAAGGTCTACTTCGGCGCGTACAGCATCTACTACGAGGGCGTCCTCGAAGCCATCGCGGAGGACGTGAAAGGCGAACTCGCAGCGGCGACGGACGGCGCTGGTGCGACCGCGGCCGTCGACGCCTCGCAGTTGGAGCCCGACCAGGTCGACAGCGACCTGGCCGGCGCGGCGGACGCCGTCGACGCCGTGGTCGAGCGAGCCCTCTCCGCCATCAAGCTGCTGACGCTCGACCAGCAGGTCGCGATGGACACGTACATCCACTCGTACAGCGAGCAAGTGGAGTCCGAACTGGAGCGCCGCACGGAAGTCGCCAGGGACGTCCAGGCCGCCGTCGACGAACTCCGGACGTCTGCCGGGAGCCTCGCGGACAGCTCCCAGGAGATCAACCAGCTCGCCGACGAGCAGTCCGAGGGGATGCAGCAGGTCGCCAGCGAGGTCGCGGACCTGAGCGCCACCGTCGAGGAGATCGCGTCGACGACCGACGAGGTGCGCGAACAGAGTGCGACGGCCGCCGACCTCGCCGAGGGCGGCCAGTCGTCGGCCGCGGACGCCATCGAGACGATGGAGACCGTCGACGAGGCGGCGTCGGACGTCGCCGAGGACTTCCACCGCCTCCAGGACCGCGTCGGCGAGATCGACGAGATCGTCGACGTCATCGACGACATCGCCTCCCAGACGAACCTCCTCGCGCTGAACGCGTCCATCGAGGCCGCGCGCGCCGGCGACGACGGCGACGGCTTCGCGGTGGTCGCCGACGAGGTGAAGGCCCTCGCCGAGGAGTCACAGCGCCGGGCGACCGAGATCGAGGAGACGATCGAGCGGATCCAGGCCGACACCGCCGAGACCGTCGCCAGCCTCGAGGAGACGAACGCCGCCATCGACGCCGGGATCGAGGAGGTCGAACGCACGATGAACAACCTCACGGAGATCGTCGACGCGGTCCGGGAGGCCGCCCACGGCATCGAGGAGGTCGCGAAAGCGACCGACGACCAGGCGGCCAGCACCGAGGAGGTCGCGAGCATGGCCGACGAAGCGGTCGCCCAGGCGCGCGAGGTCCGCGACGAGATCGAGCAGATCGCCGCGACGAACGAGGAGCAGACGGCGAAAGTCGACGAGATCAATCGGGCGGTACGGCGGCTCACGGAGTGAGTAGTGACCGCCGGCGGCGTCGCTACGGGCCGCCGAACGTCGCGGAGGCACAGCCACTGACCGGTCGCCCGGAACCGGCTCCCGGCCCCGGAATCACGGGCCCGGCGCCGCTCACCGTCGACGGCGAGAATCCGACGACGAGGCCCTCCGGCCCGCGTTTGTGGACGGTCCAGACGGCGGCGACCGACGGCTCGCCGCCGACGAGGCGAGGTCGGTGCGGTACCTACAGCTGCGAGCCCTCCTCGTAGGGCTGGACGAGGACGAACCCCTCCTCGCTGTCGAAGCGCATCTGGACGAACTCGCCGGACTGCTGGCCGATCTCGAGTTTCTTGTTCGTGGTGAGCGACGGCGAGAGGTTCGTGCTCCACGCGACGGTGGCGTCGGGGTCGGTGGTCACGGGCGGCGTCAGCGCGACGGGGTCGCCGTGCGTCGAGAGCGCGATCTCGCCGGGGCCGCTGAGGTAGACGTTCGTCAGGCCGCCCGAGATGGCCTCGGAGATGCTGCCGACGGTGTTGATCTCGTAGCCGACGCGGTCCTCGAACGCGAGGACGTCGTTCCCGTTGACCGAGACCGACTCGTCCGCGCCGAGCTCGACGACCTGGACTTTCTTCCCCTGGTCGGCGACGTAGAGGTGGCCCCGGCCGGTCGCCTCCATGATCGGGGTGCCCTCGCCGCTGACGGCCTCCTTGACGAAGCCCGTGATGCCGCCCTCCGCGGAGGCCTTCCCGGTGAACTCCATCTCCCCCGTGTACGCGACCATCGACCCGGCTTTCACCATCGCGGTGCCGTCGACGGGGACGTCGAGCAGTCGCTTGTTCTCCTTCTGGAAGCCGTCGCCGCCGTCGTCCGTGGCGTTCGCTGCGGTGAACTCCTCGAGGTTCATGCTCCGGGTCGACCTCTCTCGCGGGCGGCTAAATACGGTCGGGTCGACGTCAGGGACAGCGACGCCGCAGAGGATTTATGGGTCCGTCCGACGACGACGGGCCGCCGGTGTCCCGCCACCGCGGACGTCGGTCTCGGCCCGCCGCAGTGTCACCGCGAGCGACGCCTCACCGCTCGAAGAGCCGGCCGCCGACGAAGCCGCCGACGGCGCCGAGGCCGACGCTGACCACCGCGACCACCACGACGGCGAACGCCACGACGACGCTCGCAACGACACCGACGTCGGAGGCGTCGACGGCCGCGGCGCCGGCGAACAGGCCCACCCCGAGGAACGCGAGTTCGACGACGACCGGGAGCACCAGGAGGAGGCCGGAGAGCGCGCCGGCGCTGGTGGCGCGCGCGGACTCGTGGGCTTCGAGGTAGCCGGCCACTCCGCCGCCGACGGCCGGCGAGACGGGGAGGAACGAGAGCACGGCGGCGGTGACGGCGCCGACGACGGCGTGCGACCGGAGCGTGCCGGGCGCCCGGCCGCCCTCCGCGCTGCTGTGCGCGCGCTGCCTGACGGCGAGGTAGCCGACGGCGAACAGGCAGAGCGCGACGCCGGTCACCAGGAGGCCGAGGCCGCTCCAGGAGGCCACCGCGAGGGTGAACTCGACGGCCTCGGGGTCCGCGAGTTCGCGCTCGAAGAACACCACCTGGAGTTCCCCGGACTCGACGCCGGCCGCGACGGCGTCCCGGTCGACGAGGAACGTGAGGACGACGCCACCGAGTACCGTGGCGAGTCCGGCGACCGCGACGACGGCGGCGGCCAGCCAGTCGACGAACGCCGGCAGCGGGTACCGGGAGCGCGAGCGGTCGTCGACAGTTCCCCCAGGGGCGTCCTCGACGGGTCCCTCGGCGGTGTCCGCTTCGTCCATACTCGACCGATCCACTTTCCAACACCTTGAGTGTACACCCCACCCCCGCCACCGGCCAGGTAGTCACGACGGGCCAGTCACGACTCGCCGGTCGCGGTCCGGTAGACGGCGGCCCCGGAGACGAGCGCGATGACCAGTCCCGCGCCGGCGCCCATCGTGAGTCCCGTCGCCGTGTCGCCGCCCATCACTGCCGCCATCACCAGCCCCCAGCCCGCGCCGAGGCCGACGCCGATGCCGATTCCCGCGCCCACGGCTCGCGACCGCTGGGCGTCCCTGGAGTCTGTCACGTCCACGGGTAGGCGGCCCCGTCGCTTCAGCGTTTGGACGGGCGGCCGCGGCCGGCCGCTCCGGCGCGTCGCGGACTCGCTCAGTCCGACGGGCGCAGGTCCGCGGCGGCGTCGACGAGGGCCCCGTAGAGGTCGTCCGCCTGGTCGTGGTCGTAGTCGGCGTGGTACTCCTTGGGGACGCCGCGCTCGGCGAGGTTGACGTGGCGGTCCGGCGTGACGTCGTGCCGGTCGAGGCTGTGTCGCGCGCACTCCAGCGGGCAGCCGTCGACGACGAGCGTCGGGCGGCCGCTGGTCGCCGTGGCGACGAGGGGAGCGACGTCGGCGCCGACGCCGGCGATGCAGGACATCTCGGCGTGACGGTCGCGGTCCAGCCTGACCGCGAGGTCGTTGGCCATCTGCGCGGCGCTCGAACAGCCCGAACACGAGTACACGAGCGGCAGGTCGTCGTAGTCGTCGGTCATCGCCCGCGGGTTGGCGGCGAGGCGGCGAGGGTGTTCCCCCGAAGGCGTTCGCGTCCGTGGCCCCACCGAGGGCCCCGCCGCGGCAGGCCAGAATTACAGGGTGGAGAAACGTTTTCCCGCTGCTGGGCGTGGGGAGAGCCATGACCGATGCCGAAACCGTGCTGTCGCTGCTGCGCGAGAACGCGCGCTACTCGACGGCGGACCTCGCCCGCCAGACCGGCCTGAGCGAGGCGGAGGTGGAGGCGGCGATCGAGGACCTCGAGGAGTCCGGGGTCGTCCGCGGCTACCAGGCCATCGTCGACACGGACCGCCTCGAGCACGAGCGCGTGCGCGCGTCCGTCGAGCTGAACGTCACCCTCGACCGGGAGACCGGGTACGACGACATCGCACAGCGGCTCGCGAAGTTCCCCCAGGTCCAGGGGCTGCGGCTGGTGAGCGGCGACTTCGACTTCGCGATGGACGTCGAGGGCGACTCGATGAGCGAGGTCTCGCACTTCGTCAGCGAGAAGGTCGCGCCCGTCCCCGAGATCACGCAGACGGTCACCCACTACGTCATGGAGACGTACAAGGACGGCGGCGTCGAGTTCGGGGACGGCGACGAGGACGACCGGCTGTCGGTCTCGCCATGACCTTCGAGCAGTCCGAGCGCCTGTCGACGGTGCCGCCGAGCGGCATCCGCCGGTACTTCGAGCTCGCCGAGGAGTACGACGACATCATCTCGCTGGGGGTCGGCGAACCCGACTTCGCGCCGCCGTGGGCCGCCCGCGACGCCGCCATCGCCTCGCTGGAGCGCGGCCAGACGTCGTACACGCCGAACCGCGGCCTCCGCGAGCTCCGCGTGGAGATCGCCGCGAACGCCGACCGGCGCTGGGGCCTGGAGTACGACCCCGACGAGGAGGTCCTGGTGACCGCGGGCGCCAGCGAAGCCATCGACCTCGCGATGCGGGCGTTCCACGACCCCGGCGACGCGGTCGCCATCGCGCAGCCGTCCTACCTCTCGTACGTGCCGACGGCGACGCTCGCCGGCGCGGACGTCCTGGACGTGCCGACCCGGCCGGCCGACGAGTTCAAGCTCACGCGCGAGGTCCTCGAGGACGCCGGCGCAGCGGACGCGGACACGCTCGTGATGTGCTACCCGAACAACCCGACGGGCGCGACGATGACCCGCGAGGAGCTCCGGCCGGTCGCCGAGTTCGCCAGGGAGCACGACCTGCGCGTGTTCTCCGACGAGATCTACGCCGACCTCACGTACGAACACGACCACGCGTCCATCGCTTCCCTGCCGGGGATGCGCGAGCGCACGGTCGTCTTCAACGGCTTCTCGAAGGCGTACGCGATGACGGGACTGCGGCTCGGGTACGCGCTCGCGCCGCCCGAAGCCATCGAGGCGATGAACCGCATCCACCAGTACACGATGCTGTCGGCGCCGACGACCGCCCAGCACGCCGCCGTCGAGGCGCTGCGGAACTGCGACGGCGACGTCGCGGAGATGCGCCGCCAGTACGACAGCCGCCGGAACTTCGTGCTGTCGCGGTTCGCCGAGATGGGCGTCGACTGCTTCCCCGCGGCGGGCGCGTTCTACGTGTTCCCGGAGTGCCCGTGGGACGACAGCGACGCGTTCGCGGAGGCGCTCATCGAGGAGGAGGGCGTCGCGGTCGTCCCCGGGCACGTGTTCGGCGCGGGCGGCGAGGGCCACTTGCGCGTGACGTACGCGACCGGGCTGGGCGACCTGAAGGAGGCGCTCGCGCGCTTCGAGGCGTTCGTCGACTGAGCGGACCGCCGCGCGTGCGGCCGCGTCACGCCCGACCGTCCCGGCGCCAGGACGCCGCGCCCGCGAGGACGCCGACCGCGACGGCCAGCGCGACCGCGAGGTCCGTCGAGAGCGCGGACCGCAGGCCGGCGAGGTTCACGTAGCTGAGTGCCTGCGCGGCCAGGACCGCGAGGCCGAAGCCCGCGAGCGCGTCCGCGACCGCTCGCGGCCGCCGTCCGAACGACGAGTACCGGAGGGCGACGTAGCCGGCGACGACCGCGCCGGCGACCAGGCCGACCGGGAGCCCGACGAGCGCCGAGAACTCGAACGCGAGCGCCTCGACGACGGCGACGGCGACGACGAGGAACACTGCCAGTCCCGCACCGAGCGCCGCGACCGCGCGCCTACCGTTCATGATACTGACTACTCGGGCGTCGGGGATAACGCTGCTGCCCGCCGCGCGGCCACCCCAGGCGAGCGCGTCACGGCGTGACGGCGAGCTTCCCGAGGAAGCTCTCGTGCATGACGTCGCGCTGGGCCGCGGCCGCCTCCTCGAGGTCGTACGTCTCGGCGAGCTCGACGGAGAGCCCGCCGGTCGCCATCAGGTGGGCGACGCCGCGCAGCGGCACGCGGAGGTCCGGCGTGTTGAACATGCTCATGAACTGGTAGGAGACGTCCTTCGAGCGCGCCGGCCCGTCGTTCGAGAACCCCGGGTCGGGGCTGTTCTCCCCGATGCCGACGACGCGGGCGCCCTGGGCCGCCACGTCGGCGTCGAACTGGAGGTAGTCGTCCAGCCGGTGGTCGAGGACGACGTCCACGCCGCCGTCCGAGGCGCCGACGACCGCGTCCGCGAGGTCCTCCCGCGAGTAGTCCAGGACGGCGTCCGCGCCGAGGCCGCTGACCGCGTCGTGGTACTCCGAGCGCGCCGTCGCGACGACGCGCGCGCTCACCGCGTCCGCGACCTGGACCGCCGCGTGGCCCACGCCGCCGGACCCGCCGTGGACGAGCGCGTACTCCGCCGGGTCGAGGCCGGCGTGGTCGACGAGCGCGCGCCACGCCGTCACCGCCGCGACGCCGGCCGCGCCCGCCTCCGTCAGGTCGACGCCGTCCGGCAGCACGACGGTGCGGTCGACCGGGACCGTCGCGTACTCGGCGTACGCGCCCTGGTAGCCGGCGTTCCCGATGCCCGTGCCGTAGACGGCGTCCCCGACCGCGAAGCCGTCGACGTCCGGCCCCGTCTCGACGACCGTGCCGGCGTAGTCGACGCCCGGCGTGAACGGCAGCCCGACGGGCTCGTAGGACCCGTCCCGGAAGTACGTGTCCACGGGGTTGACGCCCGCGGACGCGACCTCCACCAGGAGCTCGCCCGGCCCGGGACTCGGGCGTTCGACGTCCTCGACGTGCAGTACCTCCGGACCGCCGTGCTCGGTGAGCCGAACAGCGCGCATGTCGTGTACCAGGTCGACGTACACGGAGAAAAGCGTACGGGACGTGACGCGTCGGGGCGGCGGCGAGCGGGCTGCCGGATGCTGAACGTTTTTTCGGCTGCCGGACGCAGATGCGGACGACCATGAGCGACTCCGGCGACACCGACCTCGGGTTCGTGCGGTTCGGGGACACCGGCCTCCAGTCGAGCGAACTCCAGTTCGGGACGTGGCGGTTCGGCAAGGAGACCGAGGCGGGCAACCTCGAGATCGGCGAGAAGCGCGCGAAGGAACTCCTCGACGCGTACGCCGACGCGGGCGGCCGGTACGTCGACACCGCCGACATCTACGGCGGCGGTGACAGCGAGGTGTGGATCGGCGACTGGCTCTCGGACCGCGACCGCGAGCGGTACACCGTCGCGTCGAAGATCTTCTGGCAGACCCGCGAGGGCGACCCGAACAGCCGGGGCACCAACCGGAAGAACGTCCGGGACCGCATCGACGGCATCCTCGACCGCCTCGGCACCGACTACGTCGACGTCCTCTACATCCACCGCTGGGACGACCAGACGCCGACGCGCGAGCTGATGCGCACCCTGACCGGGCTCGTCGAGGACGGGAAGGTCCACTACCTCGGCGCGTCCACGCTCCGCCCGGACGCCTGGAAGGTCGCGCAGGCGAACCAGCTCGCCCGCGACGAGGGCCTGGAGCCGTTCAGCGTCCTGCAGCCGCGGTACAACCTCGTCGACCGCGAGATCGAGGGCGACTACCTCGAGTTCGCGCGCAGCGAGGGGCTGGCGGTCTGCCCGTGGAGCCCGCTCGCCCAGGGCTTTCTCACCGGGAAGTACGACCGCGAGGACGGCCTCACCGGCGAGTCCCGCGCCAGCGAGTCGACTCGCTGGGAGCAGAACTACCTCACCGACGAGAACTTCGACCTCCACGACGAACTCGACGCGGTCGCCGGCGAGGTCGGCGCGTCGCCAGCGCAGGTCGCGCTCGCGTGGCTGTGCCACCGCGACGGCGTCACCGCGCCCATCGTCGGCGCGCGCACCGTCGACCAGCTCGAGGAGAACCTCGCCGCCGCCGCGATCGACCTCTCCGAGGACCAGGTCCAGCGGCTCACCGAGGCGAAGGAAGGCCCCTACGCGGGACTGTAGACGGCTACGCGCCCGACGTCCTGTCCCTCCGACGCCGCGGCGGCGCCCCCGGTACTTTTGCTGGCTCGCAGCGAAGACCCGCCCGTGCAACTCGACGTCTCCACCAGCGAGCGCGTGGACGTCGTCGACGTCACCGAGTCGGTCCGCGACGCGGTCCCGTCGGCCGTCGACCGCGGCGTCTGCACGGTCTTCGTCCCGCACACGACAGCCGGCGTCGTCGTGAACGAGGCCGAACCCCGACTCCTCGGCGACGTCGAGCGCGCGCTCGAGAAGCTCGTCCCGCGGCGCGGCGACTACGACCACGACGACGTCGACGACAACGCCGACGCCCACCTCCGCGCGACGCTGCTCGGGGAGAGCGCGTCGATTCCCGTCCGCGACGGCGACCTCGCGCTCGGCACCTGGCAGTCAGTGCTGTTCGTCGAGTGCGACGGCCCCCGCTCGCGGCGCCTGGACGTCACCGTCACCACGCCGTGACTCCCACCGGCGCCACGCCCTGACCCTTACCGTCGCCACGCCGTGACCGCCGGTCACTCGCCGGCGCCGGCTCTGCGGTCGAGCCACTCGCGGACGTCCTCGACGGTGTCCTGGAGGTACGGCGTGCCGAACAGCGCGACGATGAGCGCGCCGACGGCGTTGAACAGCATGTCGAAGGCGGTGTCGGTCGGGCCGTAGACCACCCAGATGACCGGGACGTCGAGTGCGGCCGCGACCACGCGCGCGCCCAGTTCCAGGCCCTCCCAGACGACGCCCATCAGCATCGTGAACGCGAACACGTACACCGGGACGCGCCGCCGGGAGAACGCGACCGACGGCGAGTGCTCGTCGGCGGCGCACACCACCGTGTAACCGACGCCCGCGACCACCATCGCCGAGAGAGTGTGGGTCACGTGGTCCCACCACCAGACGTTGCTGTACGGCCCCAGCATCCCGACGGCGTGCAGGAACACCGCCAGCGACACGAACGCGGTCTGCCACGGCGACAGCTGGATGCGGAGGTCCCGCCGCAGGACCGCCGGCAGCAGGGTCACGAGAAACGACAGCGCGGCGTTCACGACCACGGAGATGCGTCCGGCGGCGAGGCCGACGACGAACACGGCGAGCAATCCCGCCTGGCACAGCAGGACGAACAGACTCAGGCGGCGACGGCGACCCATCGACTCCCCCTACTCGGGGCGCGACGAAAGAGCTTGGGTTCCCGTCCGAGTCGTCACGCGTCCACGGGGCGGACGTGTCGAGAACCCACACGTATTTGTCAGTTCGGCGCACAGCACCGACCAACCGCTGTCCGCGCCCGCTCGACCCGTGTCACCGAACCCCGCAACCTGGCTCCCGTGGAAGCGCCCCGTCTTCACGTCCACGCGGACGCGCGTGCAGACGCTGCTCCTGCTCGCAGTCGGCGCTGCCGCGCTCGCTGCGGCCACCGTCGCCGTCCAGCGGGCGGTGCCGGGTCTCACGGACCCGGTGTGGCTGCGCGCACGCGTCCGCGGCTTCGGTGTGTTCGGGCCGCTGGCGTTCGTCGGCCTCCAGGCGACCCAGGTCGTCGTCGCGCCCGTCCCCGGCCAGGTGCTCGCGTTCGCCGGCGGCTACCTCTTCGGGACGGTCCACGGCGCCGCGTACAGCCTCCTCGGCGCCGCACTCGGCAGCACGGTCGCGTTCCTGCTCGCCCGCCGGTTCGGCCGACCGTACGTCGAGCGCGTGGTCACCGCGGAGACCCTGGACGCCTTCGACGACGTCGTCGACCGCGACGGCGCCTTCGCGCTGTTCCTCGTGTTCCTCGTGCCCGGGCTCCCGGACGACGTCGTCTGCTTCGTCGCCGGCGTCACCCGCATCCCCGTCTGGAAGCTGGTCGCCGTCTCGGTCGTCGGCCGCGTCCCCGGGTTCCTGCTCGTGAGCCACGCCGGCGCCGAGCTCGCGGCCGCGAACTACGCGCTCGTCACCGCGCTGCTCGGCGCGCTCGCCGCGGTCGCCGCGCTCGTCTACTGGCAGCGAGCCGACCTGCTCGCGGCCCTCCGGGACCGGTGACGCCCACGGCGCTCAGTCCTCGCGGCGCGCCTCCCGGACGGCGTCGGCGATCTCGTCCGGGTGGGCGGCCGCGACCCGCAGCGCCGCGTCGTGGAGCTCGCGCTTCGCCTCGTTCCGCACGCCGGACTCGCGGAGCGCGCGCACCACCTCGAGGTCGAGAGCGTCCTCCAGGGCGGCCCACGACTCGGGGCGCGCGTACATCGGCGACTGCTTGACCGCCGCGAACTCGAAGGCCGGCTCGGTCGACACCCGTCCCACCTGGCCGTCGCCCCCAGCGGAGCTCGACTCCGCCGGCGATTCGCTGGCCTGTCCCGGTCCGGTCGAACGGTCCTCGGCGGCCCCCGAGTCGTCCACCGCTCGTTCGTCGACCCGCTGTTCGTCGCCGCTCGTCCGCTCGGCGTCGCTGGGCTGCTCGACCGCGTCCGGTCGCTCGTCCTCACCCCGCCCCTCGCCGTCGCTCGCCCGCTCCCTGTGCTCCCGCTCGGCGGCCTCGAGGTCGTCGAAGCCCATCAGCGAGCCACCTCCCCGCGTTCCACGATGGCGGCGAGTTCGTCGTACGCCGCGAGCTGGTCGCACTCGGGGTCGTAGTCACGCAGCGGCACGCCCGCCTGGTGGGCGTCGTCGATGGCCGCGCGGTACCGGATGCCAGGGAGGTCGCCGTCGTAGCTGCCGTCGTCGACGGCCGCCCAGTCCTCGTCGGAGAGGTACGCGAAGTTCGGGACGAGGTGGTCGATGGCGTCCCGGGTCGTGATCTCGCGGAGGAGCCGCCGGTCCCGGGTGTCCTGGTCGATGCGCTTCCGGAGGTCCGAGGGCACCACCGCGAGGATGTCCAGCTCGAAGTACTCGCGGGCCTCCTGGACGAGGCGGTCGAGCGTGTTCGACAGCCCGGTCTCGTAGCCGTTCTCCGGGCGCAGCGGGATGACGAGGTTGCCCGTGGCGTACATCGCGTTGTCGTTGAGCTTCCCGCGGTTCGCCGGGCAGTCGACGACCACGTAGTCGTACTCCTCGCCCAGCAGCGGGTCGACGAGGTCGCGTTTCAGCCGCGTCGTCCCCATCGTCGCCTCCTTGAGCGCGGACTGGACGCTCTCGAGGTCCTCGTGGGCGGGGAAGAGGTCCAGGCCGTCCACGACGTTCACGACGTGGTCGCGTGGGTCCTCGCCCTCGAGCAGGACCGATTCCGCGTGGTTGCCGGTCTCGCCGCTGCTGTACTCGTCGCCGAACCCGAGGTTCAGCGTCATGTGGCCGTTGTCGTCGAGGTCGACGACGAGCGCGCGCTCGTTGCGGTGCGCGAGTTCGCGCGCGAGGTTGAGCGCGGTCGTCGTCTTCGCGAATCCTCCCTTCAGGATGCCGACGCTGACGGCGCGTGGTTCCGTTTGCATTGTGTCCCTCGTCTGGAATAGGCACCTATCGTACCTGTTCCGGCTGCGGTGCCTACGCCGAAGTACGCGGGGATTCCCCCGCACCCTGTATAAATCACTGGGAATAGGTAGCGGCGGTAGCTCGGAGAGGTAGCTGAGCTAAACTAGCTACCTGAGGTGAAATAGGCACCCGAGGTTCGTACGAGCTCGCGTGGGCGTCGACGAACGGGACGAACGTCAGAAGTGCCGCTCCGACACGACGGCGGGACAGGTGTCCGTTCCCCGACACGACGGCGGGACAGGTGTCCGTTCCGAGCTACCACACGCGCACGTGAGAGAAGAGTAGAATCCCCCGGTCCCGAGACGGCACTCGAGGAAGCCGGCCGACGACGGCCTCAGACGGACCGAACGAACAAGGATCAACTGCCACCCCCACCTGGCAGTCAGCTCGCGGTTGGTGTACGAACGGCGGGCCGGCCACTCACGGCGAATGCACCTGCGTCGAGTCGTGGACCCACGGCGAGCGCGACACGTCGAGTCGATTGGCCGCCGTGGGGACAGACTGCGGTGTCGAGTCGAGGCCCCAGCACACGCCGACGTCCCGAACGCCGCCGACCGCACGACGCAGAGAGAGGGAGCCACGCACACGAGACAAGACACGGGGAGAAGGAGCCACGCACACGAAACAAGACACGGGGAGAAGGAGCCACGCGAACGAGACACGCCCCGAGCGGGCGGCAACAGGGCATTCACGACCGATACCGGGAACCGGATCTGGAACCGCCCCCAGTAGTTCTGTATCTCGGCATGGGGTTTATTCCGCGAGAGCGGGCGTTCGACGGCCGGCGTTCGCCGTCACACCGCGCAGCGCCCGAGCGCCGAGTCAGACGCGACCTGCGGGGACCCGGCGGCACCGGACACGCGGCGAGTGGTCGAACAGGGCCAGGCCCGCGAACCGCCGAACGCCCTCTCGCTCGAGTCAGCTCGCAGAACCATCGGCGACGACTGGCGAGTGCCGTCGAGTCGACTCGCACACCCCGGAGGACGGACATCGGAGACTCCAGACACCGGTGGTGGCCGGTCTGGCGCGAAGACCCGCACGCAGAGCCGCAGTCACGCCCGAGAGCCGCGACCAGTAAATCCCATGCTGCGATACGAATCACCGTCTGGAGCGGCCCGCGCGGACGCCCACCTCCGAGGGAATCCGTGGGCGCCGTAGCGCCGGGAGACGCGCAGTCAAGGGCGAACCGCCCGGGAACGGACGCGAGTGATAGGTGCCGATTCCACCTCTCTCGAGCGCGTCGCGGCGGACGTCGGCAGAACACGACAGCGCGGCCGCCTCACAGCGCGCGATTCGAGCCTGCGGGGCGACCAGCCGCCACGCCGGCTCTCACTCGGGCGCGAGGACCTCAACTGGGTGGCGGTTGCCGCGCGCGAGCAGGTCCGCGAGCTGTTCGTGACAGGACGCGCCGCTGGCGACCACCTCGCGGTCGGCCGCCGGGTCGGCTTCCAGCTGGTCGCGCAGCGTCTCGCCGACGTCGACGCTGAGCTCGTAGTACTCGGACTTGTACCCGAAGCTCCCCGCCATCCCGCAGCACTCCACGTCCGAGGTGACGACGTCGTAGCCCAGTCGCTCCAGGACGGCTTCCGTGTAGACGTCGAGGCCGAGCGTGCGCTGCTGGCAGTGGCTGTGGTACGCGAGCTCGCCGCCCCCGGAGAGGGCGTCCGCGTCCGCGCCGTTCTCCAGGAGGCCGTAGACGTACTCCATCACCTCGTAGCTGTGCTCGGCGACGCGGTCCGCGCGCTCGCCGTCGAGCAGGCGACCGTACTCGTCGCGGAACGCCGCGAGGTCCGACGGCTCGACGACCACCACGTCCCGGCCGTCCTCGAGGAACGGCTCGAGGCTGTCGGCGACGCGGTCTGCCTGCCGCCGGGCGGTCGCGAGCATCCCCTGGGAGAGCGGCGCGCGCCCGCTCTCGCGGCAGGGCGCCAGCGCCACGTCGACGCCGAGGGCCTCCAGCGTTCGGACGGCCGCCTTCCCGCGGTCGACGAGCACGTAGTTCGTGTACGCGTCCGGATAGAGGACGACCTCGCGGTCGCTCTCGCCGGCCGCCGGAAGCGGCGTCCGGGACGCGAACCAGTCCGCGAGCGTCTCCCGCCGGAACTCGGGGAGGTCGCGGCGCGGGTCGACGCCGGCGACGCGGTCGAGGAGCGCGCGAACGGGACGTGCGTCCGCGAGCCGGTTCGAGAGGGGCGCCGTCGCGGAACCGAGCTTCGCGAGCGCGCCGAAGTTCCCGAACAGCCGCTTCTGGAGGTCGACGCCGCCCGGATCGGCGTCCGGCGACAGCCCCTCGACGAGCCAGTCGAACTCGCGGTCCGTGCCGCGGTTGACGCGGTCCCGGACGACGGTGTTGATCCACGGGATGTCGATCTTCACGGGACAGGCGTTCAGGCAGCGACTGCAGCCAGTGCAGAGGTCGTTGAACTCGGCCGCGGAGTCGAGGCCGTAGACGCCGGCCTCCCAGCCCGTGGCGATGCCGCCGGTGTACGTCTCGCCGCCGAACGCGTGCCCGCCGACGTGCTGGAAGTTCGCACACGAGTTCGCGCACGCGCCACACCGGATGCAGTACAGGGTCTCCCGGAGGTCGTCGTCCTCGCGCATCGCCGTCCGGCCGTTGTCCAGGAGGACGAGGTGGAACTCGCGGTCGTCGGTGCTGGCGTCCAGGGGTTCGTCCGGCTCGTCGAAGTCGACGACCGGCGAGTCGACGGGCGGCGTCAACAGCGAGAGGTAGGTGGCGATGTCCTGGCCGCCGCCGGCGCGCGCGATGAGTTCCGCGAACGCCGTGAAGTCGTCGACGCTCGGAATCAGCTTCTCGACGCCGGCGACCGCGACGTGCGTGTCCGGCGTGACCGCGCACTTCCGGGCGTTGCCCTCGTTGGTGACGAGCGCGACGGTGCCGGACGCCGCGAACACGAAGTTCGCGCCGGTCATCCCGACGTCGGCGCGGCGGATCTGGGCGCCGACGTGGTCGCGCGCGAACGCCGTGAGGTCCTCGGCGGTCTCCAGGGGTTCCCCGGGGTCGAAGTGCGCGTTGAACAGGTCCGCGATCTCCGCGGTGGACTTGTGGAACGCCGGGCCGACGAGGTGCGAGGGGGCTTCTTCGGCGACCTGGAGGACGAACTCGCCGAGGTCCGTCTCGCAGACCTCGACGCCCGCGGCCTCGAGCGCGTCGTTGACCTCGATCTCCTCGCTGGTCATCGACTTCGACTTCGCGAGCACGTCGGCGTCCTTCCGCGCGGCCACGTCGGTGATGTAGTCGTTGGCGTCGGCGGCGTCCTCGGCGAGGTAGACGGTGCCGCCGTTCGCTTCGACGGACTCCCGGACCGTTTCTATCAGTTCGGGGAGGCGCTCGATGGCGTCCTCCTTGATTGCGCGTGCCTCCTCGCGGAGCGCCTCGATGTCGTCCCGCGTGGCGTTGGCCTCGAGGCGGCCGTCGTTGATGTGCGTGGTGTTCTCGAAGACGGCGTCGCCCTCAGTGTCCAGCAGGTGGCGGATGCGCTGGGCCTTCTCGCGCCGGCTCATCGGTCGGTGACCAGGACCGCGTGGACAGTCTGCGGGCCGTGGACGCCCGTCACCAGCTCGCCCATGTCGGCGGTGGCGCTGGCCCCGGTCGCCAGCACCGCGGTGTCGCGGCCGGCGTCGAACTCCCCGCCGAGCCAGTCGACCGTCGACCGGACGTCCGCGCGGACGTCGCTCGCGCAGACGACGCCGACGTGCTCGGTGGGGTACAGCGCGACCGGTTCCGTGCCGGCGGCGTCGGCCTGGACGACGAACGTCCCGTACTCGGCGACGCCGCCGTGGACGCGCGTCACGCCCGTCTCCGCGTCGTCGAGGCGCCGCGGCGTCACCTCGGTCTCGACCGGCGCGTCGGCCAGCGACACGCCGTCGACGTCCAGCGGCGCGCCGACTGCCGGCTGCGTGACGACGTCGGCGAGCGTCCCCGGGAGGTCGGCGGCCGTCGTGCGCGTGCACTCGACGTCGGCGGCCGCGAGCGCCGACGCGAACTCGTCTGTGTTGTCCGTTCGCATTGCGCACGTATCGGGACAGATTCGGGTTATGTCTTCCGGTCACCGCAGTCCGCGTCGGTCGCAGGCGACTGTCGTCGCACTACTGGATTCCACTCACACTCGCTACTAGTGCTCGTTCCAATCGTGGGGTTGACACGTCCTCTCCTAGTCGAGAGCAGCCGGACCACCAGTCCCCGCCAGTCCCCGTTCCGTCGAGCGTGCCGGCCGACGTATCGCCTCGGAGGCGGCCTCCGCGGGTCACACACTCGGTCGCACCGCGGATGGAACCGAGTCGAACGGCCGGCGGTCTGCCGACTCGCCCCGGCTCGCGGAGACGGCGGCTGACGTGGCTTCGAGCCCTCTCGGTACCGGGGAGCGGCCGCCTACCACCCGGAGGGGCCCGGGCCAGCCGGAGGCCGACGTACCAGATACACGGCTATTCTGTCTTCCCGAGTAGTTCCGGCGATGGGGACGTGTCTCACTCCCACCCGGTTACGAGGGACGCGAGGCCGGAACGTGGAAGCGGTCGGACCAGCCGAAGCGAGCGCAGTGGCCGAATCGGTCGAAGCGGTCGAACCAGCCGACGCGAGCGCGGTGGTCGCGTCACTCGCGGAGCGCGGCGGCGACCATCTCGACGGGCGTCGGCGGGCTCTCCCTGTCCTCGGGGACGACGCGGCCGGCGTCGCGGGACCGCTCGTCGAGCATGTCCTCCAGCTGGGTGCGGCAGGACGCGCCCGGCGCGACCGCGAGGTCGCCGCTGCTGTCGTCCAGTTGGTCGACGAGGATGGAGCCGATGGCCTCGCTCATCGCGTGGTGTTCGGCCTCGTAGCCGAACGTCCCCGCCATGCCGCAGCACGTCGAGTCGACGGCGTCGACGTCGTAGCCGGCGCGCCGCAGGACGCCGACCGCGTGATGGTCTTTCTTCGTCGCCTTCTGGTGGCAGTGGCCGTGGTAGGCCAGCGACCGGGTCGGCGCGTCGAACGCGAGCGCCTCGTCCAGGCGGAACGCGTCGAGGTACTCGAGGACGCCGTACGTGTTCTCGGCGACCCGCTCGACGGCGTCCCCGCTCAGGAGGTCGCGGTAGTCCGACTGGAACATCACGGCGTCCGAGGGTTCGACGAGCACGACGTCCCAGCCGTCACGCACGAGCGGGTCGAGTTCCGCGACGTTCGACTCGGCGACCCCGCGGGACTTCTCGAGGAACCCCTTCGAGTGGGCCGGCCGGCCGCTGTCCGTGTTGTCCGCGAGGTCGACGTGGACGCCAGCGGCTTCCAGCACGCGCACCGCCGCCTCCCCGATCTCGGGGTGGGCGTAGTTCGTGTACGTGTCCGCGAACAGCACGGCGCGGCGCTCCGCGCTCGCGGCCGGGACCTCGCTGCCGCCGCGAGCCTCGAACCAGTCTCTCAGCGTCCTGCGCTGGAACGACGGCAGCGACCGCTCGCTGGCGATGCCGACCGTCTTCTCGAGGACGGCGCGGGCGCCGGGGAGCTTCGGCGCGAGGTTCGACAGCGGCGCGGTCGCCGACCCGAGCGCCGCGAGGCGGTCGACGTTCGCGAACAGCCTGTCACGGAGGCTCGCGCCCTCGCGCTGGTGGCGCTCGTGGACGACCTCCGCTTTCATCTTCGCCATGTCCACCTCGCTCGGACAGTCCTTCGCGCAGCCCTTGCAGCCGATACAGAGGTCCAGGACCTCGTCGACGAACTCGTCGCTGGTCGGGTCGTCCGGCAGGTCGCCGCTCATCGCCTGCCGGAGCATGTTCGCGCGGCCGCGCGTCGACGTGATCTCCTCGTCGGCGGCGCGGTACGTCGGACACATCACGCCGCCGCCCGCGTCCTGGCTCGTGCGGCAGCCGCCGCAGCCGTGGCAGAGCTCCGCCATCCCCTGGAAGCCGTTCTCGTTCTCCCAGTTGAGCGCCGCGGAGAAGCCCGCCTCGAAGTCGTAACCGGGGTCGAAGCGCAGGTGCTCCGTCATGGAGACGTCGCCGCAGACCTGGCCCGGGTTCAGCAGCCAGTCCGGGTCGAAGGCGGTCTTCAGGTCCCGGAACACGCCCCAGAGCTCGTCGCCGTAGAGCTTGCGGTTCCACTGGGTGCGCGCGCGGCCGTCGCCGTGCTCGCCGGAGACGCTGCCGCCGAACTCCACGACCATGTCCGTGACGCGGTCGGCGATGTCCACCATCGCCTCGAGGTCGGCGTCGGACTTCGTGTTCACGAGCGGCCGGACGTGCAGGACGCCCGGGCCGGCGTGCGCGTAGAAGGACGCGAACGTGTCGTTGTCCTCGAGGATCTCCTGGAAGCGCGTGACGAACTCCGGGAGGTGCTCGGGCGGGACGGCGGCGTCCTCGATGAACGAGATGTGCTTGGCGTCGCTCGTCCGACTGAGCAGGATGGGGAGTCCGGACTTCCGGAGCTTCCAGTACGTCGCGCGCTCCTCGTCGTCGTGGGCCTCCAGCGCGTCGAACGCGAACCGGTCGCCGCTCGGAGCCACCCCGCCCTCGCCGGGAACGCGGTCGGCGACGAGGTCGGCGGTCTTCGCTTTCCCCTCGGCGTCGTCCGCGGCGTAGAACTCCACGAGCAGCGCGGCGCGCGTGTTCTCGGGGAGGAGCGCGACGACGTCCTCGAACTCCGCGGTCTCGCCGGCGAGGTCGATGAGCGTGTCGTCGATGAGTTCCACCGCGGCCGGGTCGTGCTCGAGGACGTGGGTCACGTCGGAGACGGCGTCGACGACGCTCTCGTACGTCAGCAGCGTCACGGACTTCGTGTTCGGCACGGGCTCGAGGGAGACCGTCGCCTCTGTGACGACCGCGAGCGTGCCCTCGCTGCCCGCGAGCAGGCGCGCGAGGTTGACGCTGCCGTCCGCGGCCTCGTCGACGAGGCGGTCGAGGTTGTACCCGGAGACGTTCCGCTTGAGGTCCGGGAACCGCTCGGCGACCTCGTCGCCGTGGTCGTCGACGACGTCCCGGACGGCCGCGTAGATGCGCTCGAGGAGGTCATCGCTGTCGGCGTCCGCGCGCTCGCGGACCGCGTCCAGGTCGACTTCGCCGAACCGCTCGACCGTGCCGTCCGCGAGCACGACCTCGCACTCCTCGACGTACGCGTCCGTCTTCCCGTACTTCAGCGAGTGGGCGCCCGTGGAGTTGTTCCCGATGGCGCCGCCGATGGCGCTGCGGTCGCCGGCGGCGGGGTCGGGCGCGAACTTCAGGTCGTGGGGCGCCAGCAGGCCGTTCAGCTCCTCGAGGACGGCGCCCGCCTGCGCCGTGGCTTCGCGGTCGTCGGGCCGCACGTCGACGACGTCGTCCATGTGCCGCGTGAAGTCGAGGACGACCGCCTCGTTGACGGCCTGGCCGGCGAGGCTGGTGCCGCCGCCGCGGGGCAGCACGGGGAGTTCGCGGTCCGCGCAGTACTCCACTACCGCCGACACGTCCGCGGTGCTCGCCGGGAACACGACGCCGATGGGCGTCACCTCGTAGGCGGACGCGTCCGTCGCGTACAGCTGTCGCGTGTACGTGTCGAAGCGCACGTCCCCGTCCACGAGCCCGCGGAGGTCCTCGACGAGGCCCGGGCGGGCGACGTCGTCGCTGACGTAGTCGTACGCCGACCGGTCGTCCGCCGCCGGGCGCCCGCCACCGGGCGCGCCGCGTTCGTTGGATGCCATCTGGTTGCCGGGAGGTAGCACGGTCACTCCCTTGGCTTTTCGGAACCGGGGAAGTTTGGCCGTGCCGGACTCCCGTTCCGGGCGGACCCCAGCACGTGCCCGGGTCCCGACGCGTGTCTGGGCCCCAGTACCTGACTTGGTCCCGCTACCTGCCGAGTCCCGGCACGTTCCTGCCGTGTTTTCCGGGGCCCCGGACGCGCGCGACGCCTCTCGCGTCCGCCCCGCTCGCGTCCGGGACTCACGCGAGTGACACTGGCGCAAGCATAACACACGTACTTCTGTTATTCTCCTCCTTCGTCCTCGCAGTCGCAGCCGCCCGCCGCCAGCAGTTCCGCGACGCCGCGCTGCGTGTTGCAGTCGGTGCACAGCACCTGGACGTCCACCATGACGCGGAACTCCCCCAGCGTGATCCGGGCCGTCGACCGGAGCTGCTCGAGCTTCGACTCCGTCACCGACGTGAGGCGGCCGCGGAGCTTCTGGACGGCCGTGCTCGCTGCCGCCACGCGGTCCCCCACCTCGCGCTCGTACTCCGCGCCGCGGTACTCGCGGAGGTACGACCGCACCGCCTGGTAGGTCACGAGGTCCGCGGCCAGCCCGTCGACGTCCACGCCCTCGCGCTCCAGTCGACGCCGCAGGTGGGTCTCGTCGGCACCGCCACCGCCGTCACCCGTCAACAGCCCGACCACGCTCTCGACGTACGCCTCCGAGGGGTTCGCGCCGGTCGCGCGCAAGCGCTCCCGGACGACGGCCTCGTTGACGTGCGCCGCGAGGTCGCGCAGGCTCCAGTGGTCGTCTCCGGTCGCCGTCCACCGCGCCTCCAGTTCCTCGCCGAGTCCGTGGAGGTCGTACTCGTCGATGACGCGAGCGACCTTGCTCCGCCGGCCGCCCGCATCGCGTTCGCCATCGGCCATGCGTCACCAACTCGGGCCGGACCGGTTATAGCTGTCCCCCCGCCTTTGGTGGCAACCGCCTTCCACCGGGCCCCCGTTCGACAAGATTTATTGCGCTGATACCTTGAGTACTGGGCATGGGTGTGCAAGAGCAGAGACTGTCGGACGGGGAACTCCGCGTCGAGAACGTCGGCGGCATCGAGGAGACCGCCGTCGAGTTCTCGTCCGGCGTGAACGTCCTCGCCGGCAGGAACGCCACCAACCGCACGTCGCTGCTGCAGGCGTTCATGGCGGCGATGGGCAGCGACAACGTGACCGTCAAGGGCGACGCCGACGAGGCGTCCGTCGAGCTCGACGTCGGCGGCGAGACCTACACGCGACACCTCTCCCGGCAGGGCGAGACGGTCGTCTCCGGCGGCGACCCCTACCTCGACGACCCCGAGCTCGCGGACCTCTTCGCGTTCCTCCTGGAGAACAACGAGGTGCGCCGCGCCGTCGAGCGCGGCGACGAACTCCACGACATCATCCTCCAGCCCGTCGACACCGACGAGATCGAGGCGGAGATCGACCGGCTCGTCGACCGACGGGACCGCATCGAGGACGACCTCGCGGAGATCGACCGCCTGAAGGGCGTGCTCCCTGAGAAAGAGCAGCGACGCGACGAACTCGAGGCGGAGATCGCGGACACGCGCGAGGACCTCGCGTCCGTCGAGGCGGAACTGGAGGCGACCGACGACGTCGAGCAGCGCCAGCAGCAGAAAGCCGAACTCGAGGAGAAACTCGACGAGCTCAGCTCGCTGCGGTCGGAGCTCGAGGACGTCCGGTACGAGCTGGAGACCGAGCGCGAGCGCCTCTCGAGCCTGGAGAGCGAGCGCGCCGACCTCGAGGCCGAACGCGAGTCGCTGGCGGACGCGCCGGACGGCGAACTCGACGAGGTGGAGGCCGAGATCCGCCGCCTGCGCGACCGCAAGCAGCGCCTCGAGTCCGAGCTGTCCGAGCTCCGGAGCGTCATCAGCTTCAACGAGGACGTCCTCGAGGACGCCGGTCCCGACGCGCTGGCCGCACTCGAGGACGACGACGGCGACGTCACCGCCGGGCTCGTCGACGGCGACGACGTCGTCTGCTGGACGTGCGGGAGCGCCGTCGAGCGCGAGCAGATCGAGGCGACCGTCGACCAGCTGCGGGAGTTCAGCACGGAGAAACTCGACGAGGTCTCGGCCGTCGAGGACGAGATCGACGACCTGCAGGCCGAGCGCCGCGAGCTCGAGGAGGCCGAACGCGAGCGCGAGCGCGTCCAGCGACGCCTCCGCGAGCTCGGCGACGAGATCGAGCGCGCGGAGTCCTCCATCGACCGCCTGGAGGAGCGCCGCGACGACCTCATCGCCGACGTGGAGGACGTGGAGGCCGCCGTCGAGGACCTGGAGGCCCAGGAGTACAGCGAGGTGCTCGAGCACCACCGCGAGGCCAACGAGCTCGAGTACGAGCTGGGTCGCCTCGAGCAGGACCTCGAGGCCGTCGAGGCGGAGATCGCGGAGGTCGAGGCCCGCATCGAGGAGGAGCCCGACCTCAAGGCCGAACGCGAGCGCGTCGAGGACGAGCTCACGGAGCTCCGCACGAAGATCGAGCGCATCGAGCGGGACACCGTCGAGGAGTTCAACGACCACATGGAGACGGTCCTGGAGATGCTGGACTACGACAACCTCGACCGCATCTGGCTGGAGCGCCGGGAGCGCGAGGTCACCGAGGGCCGCCGCACGGTGACGAAGACGGCCTTCGACCTGCACGTCGTCCGCACCACCGACTCC
The DNA here is from genome assembly GCF_037031165.1 of Halobacterium yunchengense. NCBI lineage: Archaea > Methanobacteriati > Methanobacteriota > Halobacteria > Halobacteriales > Halobacteriaceae > Halobacterium > Halobacterium yunchengense. The sequence continues at coordinate 1,985 of NZ_JAYEZL010000004.1, read as the reverse complement.
GGGGCGGCCTACGAGGACACCGTCGACCACCTCTCGGAGAGCGAGCGCGAGATCACGGGCCTCGTGCTGGCGCTCGCGGGCTTCCTCGCCCACGAGGTGTACGAGGACGTGCCCTGCATCCTCCTGGACTCCCTGGAGGCAATCGACTCCGACCGCATCGCGAAGCTCGTGGACTACGTCGCCGACTACGCCGACTACCTCGTCGTCGCGCTGCTCACCGAGGACGCCGCCGCCGTCGAGACCGAGCACCGCCGCATCACGGACATCTGAGCGCACCCACCCCGTCCGCGCCGCTGCGTTGGGACCCCCGCGCCACCAATCGTAGCAAGAATCAGACTCTTCCCCGAACCTACCAGACACCATCGACGTTCCCGAACCGTCGAGGAGAAGGCCGAGCTCAGTCTCCGGCCGAGATCGGCGTCGCTGAGCCCCAAGAGAAGAGAATAGGCACCTATTTCAGAATAGCTGTGATCGGGATTATCGCGGAATGACGTCGTGGATATCCCCCGTGACGCCTCTAACGGAGGTCTAGGCGCGTTTCTCGCCGACTGCACTCCTATCCGTATACAGTCATGTATGTCAATATGAGGTATCTCGTACGTCTCGCCCGTCCCGCGCGTCTCGTGTGCCGGTTCCCCCGGTGTCCGAGCGAGGGTGTAACTCGGCGACGGTCCGAACCGGCGGCCCCGACGGCCGAAGCGCGTCGCGTTCCGCCGCGCCAGTCCCCAGACTCCGGGAACTGCTGCCCTCCTTTATTAAATCCCCCCGTGAAAATGTTCAACGAATCATGGCAACCACAGAATCCACACTCCGCAGTAGCCTCGGCGGGTTCACCGCCGAGGGGAAACTCCACCACCTGAGCGTCTGGTTCATCCTCGCGCTCAGGCTCATGATGGGGGTCGCCTTCCTCCAGAGCGGCGTCGACAAGGTGCTCTCCGGGAGCTTCGGCGCGGCCGGCTACCTGCAGAACTCGCCGCCGGCCAACGGCAGCCCCGTCGCGGACGTCTTCGTCGCGATGGGCGAGACACCGTGGTTCGTCGACTTCGTGAACGTCGCCGTGCCGTGGGGCGAGGTCCTCATCGGCCTCGGCCTCATCGTCGGCTTCCTCACGCGGCTCGCCGCGTTCTGGGGCGCGTTCATGATGCTGTTGTTCTACCTGGGCAACTGGGACGTCGGCCACGGCTACATCAACGGCGACTTCGCGTACATGCTCGTGTTCCTGTCCGTGGCGGCGTTCGGCGCCGGCCGCATCCTCGGGTTGGACAAGGCAGTCGAACAGTACGACGTCGGCGGCCAGCCGCTCGTCGAGCGCTACCCGTGGACGCGGTACCTCCTCGGGTGAGGAGAGCGGCGTCGGGCCGCTACTGCGTCTCCCGGGCGACCTGCAGCGAGTAGACGAACCCGAAGTACGCGACGACGCCGCTGGCGAGGGCCCCGTAGTAGACGAGGGCGGGCGCGTCGAGGGCCTCGAACAGCAGCGAGACGACCGTCACCCAACCGACCGCGAAGACGGCGTCGAAGAGCATCCCGTCGTGCTGTTCGGCGACGTGCTCGCGGACGGCGTCCAGCGCGCTCATCGACGGCCCTCCGTCGGGCCGGCGTCGGTCGCGGACGCAGGCGTGGCTCGGTGGCGCCGGGTCACGGCTCCGCCCCCCGTTCGGCGTCGACGACGAGCACCGGCAGGCGCGTGCGGCGCAACACCTTTCGGCGACGCTCCCCAGCACCACCCGCGAGAGTTCCGAGCGCCAGTGGCCGCCCATGACGGCGGGGCACGTCCTCTGAGTCCGTGTGTGGCCTGCGAAGAAGCCGCAGTGCGGTCAGTCGCCGCCGACTTTCGCCTGGATGTCGTCGACGACGTCGGGGTTTCGGAGGGTGGAGGTGTCGCCGAGGTCGTCGCCGTTGGCGATGTCCTCGAGGAGGCGTCGCATGATCTTCCCGGAGCGGGTCTTCGGGAGTTCGGGCGTGAAGACGACGGATTCGGGGCG